>NZ_JAYESK010000006.1:121654-272440 GCF_034720455.1 Pseudarthrobacter sp. C1 | reverse complement strand
AAAAGAATCTCAACAAAGCTCAAGGGCCTGAGCCCGGTCCAATACCGTGCCCAGGCCCTCGCAGTTTAGGATCCTATTTGGCCAGTCCAACTTCCGGGGACCAGTTCAGGGTGATAGAGCGTTTCGGTTTTTCCCGCATTAAGTGAGAGAGGGTGGCAAGTACGGTTCGCCGCGTGAGGGACGGGCCGGTGGGGGAAGGGCAATCCTGCCGGGTTCAATGGTTCATTTTTTCTAACCGGTATTGCTTAGAAAAGATCGCTTTATCTTATGTGACTGGAAGCTCATACTGGTTGATAAGACCTCCTTGAGCCCCAGAAAGATCGGGAAAACAATGACCCACATTGCAATGGAACCCGCAGCTGCCGCCGGAACTGCGCCCCGGACCGTCGACGTCGACGTGCCCCAGGCCAAGGCCCTGGCAGCCGACGCCGTGGCGCTGGTCCGCCACTGGCTGACCGAGGCCTCGAAGGTGCCCGTGGACGCTTCCGCCCAGCAGCTCGCCGGCGTCCTGAAGGACCCCAACGGCCTGGAATTCACCGTTGGCTTCGTGGACGGCGTGGTCCGCCCCGAGGACCTGAACGTTGCCGCCCGCAACCTCGCGGCACTGGCGCCCAAGGTCCCCGCGTTCCTGCCCTGGTACATGCGCAGCGCCGTAGCGCTGGGCGGAACCATGGCTCCGGTCATGCCGCAGGTGGTCATCCCCATTGCCCGCAAGGTCCTGCGCGAAATGGTGGGCCACCTGATCGTTGACGCGACCGACGCCAAGCTCGGGCCCGCGATTGCCAAGATCCGCAAGGACGGCATCAAGCTCAACGTCAACCTCCTCGGCGAGGCTGTCCTTGGCGAGCACGAGGCCTCCCGCCGGCTCGAAGGAACGCACGCCCTGCTGGCGCGCCCCGACGTCGACTACGTCTCCATCAAGGTCTCCTCCACCGTTGCCCCGCACTCCGCCTGGGCCTTCGACGAAGCCGTGGAGCACGTGGTGGAAAAGCTCACCCCGCTGTTCACCCGCGCAGCTTCGTTTCCCAAAGCCAAGTTCATCAACCTGGACATGGAGGAGTACAAGGACCTGGACATGACCATCGCGGTCTTCACCAGGATCCTGGACAAGCCCGAATTCAAGGACCTGGAAGCGGGCATTGTGCTCCAGGCCTACCTCCCGGATGCCCTGTCCGCGATGATCCGGCTGCAGGACTGGGCGGCTGAACGGCGTGCCAACGGCGGCGCCGCCATCAAGGTGCGTGTGGTCAAGGGCGCAAACCTGCCCATGGAGCAGGTGGAATCTTCCCTGCACGACTGGCCACTGGCAACCTGGGGCAGCAAGCAGGACTCGGACACCAGCTACAAGCGTGTCATCAACTACTCCCTGCACCCCGAGCGGATCAAGAACATCCGGATCGGCGTGGCCGGCCACAACCTGTTCGACATCGCCTTCGCCTGGCTCCTTGCCAAGCAGCGCGGCATCGCGGATAGCGCACAGCAGAGTATCGAGTTCGAGATGCTCCTGGGCATGGCCCAGGGCCAGGCCGAAGCCGTCAAGAAGGACGTCGGCTCCCTGCTGCTCTACACGCCGGTGGTGCACCCGGCCGAGTTCGACGTCGCCATTGCCTACCTGATCCGCCGCCTCGAAGAGGGCGCCAGCCAGGACAACTTCATGTCCGCCGTGTTCGAGCTGGACAAGAATGAAGTCCTGTTCGAGCGCGAGAAGCAGCGCTTCCTCGCCTCCCTCGCCGAACTGGACAACCGTGTCCCGGCGCCCAACCGAAAGCAGAACCGGAGCCTGCCGCCCGTCCCCAGGCCGCACGACCACTTCGAGAACACCCCGGACACGGACCCGTCCCTGCCCGCCAACCGCGACTGGGGCCGGGCCATCCTGGACCGCGTCCCGTCCTCCACCCTGGGCAACGCCTCCGTGAAAGCCGCCTTCATCAATGACGAAGCAACCTTGAACGGCGCCATCCAGGCCGCCGTGGAGAAGGGCAAGGCCTGGGGTGCCCTGTCCGGCGCCGAGCGCGCCGAAATCCTGCACCGCGCCGGCGACGTCCTGGAGGCGCGCCGCGCCGACCTGCTTGAGGTCATGGCCAGCGAAACCGGCAAGACCATTGACCAGGGCGACCCCGAGGTCAGCGAAGCCGTGGACTTTGCCCACTACTACGCCGAGTCCGCACGCAAGCTGGACGCGGTCGACGGCGCCACGTTCGTCCCGGCGAAGCTCACCGTCGTAACCCCGCCATGGAACTTCCCGGTTGCCATCCCCGCCGGGTCCACCCTCGCGGCACTCGCCGCCGGCTCCGCCGTCGTGATCAAGCCTGCCAAGCAGGCCGCCCGCAGCGGCGCCGTCATGGTCGAAGCCCTCTGGGAGGCAGGCGTCCCGAAGGACGTCCTGACCATGGTGCAGCTGGGCGAGCGGGAACTGGGCAAGCAGCTCATCAGCCACCCGGCCGTGGACCGCGTGATCCTCACCGGCGGCTACGAGACCGCCGAACTGTTCCGGTCCTTCCGCCAGGACCTGCCGCTGCTGGCCGAAACCAGCGGCAAGAACGCCATCATCGTCACCCCCAGCGCGGACCTGGATCTGGCAGCCAAGGACGTGGCGTACTCCGCGTTCGGGCACGCCGGCCAGAAGTGCTCGGCCGCGTCGCTGGTGATCCTGGTGGGATCGGTCGCCAAGTCCAAGCGGTTCCACAACCAGCTCATCGACGCCGTGACCTCCCTCAAGGTGGGCTACCCCGAGGACCCCACCAGCCAGATGGGCCCGATCATCGAACCCGCCAAGGGCAAGCTCCTCAACGCCCTCACCACCCTGGGCGAGGGCGAGAACTGGGCCGTGGAACCGAAAAAGCTGGACAACACCGGCCGGCTCTGGAGCCCGGGTGTGCGCTACGGCGTCAAGCGCGGCTCCTACTTCCACCTGACCGAATTCTTCGGACCGGTCCTGGGCGTAATGACCGCCGACACCCTTGAGGAAGCCATCGCCATCCAGAACCAGATCGAGTACGGCCTCACCGCAGGCCTGCACTCCCTGAACTCCGAGGAACTGGGCGTCTGGCTGGACAGCATCCAGGCCGGAAACCTGTACGTGAACCGAGGCATCACCGGCGCCATCGTGCAGCGCCAGCCGTTCGGCGGGTGGAAGAAGTCCGCCGTTGGCGCAGGCACCAAGGCCGGCGGGCCAAACTACCTGGCAGGGCTCGGCGATTGGGCGCCCGCCACGGCCTCGGCGAATGCCGCTGTCACCAACCCCGGCGTGCGGCGCATCCTCAACGCTGCCGGCGCTGCCCTGCAGTCCGCCGAGCTCGAGTCCGTGCAGCGGGCCCTGGCGTCCGACGCCCAGGCGTGGACGGAGGAGTTCGGCACAGCGAAGGACGTCTCCGGCCTCAGCGCGGAGCGCAACATCTTCCGCTACCGCAGCCTGCCCGTGACGGTCCGCCTGTCCGAAGGCGCGCCGCTGGGCCACCTGGTACGGACTGTGGCAGCCGGTGTGCTGGCGGGTTCTGCGCTCACGGTGTCCTCCGCCGTCGAACTTCCCGTCCAGCTGCGCCCGGTGCTCACCGCGCTGGACATCGAAGTGATGGTGGAGTCCGACGCCGAATGGCTGGCTTCCGCGGGCCGGCTCGCCGCGGCGGGGAAGCTTTCCGGCGCACGGGTCCGCCTCATCGGCGGCGATGCGGCAGGCCTTGCCAAGGCCACGGGCGGCCGTCCCGACCTGGCAATCTATGCCCACCCGGTCACCGAAGCCGGCCGCGTGGAACTGCTGCCCTTCCTGCACGAACAGGCCGTCAGCATCACCGCCCACCGGTTCGGAACGCCCAATCACCTCTCGGACGCCCTGATCTAGAGCCCTGATCGAGGAGTCTGCCGGCACAAGCATGCCGGCACGAAGAGGGCCGGACGCTCACCTTGCGGTGGCCGTCCGGCCCTCTTCGGCCTGCGGATACTAGCCCAGGTACCACCCGGGCGGCGTCCACGTGACTGGAACGCTGTGGGCCGAGAAATCCTCGCACCGGGTGCAGGTGTAGGCGACTTCGCCCAGGGTGCCTACCGAACCGTCACGGCGGTAGGTGGGCGGAATGTAAGACTCTAGGTAGACAAACTCGTCAGTGCGGCATCTGTCACAGGTAGGTTTGCCGACGTATCCGGAGTCGGTGGTGGCAATGCCTGCACCGAGTCTGGAATTGCGGGTTCCAAGCGGCCGCGCAGGGGTGTGCGCACGGGCATGGGCCGGGCTGTAGTGGGTGTTCTTGGCTGTCGTCATTGGCTGCCTGTCCCGAGCCGGAATCCTGGCATGCAGGAGCGGCGTCGTGTTGGATGACGGCCGGCTGCTTGACCCTGGAAAATTCAGCATAAGGGATGCGGCCTTCGGCAATCAATGGAAACACCGGCTTGGCTTCGCCTGCGGGACACCTTGGGGCGTTATGCTGGTCGGTTAATGGTCCGGCCCACAATTGACTGCGTCAGGGCGTCAATGACTTCGGCGTTGGCCAGCGGGTTGCGGATCAGGGTGAAGTCCACGTCGCCCACCGCGGGCAGGTCGAAGCGCCGGGTAATGATCTTCAGGTCCTCCGGGACGAGCGACGACGGCATGACGGCGACGCCGATCCCCGCCCGTACCGCCGCCAGCACACCGCTGATTTGCCGTGTCGTGCAGGTGATCCGCCAGGTCCTGCCATGGGACTCGAGGGCGTCGATGGCCAGTTTGCGGCTCAGGCTGGGGGACGGGTAGGCGATGAGCGGAACGGGGGCTGACGGGTCCAGCGTGGTCTGCTCCAGGCCCACCCAGGAAAAGGAATCGTGCTGCACCACCGTTCCGTCCTTGGCTCCGGCCACCCATTTCACGAACACAAGGTCCAGTTGCCCCGCGTTGAGCTTCCGGTACAGCTGGTCGCTTTGGCCCACCGTGAGTTCAAGGTTGATTTGCGGGTAGATCTGCCGGAACTCCCGCAGGATCCGCGGCAGGCCTGTAATGGCAAGGTCGTCAGCAGTACCGAACCGCAGCCGTCCGCGCATCGCGGAACCGGAAAAGTACCGTGAAGCGGAGTCGTGCGCAGCGAGGATGTTCCGGGCGAACCCCGCCATCGCGTCCCCGTTGTCCGTGAGCCGGACGTCCCGCGTGTCCCTGCTGACCAGTACCCGCTTGGCGGCCGCCTCCAGCTTGCGGACATGCTGGCTGACCGTGGGCTGGGCCAGTCCGAGCCGCTCGGCGGCCTTTGTGAAACTGAGTGTTTCCGCCACGGCCAGGAAAGAGCGCAGCTGGGCTGGTTCGAACACGATGGACTCCGGGGGCGTCGGGGTGGACGTTACTGTATTGCAGTCTGCAATAGGAGTTATAGGGACGATACGTCTCCATAATCCGGTGCCTCCAGCCTAGCGTTAAGGACATCCCGGACCGCACGCACTGTGAGGACACACCTGTGGCACCCCCACCGCCTTCATCGGCAACCGTCACCCAGCCCGTCATCGACACCGCACACTCCGCCCCGCCAGATAGCCAAAGCCGGCGCAACCAAACCCAGCCCAACCAAACCCAGCCCATCGCCGTCGTCAGCGAACGCCTGCCATGGAAGCACACGTTCATCTCCCTCAGGGTTCCCAACTTCCGCATCTTCGCGATCGGCCACTTCATCGCCGTCGTCGCCATCTGGATGCAGCGGATCGCCCAGGACTGGCTGGTGCTGGAACTCTCCGGCTCCGTGACTGCGGTTGGCATCACCGTGGCGCTGCAGTTCCTGCCGTCCCTGCTCCTCGGGCCTTGGGGAGGGATGATTGCGGACCGGTTCGCCAAGCGGAAGATCCTGGTCCTGTGCCAGGGCATGGCCGCGGTCCTGGCCGCCGCTCTGGCAGCCCTTGCACTCAGCGGCGCCATTGAGGTGTGGCACGTCTACCTCATCGCACTGGTGCTTGGCCTGGTGACCGTCCTCGACCAGCCGGCCCGCCAGGTCTTCGTCAACGAACTGGTGGGGCCCAACTACCTGCGCAACGCCATCAGCGTCAACTCCACCACCTTCCAGCTGGGCGGCCTGATTGGTCCCGCCCTGGCAGGATGGCTGCTGACCGCCGTGGGGGCGGGCTGGGCCTTCGCCGGCAACGCCTTCGCCTGCTGCACTACGGTGGCCATGCTGCTCATCCTGCGCAAGGACGAGCTGTTCGTCAGTGCGCCCACCCCGAAGAGCAAGGGCATGCTGCGCGAGGGGCTGCGGTACGCGTTAGGCAAGCCCACCATCTACTGGCCGTGGCTGATGGCCGGCTTTATTGCAGTCTTCGCCATGGGGCTGCCGGTGGTGCTCGCTGCCTACGCGGACCACGTCTTCAACGTTGGTGCCGGCGGCTACGGCCTCCTGAACGCCCTGGTGGCGCTCGGCGCGCTGGCCGGGGCTGTGGCTTCCACCCGGCGCCGCCACCTCCGGCTGCGGTCCGTGGTGTTCTGCGCGGGAATGTACGGCGCCATGCTCTGCCTGGCCGCCCTGGCCCCGTCCATGCCGGTGTTCGGCGCAGTGATGGTGCTGTCCGGGTTCTGGTGCCTCATGTTCCTGACCGGGTCCAACCAGCTGGTCCAGGTCAGCTCCAACATGGGCATCAGGGGCAGGGTGATGAGCCTGTACATCATGGTGCTGATCGGCGGCCAGGCCATTGGTGGCCCCATGCTCGGCTGGGTCGCTGAACATGCCGATCCGCATGTGGCCCTGCTGGTGTCCGGCGGGGTGCCGGCCCTCGCGGCCGTGACCGTCGCCCTGATCCTGGCGCGCAAGGGTTCGCTGCTGCTGCGGGTGGACCTTAAGGACCGTCGGCAGCCGGTGAGGATTGTCCGGCGGGCGGCGGCGTAGCCTGCGGCTAAAGCGCCCGGTGCGGGTAAGCCTCTTCCCGCTTCTGGAATTCAAGCACGTCCTTGTTGCGGACCACGCCGTCGCGGATCTCGATGGCGCGGGAAATTGTTTCGTTGCCGTCCCATGCCTCGGGGCCGCTGACCACAGTTTCCAGGAACGGCAGCAGGGCCTGGCTGATTTCCCAGCTGGCGGAGTTCCAGAGGTAGGACGGGCTGTGGTCTACGGCGTAGTAGTTGATGTGGTCGCCCACCGTGAACATGGGGTCCGCGAAGGTGGTGGACCGTGCCCAGCTGAAGCCCATTCCCTCGTCGCATGACACGTCCACGATGAGGCTGCCCGGGTTGAACGCGGCGAGGTCCTCCGTGCGCAGATAGGTCAGCGGGTTGTTGGGATCCTGCAGGGTGCAGTTGACCACGATGTCGCTCTCGGCCAGGAACGGCGCCAGCGGCACCCTGCCCCGTTCGGTGATGACCTGGCTGAGGAAGGGTGCTTCGGCGTCGTGATCGAACTGGACGATGTTGACCGAGTGGATGGGGGCGCCGACGGCGGCCACCCCGCGGTTGGTGAGCACCTGGACGTCGTGGATGCCATGGGCGTTCAAGGCCGTAACGGCGCCGCGTGCCGTAGCGCCGAAACCGATGACTGTGGCGCTGAGCCGGCGTCCGTAGTCGCCGGTTGAGCCGGTCAGTGCCAGTGCGTGGAGCACTGAGCAGTACCCTGCGAGCTCGTTGTTCTTGTGGAAGACGTGCAGCCCGAAGCCGCCATCGCTGGCCCAGTGGTTCATGGCCTCGAAAGCGATCAGCGTGAGCTTCTTGTCAATGGCCAGCTGCGTAATGGCGCGGTCCTGGACACAGTGCGGCCAGCCCCAGAGGACCTGGCCGTCCCGCAGGTCGGACAAATCCTCCGCTTGCGGCTTCGGCAGGAGGACGACGTCGGCCTCCGCCATGAGGGCCTCCCTGCCGGCCATCCTGCCCACCAGGGTGGAGAGGTGCGCGTCCGAAACGCCGAAGCGTTCCCCGTAGCCGCGCTCAAGGATGATGTGCTGGCGGATCTCCGGCGCAATGCGCTCAAAGTGCAGGGGGTGGATGGGGAGGCGGCGTTCGTCCGGTTTCCTTGTGGACGCCAGCACGCCAAGGGTGAGTTGGCTCTGTTGGCCGGTCACTTCTTTTTGGCGGCCTTGCTCGAGGTGATATCCAGGGAACTCGCCGGCGCTGCGGCGGCCCGCTTATCTGCGCGCTTTTCCTTGATGGACTTGCCGGATTTCTTGGATGCTGCTTGACGGGGGGACTTGTCAGCCATGATCGCTCCTGTAGTGGAACCGAATAGGTTCCTGACTACTGACGATACAGGGCGGTACCTAATGGCCCGGCGGGTGCTGGCGGCCCCGCTGAAAACATGGAGCGGCTGACGGGAATCGAACCCGCGTATCAAGCTTGGGAAGCTAGCGCTCTACCATTGAGCTACAGCCGCAGTGCCCCGCCGAGGAGGGGCAGAACATAGCTTAGCGCAGATGTGTGCCTGCCCTGCCCATTCGAGGCGCCGGGCGCCGTGTCCCGGCCGGCCCGCGCGTCATCCAGTAACTCTTGAATAACGTCCCCGGCCGTGGCTAGGTGGGCACGCGGAGCGCTGGCTAACCTGAACCGGGTAGCTGCGGTGCCGGGGGGGGGCGCAGCTGCTGCGGCCAGCCGACGTCCACACAGAAAGATCCCCATGGCATTTGCGGAGCATGAGGTCCTGATCAGTCGTGACGCCATGGCCGTATACCTGTACCTGCTGGATGCCACCAATCTTCCGCTCTGGTGCGACTCGGTCCGCAGCGTCACGCTGCTGCAGGGCGCTTCCGCCGCCAAGGGCGCGGTCTACCGGAAGATGGTGGCCGGGCGGTCCGGACTGAGCATTCCAGCGGAACTGGAAATTACCACGGCCCGGCCCGGCGCGGAGATCGAGTTCCAGGTCGTCTCCGGACCTGCGCACCGTTCGGGCGGGTATTACCTTAGTACGGAATCCGGGGGAACGCGTGTCCGGTTTGCCCTGGAAGCCCGGGCGAAGGAGGCCATCGGGTTCCTGAACCGGCCCGGTTTCCTGAACAAGCTCGGCTTTACCAGCAGGATGTTCCAACGGAACCTCCGTTCCGAAGTGGCCCAGCTGGAACGCCTCAAGGACGTCCTGGAGCTCCAGCCGGCCATCTAGTGCCTACTGCGCCAGCCGCTGCCCGGTCCAAGGTCCTGGAATGTTCGACGGCGCCGCCAGGCTTCCCGAGGTCAGGTCCCAGTACTGGACAACATCGGTTGCCCGCCGCAGCGCCAACCCCGTGGAGTTCAGTCCGGTGACGTCCCTCAGAGCCCTGATGCCTGTTACGTCTCCCCAGCCGGTGGCGACCGTAGGCCTTGTTTCGGCGCGCAGCGCGGGGGTGCCCCAGCCGCGGTGGAGCTGGACCGATCCGTCGGCCCGCAGCGCGAGGACATCCTGGAACCCGTCGGCGTCGTAGTCCACCATGGACAGCTTCCGGGCAGCGCCGACAGAGCCTACGAACGCACGCTCTGAAAGGTCGCCCAAGCCCTTGTTCGGGTACAGGAAGAGACTCCCGGCTCCGTCCAGCGCAAGCAGCTGCGGCATCCGGTTGTTGGCGCACCAGCCACCCACGGCAAGGGTGAGGGGCTCCCATCCCCCTCTCCCGAGGGTGGCAGCGGCCTGGAACCCCCCTGTGGCGATGCCCCGGTGCAGGGTCAGGGTGCCGTCGGTCCACTGGGTCAGGAGATCGTAGGCACCATCCCGGTCCCAGTCGGTAACGAACACCTCCTTGGCGCCCGTGAAGCCTGAACCGATGACCCTGGCGGCGGCATAGGTGCGCGCGCCGGTGGCAGCGCGGGCAAGGAGCTGTCCGGCGGAATCCACGGTCACGAGGTCACCCGGCCCCTTGACCGCTGCGGCTGAGAGGTCCAGCGTGGGCGGCATATGTTTGACGGGTGCGTCGCACACGCTGGCTGCCGCCGGTGGGAAGGCATTGCCGGACCCGGCACCGCCGGGAGCATCGAGGGTGCCGGCTGGAAGAGTGGTATAGCCGAAGAAGTTCACCACTCCCCAGATCTGGTACGTGCGGTCCGTGTACGAGATGCCGGCGCCCATGACGTTGAAGCGCGGATCGAGCAGCATGGCGTTATGGCCGGCGGAGCTCTTCCACCATTCCACGAGCAGCGCGGCATCGCGGTCAGTTCGGATAGCGATGACCTCGCCGGCGCCGTTGGTCGGACTGAGGGCACGCGGATCGGTCCAGAAACTGGCGCGGTGCTCAATTACCTCGCGGGACGCGATGCTGTCCGACCACTCCTGCGCCAGCCCGGCCACCGTTGGGTGGTATTTCACCGGATTAAGGCCCTTGGACGCCCGGTACTCATTGATTTTGGTGAAGACTGTGAGAATCGCTGCGGCATTGCTGTCCGGAACCAGGGCCTCCGTCGAAGGCAGTGCGGTGGCCGACTCGGGAGCCGCCAAGCGGGAGGGCGCCGGTGAGGCCAGTTCTTCATCCGGGGCCCAGAGCGGCGGAATCCAGGGGACCTCGGGGGCCGGTTCCGCAGTGGCCGTACTCGGCGCCGGTGCCGCCTGCACGCCAGGTGACGGCGCAGCGGGTGCAGGCTCCGGTGCCACTGCGACGGCAGCGCCCGCGGGCGACGCCGGACGGATGCCAGGTTCCACGGCGGGGGTGAGCCCCGACGCGGCCGAGCCCTCACCCGCGGAGGCGCCGCCGTCGTCGTTCACGGTGGCCGTGGCCAGGACGACGCTGGACGGACCCGCCGCTCCCGTTGTCACCCCAGGCGACAGCGGCAGGGGAGGCGTGCCGGCCGACGAGGAGACCAGCACCAAAGCGCAGAGCGCGCCAATGAAGGCGGGCGCCACCAATTTATTCACAACAACCCCAGCTCTGTTGGGCCATCCGGGAGACCATCCGGCGCCTGAATCACTGAGGCAACATTAGCCCCAGCAGACGCCAGCAACAACGAAAGAATGCGGTTGTGGATAACAGGTACTGATAGGCCATGCGGTAATTTGGGACGGTGCTGATCTCTGACCGCGACATTCGTGCCGAAATAGACTCCCAGCGGATCGTGCTTGAGCCGTACGAACCGGCGATGGTCCAGCCGTCCTCCGTGGACGTGAGGATCGACAAATTCTTCCGCCTGTTCGATAACCACAAGTACGCACACATCGACCCGGCGGAGGAACAGCCGGAGCTCACCCGCCTGGTGGAGGTGGAACAGAACGAGCCGTTCATCCTGCATCCGGGCGAGTTCGTGCTGGGTTCCACCTATGAAACGGTCACGCTGCCGGACGACATCGCCGCCCGGCTGGAGGGCAAGTCCTCCCTGGGCCGGCTGGGGCTGCTGACGCACTCCACCGCGGGCTTCATCGACCCCGGTTTTTCGGGCCACGTCACCCTGGAGCTTTCCAACATGGCCACGCTTCCCATCAAGCTGTGGCCCGGCATGAAGATCGGCCAGCTGTGCTTTTTCCGGCTGTCCTCCGCGGCGGAGCACCCGTACGGCTCGGGCGAGTACGGCAACCGCTACCAGGGCCAGCGCGGCCCCACGGCGAGCCGCAGCCACCTGAACTTCCACCGCACGTCGATCTAGGCGCGCGCGGTTGGCATCAGGCCCGCGTTCCTAGGCTTTGGCGGCCACGTTCCGGGGCCGCAGCAATGGCCTCACCAGCGGCTCAACATAGCGGGCAGCCAGCGGACCGATGACGGCCATGAGCAGGACGTACGCAGTGGCAAGGGCTGCCAGTTCATCCGAAACCGCTCCTGACGCCACTGCCAGGCCGGCGATGACGATGGAGAACTCGCCGCGCGCAACGAGCGTGGCGCCGGCGCGAAACCGTCCGGGCCTGGCGATCCCTGCGCGCTTGGCCGCCCAGATCCCGGTGGCCATCTTGGTGGCCGCTGTGATGACAGCCAGCACCAGTGCCCAGCCGAGCACCGGCGGGATGGATGAAGGATCGGTGTTGAGCCCGAAAGCCACGAAGAAGATGGCGGCGAAGAGGTCCCGGAGCGGTTCCAGGATGCGGGTGGCGTTGTGGGCCGTTGCCCCTGAGATGGCGATGCCGAGCATGAAGGCACCCACCGCCGCGGAAACCTGCATGGCGGAGGCCAGGCCGGCCACCAGCAGGGCGGCGCCCAGCACGTTCAGGAGGAACACTTCCGAGTTCTCGCTGTGGACGGCCTTGGACACGTGATGCCCGTGGCGCAGGGCCACCATCAGCACCACGCTCACCACGGCAAGGGCAATGCCCACGGTGGTGAGGCCGCCGAGGAAGCTGACCCCGGCAAGGATGGTGGTGAGGACCGGAAGATAGATGGCCATGGCCAGGTCCTCGAACACCAGGATGGACAGGACCACCGGCGTTTCCCGGTTGCCCAGTCGGCCCAGGTCCGTGATGACCTTGGCCGCGATCCCCGATGAGGAGATGTAGGTGACCCCGCCCATCACCATGGCGCCGACGCCGCCCCAGCCCAGCAGGTAGGCAAGGGCCGCGCCGGGCAGAAAGTTCAGGACCAGGTCCAGGACGCCGGCCTGCCAGGACCGCCGCAGGCCGGTAAACAGCTCCGCTGCCGTATATTCCAGTCCGAGCATAAGAAGCAGCAGGATCACGCCGATTTCCCCGGAGAGATGCGCGAACTCCTGCATCCCCTCCAGCTTGACGATGCCGCCGGCGCCGAAGGCCAGCCCGCCCAGGAGGTAGAGCGGGATGGGTGACATTCCGATCCGTCCGGCCAGCCTGGCCAGGAGGCCGAGGCAGAACACAACGGCCCCCAGTTCAACGAGGGTCAGGGCCAGCGGATCCACGGCGTTTATCCGTGACGCAGGATATCGGCTGCCGCGTCGAGGCCTTCCTGGGTGCCCACCGCCACCAGCAGGTCGCCTGTGTGAAGGACGACGTCGGGTCCCGGCGAGGGGAGCACCTCGCCTTCGCGCATGATGGCCACGATGGAGACGCCGCACCTGGTGCGGATGCAGGCCTTGCCCATGGGCTGGTTCTGGAACGGGGAGTCCGGGGCGATGGAGAACTGGCGGGTCACAATTCCCGGAACGTCCTTGTGCTCTTCCGTCAGTTTCATGGCCAGGTGCTGCCCGCCGAGGAGATTGCCCAGGGTTGCGGCCTCCTCGCTGGTAAGGGGTATGGATGCCTGGCAGGTATCGGGATCATCCCAGGTGGAAACAATCAGTTCCGTCTGGCCCTCACGCAGCTCCACCACGCCGATCCGGCGGCCGGAGGCCGTCATGAAATCCTTGCGCCGGCCCAGGCCGGGAAGGTTCGTTTCGTCCACGTTCATGCCTCCAGCCTAGTCTGCCAAGCCCCTGTTGGCGTGGGGACGGCCCCGGGTCCGGGAGGTAGCGCAGGACCAGCCGGCGTCCCCTGAATCCGCCGCGCCTAGGCGGCCGGAACCACCGCGATGGGGGCCTTGTCCGGAGACTTCACCGGCAGCAGGACCAGCAGCCCGGCCAGGAGCACCACCATGATGCCCAGGATGCCCCAGCGCTGCGCCTCGCCCGGGGCCACGAAGGGAGTGGCCAGGGCGATGCTCAGGGTGAAGAGCGCCGGCGCCAGGAAGCTGACGGCGCGGCCGGTGGTGGCGTAGAGGCCAAAGAGCTCGCCGGATTCCCCATGCGGGGCAAGCCGGGCAAGGTAGGCCCGTGATGAGGACTGGGCGGGCCCCACGAACAGGCAAAGGAAGAGCCCGAACACCCAGAAGGTGGTGCTGCCGGCCCAGGCCATGCCCAGGAACACGTAGTCGCCGTTGCCGAGCACCAGGATGACGGTGCCGGCAACCAGGAGGCCCGCCAGCGATCCGATGATCACCAGCTTCGGGCCGATCCGGTCGTCCAGGAACCCGCCGATGACCGCGCCCACAGCCGCCACCACATTCCCGAAGATGGCGAAGAAAATCACCTGGGACAGCTCAAAGCCGAAGGTGCCCGCGGCGATGATCCCGCCGAAGGTGAAGACGGCGGCCAGCCCGTCGCGGAACACGGCGCTGGCCAGCAGGAAGTAGATGGTGTGCGGGCTGGTGGCGTAGATCGCCTTGATCCGCCGGACCAGCAGCCCATAGCTGGCCAGGAAGCCGAGCCGCCGTGCCTGGGCAGCGCGGGGGAGTTCGGGAACGGCGAAGAGCACGGGAAGGGCGAAGATGAAGAACCAGAGCGCCGAAAAGACGGCCACCAGGCGGATGTTCAGGCTGTCCTGCGTGGACGCCCCGAACCAGTCAAAGCGGGGCTGGACGAACAGCTGGAGCACGATCAGCAGGGCCACGATGCCGCCAAGGTAGCCCGCGCCCCAGCCGAGGCCGCTGACCTTGCCGATGTTCCGCGGCGTGGAGATCTGCGCGAGCATGGCGTTGTAGTTGACGCCCGCGAACTCGAAGAACACGTTGCCCAGCGCAATGAGGGTCACGCCCAACAGCAGGAATTCCGGCTGCGGGAACACGAAGAAACACAGCGCCGTGAGGATGGCGACGGCGGCCGTGTTGACCCCCAGCCACAGCTTGCGCCGGCCGCCGGCGTCAGAGCGCTGGCCGGTGACCGGTGCCAGCAGGGCAATGGCCAGGCCTGCGACTGCCAGTGCAGCTCCAAGGACCGCCGAGGCCCGGTCTTCGCCGCCGAAGGCGTTGGAGGTGAGATAGACGGTGAAGACGAATGTGGTCATCACCGCGTTGAAGGCCGCCGATCCCCAGTCCCAGGACGCCCACGCCAGGATGCGGCCCTTGCTGGTGGCCTGGGTCCCGGATTCAAGTTCCGAGGACGACTGCGTTGCCCCGGGAGCGCTGGCGCTGTTCATAGGATGCATCGTATCCGCCTGCGGCGAACAGGACGCGGAGCGAACCCCGGGACGCCGGTGTCGGCGGGCGGCCTGCCGGCAAAGACGGGGAAAGCGGCACCGCGGCCTTGATAAACTGAACCTTCCCGGACCCAACGAATGAACCGCCTGCTCCAACTTTTGACAATCGAATCCCTGACGTTGCGGAGATACCAGTGATCACAGTCCTTGCCGTGCACTTTTCGGTGGCTGTCCTCGCGCCACTCCTGTTCAGGGCCTGGGGCCGCAACGCGTTCTACGCACTGGCCGCCGCTCCCGCGGCCTCCTTCGGTTGGCTGCTGCTGCAGCACGGTCCTATCTATTCCGGAACAGGATCCGTCAGCGAAGCAGTCCCCTGGATCCCCGGACTCAAGCTTGAGCTTGCCTTCCGGATGGACGCACTGGCCTGGGTCATGTCGCTGCTGGTGCTGGGTGTGGGTTCCCTTGTCCTGGTCTATTGCGCCCGGTACTTCAAGAAAAAGGACCAGGACCTTGGCGCTTTCGGTGCGCAGCTCCTGGCCTTTGCCGGCGCCATGTTCGGGCTGGTGGTTGCCGATGACCTGCTGCTGCTGTTCATCTTCTGGGAACTCACCACCATCCTGTCCTACCTCCTGATCGGATTCGCGCGGACCAGGCTGGCCGCACGGCGGTCCGCCCTGCAGGCGCTGATCGTCACCACGGCCGGCGGGCTTGCCATGCTGGTGGGCCTCATCATGCTGGGCCACGCGGCCGGAACCTACCGCATCTCCGGCATCTTGGACCAGGCGCCCGCCCTCGCCGGCGGAGACTCCGGCTCCCTGGTGACCGCCGCCGTCGTGCTCATCCTGGTGGGCGCCATCACCAAATCCGCGCTGGTCCCCTTCCACTTCTGGCTTCCCGGCGCCATGGCGGCGCCAACCCCTGTCAGCGCCTACCTGCACGCCGCGGCGATGGTCAAAGCCGGCGTCTACCTGGTGGCCCGGCTCGCTCCCGGCTTTTCCGAGACGGCCTACTGGCAGCCCGTGGTGCTGGGACTTGGCCTGGCCACCATGCTGGTGGGCGGCTACCGGGCGCTGCGGCAGAGCGATATCAAGCTCATCCTTGCCCACGGCACCGTCAGCCAGCTGGGTTTCCTCACCGTGGTGGTGGGCCTTGGCACGCCGGATGCCGCCCTGGCGGGCCTGGCGATGCTCCTTGCGCACGGCCTGTTCAAGGCCACCCTGTTCCTTGTGGTGGGCATCATCGACCACCAGTCGGGGACACGCGATGTCCGGAAGCTGTCCGGGGTGTTCCGGAGTTCCCGCGCGCTCGGGGTAGTCGCCGCCATTGGAGCCGCGTCCATGGCGGGGCTCCCGCTGCTGGCCGGCTTCGTGGCCAAGGAGTCGGTGCTCGAGGCTTTTGTCCACCATGCCAGCGACCCGGCTGCCGGGCCGTGGGGCATGGTGGTCCTTGCCGGCCTGGTCCTGGGCTCCATCCTCACTTTCGCCTACAGTGCGCGCTTCATGTGGGGGGCTTTCGCCGTCAAGCCAGGGGTGGAGCCCACGCCCTTCAAGGCCATCAGGCCGTCGTTCCTGGCCGCACCGGCCATCCTCAGCCTCCTGACCGTCGCCTATGGACTGTGGCCGGCCCCCGTAGATGCGTGGATCCAGCCGTACGCGGCCCTCTTTGCGTCCACCGCGGCCGACGCCGGATCAGCCGCCGGGCAGGCCGGCCACCTGGCGCTGTGGCACGGCTTCACTCCTGCGCTGGGCCTGACGGCCCTCACGTTCGCACTCGGCCTGGCGATGTACTTTGGCCGCAACGCGGTCTCGCGGGCGCAGGCCCTGGTACCGCCGTGGGTGGACGGGGACAAGGCCTACCAGAACACCATCGGTGCGCTGGATGACGTGGCGGTGTGGATCACCGGCCGCACGCAGCGCGGTTCGCTGTACTACTACCTGGCCGTCATTCTCAGCGTCGCGTTCGTGCTGCCCTTGTCCGCCATCCTGCTGGCCGGCAAGCCGTTGCCGGACGGAATCTACCTTGTGGACCCCGGTTCCCCGCTCCAGCTGGTGGTGGGCGCGGGCATCGCGATCGGCGCCCTGGCCGCAGTGAAAGCCAACAAACGGTTCCTGGCGGTCCTGATGGTGTCCGTGACCGGGTACGGCATTGCCCTGATGTTCGCGCTGCAGGGCGCCCCGGACCTGGCCCTGACGCAGATGCTCGTGGAAACCATCATCCTGGTGGCCTTCGTCCTGGCGATGCGCAGCCTGCCGGCCGAGCTCCGGGACCGCACCGGCGGCAAGTACAGGGTGGTGCGCGTAATCATCGGCCTGGGCTTTGGCGCCACCATGGTGTTCGCCGCGATCTACGCCATGGGCGCACGGATCGCCACCCCCGTCTCCCTGGAGTTCCCGCGCCTGGCCTACGAGGGCGGCGGCGGACTCAATATCGTCAACGTCACCCTCGTGGATATCCGTGCCTGGGACACGTTCGGTGAAATCACGGTCCTTGCGCTGGCGGCCACCGGCGTGGCGAGCCTCATCTTCGTCCGCGGCCGCGGCGACCGGATCCTGAAGTCCGCCACGGTTGCCGAGGGCACGGTGGGCCGCCACCGCGGCGTCGACCCCGGCACCCGGGACGCGGCAGCCCTGGCCGTCAGCCGGAAGTTCGCCGCGTCCGCGCGGGACGCGTGGATCGTTGCCGGCCGGACCCTGGCGCCGGAGCGCCGGTCCATCATCTTCGAGGTGGTCACCCGGCTGATCTTCCACTCCATGGTCATCTTCTCGCTCTACCTCCTGCTGGCCGGCCACAACCTGCCCGGCGGCGGATTCGCAGGCGGCCTCACGGCGGGCCTCGCCCTGACCATCCGGTACCTGGCCGGGGGACGGTTCGAGCTCCGCGAAGCCACACCGGTGAGTGCCGGCGCCCTGCTGGGGATCGGGCTCGCCGTGGCTGCGGCTTCGGGCGTGGTGCCGCTGCTGCTGGGCGGCCAGGTCTTCCAGACGGCCATCATCGAACTGTGGCTGCCGGTGTTCGGCGACATCAAGTTCGTCACCTCCACCATCTTTGACATCGGCGTCTACATCGTGGTGGTGGGCCTGGTCCTGGACGTCCTGCGCAGCCTCGGGGCCGAGATCGACGAACACTTTGAAGAGCGCTCCGCGGCTGCAGGCGGAACGCCGGCCGAAGGACAGGACTCCACCTTGGAGGCGCCGGCACCAGCTCCCGACTGGGAGCACGAGCCCGAAGGCATGGCTCCCGAAACCACCGCAAGGGGCCAAGCATGAGTGTGAACCTGACCCTCCTGATCATCATGGGAGCCCTGTACGCCTGCGGCATCTACCTGATCCTGGAACGCAGCCTGACGCGTGTCCTGCTGGGGCTGATGCTCCTGGCCAATGCAACCAACCTCCTGATCCTGGCGACGGGAGGGTACGCGGGGCTCGCGCCGCTGTACTCAAAGGACATTGCGGCCGGGGACTACAGCGATCCACTTCCGCAGGCGCTGATCCTCACCTCCATCGTCATTTCCTTTGCCGTCACCGCCTTTATGCTCGGCATCATCTACCGCACCTGGGTCCTGGCCCGCCGGGATGAGATCCAGGCCGACATCGAGGACCTCCGGGTTGCGGAAACACCAAGCTTCGACGCCGAGGACGACGCCGAGGTCCCCGCAGAGACATCCGAGTTCCCGATGGCCACGGTCCTGGCCGGCGGCCGCGAAATACCCGCGGAGCAGGCAGCAGCGGAAGAAAAGCCCGGCTCGGAAAACATCACCCCCGGCCCGGAAGAAGGCGGAAAGTGAACCTCGCAAGCCTCGCGCCGCTCGCCGTCGTACTGCCCATCGTGGGCGCCGCCCTGACCTTCCTGCTGATCCGCCACTCACGGGCCCAGCGGGTGGTCAGCATCCTCCTGCTGTCCCTCACGCTCCTGCTCGAATGCCTCCTGCTGGCCTCCGTGTGGGACGGCGGCACGGCGGCGGTGAGCATCGGCGGCTGGCTGCCGCCGTGGGGCATTGTGATGGTGGTGGACCAGTTCTCGTCCCTGATGCTGGTGGTCTCCTCGGCGGTGAGCCTGGCCGTGCTGGTCTACGCCACCGGGCAGGGCATGGCCGACGGCGACCAGGACGCGCCCGTCTCGATCTTCCACCCCACGTACCTGATCCTGGTGGCCGGGGTGTCCAATGCGTTCCTTTCCGGCGACCTCTTCAACCTTTACGTCGGTTTCGAGATCCTGCTGACGGCAAGCTACGTGCTGATGACGCTGGGCGGCACGGGGCCCCGCATCCGGGCGGGCGTCACCTATGTGGTGGTGTCCGTGGTGTCGTCGGTGCTGTTCCTGATCTCGATCGCCATGGTCTACGGGGCCACCGGAACGGTCAACATGGCCGATCTTGCCATGAAGCTCGGTGAGCTGGACCAGGGCACCAGGACCCTCCTGCACGTGATGCTGCTGGTGGCGTTCGGCATCAAGGCGGCCGTGTTCCCGCTGTCGTTCTGGCTGCCCGACTCCTACCCCACCGCCCCGGCGCCGGTCACGGCCGTGTTCGCCGGCCTGCTCACCAAGGTTGGCGTCTATGCCATGGTGCGGACCGAGACGCTCCTCTTTCCCGGGGATTCCCTGAATACTCCCCTCATGGTGGCCGCCCTGCTGACCATGGTGGTGGGGATCCTGGGTGCCCTGGCGCAGAGCGACATCAAACGTCTGCTTTCCTTCACCCTGGTGAGCCACATCGGGTACATGGTGTTTGGCTTGGCGATGTCCTCCGCGGCAGGGCTGGGAGCCGCAGTCTTCTATGTGGCGCACCACATCACCATCCAGACCAGCCTCTTCCTGGTGACGGGGCTGATCGAACGCCGCGGCGGGAGCTCCTCGGTGGACCGGCTGGGCGGCCTCGCCAAGCTGTCCCCGCTGCTGGCACTGCTGTTCTTCATTCCCGCAATGAACCTGGCCGGAATTCCGCCGTTCTCCGGCTTCCTGGGGAAGGTGGGGCTCATGCAGGCCGGGATTGAACTGGGGACGCCGCTCGCGTACGTGCTGGTGATCGGCGGGGTGCTTACCAGCCTGCTGACCCTGCTTGCCGTAGCCAGGGTGTGGAACCGTGCGTTCTGGCGCCGGCCCTCGGACGCCGAGCACCCGGATCCGGTGCTGCTTGCCCCGGCCGCCGGGCGGGCCGACGGTCCTGGCGCCAAACGGAACACCGTCACCCTGCTTCCGCGCACCATGGTGGGCTCGACAGTGGGGCTGGTGGTCCTCGGCCTTGCCCTGACGGTTTTCGCGGGGCCGCTGTTCACGGTCTCGGACCAGGCTGCGCGCGACATGCTGGACCGGACCTCCTACATCCACGCTGTCCTGGGCGGAAACATCGACGTTCCGATGGTTGCCACGCCGGGAGGGGGAAAATGAGCCGCCGCCGTATTTCCCTCCGCCAGGAGCTGCCGCTCCTGGTCTGGCTGGTCATTGTGTGGGGTGCCCTGTGGCAGGACTTCAGCCCCGGCAACCTCCTGTTCGGGGCGTTGCTGGCCGTGGCGGTTGCGCGTCTGTTCTACCTTCCGCCGGTGGAACTCAGCGGCCGGTTCAACATCCTGTACGCCGTTCCCTTCGCGCTCGTCTTCCTGGCCAAGGTGGCGGCTGCCAGCGCGCAGCTCCTGTACCTCGCCATCGCCAAGGGGCCGAAGGTGACCAACGCCGTCGTCGCCGTCCCGCTCCGCAGCCGCCAGGACCTGATGGTCACGGCCACGGGGCACGTGATTTCCCTGATTCCGGGCTCGCTGGTGGTGGAGGTGGACCGCTCCACGTCCACCCTCTACCTGCATGCGCTCAACATCAGTTCCCCGCAGGAAGTCGAAAACCTGAAAAACGAGGTGCGGTCCATCGAGGCGGGGCTGATCAGGATCATGGGCACCAAGGAAGAACTCGAAACCGTGCGAATGGAGGCCGGCGCATGATGCAGACCGTCCTGGCTATTACTGCCGTAATTTTCTCGGTGGCCGCCGCCGGTGCCATCATCAGGATCTCCCGGGGGCCTTCACTGCTGGACCGGGTGCTGGCCACGGACGTCCTGTTGGCCATCCTGGGCGGTGCCCTGTGCGTGGACATGGCCGTCAACAGGCACCTGAACAACCTGATGCTGGTGGTGGCCATTTCCATCATCGGCTTTATCGGGTCCGTGACGGTGGCAAGGTTCGTGGCGGACCGGAGGGAGCAGCCCAATGAGTCCTGATTCCACTGGCCTGGACGCCTGGGTGGATGTGCTGTCCGCCGTGTTCATGATCGTCGGGGCCATCATGTCCCTCGGCGCGGCCATCGGCTTGCTGCGGTTCCCCGACCTGCTCAGCCGCATGCATGCCGCCACCAAGCCGCAGGTGCTGGGGCTGTTCCTGCTCCTGGCGTCCATCGGCCTGCAGCTGCGCACCTGGTGGGTGTGGCCTGTGCTGTTGGTGGCGTGGATTTTCCAGCTGCTCACCGTGCCCGTTTCGGCACACATGGTGGGCCGGGCCGGCTACCGCACCAAGCACCTGCACCGCGAGCTCCTCACCTCCGATGAGCTCGAGGCTGTGGTGCAGAAAGCCGCCGCCAAAGCCGCCCGTGAGGACGGTTCCGGCGACGGCTGAACACCGTTCGGCGTGCTGCTAGACGATGTCCTGGCTCTTGGCGAACCGGGTGATGGCGCGCTGGGTGCCACGGTTGGCCAAGACCTGGATGATGGTGCTCACCGAGGCAGAGATCAGGGCGAACGTCAGCGCCGAGTGAAGGCTCGTGGGGACGTCCTCGTGCTTGCCGGTGGGGGGCTTCCGGCCGGTGGTCTTTTCCCAGATGGCATTGACGAGCTTCGTGCCGACAAAGCCTGCGCCGAGGCTCACGCCAGTGCCGAGCAGCTTGATGAAGAGGTTCATTCCTTGTACTCCTTGCGGGCGGAAAACGGGCTGTCCCTAGCCTAACCGGCGATAGCGGCCGGCCGGTGCAGGCCTTGCTCAGGTTGCCGGAGGTTCCGTCCGGAACTTGATCATCTTGTGCGTCCCATCGCAATAGGGCTTGATGGCTGACGCCCCGCAGCGGCACAGTGCCACGGTTTTCCGTTCACGGGGCAACGGTTCGCCGGAGGGCGTGACGATCTCGAAGTCGCCGCGCACGATCAGCGGACCGTCGGGGCACACCACGATGGAGCTATCGGCGGGTTCCTGGTTCATTTTTTGCTCCTGCTTAGGTAGCCGGGGTGACGGACGACGGCGGGGGACTGGCGCCGCTCATGCTGCCGCCGGGACTGCCGCCCTTAGTGACGTCCCGCCGTTCTCCCAGGACTGCAGGAGATGGGCAGACAGCCTGCCGTCCACCGCCATGGCTGCCGTGGCACCAAACACTACGTCTCCAAGAAGTCCTGGTTCGGCCTCGACCAGGCCGCCGGCCAGGTCGCGGCCGGCGATCTGCTCGTGGACGGCGTCTGCTTCCACGTGTTCATCGAAATAGTGGGTGACGGCGGCATCGAAGCCATGCCGCCGGAAACCGCTCCCGTATAAGCGGTTGGGCTGGGAGGAGGTCATCTCATAGATGGCAAGGTGCCCGGTGATGGCACCCCGCAGCCGGCGGTTCAGCGCGAACAGGGACATCAGGTTCACTGCGGCGAGGGAGACGGCCGGGACGGAATCGGCGTAGGCGCCGTATTCGTCCGCCATTCCCAGGCCTCGCAGGGTGCGGGCGAAAAGTGCGCTGTGCATCCGTTCGGGACGTCCGCCGCCGTACTCATCCGCCTGGATTTCCACCAGCGCGGCCTTGGGGCGCCCGGCCAGCCGGGGAATGGCAAAGGTATGGGGATCCGCCTCCTTCAGCTGGTAGATGGACTTATGGATCAGGAATTCCTTGAGCTGGTCCAGGCTGGCCTTCTTTGCCACGTACCGTGAGAGGCTGGGGCCGGTGTCGCGGGCTGCGAGGCTGAACAGGACATCGGCCACGGCGTCGCTGGTGGGACGCGAGGCCGCGGGAAGCTCCAGTTCGCCGGCTGCTTCCCGGGCGGCCAGCCTGAGCGCTGACTCGAACGGTTTTTCCAGCAGGTGGCGGACCTGGATCAGTCCCGGCGCCCATTCCCACTCATCGCTGACGCCTTCGAGTCCGCTGTAGTGGAGCTCGTAGAGGCAGAAGAGCGTCAGCTGGAGATCGTCGTCGCCAATGATGTCCGGGGTGGCAGCCAACTGGCCGGTGACCGCCCGGTGCAGCGCCGCTGTTCCGTCGTCCAGGGTTCGGTCATCGGCGGTGCGGCCGCAGGGGCGGGTGCCAAGGCTGCCGGGCGCCTCCGTGAGAAGGGCGAACAAGGCGGTGCTGGCAGGACCGCGCGCTTCAGGGATTTTCATAGTGCTCCTTCAGGTGCGGCGTTGGTGCCGGTTCCGTGACGTCGTCGCTGAGGCTTCCTGACCGGTTGCTGTTGTCGCCGCTGTTGCTGCTGTCGCTGCCGGCAACGCCTGCGGGAACGGCGGGGCCTCGGGCGGCCAGGATGATGGCCAGCGCAATCATGGCCAGGCCGAGTGCCAGGTGCAGCCAGTCGTCTGCGTTGTTCGCAGGGAGGAAGTTGGCAGGCGTGGTGTCGCCCGCAAGGAAGCCGTACAACCACAGGAGCAGGTAGGTTACGCCCCCGTAGATGAGGAAGTTCCTGGCCTGGGGATGCGTCCGCGCCATCAGGACCCCTGCAATCCCGAAGAGCAGGTGGAGCGCGTTAAGGAGAATGGACACTTGGAAGACGCTCAGTAGCAGCGCCCCTGAACCAGGTCCGGCAAGGCCCAGCGAGCCATAGTTGGAGGTAACGCCCGGGATGAAGCCCAGGACGCCGAAAAGGACGAAGACTATTCCCGTTCCGAGGGCGGCCTTTTGCAGGCGTGTTCGTGGGCCCGCCAGGCGGGTGCTTGCTGCCATGTCCTGTTCTCCTCAAAACCCGGGAGACAACATAGTAAGCATGATTACTAATAAATGCTAAGCAGCCTTTGTATTTCTGCTGCCGGTGGACGTGCGTGCAGTGTGGGTCAGTCCGCCAGCCTTGGCATCAGTCCGCCCCCGCGGAGTGGAGCATTTCGCGCAGGGCCTCGACCACCAGGTCGTGATCCTGCACTTGGGGAAGCCCTGAAACCGTGACGGTGGCCACGGCGCCCACTCCGGTGACGTACAGCGGGAAGGAGCCGCCGTGCGCCGCGTACCGGCCCTGGTCGAACCATCCCTGGTCCTCGATCCGGCCGCCGCGAAGCCGGCCGCGCAATCCCACCAGCAGTGAGGGGACCTCATACCGTGCCGCCGTGCGCTGCTTCGCCCGGATCCAGTGATCGTTATCCGGCGTCGCACCGGGCAGTGCCGCATGGAACAGCACCTGCCCGCCCTTCGTGATGTCAATCGCGATGGGCAGCCCGCGCTCCTTGCCCAGCTCCACGAGGAGCAGTCCCAGGTTCAGGGAGTCGTCGAGGGAGAAGCCTGGAAACTGCAGTTCCCGGACTTCGCCTTCAATCCGGGCGATCAGTGCCGCCAGCGATCCCTCCGGCTGGATGGCATCGGAATCCGGGTCGAAGTCGGTCACATGCGGGGAATTGGCAGCCATGGCCCACAATCTACCCCCGCCGCGGTGTAAACTGGACAACGCCCAACAGGGTATTTCTGCAACGAATCATTTCAAGCAAAAGCAACATTCAACGACAGGGGAGCGCCGCCGTCGGCCATCACTGGCAATGCCAGGATCCGCAGGTGGGCGCTGAGAGTGCGGGCAGCCGCAGACCCTCGAACCTGATCCGGTTAGTACCGGCGCAAGGGAGTCGAGTTCTCGAAGTGCGCGCAGCGGCAGCAGTGCCGGCAGCCGCGTCCACTTTCCCCTCCTGTTCCTCAGGAGGATCACATGGCAACAACAGCAGTCAAGAAGACCAGCAGCAAGTCCTGGCGCGTCGTGGACATCGTGGTGGCGGCCCTCATTGCCATCGCCGGCGGCGTCATTTTCTGGGCCTGGTCCCAGGGCGCGGCCGCAGTGTCCGGCCCCATGAACGCCACCTACCCGCCACTGACCGGCCTGATCGCCGGCGGCTGGATGATCCCGGCCGTGCTGGGCATGCTCATCATTCGCAAGCCCGGCGCCGCGCTGTTCTGCGAGACGGTAGCCGCCACCGGTGAGCTGCTCATGGGGTCCCAGTACGGGGCTTCCGTGCTGTTCTCCGGCTTCGTCCAGGGCCTCGGCGCCGAGATCATCTTCGCCATCTTCGTGTACCGGAAGTTCAACCTGCCCGTGGCACTGCTGGCCGGTGCCGCCGCCGGTCTCTTCTGCGGCCTCAACGACTCCTTCGCTCCGTGGGGCTGGAACATCGCCTACCCCGGCGGGGACAAGCTGGTGTACATCGTCTTCACCGCCATCTCCGGCGCGATCATCGCCGGCGCCCTGTCCTGGATCGCCACCCGGGGGCTGGCCAGGACCGGGGTCCTGAGCTCGTTCGCGTCGCGGAAGGCAGCTACGGAGCCTGTTTTCTCCTGATGTCCGCACCTTCCCGCCAGGGCGCGCCCACCGCAGTGCGTCCCGCCGCCGTCACGGCCCGCGGCTGGGGCTGGCGGCATGCCGGGCGCACCAGGCCGGCGGTCCATGCCCTCGACCTGGACATCCGTCCGGGAGAGCGGGTGCTGCTTTTGGGGCCTTCCGGCGCCGGCAAGTCCACCCTCCTCCATGCTTTGGCGGGGGTCCTGGGGGATGTGAACGACGACGGCGGCGCGGCCGGCGATTCCGACGAGTCGGGTTCGCTGCTGGTTGACGGAGCCTCCCCCCGCGAGCAGCGCGGGCGCGCCGGCCTTATGCAGCAGGATCCCGAGACGCAGGTGGTCCTGTCGCGCGTGGGTGACGACGCCGCCTTCGGCGCCGAGAACCTCGCCGTGCCCCGCCACGCCATCTGGAGCCGCGTGCACGAGGCGCTGGACGACGTCGGACTTTCCCACCTCCCGCTGGACCATCCGACCTCGGTACTCTCCGGCGGGCAGAAACAGCGGCTGGCGCTCGCAGGCATCCTTGCCATGCGTCCCGGCCTGATCCTGCTGGACGAGCCGACGGCCAACCTGGACCCGGCCGGCGTGCTGGAGGTCCGCGACGCCGTGGCGCGGTGCCTGGACAAGACCGGCGCCACCCTGGTGGTGGTGGAGCACAGGGTGTCCGTGTGGAAGGACCTGGTGGACCGGATCGTGGTGCTGCAGCCCGGCACCGACGCGAAGGACGCCGTGCTGCTGGACGGTCCGCCGGACCAGGTGCTCAGGGAGGCCCGGAGCATGCTGATTGCTGCCGGGGTGTGGGTGCCCGGCTATGTTCCGGACACCCGGCTGCGTGCGGCGGATCCAGCCAGCGGGACGGGTGGCCTCCTGCTCGCTGCCGAGGAACTGGCGGTGTCCCGTGAACGGGCGCGGCGCAGCGGCTTCCGGAAGGTTCCGCCGGTACCCGTGCAGGCAGGTATTTCCGCGCAGGTCCGGGCCGGGCACGCCTTGGCCGTCACGGGGCCGAACGGGGCCGGGAAGTCCACGTTTGCCCTGACGCTTGCCGGGCTCCTGGAGCCCGTGGCCGGCAAGGTTTCGGCCACGCTGGACCTGAGCCGCGGCGCCGGAATAGACCCGTACAAGTGGAAGGCCGATCAGCTCATCGAACGGATCGGCACCGTGTTCCAGGAACCCGAACACCAGTTCGTCACAGGGAAGGTGCTGGACGAACTGCTGTTTGGCCCCCGGCACCTGGGCCATGGTGAGGAGCGCGTGGACGAACTGCTGGAGCGCCTGCGGCTTACCCATCTTGTGGATGCCAACCCCTACACGCTTTCGGGCGGGGAGAAGCGGCGGCTGTCCGTGGCAACGGTCCTGGCCGCGCATCCCCAGGTGCTGGTCCTGGACGAGCCTACGTTCGGCCAGGACGCCAACACGTGGGCGGAGCTGGCATCGTTCCTGTCCGAGCTGCTGGATGCCGGCACCGCCGTGGTCTCCGTGACCCATGACGCCGAATTCACGGCGGCGCTGGGTGGAACGGAACTGCGGATGGCCGCGGCGGAACCGGCGGCACCATGAGGCAGGAGCTGAACCTTCGCGGCAACAACGCGCTGCTGACCCGGGCGAACCCCCTCAGCAAGTTCGCCGCCGTCTTCCTCATCACGGCCGTGCTTGCGCTCTCCATAGACTGGGTGTCCGCATCGGTGGCGCTGGTCTTTGAGGTCCTGCTGTTTCCGCTGGCCGGCCTGACGCTCGCACTGCTGTGGCAGCGCGGCTGGCCGCTGATCCTCGCCGCCGCAGTGGGAGGCTGGAGCACCTCCATCCTGGCGCCGGACAGCGGAAAGACGCTGATCGACGTCGGCATCTGGACCATGAGCGAAGGCTCACTGGAGCTGGGCGTGGGCTTCATGCTGCGGGGGCTGGCGATTGCCCTGCCGGCAGTTCTGCTGATGAGCTGCACCGACCCCACAGACCTCGCTGATGCGCTGGCGCAGAAGGCGCGCCTCCCGCACCGGTTCGTGCTGGGAACCCTCGCTGCCATGCGGCTGGTGGGCCTGATGGCAGAAGAGTGGCAGACCATCGGGATGGCCCGCCGCGCGCGCGGGGTGGGTGCCCGCGGCAGCGCCCTGCAGCGCGTGAAGGCGACGCTGGGGCAGAGTTTCGGGCTGCTGGTCCAGGCGATCCGCCGGGCATCGCGGCTCGCGGTGACGATGGAAGCCCGCGGCTTTGGCGGCGGCCGCCGGACGTGGGCCCGCGAATCGACCTACAGTGTGTTGGATGCGTGGGTGCTTGCCGGCGGTGCGGTGATGGCGGCAACAGCGGTTTTTGCCGCAGTCTCGTTGGGCACCTGGAACATGGTGTGGCTGGGGACCTGAAAGCGGGCCAGGCTTACGGGCACGAATAGTTGTAGTCGAAACCCCGCGATACGAACTGGGTCAACTCCACCTCGCCGCCGCCGGTGAGGGGCGCATGCGAACAGGCCATCGCTGCTCCTGACGCGTTCCGGGATCCTGCCAGCCAGCTCGGGAGTGAGTAAAGGTTGCTCGACCCGCTGACAGTTCCAACAATCTGGTCCCACTGCCGGTCCGAGGAGTAAATCCCCACCTGCGCGCCAATGCTGTGGAAGAAATCGGTCATGCCTTCCAGGACTGTCCGGTTGGCATCCTTGTCGGTGTAGGACCAGCTGTTTTCGGTCTCCACATCCAGCCACCAGACGTACGAGCCCGGGTTGCTGATGCCGCGGTGGTGGGCGTCGTCGTATGCCTTGGCGAAGCCGTACATGTAGGCGCACGCCTTGCCGTAATCCCCGTCCTTGCAGGGGCCGTACGGGTTGTGCACCGCCCGGCCTGCCGGGTACTCGTCCTCCGCCGGCCACCACGATCCCGCGGCGCCCGGGTTGGCAGTATTGACGTACAGGGACACCGTGGGCCGGCCAGGGTGGCCCGCGGAACCTTCCGCCCAGTCAAGCTGCTCGGCCAGGCAGGGATTGGTGGTGTTGGCCAAACCGTTGTTGACGCCCACAATGGCAAAAGCCTGTCCCGTGGGGAAAGCCGTGTTGCATTGCGGCCAGGAGATGTCGTTCCCCAGGAGCGACTGCACTCCCTCTCCCGGGGAGGGCACCGCGTAGGCAGGCGAGCCGCAGATGAGGAGCAGGGCCGCGAGTAACGGTGCCGCCATTCCCGGCACGCTCCGTGTGCTGCGGGCCGATGCCCGGCTGACTGGCATCGGCGTGGCTGGTGTCCGGCGCATACTGCCTCCGTTGCCGCTGGACGAACGGGTGCCTTCAGTCTCCCGCCCTTGGAAGGTGCGGTCAAGGAGTCCGTCCCCCTTCGATCGCATCGTTCGGGTAAACGCTCTCCAGCGGCCGCGTTTCAGGCTGCCGTGACGGGACCTCTAACTCATTTATGATATAAACTTGTGTATGACGCAGGAAACCGCTGAACACGTTGCCGCCATGCTGAGGGATGCCCGGGCTGAGAAAGGCTGGACCCAAGGCCAGTTGGCTGCCGAGCTGGGAACGAGCCAGAGCGCCGTTGCCCGCATGGAACAGGGCAAGCAGAACCTGAGCCTGAAAATGATCCAGCGCCTCGAAGTGATCTTCGACCGGAGCATCGTGAACGTGGGCAGGCCACAGATGACCCACCTGCGCGTTGAAGGCGGGCGCACCCTTTCGGGGTCCGTGGACGTCAACAGCAGCAAGAACGCCGGAGTGGCTTTGCTGTGCGCCAGCCTCATTAACCGGGGGACCACCATTCTTCGCCGCCTCGCACGCATCGAAGAAGTGAACCGGATCGTTGAAGTCCTGACCAGCATCGGTGTGGAGTGCACCTGGCTCAACGACACCGACCTGCTGCTCCGCCGCCCGGCGGTCCTGGACCTGGGCGCGATGGACGTGGACGCCGCGCGCCGCACCCGGAGCGTCATCATGTTGCTGGGACCCCTGCTCGATGAGTCAGCCAGGTACAAGCTTCCCTATGCGGGCGGCTGTGACCTTGGTACCCGGACGGTTGAGCCGCACATGCAGGCACTGCGCCAGTTCGGACTCTCGGTGGAAGCGACAGCAGGCTTCTACGACGTGCAGGCCCCGTCCGCAGACACCCGGGACCGCTCCTTTGTCCTGACTGAGCGCGGCGACACTGTCACGGAAAACGCCATCATGGCCGCGGCCCACCGTGAGGGCACCACCGTTATCCGGAATGCCAGCCCCAACTACATGGTGCAGGACCTCTGCTTCTACCTGGAGATGCTGGGAGTGGTTATCGAGGGGGTGGGAACCACCACCCTGAAGATCACCGGACGCCGGTCAATCGATGCCGACATTGAGTACTACCCTTCGGAGGATCCCATCGAGGCCATGAGCCTGATTACCGCGGGCATTGTCACCAACTCGGAGGTGACCATCCGGCGCGTGCCCATCGAGTTCATGGAAATCGAGCTGGCAACCTTGGGGCAAATGGGCCAGCAGTTGGAGATCTCGGGCGAATACATGGCCCGGAACGGCCGGACACGGCTGGTGGACGTCACCACCAAGCCTTCCGAGTTGCGCGCTCCGGAGGACAAGATCCACCCAATGCCATTCCCCGGGCTGAACATCGACAACCTGCCCTTCTTTGCGGTCATCGCAGCGAACGCCCATGGCCAGACCATGATCCACGACTGGGTGTACGAAAACCGGGCCATCTACCTGACCGAGCTGAACCGGTTGGGCGCCCAGGTGCAGCTCCTTGATCCGCACCGGATCTACGTCAACGGCCCCACCAAGTGGCGCGCCGCGGAGGTTGGCTGTCCGCCCGCGCTCCGCCCGGCAGCGTGCCTGCTGTTGGCAATGCTAGCCGCGCGGGGAGTGTCCGAGCTGCGGAACATCTATGTCATTGAGCGTGGCTACGAAGACCTGGCGGAACGGCTTAATACCATCGGGGCGAAAGTGGAGTACTTCCAGGACTAACCATTCACGCTTCGTCATGAAGTGTTGTTGACCCTCAATTTCGTCCCTGTTGTCGGAGAATGTCGGTATGCGAACTTTCGGCGTCGAGGAAGAGCTCCTGATCGTTGATCCGGAGAGCGGGGAGCCGCTTGCCCTGGCGGATGCGCTGCTGTCCGGCCGCCGAATGGCCGCCGACGACTCGCCGGATGCCCCCCGCCTCCTGGAGACCGAAGACAAAACCGTTTACGACGACGAGATGGGCCTGAGTGCCGAGCTCAAGCTGGAACAGATCGAAACCCAGACGCGGCCCTGCCTGGAGTACCGTGAGCTCCTGGAACAGATCCGGGCCGGGCGGGCACTGGCAGATAAGGCTGCCAAGAAAAACCACGCACGGGTGGCCGCCCTGGCCACCTCGCCACTGGGCTTGGCCAGCCACACCACTCCGGATCCCCGCTACGCGCGGATGCTTGAGCGCTTCGGCCTGACTGCCCAGGAGCAGCTGACGTGCGGCTTCCATGTCCACACATACATTGAGTCGCACGACGAAGGCGTGGCCGTCCTGGACCGCATCCGGGACAAGCTCGCCGTCCTTACCGCCTTGAGTGCCAATTCCCCCTTCTGGAACGGCATCCAGACCGGCTTTGAGAGCTACCGGACCCAGGCCTGGAACCGTTGGCCGACGGCCGGGCCCACGGGCATCTATGGCACGTACTCCGCGTACCGGCGGGTGGTCACGCGGCTCCTGGACAGCGGGGTCATGCTGGATGAGGGCATGTTGTATTTTGACGCCCGGCTCTCCCGCAACCATCCCACGGTGGAGGTCCGCGTAGCCGATGTCTGCCTCCGTGCTGAGGACGCCGCACTTATAGCTGTCCTGGTCCGCGCGTTGGTGGAGACGGCGAGCCGCGAGTGGCAGGACGGCGTCGATCCTGCCCCCGTGCCCACGGTGCTTTTGCGCATGGCGTCCTGGCAGGCGAGCAGTGCGGGCCTCAGCGGGGAGCTGCTCGACTTTGGCACATTCCGCCCGGCGAGGGCCGCTGACGTGGTGCGCTCACTGGTGGACTACCTTGCCCCGGTACTGCAGGAACAGGGTGAACTTGCCCTGGCCCGGCAAGGGGTGGAAGACATCATTGCGCGCGGAACAGGAGCTGCCGAACAGCGGCGGGTCCGGGACAAGGTCCTGTCCTCGTCGCAAGGCGGGGACCTCGGCTTCGATGCAGTGGTAAAGCATGCAGTCGACGTGACCATGCGCGGCGGACTGGATCTTTCACAGGTGGACGAGGCCCCCGAACTGCTGCGCGTCAGGCAGTCCTAGCGGGCAGTGGTTTGGGGGCAGAAAGGCGTAGGTTAGGGGACCGAGACGAATTCGCTGAGCCACAGATGCCATTCCGGAAATGGGTCCTTCGGCAGTTCGTCTTCGGAAGGGCCAGGGTCTTCGGGCACATCGAAATCCGGGAGGTCCAGGTCCTTCACCAGGTCAAACTCTTCCGGCAGTGCAAAGCACGCAGGTACCTCAAAGTCGTCGGGCATGCTGAAGTACTCGGGCACGTACAAGTCCTGACCCTTCGGCCTAGCCGCTGAAGATGCGTTCCGTAGTCCCGCATTCCGGTCCGGCCACTTGGGTGGTTCCCAGTCTTGGTGTTCGCTTGTGTAGTGGCGGCCGGTGGGTGAGGTCCAGCCGGGTGGTGCGGTTTTGGTGGCGGGGGTGGGTTTCCAGCCGCTGGTGTGCCGGAGTTTGTGGTGTTTCGGGCACGGCTGTCCCAGGTTCGAGACTCCTGTGGTGCCGCCGTTGTGCCAGGCGAGGNCGGAGTTTGTGGTGTTTCGGGCACGGCTGTCCCAGGTTCGAGACTCCTGTGGTGCCGCCGTTGTGCCAGGCGAGGAGGTGGTCGGCTTCGTTGTCGAGGGAGGGGTTGCTGCAGCCGGGGAAGGGGCATTTTCCGTCCCGCAGCCTGAGCCAGTTCCGCATCGCCTTGGTCACCCGGTAGCTGGTGCGGCCGATTTCCAGCGGCGCCCCGTCCCGCGGGTCCACCAGCACCCGGTAGAAGGAGCTGGCACCGTCGGCGACGAGGTCCCGGGCCATCGAGGCGGGGATGGGGCCGGCCCCGTCCAGCACCGCCGGCTCGTCCGTCAAGCCCATCAGGGAAAACACGGGCACGGTGACCAGCACCTCGGCACGGATTGACTCAGCCCGAATCGACGACGACGGGCCGGGACCTGCCACCTCCCCGCCGCAGGACCTGCCCGCCTCACCGTGCCCGGCCCTGGTTGCCTCGCTGTGTCCGGTAAACCGGGAGATGTTCCCGCCGCCCAGGAGCGCCTCGGCGAAATTGTCGGCCCTGAGCTGGGTCAGGGTGCGGGCCTCGTCCGGGCCCTGCAGCCCCCGGGAAATGGCGGTCAGCCGGTTCCAGACCGCGGACGCCTGGTCCGCGGGCAGGTAGGCGGCCACCCAGGCCATCGCGTCATTATCCGGCCAGTACTCCACCCGCCGGTCCGCCAGGGACTTGGCGTGCCGCTTCGCCAGGCTCTCCGGATGGTGCCGCTCCCGCCACCCCCGCGCCTTGGCCCTGAACCGGTACGCCGGCATCTCCCCCACCGGGCACCCGCGGACCGCCCCCGGGGCGTCCGGGTCCAGGAAATGGGCCTCCAGGGCCGCCGCCGCGGCCGGGCCAAGCCCGACGGTCTGGTCCACCATGGTCCGGGCATGCGCCCAGGAAATCGTCCCGCCCTGCAGGGCGGCCAGGGTCCGGGGCAGCGACGCGGTCAAGGCATGGGCCTCAGCCAGCAAAGCACCGGCGGCCCGGTCACCGATGGCCAGCGCACACCCGACCTCCGCCACCAGGCTCCGGTCCTGCGCCGTGGCCTCGTAAGGGGACCCGGGCGGAGGATTCATCGCCTTCGTCGCCCCGGCAAGGGCCGCCGCGGCCACTGCCTTCACCGCCGCCAACTTCGCCTCGGACCGGGCCACCCCACCCAGGACATCCAACGCCGCATCAGCAACCCGCTGCAACGGATCATCAACGCCCCCGCCAGCGCCCCCACCAGCGCCACGGCCACCGGAAACGGCAGGCCCGCCAGCGGCAAGGCCTCCGCCAGCCAGCGCAGCCATAAACGCAGCAACAGAAGCGTCAACCGCTTCCTCCCCCTGCACCACCGCCGCGTTCGATTCCATACCCCCATCATCCCGAGGGGGTCCGACATTATTAGGCCCTACGATGGCCTTCCGGAAAGTACTTTTGAAGTTTTTTGTGCCACCTATTCGAGGAAGCGATGCCCTCGCCTTCCGGGACAAGAGACGCCGGCCGCAGGTGCGGCAAGCTGTGGCGTCCTGCCAACGTCCCGTGCCATACTCAGCGCGTGGCGGCGTCGTATTCCTTCAAAGCAGGCCTGTGGCGCTATCCCGGGGAAGCCGGTTGGCATTTCCTGACCCTGCCGGCGGACGTCGCGGACGATATCCGCGCGCGCAGTTCCGGCCACAGCAAAGCTTTCGGTTCGGTCAAAGTGGCGGCGGAGATTGCCGGCCACGCGTGGCAAACCTCGCTCTTCGCGGATACCGGGACCGGCACATACCTCTTGCCCGTCAAGAAGGACATCAGGGCCAAGGCCGAGATTAGCGACGGCGACGAAGTGGCCGTCCGCCTTTCCCTGCAGAATCCTTGAGGCCATGGCCCCGGGTGCCGCGGCCGGAGCGCTAGATCTGCTTAAGTGCCTGCTCCAGGTCGCCAATCAGGTCGTCCACGTCCTCCAGCCCAACCGAAAGCCGCACCACGCCGTCGCTCAGCCCAATGGCGGCCCGGCCCTCGGGTCCCATCGCGCGGTGCGTGGTGGTGGCCGGGTGGGTGATGAGCGACTTGGCATCGCCAAGGTTGTTGGAGATGTCGATGATCCGCAGGCCGTCCAGCAGCGCAAACGCCGCGTCCTTGCCCGAGCGGCCGCCGGAGGGGGCGAGTTCCAAGGTGAGGACAGTGCCGCCGGCGCTCATCTGCTTTACGGCCAGCTCGTACTGCGGGTGCGATTTCAGGAGCGGGTACTTCACCCAGCTGACGGCAGGCTGTTCCTCCAGCCATTCCGCGAGGCGCAGGGCTGACGCCGAGGAGTGGTTGACGCGCAGCGCCATGGTCTCGAGGCCCTTGGTCAGGACCCAGGCGTTGAACGCGGACAGTGCTGGTCCGGTGTGGCGCATCAGCTGCTTCACCGGCCCGTCAATGAACTCCTTGGTACCCAGGATGGCGCCACCAAGCACCCGGCCCTGGCCGTCGATGTGCTTGGTGCCCGAGTAGACAATCACGTCGGCGCCGAACTTCCCGCACCGCTGCAGCAGGGGGGTGGCAAAAACGTTGTCGACGACGACGGTGGCCCCGGCCGCATGCGCCAGGTCGCTGACCGCAGCAATGTCCACGATCTCCTGCATGGGATTGGACGGCGATTCGAAGAAGACGGCGGTGGTGGGCTCGGAGAGCGCTTCACGCCACTGCTCCAGGTCAGGGCCGTCCACGAAGACGGTCTCCACGCCCCAGCGCGGCAGGATTTCGTTCAGGATCACAAAGCACGAGCCGAAGAGTGAGCGGGCGGCAACCACCCGGTCCCCGGCCGCCAGCAGCGCACCCAGGGCGGTGAAAACCGCGGACATGCCGGACGCCGTCGCGAAGCACGCCTCGGTCCCCTCAAGCAGGCGGAGCCGTTCCTGGAACGTGGCCACGGACGGGTTGCCGTAGCGCGAGTAGACAAAGCGTTCGTCCTCGCCCGTAAAGGCCCGCTCAGCAGCAGCGGCGGATTCGTACACGAAACCGGAGTTCAGGAAGACAGCCTCGCTGGTCTCCTGGAAGTTGGTGCGGTCCAGCCCGCCGCGGACGGCCTGGGTGTCGGGGCTCCAGCCGGCGGCGTCTTCGTTGAAGGTCACTTAGTTCTTTCCCAGGTTGGTCGGCAGGCCGCGGTTCTTCCAGCCGTTGACGGTACGTTCTCCATAACGGTCCGGTTCACCCTCAAAGCCCTCCAGGACGTTGTAGGAGGTGAAGCCGGCCTGCGTGGCGGCGATAGCGGCCGCGATGGAACGCTGGCCGGAACGGCACAGGAACACCAGTTCGGTTGACTTGTCCTCGGGCGCCTGTTGGCTAAGGTCGGTGATGAAGTCGGGGTTGGGGATTCCGCCCGGGAAGGTCCACTGGATGAACAGCGGATCGTTCTCGGTGGCCTTGGTGTCGGGAATGCCGATGTGGGCCCATTCGCCCTCCGTGCGCACATCCACCAGGATGGCGCCCTGCTCAAGTTTTTCCCAGGCCTCCTGCGGGGTCAGGTCTCCGGCGTAGCTCATGCGTGGCCCTCGCCGCCGAAGTCAAGGTCATCGCCGGAGGACTCGAGGTCGTCAACGGCATCTGCCACGGCAGCGTCCGCGGAAGCGATGGCTGCCGGCAGGACTACCGCCTGCGCCACGATCACACTGCTGCCGTTGAAGGTTGCCGCCGGGCTGCCATGGAGGACATAGCCTTCCGCCAGCGCGGCGGAGATCCGCTCGCAAAAGGCGCGGTCATCCGGCCCGCTGATGAGGCGGTACGACAGTTTCTCTTCAGGGGCAGGTGCGTCAGACACGACGATCTCCTTCTCTCACGCTTGCAGCTCGAATGGGTCGATATGCCGAGTGTTCACCTGAGGCACCCCGCCGCGAAAGGAGGGTTGCCGACCGGCCAGTCAGGGCTTGGCGCCGGTACTCATTACTCCCCAAAAACGTAACACTTGCCGCCCGCGGCCGCACCGCCGTCGTCGTCATGTTGCGTAACTGAAGTAGGCCGGGCGCCGCAGTGGAGCCCAGTGCCGTCCGGCACCTTCACCTAAAGTACGACGGCGGCTCCTCCTTGGGTGTCCGGGGGTGGGCCCGGGGGAGCGGCAGGATCAGGCTGATGCAGCAGCAGGGAGCGCGCCTAAGCGCGCTTAAGAAGGAACGGCGTGGACCCTGTGCCCCAGGCACGTGGTCCACGCCGTACTCGTTGTGCCGTTGCTTAGACGAGGCCCGGGTAGCTTGCCAGGATGTAGTCGGCAGCGGCGGGGCCTTTCATGCGCAGCCCCTTGCGGCCGTGCCTGATGCGGCAATTCATGGCTATCCAGAAATTGGACTCCAGGCCGGGCTTCTGCTGGTTGATGAAGCACCAGCTGGTGTACAGGCCGTAAAGGCGGTCACGGTCGAGGGTGGCGTCCGAGGCCTGGTCAATGTAGGTGGCTTCTTTTAGAAAGAGATCGAACTGCGAATGCGCCATGACGGCTTCCCTTCGCTAAGTGCGGTGGTGCCGCCGTTCGGCTACAGCAGCGAACCTCAATGCCGTGCACGGGGCATGGAGTGTTGATGAAGCCCGCGGAAATCAAGAACTAGTTGAAACCGGGGGCTACTAGTTGAAACCAGGGGCTACAGGGCGGTGTCACTGCCGCATCTACAATGTAGACTTTACTCGTAGACAACGGATTCGGCAAGCGAATGGATTACCTATTCGGGTAAAGGGCTTGCCGCCTTCAAGGACGGAAATCATGGCTTCCCCGAAAGTCCAGTCCCCCACCGGGCCGGCCCAAAAGCAAAAGCTGAGCAGGGAGCTGGTGCTGACCAAGGCGCTCGAAGTTGTTGACGCGGAAGGCTTGGAGGCGCTGACCATGCGCCGCCTTGGCCAGGAACTGGGCCGGGACCCGATGAGCCTCTACCGCTATGCGGAGAACCGCGCCGCGCTGCTGGACGGCGTCACCGAACTGGTGCTTAACGAACTCACCATCCACCCCGACGATCCCGATTGGAAAGCCCAGCTGCGCCGCATCGCACACGACCTTCGGAGCCTTGCGCTCCAGCACCCCAATGTGGTGCCGCTGCTTGTGACCAGGCCGCTCTCCACCCCGCTGGGGCTGCGGCCGCTGGGCACGCTGCGTCCCCTCGAGCAGATCCTGTCCCTGCTGATTGGGGCAGGGTTCAGCCCGTCGGACGCCCTCCACGTCTACCGCGCCTACTACGGCTTCCTCTACGGCCACATCCTGAACGAGCTGCAGGAATTCGTTGTGGACCCGGAGGAAAACGAAGTGCTGCTGCGGCTGGGACTGCACCGGTTGCCTGCCAAGGAGTTCCCGCGGCTGCGTGCACTGGCCCCCGCCCTGGCGGACTACGAAGGATCCGCGGAACTTGACCAGGGGCTAAGCATCCTGCTCTCCGGCCTTGAAGCCCAACTGTCCCTTCAGGACGCAGAGCCAACCGGCTAGCCTGGCCGGACAGGCATTCCGGCGGGGTTATTCGAAAGAGGCCCGCCGCTTGTCCTGCTGCCGCGTGGCCCAGACGTCCGGCCGGTTCACCTTGAAACGGCGGCCGGTCAAAGCACGGGCTGTCAGCCGGATGTAGTTTGCCTTTTCTCCCGGCTGCCATGGCTCCAGCCCCAGGCTGTCCACGGCGTCCTTGTCCGCCTGGTCCTCGATGATCGCCGTATCGCCGCGCAGCACCACGCTCCAGGCCTCTTCGGTATGGGGATCGTAGCCGTCGATCTCCAGGGCGGCAGGCCTCTCTGTCAGGGCACTCCACAGCTTGGTGACGCCGGCGGTACGGAACGCGATGCTGCGGCGGTGCACCACGTAGTTGATTGGAAAGATCTCGGGGTGGCCGTCAACCACCAGTGCAAGGCGGCCGACAGTGTCATTGGCCAGGAGTTCCCAGCATTCGTCAAAGGTCAGGTTGTCATTCGGCTGCGTCTGCGAGTCCATGAACCAAACCTTACGGCCACTGCCCCCGCCGAACCTAGAGTGCAAAGGCCGGAATCACAGGACCGTTTACTGGATGCCCGCGAACAACTCGTTCAGTTCGGCGGTCAGCTCCTTCTGGACGGAGGGCGTGCCGATTTCCTTGCCGTCGATCCGGTTGACCGGCGCCAGCAAACGGACGCTGGAGATCAGCCACACCGCGTCGGCATCCAGCAGGTCCTGCGGCTCAAGCGGGCCGTAGCCCAGTTCCCAGCCCGCAGCCTTCGCCGCGGTGAACAGCGCGCCCTGCGACGTGCCCGGCAGGATGCCGCTGTCCAGCTGGGGCGTGATGAGGCGCTTGACGGAAGTGCCGTCGTCGGACGTTCCTGCGTGGGCCAGCAGCACGGTGGAGGTGGGCCCCTCCAGTACCCGGCCGTCGGAGGAGATGAAGATGACGTCGTCCGCGCCCTGTTTATGGGCATGGCGCAAAGCGGCCATGTTGACGGCGTAGGACAGCGTCTTCGCACCGAGCAGCAGCCAAGGGGCGCGCTCGGCGGCGTCGCTGTCGTAGCCCCGGTCAAGGAGGATGACGTCGATTCCCGTCTCCCGCTGGCGGCGCGCCAACGCCCCCGTGGGGGACACCTGGACCCAGGCGGTGGGCGCGGCGGCGCCCTCCACACCGCGGGTCACCACCAGTTTGACCACGAGTTCGTCCTCGGCGGCGGAGGCAGGCGGATACTCGGACCGGTACTCGCTCAGTGCAGTCCCGATGGCCCTGCGCCACTCGTCCTCCGGCGGGATAACCAGGTCAAGGGCGTCCGCGGAGCGGGCCAGGCGGTTCAGGTGGGCCTGGACCTTCCGCACGTTGCCGCCTACAGCCAGCATGGTTTCGAAGATCCCGTCCCCGCGGGTGGCGCCCTGGTCCGTGACCAGGAGCTGGGGCTTGGAGGCATCGGCGAGCCGGCCGTCCGGGAACGCGGGGTCGAGGAAAACGAGAACCACGGAAGCTGGAGAGGTCATGGCTCCAGCTTAGTGCGGCGCGGCACGGATAAGCTGGGCAGAGTGCCCTGGCTGGAAACGGTCCGCCGGGAGCCCATCCTCCGGGGGTTTATTTCGTGTTGTGGCCATTCTCGCTTGCCGGCACCGCGCCAATGTGGGTGGTGGTGCTGCTGGGCGTCGCCGACCTCCTGATCAGGGTGCTGGCTGTGGGCATCATTCCGGGCAACAGGCGTCCCACCACGGCGATGGCGTGGCTGCTGGGCATTTTCTTTGTGCCGTTCGTGGGCATCCTGCTGTTCCTGCTCTTCGGCAACTTCAAGCTGTCCAGCCGCCGGCGGGCGCAGCAGCAGCGGGTCAACGAACGCGTGCGGGCCGGGATCTCCTCGCTTTCCGACGTCGAAAGCGACTACCCCGGACCGGAATGGGTGAAGTCCGCCGCGGAACTGAACCGCCGGCTCGGGTCCCTGCCCATGGTGGACGGCAACTCCGTTGAGCTGATTCCCGGCTATCCGGACTCGATCCTGCAGATGACGGAGGCCGTGCGCAAGGCGAAAAAGTTTATCAACGCCGAGTTCTACATCATGAGCACGGACCACATCACCGACGACCTCCTCACCGCGCTGGAGGAGGCAGCCGAGCGCGGCGTCGAAGTCCGCGTGCTGTTCGACCACATCGGGACCCTGCGGGTCCAGGGCTACCGGAAGCTCCTGAAGCGGCTCCGCGCGGGCAAGATCCAGTGGAAGCGCATGCTTCCGCTCCTGCCCATCCACGGCCAGTGGCGCAGGCCTGACCTGCGGAACCACCGCAAAATCATGGTGATCGACGGCGAGGTTGCCTTCACCGGCTCGCAGAACCTGATCGAGCCCTCCTACAACAACCCCCGGCACCGCAAGGCGGGCCGCGAATGGGTGGAGCTCATGGCGCGCCTGCACGGGCCCATTGTGACCACATTGAATGTCGTCTTTGCCACCGACTGGCTCAGCGAAACCGACGAATCCCTGGAGCACCAACTGCAGCTCCCGTCCAACCCGCACCCCGGGAACGTGACGGCGCAGGTGGTGCCGAGCGGCCCGGGGTTCATCACCGAGAACAACCTGCGGCTTTTCAACACGCTCATCTACTCCGCCCAGCACCGGATCTCGATCTGCAGCCCGTACTTCGTTCCGGATGATTCCCTGCTCTACGCCATCACCACCGCTGCCCAGCGCGGTGTGGACGTGGAGCTGTTCGTCTCCGAGAAGGGCGACCAGTTCCTAGTCCACCACGCCCAGCGGTCCTATTACGAGGCCCTGCTGGAAGCCGGCGTCCGGATCTACTTGTACAAGGCCCCGTTCGTGCTCCACGCCAAGCACTTCACCATCGACGACGAGGTGGCGGTGCTGGGCTCCAGCAACATGGACATGCGTTCCTTCTCCCTGAACCTTGAGGTGTCCGTGATGCTGCTGGGCGAGGACATCGTCACCAAGATGCGTGCGGTGGAGGACACCTACCGGGACATCTCCCACGAGCTGAAACTGGCGGACTGGATCAACCGGCCCCTGGCGGCCCGCTACGTGGACAACGTGGCGAGGCTGACCGCCACCGTCCAGTAAAAACTCCGGGGGTCAGGCGTCCGGGAAGTCCGCTCCCAGGGTGGAGAGGACGCCGAACGCCTTGGTGCGGATTTCCTCGTATTCGTCCTCCGGGACCGAGTCGGCGGTGATGGCGCCCCCGACGCCGAGCGTCAGTTCCGCCGTTCCGTCGCCGGCGGCGTCGATCACCAGGGTCCGGATGGCGACGGCGAGGTCCGTGGCGCCGTTCAGCGAGAAGTAGCCGATGGCGCCGGAGTAGAGCCCGCGCCCGCCACCTTCGAGCCGGTCCAGGATGGCCATGGTGCTGATCTTGGGGGCGCCGGTCATCGAGCCCGCCGGGAAGCAGGCGGCCACGGCTTCGGCCCGGGAGGATCCCCGCTGCAGCTGCGCATCGATCGTGCTCACCATCTGGTGCACCGTGGCGTAGCTCTCGATGGCGCAGAGCCTGCTGACCGTGACGGAGCCCGGGACCGCGAAATGGCTCAGGTCGTTACGCAGCAGGTCCACGATCATGATGTTCTCGGCGCGGTCCTTCAGCGACGACGCCAGGTCCGCGCGAAGCTGCGCGTCCTCCTGCGGGTCGGCAGCCCGGCGGCGGGTGCCCTTGATGGGCTCGGCGCGCATGCCGCCGTTGGAGGCGATCTTCAGGAACCGCTCGGGCGAGGTGCTGGCCACCGTGAGTCCGCCGAACATCAGGTAACTGGCGAACGGGGCCGGATTCCTCCGGCGCAGGGCCAGGTATGCCTGCCACGGGTCCAGCGTGGCCGCCGGAACTTTCGCTGACAGAGTGGTGGTCAGGCAGACCTCGTAGGTGTTTCCCTCGGCGATTTCGTGCTGGGCGGCAGCGATCTTCTCCCGGTACTGCTTGGCTGTATCACGGCTTTGGAATGTGGGCGCTTCCGGAAGTACGACGCCGTTGCTGCCGCCGGCCCGGGCTGCCACGGCCGCCTGCGCGGCGGGGCCGGACGCTGCTTCGACGGCGGCGCGCGCGCCTTCCAGCCACTCGTCGGCATCCGAGGCGTCGAGAGCCAGGAGCCAGGCCGTGCCTTCCGCATGGTCCAGGACAACCGCCCTGCCTGCGAAGATCAGCGAAGCATCAGGCGTGGGCGCGGAATGATCGGATCCGCCGGTTTCCCGCTTGAGTTCGTAGCCCAGGCATCCCAGCCAGCCAAGGGTGAACTCACCGGGGTAGCCGTCGGGGGTGCTGACTGCCGGGTTGCCCCAGACGGTGTCCAGCCAGCGGAAGAAGGGGCGCACCACCGTGGCGGTGGCGCAGCCTGCCCTTAGCTCGCTTTGTCCGGAACGGTGCGTCATGGACTGGCCGTGTGTGCCGGCGTCGTCCGCCATGATGCTGAAGCGGCTCCGCCCGGCGGCCTCGGACCCTGCCTGGTCACCGGCCTGGCCCGCATTCGATGAGTCGAGCCAGACGGCGTTGGCCGAGGTGCCGTAGAGGGAATTGAACAGTGCTGCTGGATCCGGCCTGGTGTCCAGCTGTTCGGTGCGGATGCTGAGGCCACGGCGCGCCGAAAGCTCGGGGGACAGCGCCGGGGCCAGGGCGGGGAGATACGGCAGGAGCTGCAGGACGTCCGCCGGGGCGGATCCGTCGGCGCGGTTCAGTACCCGGACGTCGGCGTGCTGCGGCACGTCGTCGGTGCGCAGCCATTCCTCCTCCTGCGCAGCCCACTGGTCCCAGTAGGGTTCGTAGGTGCCGCCGTCGCGGTCCAGCGCCCGGGTGCGGCGGACCTCCTCCGGTGAGTCCGCCCAGATGACGGCGCTGAGCAGGCGCCGGGCCGCGGCCGCGGCGGCGCCCACTCCCTCAACGATGACAATCTCGGCCGGCAGCGTGACCCGGGAGTCGCCGTCGTAATGGTTCTGCCAGTCCCAGCTGGTCCAGGTGGCGGCGTCGCCACGGCTCAGGGGCTCCAGAACCGTGGCGACGTAGCGGTCAATGCCGACCATGAGGCCGTTCCAGCCGGGATAAATGTCCTCGAGGTGGAACAGCGACACCCTGTGGTGGGCCCGCAGCCGCGCCGCCAGTTCAACGGCGAGGGTGGTCTTTCCAGCGCCCGAGCGCCCGTCGATGGCAATGATGACGGGGGCTGGGCTCATGAATTAGAGCGTACCGTCATCCCTGCCGCGCTTTCATCCGGGGGTTCTTCCTGTTGATGACGAAGGTCCTCCCGCGCCGCCGGACAACCTGCGCGCCGGGGATCTTTTTCAGTGCGCGGAGTGAATTCCGTACCTTCATGCTGTGCTCCTTGTTTGGTGGTGGTGCAATGCCAGTTCTTCATCGGTGAGCTGGCAGGACATCAGCAGGTTCCCGAGTTCCGCGGCATCAAGGTCCTCGCCCGTCGCTGCTATGACGGAGGCGGCCGGGGCGCCGTGGCCGGCCGGCTGGCTTCCCGCCCCGGGTGCGGCGTGGCCCTCCGGCCAGGCGCCGAGGTTCTCCAGCCACACGCGGGGGCCGATGCCCTGGATCGCTATCCGGCAGGCCGGTGCGGACGCTATCCACAGCTGGCCGCGCAGGAGGCAGCATCCTTCTGCCAGGGTTGCCAGTGCGTCCCGGAACCGTCCGGGGTGCAGCGGCCGCTCGATGCGGTGGAACACTGTGGCAAACGGCGACTCCATGCTGCGGGCCGGGGGACCGGGCGGTTGGGCGTTTCCGGGTGCTGTCCTGGCCACCGCGTCGGCGTAGCGGTGCAGTCCCTGCCTGACTGCTGCCGCATCACGGGCTACCTCCGCGTGCGGAGCGAGTTCACGGAGCAGGTGCAGCCCGCGCTCGCGGCCCGGCGGGTCGGGCGGCACAATGTCCGGCTCGGTGAGCAACACGGTGTCCGCGAAGGCGAGTTCGCCCACCAGGAATTCGCCCGGCGTCCGCTCGTCTTCCGGTGCGGGAGTGAAGCCGGATTCAAACAAGGTGTGGGAATCCCAGATGTGGTCCTCCAGGGCATCCGGGGAACACGCGAGGATTACCGTACCCACGGGTGCTGCGCGGGTGAGGCCGCGCCGCAGTGCGGACACCGCGGCTGATGCAGGGACGGCAGGCGGCAGGCCAATGATGATGGCCCCCTTCGTGTTTTCGAGCAGCCGGTCGATGCTCGGGACAAGGTCCAGCCGGACGGCGCAGCTGAGGCAACCGTGTTCCAGCATTGTCTCCTCGCGTTCCAGGAGGATCCGGCCACTGAATATTCGCCGGACCACGAGTCCGTCCTCCATGAGGTCATGAAGGACCACCAGGCTGCCCGGATGGGCTGCCGCAAGGTCTTCGCACGCCTGCTGCCGGCAGAGTGCATCAAGGGAACTGATGACGGTGAGGTTCATGCCATCAATGTAGTTGAGAATCGTTCGCAACTACAAATGGGCGGTTAGCCTTGACGGCCGCCTGCTGCCGTCGTGCCTTCGCTCCGCCTGGCTGTCCCGTTCTGCTGCCTGCCTAAGCCTGGCGCTGGAGCTCGGCGTTCCGGACCGCGGCCACTTTGATGTAATCCAGCAGTCCGGGAAGTGCGGCGTGTACCTGATGCCAGACGGTGTCGAAGTCGGCGTGGCCGCCGTACCAGGGGTCTTCGATTCCCTGGTCGAGAAGGTCTTTTTCTGCCAGCTGCGGATCGAAGCTGCGCAGCATCCGGATCTTGTCCCGGGACTCCTGGTCCGGGGCGGACTCGCTCAACCAGGCGTGGTGGTCGATGTCCAGCGCCAGGATCAGGTCCCGTTCGCGGAACCATTCCGGCTGCCACTGGCGGGCAATGTGCCGGCTGGAGGTAAGTTGTGCCGCTGCCAGCCGCCTGGCCGCCCTCGGGTCGATGGGCCGTCCGGCCTCGTATCCCGTTGTGCCCGCGGAGTCCACCGTAACCAAACCGCCCAGCCCTGTGTGTTCCAGCGCCGCGGCGAGCATCAGCTCGGCCATGGGGGACCGGCAGATGTTCCCGGTGCAGACGGCGATCACGCGGTATGGGCTCGACGGTGAGTTCATGATGCTAAGCATGCGCGCTATTTGCCCCTGTTGGCTAGCGCGTGATTCACAATGCTTGACTGGTTTGTAAAGATTCTGGACTTTCGGTCACATGCTCTTCCGTGGGGCGGCCGGAGCGCGCTGCGTCGTCAGTGGAGGAAGGCCAGCAGGATGCCCACGGCCACAAACAGCACCCCGAAGGCCCGGTTGAGGACAAGTTGGCCGCGGGCGCTGTGGGTGAAACGCTCAAAGGACCTGGCCGCGGCGGCGAAGAAGAACCACATCACCAGGATGTCAATGGCAACGATGGTTGCCGTCAGTACTGCGTACTGCGCCAGGAGGGGCTGCTCCGGCCGGATGAACTGGGGCATGAAGGCGAGGAAGAAGATGATGGCCTTCGGGTTCAGGAGATTTACCCAGAATCCGCGCCGGAAGATGGACCAGGCGGGCTCGTTCCGAAGGCCGGCAATCTTCTCCTGCCCAAGGTCCGGCTTGCTGAGGAACTGCCGGATGCCCAGGTACACCAGGTAGGCCGCGCCCGAATAGCGGATCACGTTGAAGGCGATGGGCGAGCTGGCAACGAGCACCCCCACGCCGAGGGCAACGATCACCACGTGGATCACCAGTGCTGCCTGCTGGCCAAGGATTCCCCACATGGAGCGCCGGAACCCGGCATTCAGCGAGTTGCTCATGGTGTTGATGGCTCCGGCGCCGGGGGTGAAGCTGATCAGGACGCCGGCGCCCGCCAGCGCGAGCCAAAGGGAGAATTGCACCAGTCAATCCTACGTGTGCCCGCCGCGGCGTGGCGGAGGGGCGGGCCCTACGCCCGGGCGATCACCTCGCCATTGGGGATCAGGAACCAGCCGTCGTCGGTGGATCCCCAGCGGTGCCAGCCCGCGGAAATCCTTGCCAGGTCCGCCGGGTTGGCGAAGCCATACTCCAGTGCCTGCTCCGCGAAGGCCGAGTGCAGCACGCGTTCGCCCCAGACGCGGGCCTGCCACCGGCGCTGCTGGCCGGTGGCATAGAGCCAGTTGCTGCTGGAGGGCGCGACGTCGGTGAAGCCTGCAGCCTGCGCCCAGCTGACAAGCCGCCGCCCGGCGTCGGGTTCGGCCCCGTTCCTGCGGGCGATGCGCTGGTACAGCTCCATCCATTCGTCGAGCTCCGGAATGGCGGGGTACCAGCTCATGCCGTGGAAGTCGGCGTCGCGCACGGCAACGATCCCGCCGGGCTTGGCCACCCGCCGCATCTCACGCAGGGCCTCCACTGGGTCCGTGAGGTGCTGAAGGACCTGGTGGGCATGGACGACGTCGAACGTCTCGTCCTCGAAGTCCAGGTCGTAGATATTGCCGGCCACGAACTCGACGTTCGGCACCTCCCGCTCCATGGCGAGGGCCTTGGCCTGGGCGATGATGTCCGGTGACCGGTCCAGGCCAGTCACCTTTCCCGGAGCCACCAGGACGGCAAAGTCGCATGTGATGGTGCCCGGGCCGCAGCCGACGTCGAGCACGTTGCAGCCCGGCGTGAGGTGCGGCAGGACGAACGCTGCCGAATTCTGGGCTGTCCTGGCGGCATGGGCGCGGACCACCGATTCGTGGTGGCCGTGTGTATAAACGTCGTCTTCAGGCTGCTGCGCGCTCATAACCAAACGCTACCCCCAACTAGGTAGCGCTAAGTGTCGTTTTGGCCCCTCAAAACGACACTTAGCGCTACCTAGTTGGGTGGGGCGGCTGTGTCCGGCTGGCCTGCGGACGAATCTTCCCGCGCAGCCACCGTGGCTTCCACCATGGCGGCCATGAACCTGCTGACAGTCTCCAGTTCCGCCGGAGTGAAATCGGCCATGGCAGCTCCCATGTGGCGCGCCAGCGGGGCGAAGATGGCGCCGCCGTCCTGGTAGGCCTTGGGCGTCATCTTCAGCTGGACCTGCCGGCGGTCCGAGCCGTGCCGCTCGCGGGTCACGTGCCCCGAATGGTCCAGCCGGTCGATCAGGGCGGTTGTCGCGGGGGAGCTCAGGTGCAGTTCCTTGCGCAGGAGCCCGGGCGTGACCACGTTTCCCTTCGCCGTGTGGCGCATGATCGCGGCCAGGGCATTGAGGTCCGTGCGGTGCATGTCCTTCCGCCCGCCTGCTGTATCCACATACCGGTTGGCCTCCAGTGTGAACTCCTGCAGGAGCAGGACCAGCGGGTGCGGCCCCGCGGGCGGACCGGAAGGAGGCCCCTGCAAGGCCGGGCCGATATTGCCTGCCATGTCCACCTCCTGAATTCGGGGCACCAGTGCACGGCACCGGTGCTTGGCCGTTGGCCGTCCTGACGGATATTACGCCAGCCCGGCCGGCCTGGAGGTACCGGCCGGAGCAAGAAAAGTTAGCCAGGCACTTATCTCTATGATGGAGATACTCTAGTATGGAATCAATCCTACCCGCGTCCCTCCCCTGGAAGGCAAAAAAATGAGAACCACATCCAAAGGTTCGGAACGTGTCCCGTTCTGGTTGCGCTGGCTGCTTCCCGTCATCCTGGTGCTGACCTGGTTGGCGCTGGCGGGCGTCGGAGGGCCAACATTCGGGCGGCTCGAAGAGGTCTCCTCCAACGACCAGGCCTCCTTCCTTCCGGCAGGTGCAGAAGCAACCGAGGCGCAGGACTGGCAGGCCAAGTTCCGTGACTCGGATGAGGTTCCGGGAGTCATCGTGATCGAAAGCAGTGAGGCCTTCACGCCGGCCCAGCTGGGGGAGGTTGCAGGACTGCGGGCGGAGCTCGAGGAACTGCAACTCGGCAGCGCGGTCATTGGACCCATCCCCTCCGAAGACGGCAAAGCCGTCCAGTTCATCGCGCCGATCGATTCCTCGGCCGAGGTCAAGGAAGCCGTGCAGGAGTTGCGGGACACCGTTGCCGGCGCGGCCCCGGAGGGCATGCGGACCTTCGTGACCGGCCCGGCCGGGCTCGCGGCGGACCTCACTGCCGCCTTCGCCGGGATCGACGGAATCCTCCTGCTGGTGGCCCTGGCCGCAGTGTTCGTGATCCTGCTGGTGGTGTACCGCTCCCTCCTGCTGCCCGTCATGGTGCTCCTGACGTCCGTCTTCGCGCTGTGTGCGGCCATCCTGCTGGTGTTCGGCATGGCAAAGGCCGGATGGATCCAGCTGAACGGCCAGAGCCAGGGCATCCTGTCCATCCTGGTCATCGGCGCCGCCACGGATTATGCCCTGCTGTACGTGGCGCGGTTCCGCGAAGCCCTGACCCACACCACCAACCGAACCGCCGCGGTCCTGACGGCGTGGAAAGCGTCCTTCGAGCCCATCCTGGCCTCCGGCGCAACGGTGATCATCGCCCTGCTGTGCCTGCTCTTCTCCGACCTCAACTCCAACAAGGCGCTGGGTCCCGTGGCAGCGGCCGGCATCCTCTGTTCACTGTTTGCCGCGCTGACGCTGCTCCCGGCCCTGATGGCACTGCTGGGCCGGGCTGCCTTCTGGCCCTTCCGTCCCAAGCTGCTCCCCGCGGACCAGCGCGAACCCGAGCTGGTCACCGGTCTGGAAGGCCAGAAGGGCCTGTGGCGTGCCACCGGGTCCCTGGTTTCCCGGCGGCCCCGCGTGGTGTGGATCGCTTCCGTCCTGCTGCTGCTGGTTGCCTCGGCCGGCGTCCTGCAGCTCAAGGCCAACGGCGTTCCACAAACCGACGTCATCCTCACCGCATCCAACGCCGTTGACGGCCAGGATGCCTTGGCGCGGCATTTCGACGCCGGCAGCGGCAGCCCCGCCGTCGTGGTTGCGGACCAAGGCAAGGCAAAGGAAGTACTGGACACCGTGAAAGCGGCCGACGGCGTGGGCGAGGCTTATCTCCTTGCCCGGGGTTCCGTGCCCATCACCGGAGCCCCCGGTGCTCCCGGCGCACCTGACGTCCGCGACGGGAAGGTGCTCATCAACGCCACCCTCAACTCCGCCGCGGACTCCCTTGAAGCCGAGGAAGCGGTCAAGGCGCTGCGCGCCGACGTCAAGTCAGTGGACCCGGAAGCGCTGGTGGGCGGCGTAACCGCGACGGCGCTGGATACCAATACCACCGCACAGCGGGACCTGGTGATCATCATCCCGGTGGTCCTGGTGGTGATCCTCTTCATCCTGATGCTGCTGCTCCGCTCCATCCTGGCGCCGGTGCTGCTGGTGCTCTCGGTGGTGCTGTCCTACGCCGCGGCCATGGGCGTCTCCGCCTTTGTTTTCAACAACATCCTGGGCTTCCCGGGGGCGGATGCCACAGTCCCGCTGTTCGGTTTTGTGTTCCTGGTTGCCCTGGGCGTGGACTACAACATCTTCCTGATGAGCAGGGTCCGCGAGGAGTCCCTCAAGCACGGCACCCGGCCCGGCATCCTTCGCGGGCTGGGCGTCACCGGCGGCGTCATCACCTCCGCCGGCGTGGTTCTTGCGGCCACGTTCGCCGCGCTGGGCGTCATTCCGATCATGTTCCTGGTGCAGCTGGCCTTCATCGTGGCCTTCGGGGTGCTGCTGGACACCGTCCTGGTCCGGTCGCTGCTGGTTCCGGCGCTCGCCTACGACATCGGGCCCCGCATCTGGTGGCCGGGCAAGCTGGGGCGGCCGGAACTGGATGCGGCCATCCAGCGGGAAACCGGCGGCAGCCCCGAGCGCGTGGTGGAGGGTGCAGGCCACCGCTAAACCCCGGACCCGGCCAGTGCCGTGCCCCGGATTGCACGTGCCCCCTGAAGGCCGCTGCGCCGCGGCCCTGTTGGCTAAAAGACCCGCTCGATAGACTGCAAATGCGCCCGTATGGACGCGGAACCTCAAGGGAGAGAAGTCATCATGACGGAACATCACGCCGATGAGCAGCCCCGCAAGGGCAGTACAGCGCCGGGACTGGAAGGCGAAGGCGGACAGTATGTGGACGGCGACTACGGGGATGCCGGCACTGTGGGGGACGTCGCCGCGAACCGTGAAGACGGCGAATATGAGGACGGCGATTACGGCGCCGCCGGCACGGCCGGCCGTGCCCGTGAAGCGGATGTGATCGGTGAGGAGCTCACCGACGAACAGGTGAATACCACTGCCGAGGAGCGCCGCCCGGACGGCGACAGGTAACACGGCAGCAAGAAGCAGCGCGGCGGCAGGTTCTCCAGCAGCGAAACGGGGAACCGCCGTCGTCCGCGTTTAAAACCCGGGAACCGCGCCATTGCGCGGGAGTCGCGGCATGTGCGGACCGCCCCAGATCACAAGTTGAGTGTAGTACGCTCAACTTCGTATTGACATCATCTGTGCGCTGAGTAAAGTTGAGTGCAGAACGCTCAATCAGTGGGCGCCAACCAGTTTCCAAGGAAAGAAGGAAGCAACTCATGTCACGTGCAGTAGGTATTGACCTCGGAACCACCAACTCCGTCGTCTCCGTTCTCGAAGGTGGCGAGCCCACCGTCATTGCCAACGCCGAGGGTGGCCGCACCACGCCGTCCGTCGTTGCGTTCTCCAAGTCCGGCGAGGTCCTGGTGGGCGAGATCGCCAAGCGCCAGGCCGTCAACAACATCGAGCGCACCATCGCCTCGGTCAAGCGCCACATGGGCACCGACTGGACCAAGTCCATCGATGACAAGAAGTACACCCCGCAGGAAATTTCCGCGCGTATCCTCATGAAGCTGAAGAACGACGCCGAGTCCTACCTGGGTGAAAAGGTCACCGACGCTGTGATCACCGTCCCGGCGTACTTCAACGACGCCGAGCGCCAGGCAACCAAGGAAGCCGGCGAGATTGCAGGCCTGAACGTCCTGCGCATCGTCAACGAGCCCACCGCGGCAGCGCTGGCCTACGGCCTGGACAAGGGCAAGGAAGACGAACTCATCCTGGTCTTCGACCTCGGCGGCGGCACCTTCGACGTCTCCCTGCTGGAAGTCGGCAAGGACGAAGACAACTTCTCCACCATCCAGGTCCGCGCCACTGCCGGTGACAACCGCCTCGGCGGCGACGACTGGGACCAGCGCGTCGTTGACTACCTGCTGAACCAGCTCAAGGTCAAGGGCATCGACCTGTCCAAGGACAAGATCGCCCTCCAGCGCCTCCGCGAAGCCGCTGAGCAGGCCAAGAAGGAACTCTCCTCCTCCACCAGCACCAACGTCTCCCTCCAGTACCTGTCCGTCACCCCCGACGGCCCGGTCCACTTGGACGAGCAGCTGACCCGCGCCAAGTTCCAGGACCTCACCAAGGACCTGCTGGAGCGCACCAAGAAGCCGTTCCACGACGTCATCAAGGAAGCCGGCATCAAGCTCTCCGACATCGACCACATCGTCCTGGTGGGCGGTTCCACCCGTATGCCCGCCGTGTACGAGCTCGTCAAGGAACTCGCCGGCGGCAAGGAGCCGAACAAGGGCGTGAACCCGGATGAGGTTGTGGCCGTTGGCGCAGCCCTCCAGGCAGGTGTCCTGAAGGGTGAACGCAAGGACGTCCTGCTGATCGACGTCACCCCGCTGTCCCTCGGCATCGAAACCAAGGGTGGCGTGATGACGCACCTGATCGAGCGCAACACCGCCATTCCCACCAAGCGGTCCGAGACCTTCACCACCGCTGACGACAACCAGCCCTCGGTGGCCATCCAGGTCTTCCAGGGCGAGCGCGAATTCACCCGCGACAACAAGCCGCTGGGCACGTTCGAGCTGACCGGCATCGCCCCGGCACCGCGTGGCATCCCGCAGATCGAGGTCACCTTCGACATCGACGCCAACGGTATTGTCCACGTCTCCGCGAAGGACAAGGGCACCGGCAAGGAACAGTCCATGACCATCACCGGCGGCACCGCGCTCTCCAAGGAAGACATCGACCGCATGGTCCGTGACGCCGAGGAGCACGCAGCCGAGGACAAGGCCCGCCGCGAGGCAACCGACACCCGCAACACTGCCGAGCAGCTGGCATACTCGGTGGACAAGCTCATCGCGGACAACGCCGACAAGCTGCCTGAAGAGGTCAAGACCGAGGTCCAGGCCGACGTCGACAGCCTCAAGAAGGCACTCGAAGGTACCGACGACGCTGCCGTGAAGGCCGCCTTCGAGAAGCTGCAGGCTTCCCAGGGCAAGCTGGGCGAGGCCATCTACGCCCAGTCCGGTTCCCCGGACGGCGCCACCGGTGCTGCCGGTGCTGAAGGTGCTTCCGCAGGGGCCAAGGCAGGCTCTGCTTCCGATGAGGACATTGTCGACGCCGAGATCATCGACGAAGACGAAGCGAAGAAGTAGCAGCCATGCCCCATCACGGTAACGAGGAAGAGCACACTTCCGCAGGCCAGGAGAACACGGACCAGCAGGGCGACAGCCATGAGCCGGTCATCCGGGACAACCGCAAGGTTGACCCGGTGACCGGGCAGGCCCGCCACCCCGAGGGCGGCCACGCCGCCGCTGCCAAGGATTCCGACGGCGATGCGCTCGCCCAGGCAGAGGAGATCCTTAACGGGGTGGAGGTGCCGGCTGCGGAGTCCGTGGCCCAGGGCGCTGGTTCGGCAGGGACAACCGCAGAGGCCGCCGAGCTGAGGAACGACCTCCTCCGCCTGCAGGCCGAGTACGTCAACTACCGCAAGCGCGTTGAACGCGACCGCGCGGTGGCAGGGGAAATGGCCGTCATCGGCGTCCTGAACTCCCTGCTGCCGGTCCTGGACGACGTCGATGCAGCCCGCCAGCACGGCGACCTCGTTGACGGTCCGTTCGCCGCGATCGCCGCCAAGCTGGAGAACGCGCTGAAGACGTACGGCCTGGTCCGGATCGACGAGACCGGCGTGGAGTTCGATCCCACGATCCACGAGGCCCTGATCCAGCAGCCCGGCGAGGACATCGAGGTTGACACCGTCAGCCAGGTGCTCCGCTCCGGCTACAAGTCAGGCGAGCGCGTCCTCCGGGCAGCGCAGGTCATAGTCGCAGTTCCGGCTTAGTCGGGGGTACTTCGGCGCTACGCCGGATAGGGGGCGGTGCCCGCTTCGCGGTGCCCTCCACACCGCCGCCCCCTATCCGGCCTCCGCGCCGGCGGTCATCTCGCCTAAGGTGAGGTAACCACAAAGCTCGCAGCGGTACAGGGGCCCCGGGAGTGGCATCGGGCCTGCCGGAGCGTGGCGGCTGGGGTCCGCGAGGACCCAGCCGCCACGCGAAGGGGCGGGGGCCCCTGTACCGCGGAGAGCTGTTAGTTAGAAGACTTTGAAAGGAAACGCCATTGGCTAGCCAGGATTGGGTGGACAAGGACTTTTACAAGATCCTTGGTGTCGCCAAGGACGCTTCCGACGCCGATATCAAGAAGGCTTATCGGAAGCTGGCCCGGCAGCACCACCCTGATACCAATGCGGGGAACACGGCTTCCGAGAAGAAATTCAAGGACATCTCCGAGGCTTACTCGGTGCTTTCGGATCCCGAGGAGCGCCAGCAGTACGACGCCATCCGGGCCATGGGCGGCGGCGCACGGTTTGCGCCCGGCGGTGCCGGGGCGGGCAACGGCGGCTTCGAGGACATGTTCGGCGGCCTCTTCACCGGCAACACCGGCCGGCATGCCGGCGGCTTCAATCCTTCCGCCGGCGGCATTCCGCCGGAGTTCGCCGACCTGTTCGGCGGCGGCTTTGGCCAGACCGGGTTCCAGCGGACGCCCCAGAAGGGTGCAGACCGCACGGCCTCCACGAGCATTTCCTTCGCCGGCTCCATACGCGGCACCACCATTGGCCTGCGGGAACCGAGCGGTGAAGTCATCGACGTCCGGGTGCCAGCCGGCATCAAGGACGGCCAGAAGGTCCGCGTCCGGGGCAAGGGGCAGCCCGGCGCTGCCGGTTACGGGGACCTGGTGGTGTCCGTCTCGGTCCAGCCGCACGCCTTCTACACGCGCGACGGCGACAACCTCCGTATCCACGTCCCCGTCACCTTCCCCGAGGCTGCTTTGGGAGCGGATATCGAGGTGCCCACTATCGACGGCGAAAAGGTGCGGGTCCGCGTGCCGGCCGGGACGCCGTCGGGCCGCACCCTGCGGGTCAAGGGCAAGGGCGTGAAGACGTCCAAGGGAACCGGCGACCTGCTGGTGACCATCGACGTCGCCGTTCCCAAGAACCTGAACAAGGAAGCCGAAACCGCGGTCAAGGCGTTTGCCGAGGCCACGGCGGGAGCCGATGTCCGTGAGGGCCTGGCCGCCAAGGCCCGGTTGTAGCAGGGAGGTGTGCAGTGGACGTCAGTGCTGACCAGCCCATTTTCGTGATTTCGGTGGCGGCTGAGCTTGCGGACATGCACCCCCAGACGCTGCGGCAGTACGACCGGCTGGGTATCGTCTCGCCCAGCCGCGCTCCCGGAAAGTCCCGCCGCTACTCACAGCGGGACGTGACCATGCTGCGTGAAGTGCAGCGGCTGTCCCAGGAAGGCGTCTCGCTGGAAGGGATCAAGCGGATCTTGGAACTCGAGAACCAGGTGGCCGCCCTGCAGGGCCGGATTGCGGAACTGACCGAGGAACTCGGCCGGCGCCGGCAGCCCCTGGACGCGCGGATCTTCGCGGCCGGAGCGGCCGGTGACGTGGTGAGCCTGGCACGGGGCCAGCGCCCGCGCCCCCGCTCCCAGGCCGTAGTGCTCTGGCGGCCCCGCTCCCTCGGCACTTAGCTGCTGACGCGCCCGGAGCCAAGTACCGCACCGCCGGCACCGGCCGGAATTAGAGTACTCGCTACTCGTGACCCCGGAGCCCCCGGAAACTTCAATGGAACCAATGCTGGATCAGCAGCAGTGGTTTTAAGGTTTCTGGGGGTTTCCATGTGTGGTTCCGCTTTTAGCAGCCCTGCCCGTGAGGCGCACCGATGAGCCCGGGGATGGAGTCGGTGGCAGCGTTCAGCGGCTCGCTTCCGGGCCAACTGCTGCTCGCCTTCGGTCAGACGATTGTGGTGGTGTGCGTCTGCTTCGACATGGTGCGCGCGCTGTCCGTCCCGAGGTCCCACCGGCGCTACCTGGCAAGCACTGTCTTCCGGACCCTGGCGGTGCCGTCCATCATCGTCAACGGGCTGACTGTCCTGATCGCCCTGGTGCTGGCGTCCTGGATCGATGTGGTGATGGGAATGTTCGTGCTGATGGCCATCATTTTCCGCCTGCACCACGACAAGGACGAGGACAACTGGTGGAAGGGCAAGGGCAAGAAGCTTGCCCGCTGGGCGCGCCGGCAGTTCTCCGGGCGGACCGCCGTCGCCCCGGCGATGGGGTAACAGGCGTCTCCTGCCGCCGGTGCTAAAGGCTCAGTTGCTTGGCATGGAAGTCGAAGTGCAGCGTGGGGTAGCGGTATACCTCGGCAAGCGTCATCGATGGAGCGAAGAACGGGTCCCACCTGTCCGGAAACGCCATGGAGCGGGACAGCGACGCCTCGCTCTCGCGCTCCAGGCGGCGGGAGAGCGCAGCCAGGGTCCTGTCCAGTTTCCGGCCCATTCTCCGCCTGTCGTAGACGGTCGACGCCGCCCGCGAGCCCCAGTAATTGACCACGTCGAACGGGCGGGTTCCGGCGTTGAGCAGCGCCGCGAACGCCTCGCCGGCCGGCTTGGGCAGGCGGCTGACAACGTGGACCAGGGGAACCAGGGCCCGCACCACCATGTACCCGAAGACCATGTGGAAGAGCAGCTGCTCATTGGTCCATCGGGTGCCGTTGCTGCCGCGGCGCAGGTCTTGTGGTGTTGCGCCGTCCAGCAGGACCTTGAGCTCGCGGGCCGCACGGGCATACCCGTCCGTGATGTCCTCCCTCGATGGACCCATCACTGCCTGCCATGCAAAAGCCCGGTGGGAAAGCCCACCAGTACCGGCTCGGGGGCGGTGCAGCAACCCGCTCCGGAACCCGCCGGGGTGGCGGCCGGGACCTCGCAGCTGGTGCCGGCGTCCGTGGAGCAGACGCCGGTCTCGGGGAGTACCAGCTGGACGGTGTCGGAGGCTTCCTGGTCGCCGGCCAGCGCGGCGGCGACGGAGCGGACCTGCTCGTACCCGGTTGCCAGCAGGAAGGTTGGGGCCCGGCCATAGGACTTCATGCCCACGACGTAGAAGTCCTTGTCCGGGTGGGCGAGGAGCTTGGCTCCGTGCGGCGGCACCGTCCCGCACGAGTGGAATTCGGGGTCGATGAGTGGCCCAAGCTGGCGGGGAGCCTCGACGGCAGGGTCGAGGTCAAGCCGGAGCTCGCGCAGCATCGCCAGGTCCGGGCGGAAACCTGTGCAGGGGACGACGACGTCGGCATCAAGGGTTCGGCCGTCGACGGATTGCACCGTTACGCCGGAGTCCAGCGCTTTCAGCGAAGCGATGCCGAAGCGGGTGTGCAGTTCGATGGTGCCGGCCTGGACCAGGCGCCGCAGCCGTGAACCCAGTTGCCCGCGCGCCGGCAGGCCGTCTGCGTCCCCGCCGCCATAAACCTTCTCTGCGGACCCGCCACGGACCGCCCACAGGATCCGGGTTGCCGGCTCCTGCCTGGCGAGGTCGGCGAGGCTGATCAGCGTGTTGGCGGCGGAGTGCCCGGCACCGACCACCAGCACCCGCCGTCCCGCGAAGCGGCTCCGCTCCCGGCCGGAAACGTCCGGGAGCGGCGAAGAGATCCTGTCAGCTGCCGCGTTTTCGCCGATGGCCGGCAGCCCTGAGGTGCCCAGCGGGTTCCGGGTGCCCCAGGTGCCGGACGCATCGATCACTGCTGCCACGGTGTGGTCGCGGGTCTCGCCGTTCCCGTGCTGCACCCGCACGGTGAACGGCGTGGTGTCCCGGTCCCGGGAGTGGGTCTTGTCCAGGCCGGCGCGGGGCACCCCCCGGTCCCCCCCCCCCGGCGGGGGGCGGGGGCTGTTTTCGGGGGGGCCCCCCCCCCGGGGCGCGGGGGGGGGCCCGGGGCGGGGGGTGGGGGTGGGCCCCGGGGGGGGGCGCCCCCGCCCGGCCCCCCCCGCGCCGGTCTGGAGGCGGGAGCTGATGGCGGGGGTCCCAGCCAGCGGTGCGAGGTAGTTGTCGATGAGTTCCCCGCCGTAGGGCAGCGCGGTGGGGCGGGGGGCTTCCCAGCCGGCGGACTCCAGGAGGCGCACCGCGGCGGCGTCGAGGTTGAACCGCCACGGCGAGAACAGGCGGATGTGCCGCCAATCACCAATGGCCGCGCCCGCCGTCGTGCCTGCCTCAAAGATCAGCGGCTCAAGCCCGCGCTCCAGCAGGTGCGCCGCGGCGGCCAGGCCCACGGGCCCGGCGCCGATTACGGCAACCGGCAGGTTCGTCGTCGAATCCATGTGTCCTCTTTTGCTCTTGGGTGGGCGGGGCGGGTCAGGCGTGGGTTGGTTCCTCGACCAGGGCGGTGGCGATGCTGTCCGCGTCTTCGAGCGCCGCGAGGTAGCGTTCGGCATCCAGGGCGGCGGCGCAGCCGGTGCCGGCCGCGGTGATGGCCTGGCGGTAGCGGTGATCCACGGCGTCGCCGCAGGCGAAGACGCCGGAGAGGTTGGTGACCGTGGTGGGGGCGTCCACCTTGATGTAGCCCTCGTCGTCCAGGTCCACCTGCCCGGCCACGAGTTCGGTGCGCGGGAGGTGGCCGATGGCGACGAAGATTCCGGTGGCGGCCTGCTGGCGGGTTTCCCCGGTGCGGGTGTCCGTCAGCGTGACGCCGGTGACCTTGGTATCGCCGTGGATGGCGGTGACGGCGGAGTTCCAGGCGAAGCTGATCTTGGGGTTGTCCTTGGCACGCTGCGCCATGATGCGGGAGGCCCGCAGTTCGCCCTTGCGCACGACGACGGTGACGGACTTGCCGAACCGGGTCAGGAACATCGCCTCCTCCATGGCCGAGTCGCCGCCGCCTACCACGATGATGTCCTGCTCGCGGAAGAAGAACCCGTCGCAGGTGGCGCACCAGGAAACGCCGTGGCCGCTGAACTTCTTCTCCTCCGGCAGCCCGAGTTCCTTGTAGGCGGAGCCGGTGGCAAGGATGACGGCGGGAGCCTCGTGCACGTCGCCGCCGCCGGTGACCACCCGCTTGAGGTGGCCCGCCAGCGAGACTTCCGTGACGTCGTCGAACACCACCTGCGCGCCGAACTTCTCCGCCTGTTCCTGCAGCCCGTCCATGAGTTCCGGACCCTGGATGCCGCCCGGGAAACCGGGGAAGTTCTCCACTTCAGTGGTGTTCATCAGGGCGCCGCCGGCGGTGACCGAGCCGGCCAGGACCAGGGGCTTGAGCCCTGCCCGGGCGGCGTAGATGGCGGCGGTGTAGCCGGCAGGGCCGGACCCGATGATGATCAACTGTTCTGTGTTCACGGCGTTCACGGTCTCGCTCACGGGAATCTCCTGGGGGTCGGAATCTTGTGGATCTACTTGGCGGCCGGGATGAGGGATTCGATCAGGCCCTCGATGCGGGTTTTGATCTGGTCGCGGATGGGGCGGACGGATTCAACGCCCTTGCCTGCGGGGTCCTCGAGGACCCAGTCCTCGTAGCGCTTGCCGGGGAAGTACGGGCATTCGTCGCCGCAGCCCATGGTGATGACGACGTCGGATTCCTTCACGGCCTCCGTGGTCAGGACCTTGGGAACCTCGGCGGACATGTCGATGCCCACCTCGGCCATGGCTTCCACGGCGGACGGGTTGATCTTGTCCGCGGGCTGGGAGCCGGCGGAGCGCACCTCGATGGCGCCCTTGGAAAGGCTGGTGAGGAAGGCGGCGGCCATCTGGGAACGGCCGGCGTTGTGGACGCAGACGAACAGGACGGACGGTTTCTTGGCGGTTTCGGTGCTCATGGTGTTCTCCGGTGGTAACGGTGGTCAGAGGATAGCGGTGGCGGGGCTGAAGAAGCGCTTGCGGGCCCAGAGGGCCGCATACACCAGTGCAACAAGTGCGGGCACTTCTATCAAGGGGCCGACGACGCCGGCAAGGGCCTGGCCGGACGTCACGCCGAAGGTGCCAATCGCCACAGCGATGGCCAGTTCGAAGTTGTTGCCCGCCGCCGTGAAGGCCAGTGTGGTGGTCTTGGCGTAGCCAAGGCCCAGCCACTTGCCGAGCAGCATGCCCGCGCCGAAGACAACCACGAAGTAGACCAGCAGCGGTAGCGCGATGCGGGCTACATCCAGCGGGCGGGCGGTGATGGTGCCTCCCTGCAGGGCGAAGAGGAGGGTGATGGTGAACAGCAGGCCGTAGAGCGCCCAGGGGCCGAGCCTGGGGAGGAATTTTTCCTCGTACCAGTCGCGGCCCCGGGCTTTTTCGCCGAGGGTGCGGGTGAGGAAGCCGGCCAGCAGCGGGACGCCCAGGAAGATCAGCACTGAAAGGGTGATGGCCCAGAAGGAGAAATCGGCGCTGGTGGTGGGAAGGCCCAGCCAGGACGGCAGGAGCTGCAGGTAAAACCAGCCCAGCGCGCCGAACGCAACCACCTGGAACAGGGAGTTGATGGCAACCAGGACGGCAGCGGATTCCCGGTCACCGCAGGCGAGGTCGTTCCAGATCATCACCATGGCAATGCACCGGGCCAGGCCCACGATGATCAGGCCGGTCCGGTACTCGGGAAGGTCTGCGAGGAAGAGCCAGGCCAGGACGAACATGAATGCGGGGGCCAGGACCCAGTTGATCACCAGGGACGACACCATGAGTTTCCGGTCGCCCAGCACACGGCGGGTCTGGTCGTAGCGGACCTTCGCAAGCACCGGGTACATCATGACCAGAAGGCCGACGGCGATGGGCAGCGACACTTCGCCCACTTTGACGGCTTCCAGCGCGGTGTCCAGGCCGGGGACCAGGTTGCCAAGGAGGAGGCCCAGCACCATGGCAGCGATGATCCACACGGGGAGGAAGCGGTCCAGGGTGGAGAGCTTGCCGGCGACGGCCTCTTCCCCTTGGATGGGCGGTGTCTCGGTCCGGGTGCTCACGGGTCTCCTGTGCTGCTCGGCGATAGATTGATGGAAATCGATATGTGAAGTATCCCCAGCTATATCGATGAATGTCAATCTATTGCATAATGGAAGCCATGAACCCGTTGCAGACTCGTGAACCCGCCGTCGACGCTTCCTGCTGCGTCCCGTCGGGGAGGCCGGTGCTCGGCGCGGCAGATGCCCAGCAGAAAGCCCTGGTTTTCAAGGCACTGGCCGATCCCAACCGCCTGCGCCTGCTGTCGATCGTCAAGGCGGAGGAATCGGGGGAGTCCTGCGTCTGCGACCTCACGGAGCCACTGGACCTCGGCCAGCCCACCGTCTCCCACCACTTGAAGATCCTGGTGGAAGCCGGGATCCTGCACCGGGAAAAGCGCGGGACGTGGGCCTACTACTCGCTGGTCCCGGGGGCCCTGGACGGCGTCGCCGGAATGCTCGCGGCGCTCTAGGTCACCGCCGCCGCCCTAATACCGCCGGTGGTCTGAACGGCGCATCCGCACGGCCACCGCGAAGCCGGACGCTGCGGTGCTCGCGGCGATCGCCGCGAGCAGGGTGGGGCAGACCATCAGCAGGGACTGCGCCAGGTTCTGGCGCAGTCCCAAAGCGATCGCTGTCATTACTGCTTTGCCTAGTTGCTGGACACGGATTCCCGTGCCTGCTTCCAGGCGCTCCAGCCGGCGTAGCTGCCGTCCAGTTCGACGACGTCGTACCCGGCGCGGCGCAGCGCGCTGGCTGCGACCGAGTTGCGCACCCCGCTCTGGCAGTAGGTCACGATGGTGCCGTTGGCGGGAAGTTCATCCAGGTGCCACATAGCGCGGCCGCCGCTGAGCTGGTGCGATCCGGGGATGTGTCCCGCGGTGTGCTCGGTCCTGTTGCGGACGTCCAGGACCATGGCGGCGTCGAAGTCCTCGAGTTCCTCGGGCTGGATGAGCTTCGGGACGGCGGCGGGGAGGCCTTCAAGGCTTGTGACGTAGCCGGCGACGTTGTCGATGCCGACGCGCACCAGGTGGTCCCACATGTCCTGGGCGGTGTCCTGGTCCGGTGCCAGCAGCACCAGCGGGTTCTTGTCGGTTTCCGGGTTGACTACCCAGGCGCCGTAGCTGGCCACTGATTTGCCGGCAGGGACGTTCAGGGAACGTGCCACCGTGCCTTCGTGGACTTCGCTGTTGGGACGGGTGTCAATGAAGGTCAGGGTGTCCTCCGCCAGGCCTGCAGCGACGATGCCGGGTGCGAGTTCGGGCAGCGGTGCGCGTTCTCCCATGACGGCCGGGCCTTCACGGTTTTCGCGCTTCATGCGGCCGAAGTAGGCGTGGGCGTCCGGCTGGCCGTCGAGGAGCTCGTCGATGAAGCCCTGCTCGTCGTTGGCGGCGAGGTAGGGGCCCCACCAGGCGTAGAGGCGTTCGTAGCCCACCGTGGAGGAGGGGATGGCGCCCAGCGCCTTGCCGCAGGCGCTGCCGGCACCGTGGGCAGGGTGGACCTGGACATAGTCCGGCAGGGTCAGGAACTTGTCCCGGAGGCTGGTGAAGAGCTGCTTGGCCCCCATGAAGCGGGTGTCGACGCCGCCCGCGGCCTCGTCGAGCAGATCGGGTCGTCCCAGGTCGCCGGAGAAGACGAAATCCCCGGAGAGCAGGTAGCCCGGCTGGTCGCTGAACGCGCCGTCCGTCACCAGGAAGGAGAGGTGCTCCGGAGTGTGGCCGGGGGTGTGCAGCGCCTTGATGCTGATGTTCCCGAGGGTGATCGTGTCGCCGTCGAACAGCCGCTCGCCGTCGAATTCGTACTGCCAGTCCGGGCCGCCCTCACCGGAGACATAAATGGTTGCGCCGGTGGCGGCGGCCAGTTCACGGGTGCCGGAAAGGTAGTCCGCATGGATGTGGGTTTCGGTGACGGCCACGATCTTCATGCCGTTCTTCCTGGCGAGGTCCTGGTACACCGCGATGTCGCGGCGGCCGTCGACAACCACGGCTTCGCCCTTTGCCTGGCAGCCGATCAGGTAGCTGGCCTGGGCAAGGTCTTCATCGTAAATACGCTCGATAAGCATCTGTTGCTCTCCTTCGTGAAAGCGGTGGAGGGGAAGGTCTAAGGCGTGCTCTGGTATCAATGCTAATACCCCTGGGGGTATACAGCAAGCCTGCTGCTGCCTGTCAGGAATGGCGTGGGGGCAGTCTGCGAGGCGGGCGGGCAGGTCATCCAGCGGGACATTCAGGCTGCCCGGGATGCGGGCGATGGAATACTCCTCCCGGCTCCGGACGTCCACTACCGCGGCGCGGGGCCAGACGCCGGCCAGGCCGTCGGCCGTGATGGTGCGCCACGGTTGCGCCGCCGTCCCCGTTTCAGGCCAGCTGCCGGGCTGCATCCGCGCGGAGCTTGTCCATGTCCAGCTTCCTTACTTCCTGGATGACTTCTTCGAGGCCGGTGGCGTTGAGGGCTCCAGGCTGGGAGAAGACGAGTGTCCTGTCCTTGAAAGCCATCAGGGTGGGGATGGAGGTGATGTTCGCTGCGGCGGCGAGGGACCGTTCGGCTTCGGTGTCCACTTTGGCGAAGGTGATGTCCGGGTGCCGGTCAGCCGCGGCGCCGTAAGTGGGGGCGAACATGCGGCAGGGGCCGCACCATGCCGCCCAGAAGTCAACGAAGACAATGTCGTTGTTCTCCAGGGTCTCAGCGAAGCTCTGTTCCGTGACGTCGATGGTAGCCATGGTATTTCGTGTCCTTTCGGGCTTTTTGTTGTGGCGGTTCCTGGCGGGATGCAGGAGTCAGGTGGTGGGCAGGCCGGCGCGGGTCCAGGCGACCATGCCGCCGGCCATGGTGTCGGCGGTGAAGCCGGCGCCGTTGAGGGCGTCGGCGACGCGGGCTGAACGGTTGCCGCTACGGCAGACCACTATGACGGGGACGGCAGGGCCCAGTTCGGACAGGCGTGCCTGCAGCTGGCCCATGGGGATGTGCAGGGCTCCGGGGATCATGCCTTCCCCGACCTCGAAGTCCTCGCGGACATCGAGGATTCGGGCGGTGGATAGACGCTGTTCGGCGTCGGTGACGGTGATTTCAGCCATGGGATTCTCCTTCGAAATGGTGCGGGCAGTTGTTAGCGGACGGGTTCGCCGGCCGAGCGCCAGGCGCCCATACCGCCGCGCAGGGAGTAGGCCTCGTAACCCTGGGAAGCGAGGAGCCGCGCCGCTGAAGCGGAGCGGACACCGGACTGGCACATGGCTATCACTGCCCGGTTCTTGTTGATGCCGGGGGTGCCGGTCTGCAGCCGGTCCAGCGGGATGTGCTTCGCCTGGGGTGCGCGTCCGGAGCGCCATTCCTGGGCGGAGCGGACGTCGATCAGCGCGGCGCCCGAGGACAGGAGGTCCTTGGCCTCAGCTACTGAGACGGTTTTGTAGGGCTTGCTGAAGGCTTTTTTCAGGGAGCTGATGAGGCCCATGGGGTTCTCCTTGGGGGGTGGTTTGCTAGGCGGTGACGGTACTTGCGGTGACCCATGCCGCGACTGCGAAGATGAGCACCGCGAAAGAGATGCGGACGTGTTTGTCCTTCAGCCGGCGGGCGAGGCGGGCAGCGACGAGGGAGCCAAGGACCGCCGGCACCGCAAAGCTCAGCAGGCCTGGCCAGTCAATGCTGAATCCTGCAGCGTGGGCACCAAAACCGGCCGCTGAATTGATCACGATGATGGCAAGGGATGAACCCACGGCTTGCTTCATACGCAGGCCCAGGAGCAGGGTGAGGGCAGGTGTAATCAGGAACCCGCCGCCCACCCCGAGCAGCCCCGTGAGGAATCCGACGAGTACGCCAACCCCCACCGCCTTGGGTGCGCAGGAGCGGAAGGCGCGGCTTGGTCCCGTGCTGCAGGATCCGCCGCCGGATTCCTTGGCCTTCATTAGCATGCGCATCCCCGCTGCCACCATGATGACCGCGAAGGCGAGCATCAGTATGTTCGGATCCAGCAGCCGACCCACCGCTGTCCCGCCCCACGCGGCGGGGACGCCGGCTGCGCCGACAATCAGCACTACGGGCCAGTTGATGCCCTCGCGCAGGCGTGGGATCAGCGCTGCCAAGGATGAAGCGCCAACCACCAGGAGGGAAGTGGGGATGGCCTCGGCGGGGGTCATCCCCACGCCATAGACCAGGGCGGGAACAGCAATGATAGAGCCCCCGCCGCCTACTACACCGAGGACGATCCCGACGAAGAGGCCCAGCGACAGGGCCGTAATCATGCTGCCGGCGTCTGCTCGGTGTTGACGGGGAGGGTCAGAATGGCGCTTTCGCGGGTGGGTTCCTTGGCGGCCTTGTTCCACGGCATCGCCGAGAGGGCCTGGCCCATGGCGCAGGTGTTGGTGGCCGCCGAAAACGTGAGGCCGGTGCCGATGGCGCCGGCGAGCATGCGGATCTTCGGCGAGACGAACCTGCCGCCGGCCAGGCCCAGGACCACCAGGGAGCCTGCGGCGAGGCGGACCTGGCGCTCCAGGTCCCAGCGGTCCTTGCCGTTGACGACGTCCCCGCCGGCGGCGGCGAAGCCGGGCGCCCCGCCGGTCAGGACGTAGGCGCCGTCGATCCCGGACTTGCCCAGCCGCTGCCGTGCCTGCTCGGCCCGCGCTCCGGACTGGCAGACCAGGACCACGCGGGATCCCAGGCGGGCGGCGAGCTCATCGGTGTGCTCGGACAGCAGCGGCAGGGGCACGTTGTAGGAGCCGCGGATGTGCATGGACTCGAATTCTGCGGCGGAGCGCACGTCGATGACGACGAGGTCCTGGTGCTGTTCCATCCAGGTGCGCAGGGTCTCGGGAGCAAGGGCGGTGACGGCCGGTGCCGTGGAAGGGGAAGTCATTGTTGGCCTCTCGTCGGGGGAAGTCGAATACCCCACCGAGTATTACAGATACCCCCTGGGGTAGTCAAAAACACCCCGAGGGGTATATAGTTGGAGGCAAGAACCCCACCTACGGAGACCTCATGGAACTCGACTCGACTGAACTGGCCCCAGTGGTCAACCGCCTCAAGCGCGCCCAGGGCCAGCTCGCCGCCGTGACGCGGATGCTGGAGGAAGGCAGGGACTGCAAGGACATCGTCACGCAGCTCGCCGCCGTCTCGAAGGCGCTGGACAGGGCCGGCTTCGCGATCATCGCCAGCGGCCTGGAGCAGTGCATTGTCCGCGAGGACGCCACCATGGACAGGAAAGAGCTGGAGAAGCTCTTCCTTTCCCTCGCCTAACCAGGCGGTATTAGAGACTCCGCGCCGGGTGCAGGTCCCCCAAACTGCCCCCGGCGCGGTCCCTTTAGCGCGGGCGTGCTGCTTCTGCAGCTCCTGGTCCGGTGGAGAGCGACGCATCAGGATCGAAGTCCAGCAGGACCTTGCCGGACTCGGCCGAGTCCTTGGCCGTTTCAAAAGCTTCGAGACCGCGTTCCAGCGGGAAGACGTGCGTGGTCACCGGGGCCACGAACAGGGACCCGTCGCCCAGCGCGGCGATGACCTCATCGATCTCGTCGTTGAACCTGAATGATCCCAGCAATTCCAGCTCCCGGGTGATAGCCAGTGAGATCAGTACAGGCTGGGGTCCGGACGGGAGCAAGCCGACCATCACCACTTTGCCGCCACGCACCGCTCCTTTGATGGCCGTCGCCAATCCATAGTGGGAGCCGGAGGACTCGATAACAATGTCTGCCTGGACCGCTGCCAGGGCCTGGGCCTCGCTGGCTTCCAGCACCTCGTCCGCTCCAACTGCCAGTGCAATGTCGAGCGGTTTTCGGTGCAGGTCCGTGGCCACGATGCGGGCCGCGCCCGCACGCTTGAGGACGGCGACGGTCAGCGTACCGATAGGGCCGCAGCCCACCACCAGGAACGTCTTGCCCCTGACATCACCGGCGCGGCTCACGGCATGCCACGCCACGCTGGCCGGTTCGATCAGCGCCGCTGCCTTCAGGTCCAGGCCAGGCGGCAGGACCCGCAGCATCCGCGACGGCAGGTTGACGTACCTGCTGAAGGCGCCGTCCGTATGCGGGAACCGTGCGGCACTTCCAAGATAGGTGCAGCCTGGGGACAGGTTGGGCCGGTCTTCGGGATACCTGGCATAGTCCGGACCCTCTCCCGGCCCGGGCGTGGCCGGATGCACGGCGACCGGTGCGCCCTCAGCCGGTCCCGACCCGTCCGCTGCCGCGCGGATGACAGTCCCCACGATCTCGTGGCCAAGCACCATGGGGGCCTTCAGGACCGATTCCCCGGCGGCACCGTGCAGCCAGTAGTGCAGGTCGGAGCCGCAGATTCCGCCGTAGGCAATCTCCACCACGGCCTGGTCGGGCAGGGGTGCCGGGAGCGGAATGCTTTCAATGCGCAGGTCGCCTGCAGCATGGGCGACGACGGCGGGACCCGCCGCCGGCAGTTCGGCAACGGTGCGCATCAGACCACCACCGTCATTCCGCCGTCGATGAAGATTGTTTGTCCGTTCACGAAATCTGAACCGCTGGAGGCCAGCCAGACTGCCGGTCCGGCGAGGTCCTGGACGGTGCCCCAGCGGTGCGCGGGGGTCCGCCCAAGGATCCAGGTGTTGAACTGCTCATCGTCCACCAGGTTCCGGGTCATTTCGGTGTGGATGTAACCAGGGGCGATGGCGTTGATCTGCAGGCCGGAAGCCGCCCATTCCGCCGTCATGGCGCGGGTGAGGTTTCGCAGGCCGCCCTTGGCAGCGATGTAGGGGGCGATGGTGGGCCGTGCAAGGTCGGCCTGGACGGAGCAGATGTTGATGATCTTGCCGCGGCCACGGGGGATCATGAAGCGGGCGGCTGCCCGGCCCACGAGGAAAGCGCTGGTGAGGTCAGTGGTGATGACCCTTTCCCAGTCTTCGACGTCCAGGTCAACCATGGCGACGCGGTGTTGGATTCCGGCATTGTTGACCAGGATCTCCAGCGGACCCACATTCTCCTCTACCCACGCCACGGCACGGGCCACTTCCGCGTCCTTGGTAACGTCGAAGGCGCAGCTGTGGATACGGCCTGGCGGGAAATCGGCGGACATGGAGGTTTCTGCAGCCTTGAGGCGGTCCGCATCCATCCCGTTCAACACCACCGTTGCACCGGCATCCGCCAGGGCACGGGCAAGGGCGTTGCCTATTCCCCGGCTGGAGCCGGTAATTAGCGCCGCACGCCCGGTCAGGTCGAAAAGTGAAGTCATCGTGCAGTCTCCTTGGCCGCTTCGGTCCCGCTGTGGGAAGCGTCTGTGGTGCTGAGGTTCGCAATGGCCTTACGCACCACGGCCAGGTCGAGGTCCCCCAGGCCTTGCGCGAGCAACTGCGCGTAGAGTTCGGTCCCGGCGGACGCCATCGGCGCAGCTGCACCGACGCTTCGTGCACTCTCCACGACAAAAGACAGGTCCTTGTGCATGAACTTGGCCGGTCCTGTGGGCGTGTAGTCCTTTGCTGCCAGGCGGGGACCTACGAGTTCCAGCACCCGGCCTGCAGCGAGCCCGCCGGAGAGCACCTCGAAGAGAGCCGTGACCTCCAGGCCGGAGCGTTCCGCAAGCTCGGCTGCTTCGGCGAGGGCCGCCGTCGTGGTGCCGACAACCAGCTGGTTGCATGCTTTGGCCAAGGAGCCCGCCCCGAGCCCGCCGAGCCGCCGGACTGTTGCGCCCATGGCCTGCAGTGCCGGCCGGACCCGCGCGAAGTCCTCTTCCGAGCCGCCTGCCATGATGGCGAGGTCTCCTTGCTTTGCGCCCTGTGTACCGCCGCTGACGGGCGCATCCAGCACTGTGGCGTTCCCGCCGCTTGCCTCGATAACCGCGCGGCCGAAGTCTTGGACGCCCACGGGTGAAACGCTGCTCATGACCACAACGAGCGTTCCCGGTTCAGGCGGCGAGGACCGCCATGCGTCGAGGAGCCCTGCCGCGGTATCTTCAATGAAGGAAAGATCGGGGAGCATAAAAATGATGACCGGCTCGTCCCTCAGGTCCGCCACCGTGGCGGCGCCGCTCCCGCCCAGCCGCAGCAGGTCTTCAACAGCGGCGGGGGAGCGGTTCCATCCCGTGACGGACCATCCCGCCCGCAGCAGGTTGGCGGCCATGGGTGCGCCCATCAGCCCCAGCCCGACAAACCCGGCCCGCGGACGGGTTTGTTCGGCGCCGGAGGGTGGAGCGGCGGAGGTGGTGGCGTTGTTCATGTTCAACCTTTGGGGGACCGGAGGGGCTTGGGGTGCTGGGCTGCTGACGAACCCGGGGGGCGGCCCCCGCAAGGGGCCGCCCCCAAGGATCAGGGACTTCTATTTGGCGTCCTCCACGAGCACCAGGTCGCGGCCGTTGGTTTCGGGAGTGAAGAACGTGGTGACAAAGGAGATTGCGGCCAGGACCAGTGAGTACAGCGCGGGAACCAGCCAGGAATGGTTGGTTGCTGCGAGCAGGGCAACGCCGATCATGGGTGCGAAACCGCCGGCGAGGACTGCCGAGAGTTCACGGCTGAGGGCCACACCGGTGAACCGGTGCTGCGAGCCGAAGAGTTCGGGCAGCAGGGCGCACTGCGGACCCAGCATGGACTGCACGCCCAGGGCGATGCCCACGGCCATCACTGCCCAGACCAGCGTGACGTTGCCCAGCGTGACCAGGTAGAACGCGGGCAGCGCGATGAGGGCCTGGAAAAGTGCCCCGTAGCGGTACACGGGAACCCGGCCGAACCGGTCGGAGAGGGCGCCGAAGGTGACCACCATGACTGCTGCGCAGCCTGCGGCGATCAGCAGGCCTGTTGGGCCAATGAACTTGTCGCCCGGAAATACGCCGGCCGGAAGGCTGATAAATGAGACCAGAAGCGCGGAGTAAACCGACGAGTTGCCGTTCTCGCCCATGCGCAGGCCGATCCCGACGAGCACGTTCTTCTTGGAGTGCTTCCAAATTTGGCCAACCGGGTTCTTGACCACGGCTTTGTGCTTCTCAAGCTCCTGGAAGACCGGAGTTTCCTTCAGCCGGAGCCGGATAAATACGGCAATGACAATGAGGATGACGCTGGCCAGGAAGGGTACCCGCCACAGCCAGCCCAGCAGGACATCCCTGTCCGCGAGGGCCATCAGGGCGAACGTGCCCGCTCCGAGCAGGGTGCCCAGCTGGATGCCCACGAAGGGCAGGGAGGCGAAGAATCCGCGGCGGCTTCGCGGGGCCACCTCCGAAATCAGCGTGGTTGCCCCGGCCTGTTCGGCGCCGGCGCCGAGGCCTTGGAGGATGCGGAGTGCCACCAGCAGAACGGCGCCGAGCATTCCGGCCTGTTCAAAGGTGGGCAGGAGGCCGATGGCGAAGCTCGCCATTCCCATCAGGCCGATGGTGAGGATCAGCACCATCTTCCGGCCGAAGCGGTCTCCGATGTAGCCAAAGACCACCCCGCCGAAGGGCCTTGCGGCAAAGCCGACGCCGTACGTGGCAAACGAGGCGATGACTGCACCGCTTTCACCCAGGGGGGAAAAGAACAGTGGACCAAAGATCAGTGCTGACGCGAGGCCATAAATGTAAAAGTCGTAGTACTCGAGGGCTGACCCTACAGAGCTGGCAAGCGTTGCCCTTCGCAGCTGCCCCGGTTCGACCACATGGCCGTTCCTGTCGGTCTGCGGTGATTTAGTACGAGTTGTCACAGTAACTCCCTTAAACGCACTCCAGACCCTCGTTGGCCTGGTGGGATAGCAACGACACCTGTTGCGTCGATCACTATGCTGAACAGAATACAGCAAGTTGAACAGACGGCAAGGGTGAATGCGTTTGTGAAGGAAGCGGCGGCGGTTACCCCATGGGGTTGCCCAGGGAATGGGCGAGTTCCTGGAGTTCCTTGACCATCTGGGCACCCTGCTCAGGCGTGTACGTCGCCTTGAGCGCTGTCACTGACAGGCCGAGGCTGGGACCGTGGGCTCCGCGGGTGGGCACGGCAACGGCCAGGCAGACCACGCCGGTGGTGGATTCCTCGTCCTCAAAGGCGTAGCCCTGTTCGCGGATGGTCTGCAGCTGTGCCTTGAATTCGGCTCCCGTGCGCAGCGACTTCGGCGTCAGCACGGGCAGTTCCGCGTCATCAGGGAAGAGTTCCTCGATGTCATGGTCATGCAGCCGCGCTATCAGTGCCTTGCCCACTGCGCAGAGCGAGACTGGCATTTTGTCGCCGATATTCGACGTCAGTCGTACGGCGGGGTGGCCCTCGTAGCGGGCTAGGTAGATGACGTTCAAGCCGTCGAGCATGGCGATGCGAACCGTTTCGCCGGACAGGACGGGAGCCTGCTCGCAGTAGCGGTAGAACTCCTGCACCTCATCCAGCCGGCCAAGGTATGCCGCGCCGAGTTCAACCAGCTTGCGGCCAAGGGTGAACTCACTGCCCTGCCGGTTGATAAGCCGGGCTTCCTCCAGCGCCAGCAGCAGGTTCGACGTGGATGATTTGGGGATGCCTACTTCCCGCGAGAGGTCGCTGAGGGTGAGGCGGCCTGTGGCGGAGGAGGCCAGTGCATCCAGGACGGCTGCCGCCCGCGTGACGGCGGGGGCGGGTGAGGCGTTGCCCTGGTTGTCTGGTTGAGGGCCGGAGTTGCGGGAATCGGCCATGATTCTCCTTCGGGTTGCCGCGGCAGGACGAACTGGTGTTCATTTGACTGAACACCATCCATCATAGGGGCGCGCGTCATCGCGTCCCATGCCATGCGTGCTCCGGAAGGCGGGGGAACTCAGGCGACCTTGTTTGTAAGGGTGCCGATTCCCTCGATCACGATGTCCACTTGATCGCCCGGCAGGACTGCCACGGCGGTCCCGGGAGCCCCTGTCATAAGCACGTCGCCGGGTTCCAGCGTCAGCCAGGAAGTAACGTAGACGAGGCACTCCACCACTGAGGAGGGCAGGTTGGATGTCCCGGAGTTCGCCTGGGCCACTCCGTTGACGATGACGTCGATTCCCACAAGGTCCGGATCCGGGATGTCGGTTTCGATCCACGGGCCAAGGGGCGTGTAGTTCACGCCGGCCTTGCCCTGGAAGTTCCGTTCATCCACCAGGCCCTGGTCCACGTTGGTCACGTCATTGACGCACGTATAGCCGAGGACATGCTCCAAGGCGTTGCCGGGCGTCAGCTCCTTCGCTTGTTTCCCGATGACCACCGCGAGTTCGCCTTCCACGTTCACCGTGCCGCGGTCCCGGACGGCGACCACCGGATCGCCGGGATTGGCGAGGGTGTGCACAGACTTATGCCAGGCCTGGATGGGCAGCGGATGGTCGTTCAGCGTCCGGTTGTGTCCGATGCCGAGCACAACAGCGGGCCGGACCGGGGCGAGGAGCACAGCATCTGCGCCGGAGGTGGTGTGCCCTGTGTAGCTGAAGGGTTCCTCGAACGGATCAACAATGTGGTGCCACATCCCGCTCCGCTCCACGGCGTGCCGGCCTCCCTCTGCCGTCTTGATTCTTGCGATGCGCATGGATCTCTCCTGACCGTGCTTCGAGCCGGGGGGCTTAGTAGAAGTGGACCGTGTCCACGAGGTGGGGGAGGTCGCCGCCGTCGAGGAAGGTCCGCAGGTTGCTGCAGAAGCGCTCGGTGATGAGGCGGTTCTCGGCGGCACTGAGGGCGGATGTGTGCGGGGAGACCATGACCCTGGGGTGCTCCCAGAGGGGGCTGTCCTCCGGAAGGGGTTCGACGGCGAAGACGTCCAAGCAGGCGTAGCCGACCTGGCCGTTGTCGAGGGCTTCCAGCAGGGCCTCTTCGTCGACGACGGTGCCCCGGCCCACGTTGATGAAGACCGTCCCGGGCTTCATGGCGGCGAACGTTTCATGGTTGTAAAGCTTCTCTGTGAAGGCGGTGCCGGGCAGCGTGTTCACCACTGCATCGGCCGTGGCCAGCAGGGCCGGAAGGCCGGTGTTGTCCACCACCTGCTCGATGCCGTCGATGTGTTCCACCGACCGCTTGGTTCCGCTGACCTTCATCCCCAACGCCCTGGCGATCCTTGCGGTCTCCAGCCCGATTTCGCCCAGCCCGGTGACCACCAATGTGGAGCCGTTGACCAGGCGGGTGGGGATCCGCAGTTCAGGCCATGTTTTGGCGGCCTGGTCCTGGGCCAGTTCTGCGCTCCGTTTGAAGCCGTTGAGGATTCCGAGCGCCGCGAACTCGGCGAGGGGCAGGGCGTGGACGCCGGCTGATGTGGTGATCTTGAACTTTTGCAGGATGTCCTGGTCCAGTCCGGAGGCCTTGGCGGCTCCGCCCGCCCCTGCGGCCATTGCGTGGATCCATTGCAGGCGCGGATTCTCGCGGGCTATGCGGGCGAGGCCGGCGGGGCTTTCGTTGGGGAAGCCGTAAAGCACCTGTGCGCTGTTGAGCATGGCCCAGTAGCGCTCTTCCTGGGCGGGAGTGCGCTTGAAGGCCGGGTCGCCGGAGTGGTCGGCCGGGTAACGCTCGGGTGGCAGGAGCTCGGGCTCGTAGAGGACGGTAACTGACGGATCGACGGCGCGGATCTGCTCCACCAGCTCTGCTTCGAGCGGTACAGCAATCGCAAGGGTGATTGTGGAGGTCATTCGTTCACTATACTGGCTTGTGGCTAATATGCTGAACATATGGTCTGCTGGCTGTCTTCACCTCTGCGAGGCGCCACGCGAGGCAGGTGAATGCGGGACGACGTCAGTAGCTGGCGGTGTTGTCGCCATCGGCAGCCTCCGCCGCCTGGATGTACTGCGCTGCCAAGGCTTCGGAGCCCCTTGCCAGGAGGGCGACGTCGGCGCCCACCAGGATGAAGTTGGCACCCTGGTCGAGGTAGTGCCGGGCGGTGTCAGGGTGGAAGGCGTTGACGCCCGCGGGTTTCCCGGCGGCTTTGGCGGCGGCGAGGCAGTGTTCGACGGCGGCGCGCACCTCGGGGTGTTCCTGCTGTCCCAGCAGGCCCATGGAGGCGGCGAGGTCGGACGGGCCCACGAAGATGGCGTCGACGCCGTCGACCGCCAGGATGTTTTCCACGACGGCTACCGCGGCTTCGGATTCGATCTGTACGGTGACGCTGATGGTCTCGTTGGCCCGGGCGAGGTAGTCCGGGACCCGGTTCCAGCGTGCCGCGCGGGCCAGGGCCGAGCCGACCCCGCGGACGCCCTGCGGCGGGTAGCGGGTTGCGGCCACGGCGGCTTCCGCCTCAGCGGCTGAGTTGACCATGGGGATGAGCAGGTTCTGCACGCCCAGGTCCAGGTACTGCTTAATGAGCACGGTGTCGTTGGCGGGCGGGCGGACCATGGTGTGGGCGGGGTAGCCGTGGGTGGCCTGGAGCTGGGCGAGGATGGATTCGAGGCCGTTGGGGCTGTGCTCTGCGTCCACCAGGAGCCAGTCCAGCCCGGATCCGGCGCACAACTCGGCGATCAGCGGGCTGCCGGAGCACACCCACATCCCGGCCAGCGGCCGGTCCGCCCCCGCGAGGGCGTCGCGGAAGGTGTCCTCTATTCGAAGCGGCATGTGACACTCCCCAGGGGTCCGTAGTCGGCGTGGACGGTATCTCCCTTGTACACCCAGAGCGGGCGGGTGAAGGAGCCGGCGAGGATGATGTCGCCGGCTTTCAGTGAGTCGCCGTGGGCGGCGATCTTGTTGGCCAGCCAGTGGACGCCGTTGGCCGGGTGGTCCAGGACCCCGGCGGCGACTCCGGTCTCTTCAACGGTCTGGTTCTTGTAGAGGATGGCGGAGACCCAGCGGAGGTCCACGGCGTCGGGCTTTACGGGCCGGCCGCCGATCACCATAGCGCCCATCGCCGCGTTGTCCGAGATGGTGTCCACGATGGTCCTGCCTTCCATCTCGATCCGGGAATCCAGGATCTCCAGGGCCGGGACCACGTAGTCGGTGGCTTTCAGGACGTCGAAGATGGTGCAGGCCGGGCCTTTCAGCCCGTCTTTCAGGACGAAGGCCAGTTCCACTTCCACCCGCGGGTGGGTGTACTGGTCCCAGTCCACGGAGCAGCCGGTTTCCAGCACCATGTCATCGAAGATGGCGCCGTAGTCCGGTTCGGTGATGCCGGTGGCGGCCTGCATGGCCTTGGATGTGAGGCCGATTTTGCGCCCCACCAGGGTCCGTCCGGCTTCCTCGTTCCGCCGCCGCCACAACTGCTGCACGGCGTAGGAGTCCTCCACCGTCATGTCCGGGTAGCGTGCGGTCAGGCGCGGCACAGGTTTCCGGTTACGGCCCGCCTCAAGCAGTTCGTCCGCGATGGCCTCGATCGTCCTGTCATCCAGCATGATCTAGACCTGCGCCCCCAGCTTGAAGCCGGTCTTCTGTTCAGTGGCACCGGCGCCTTCTCCTTCTGTTTTCCGGGTGTAGGAGAAGCCGTCGGCGCCCACGGTGACCGCCATTTCGCTCTTTTCCTCGCGCTCGATGACCGGCTGCGGGTTGCCGTCCAGGTCCAGGACCAGGGAGGCTTCGGTGTACCAGGAGGGGACCACGGGGTTGCCCCACCAGTCGCGGCGCTGGTTGTCGTGGACGTCCCAGGTGATGGTGGGGTTGTCCGGATCGCCGGTGTAGTAGTCCTGGGTGTAGATCTCCACACGGTGGCCGTCCGGGTCCAGGATGTAGAGGTAGAAGGCGTTGGACACGCCGTGCCGGCCGGGGCCGCGTTCGATCCGGTCGCTGATGCGCAGGGCGCCCATCTTGTCGCAGATCTGGATGATGTTGTGCTTCTCGTGCGTGGCAAAGGCAATGTGGTGCATCCGCGGCCCGTTGCCGCCGGTCAGGGCGGTGTCGTGGACGGTCTGCTTGCGGTGCATCCATGCGGCGTACGTGACGCCGTCGGAATCCTGGATATCCTCCGAGACGCGGAAGCCGAGGTCCTCAAGGTATTTGCGGCCGCGCGGGACGTCGGGGGTGACCTGGTTGAAGTGGTCCAGGCGGACCAGCTCACCGGCGGAGTAGAGGTCGTAGCGCTGGGTGAGGCGCTCCACGTGCTCCACGTCGTAGAAGAACTCGTAGGGGAAGCCCAGCGGGTCTTCGACGCGGACGGAGTCTCCGATGCCCTTGGTGAAGCCTTCCTTGCGGCGTTCAACCCGGCAGCCCAACTCGCGGTAGTACGCCTCTGCGGCGTCCACTTCGGCGGGGGACTTCACCCGGTAGGCGAAGGCCGCCACGGCGGCGACGGGTCCCTTGCGCAGCACCAGGTTGTGGTGAATGAACTCCTCCAGGGTGCGCAGGTAGATGGCGTTCTCGTCTTCTTCGGTGACGTGCAGGCCGAGCATGTCCACGTAGAACGCGCGGGATTTGGCGAGGTCGGTGACCACGATTTCCATGTAGGCGCAGCGGACGATGTCCGGAGCCGGGACAGTTGGGGTGGGGATGGGGCCGGTGAACGGGTTGCTCATGTTGGTCTCTCTTCTTTGAAAGGGGTTGGCTAGGCGCCGAATTTGGGGGTGTGGACGGTGCCGAGGGTGATGTGGACGGCCTGCTGGTCGGTGTAGAAGTCGATGGAGCGGTAGCCGCCCTCGTGGCCCAGCCCCGAGGCCTTGACGCCGCCGAACGGGGTGCGCAGGTCGCGGACGTTGTGGCTGTTCAGCCAGACCATGCCGGCCTCGACGTTCTGCGAGAAGTTGTGGGCGCGGGTGAGGTTCTGCGTCCAGATGTAGGCGGCGAGGCCGTACTTGGTGTTGTTCGCCAGGGCGAGGGCTTCGTCGTCGTTCTCGAACGGGGTGATCGCCACAACGGGGCCGAAGATCTCCTCCTGGAAGATCCGCGCATCCGGGGAGACGTCGGCAAACACCGTGGGTGCGATGTAGTTGCCGTCGGGGAGTCCTTCGGGCCGCCCGCCGCCGGCCAGGAGCCGGCCTTCGGATTTGCCGATCTCCACGTAGGAGGCCACCTTTTCGTAGTGTTCGGGGTGGACCAGGGCGCCGACCTCGGTCTTGGGGTCATGGGGGTCGCCGACGACGATGTTCTTTGCGCGGGCGGCGTACTTTTCGCAGAACTCGTCGTAGATGGCGCGTTCCACGAGGATCCGGGAGCCGGCGGTGCAGCGCTCGCCGTTGAGGGAGAAGACGCCGAACAGGGCCGAGTCGATGGCGGCGTCCAGGTCGGCGTCGGCGAAGACCACGCAGGGTGACTTGCCGCCGAGTTCCATGGACAGGCCCTTGAGGTTGGCTGCGGCGTTGCGGAAGATCGTCTGGCCGGTAGTGGTCTCGCCGGTGAAGGAGATCAGCGGGACGTCCGGGTGCTTGACCAGGGCGTCGCCGGCTTCCTCGCCGAGGCCGTTGACCAGGTTGAACACCCCGTCAGGGAGGCCGGCGTCCTTGAAGATGGTGGCCCACAGCGAGGCGGAGAGCGGGGTGAACTCGGCCGGCTTGAGGACCACGGTGTTGCCGGTGGCCAGGGCCGGGGCGAGCTTCCAGGACTCCAGCATGAACGGGGTGTTCCACGGGGTGATGAGGCCCGCGACGCCGATCGGCTTGCGGTTCACGTAGTTGATCTGTGAGCCGGGGACCTTCATGGCGTCGTCGAACTGTGCCACGATCAGGTCGGCGAAGAAGCGGAAGTTCTCCGCCGCGCGGAGGGCCTGGCCCTTGGCCTGGGTGATGGGCAGGCCGGTATCAAACGTCTCGAGCTCGGCGAGCCGGGCTTCCTGAGCCTCGACGGCGTCCGCGATTTTGTTCAGGACGCGGGCGCGTTCTCGGGGCTTCATCTTCGGCCACGGGCCGTTGGTGAACGCTTCCCGGGCGGCGGCGACGGCGAGGTCGATGTCCTCCTTCTGGCCTGCGGCGGCGGTGGCGTAGTTGGTGTTGGATACCGGGTCCAGGACATCGAAGGTCTTGCCGGAGACGGAGTCGACGAACTGGCCGTTGATGTAGTGCTGGATGTGGTTGGGAAGGTCCTGCGGCACGTAGTGGGTGGCGGACTGTTCTGCAGTGAACGTCATTGTTGTTTCCTTCGTGATAGTTCAACGCGGGGTCACTTCTGGGCCGATTGGGGCCGTTTATTGGGCGTTTAGTGACCCCGCGTTGCTGGTTGCGGGGTGGTCTGGGCGAGGTAGGCGTCCAGGGTGGCGGAGCGGTGCAGGCGGGCGGCCTTCTCGATGGAATCGGCGTCTGCTCCGGATTCGATGAGCTGCAGCAGCCCTTCGTGCTCCTCCACCGATTCGCGGGCACGGCCCGGGACAAAGCGGAACGTGGAGGACCGCAAAGCTGCCAGCCGGTTCCAGCCGCGGTGGACCAGGTCCAGGATGTGCGGGTTGGGGCAGCGCTCGAACAGGACGCTGTGGAAGTCCTGGTTAAGCCGGGTGAAGCGGACGGGGTCAAAATGCTGGAGGCACTCGCGCATCTCCTCATTCACGGCGCGGGCCCGGGCAATCGCCGCGGCATCGACCAGCGGAGCAGACAGCGCGGTGGCGGCACCTTCCACGATGCTCAGGGTCTGCATGGTGTAGAGGTACTCGGTGGGGTCGATCCCGGCCACGGTGGCGCCCACGTTGCGTTCGAACTTCACCAGTCCTTCGGCCTCGAGCCGGCGGATGGCTTCCCGGACCGGGACCACGCTGAACCCGAGGTCCTTGGCGATGCTGCCGAGCACCAGCCGGTACCCGGGGGTGTAGGTTCCTTCCACAATCCGGGCCTTTACCGCGTCGTAGGCCTGTTGCGACTTGCTGCCCGCGGCCAATACTGCCTCAGTCATTGCTCTTGCCCGCTTTCCAGTCCTCGTACCGTGCCTGCCACTCGGCGTTCATGGGGTAGAGGCCGTCAACGCTGTTGCCCTGCTTCACCATCTCGAAGATGAACGCCTCCTCCTGTTCCTGCCGAATGCAGTCCTCGACGAGTTCCCCGGCGATGGCCGGCGGGATCACCAGGATGCCGTCGGAGTCGGCCACGATGATGTCGCCGGGCTGCACCGCCGTACCGCCGCAGGCGATGGTGATGTCCGTGTCCCACGGAACGTGGCGGCGTCCCAGCACCGCGGGGTGCGGGTTGGCGAAATAGGTGGGCATCTCCAGTCCGGCCACGGCGGCGTAGTCCCGGACGCCGCCGTCCGTGATGATCGCCGCGGCGCCGCGGACCTGGGCGCGCAGGGCCAGGATGTCACCCACCGTCCCGGTGCCTTTCTCGCCGCGGGCCTCCATCACCAGGATTTCGCCCTCGTTCACGGAATCGATGGCGCGCTTCTGGGCGTTGAAGCCGCCGCCGTGGGACTTGAACAGGTCCTCCCGGTTGGGGACGTAGCGCAGGGTCCGGGCCAGCCCGACGACGCGGCGGTCCGGGCGCGTGGCCTGCAGCCCGTCGATACTGACGTTATTCAGGCCCCGCTTGCGCAGCTGCGAGGACAGCGTTGCCGTGGCGACGCTCTCGAGTTTGGCTTTCAGTTCCGGGGTGAGGACGCTGGCAGGGGCAGGAAGTCCGGCAGCTTCGCGCGAACCCCACGCTTCCTCCCGCTGCACATCGTCAACCTTGGGGCCGGCACCAAAGTCGGCGAACGGCGTCGTGCCTTCCTCCACCCTGGTGACCAGGCGGCCCGTGGTGAGGTCTCCGGCGGAGACTTCCACCTCCAGCACGTCTCCGGGCCTGGCCACGGAGGCGCCGGCGGGGGTGCCGGTGAGGATGATGTCCCCTTCCTCGAGGGTGAGCAGCTGGGAGAGGTCGGCGACCAGGCGGGCGAACGGGAAAAGCAGGTCCTCCGTGGTGTCGTCCTGGACGAGCTGGCCGTTGTGCCAGGTGCGGATGCGGAGGCGGGAGGGGTCGACGGCGTCTGCCGGGATCAGTGCGGGGCCCACGGGAGTGAAGCCGTCGCCGCCCTTGGAACGCAGGTTCGAGCCTTTGTCCGCCCAGCGCAGGTCATACACGCCCAGGTCGTTGCTCGCGGTAACGGCGGCGACGTGGCTCCACGCGTCCTCGAGCCCGACCCGGCGGGCGGCCTTGCCGATGACCAGGGCAATCTCCCCCTCATAGCCGAGGAGCTCGCAGCCGGCAGGCCGTTCCACCGCGCTGCCGCTCAGCGAGAGCGACGACGACGGCTTGAGGAAGTACGACGGCTGGGCCGGCGTGCGTCCCCGCTGCGCGGCCCGGCTGGGGTAGTTGATGTGCACCGCGATGACCTTGCGTGCCGCTGCAAGGGTGTCCCCGTTGACCTGCTCCAAAGCGTCTCCTCATCGAGTACAAAATCGTATACGATCACTATCGCGCTCGCGTCGGCGTTCGTCAACCCCTTTTCCCAAGGGAATCCCGGTCCCTTGTAGTCCCCGTCACAGGTGGCGTACTGTGGTGCTCAATCGCAGGGTTTCTTATATGGAACCTGAAATTCTATTATCGAACAGCTCGTGCAGCTGAAGCGCCACACAACGAAGTGAGGAATCCCGTGCAGTTTCACCACCACGGTTACGTGTCGGGCGACCCCCGGGTCAAGCCTGCGGCAGGCGTCGGGATCAACCGGCCTGCTGACCTTCCGGACGAAGTCGACGTGCTGATTGTGGGCACCGGACCTGCCGGCATGCTTGCAGCCGCGCAGCTTTCCCAGTTCCCGAATGTCACAACGCGCATTGTTGAACGCCGGGAAGGGCGTCTTCCCATCGGCCAGGCGGACGGCATCCAGGCCCGGAGCGTGGAGACGTTCCAGGCCTTCGGTTTTGCCGAGCGGATCATCGCCGAGGCATACAGGATCACCGAAATGGCGTTCTGGAAGCCGGACCCGGCGGACCACTCGCGCATCGTCCGGGCCGCCCGTGCCGTGGACGACGAGATGGGGATCAGTGAATTCCCGCACCTCATCGTGAACCAGGCCCGCGTCCTCGATTACTTCGCCGAGGTCATGGCCAACTCGCCCACCCGCATGAAGCCCGACTACGGCTACGAATTCCGCGGCCTTGAAGTCACGGGCCAGGGGGAGTACCCCGTCACTGTGACCCTCGCCCGCACCTCCGGCCCAAGCGAAGGCCAGGAGCGGGTGGTCCGCGCTAAGTACGTTGTTGGTGCGGACGGCGCCCGCAGCAAGGTGCGGGACGCCATTGGCTGCCACCTCGCCGGCGACGCCGCCAACCACGCCTGGGGCGTTATGGATGTCCTGGCCGTTACCGACTTCCCGGACATCCGCACCAAGTGCGCCATCCAGGGTGAGAAAGGCAGCATCCTGCTGATCCCCCGGGAAGGCGGCTACCTCTTCCGCATGTACGTGGACCTTGGCGAGGTGGATCCGGACACCAAGGGCGCCATCCGCAAAACCACCATCGAGCAGATCATCCACAAGGCCAACGAGATCCTCCACCCCTACACGCTGGACGTGCGCGACGTGGCATGGCACAGCGTCTACGAGGTGGGCCACCGCCTGACGGACAGGTTCGACGACGTCCTGCCGGAGGACCGCGGCACCCGCACACCGCGGGTGTTCATCACCGGCGACGCCTGCCACACCCACAGTGCCAAGGCCGGCCAGGGCATGAATGTCTCCATGCAGGACGGCTTCAACCTGGCCTGGAAGCTGGGGCACGTGCTGGAAGGCCGCAGCCCGGAGAGCCTGCTGTCCACCTACTCCGAGGAGCGCCAGGTGGTGGCGAAGAACCTTATCGATTTCGATAAGGAGTGGTCCACCATGATGGCCAAGAAGCCCGAAGAGTTCGAACACCCCTCTGACCTTGAGGACTTCTACGTGCGCACCGCTGAATTCCCGGCCGGCTTCATGACCCAGTACACGCCGTCGATGGTGACCGGCAGCGACATCCACCAGGACCTGGCCACGGGTTTTCCCGTGGGCAAGCGCTTCAAATCGGCGCCCGTGGTGCGGGTGGGCGATACCAACCCGATGCACCTGGGCCACCACGCTACGGCTGACGGCCGCTGGCGGATCTACGTTTTCGCCGACGCGGCACCGGCCGGCGGGCACTCAGGTGTGGCGGACTTCGCCGAGTGGCTGGCGAACTCGCCGCAGTCACCGCTGGCCGCGACGCCGTCGGACGCTGACCCGGATGCCTGGTTCGACGTGAAAGTGGTCTACCAGCAGCCCCACACCGCCGTTGACATCAACGCGGTACCGGCGGTGTTCAGGCCGCAGGTGGGCCCGTTCAAGCTGACCGACTACGAGAAGGTGTACGCCACCGATCCCAACGCGGACATCTTCGAGCTGCGGGGCCTGGACCGCGGCGGCGTGGTGGTGGTGGTCCGTCCGGACCAGTACGTGGCCAACGTCCTGCCGCTCGCGGCGACGGCGGAGCTGGCGGAGTTCTTCGCCGGTCTCCTGAAGCCGCGCCATGCAGCGGGTCAGCCGCTGACGGTCTGAGCCGTCCTGTAGTCCGCGGCGGAGTAGACGCCCAGGATCCGCACCTCGGTGGTGAAGAAGTCCAGTTCCTCGAGGGCCAGCTTCAACGGCAGGTCCTCGGGGTGGCCTTCGACGTCGGCCATGAACATGGTGGCGGCGAATTCGTTGCCCACCATGTAGCTTTCCAGCCGGGTCATGTTCACGCCGTTGGTGGCGAAGCCGCCCAGCGCCTTGTACAGGGCCGAGGGGACGTTGCGGACGCGGAACACAAAGCTGGTGACTGCCGGTCCGGGAAGCTCATCCCGCGCCGGCAGCTCCTTTTCCCGGGCCAGGACCACGAAGCGCGTGGTGTTGGAGGGGTCGTCCTCAACTCGTGAGGCCAGCACTTCCAGGCCATAGATCTGGGCCGCGAGCGGGGGAGCGAGGGACAGCTTGCGGGGATCGTTCCACTCGCTGACTTCCCGGGCGGAACCCGCGGTGTCGCCGGCGATGACGGGCTTGAGGCCGTGCTCGCGGATGAGCTTCCGGCACTGGCCCAGGGCGTGGATGTGGCTGTGCACCTCGGTGGCACCTTCGATGGTGCTGCCCGGGATGCCAAGCAGGTCGAAGTGGATGGGCAGGAAGAACTCCCCCACGATCTGCAGGTTGGACTGCGGCAGCAGGATGTGGATGTCCGCCACCCGGCCGGCGATGGAGTTCTCGATCGGGATCATGGCCAGCTCGGCCTCGCCGCTGGACACGAGTTCAAACGCGTCCTCGAAGCTCGCGCAGGGCACGCTTTCCATGTCGGGGAACATCTGCTTGCACGCGATATTGGAGTTGGCGCCGGGCTCACCCTGGTACGCAATCTTCTGGGCCATGATCCGTATGGTTTCACGCCCCGCCCCCGCCCGCCCAACTGGGTAGCGCTAAGTGTCTTTTGGGGCGGCCAAAACGACACTTAGCGCTACCTAGTTGGGATGAGACGGGCCTAAACGGGAGTGACGCGCAGCCAGAGGTACTGGCGGGGGAGGAGCGTGACCCCCTCGTCCAGCTGCAGCGCTGCTTCGGAGAGAAGGTCGACGGCGGCAGGGGAGTACCCGGAGAAGGTTTCGGCGGGCAGGGCCTGGGGCTGGTCGCTGAAGTTGGCGAGCGCCAGGACCCGTGTTTCAGCCGCGGCGCCGGGCCGCTGGTAGGCAAGGACGGAACGGTTGTTGGTGGAAAAATCCACCAGCCTGGTACCGGCCAGTTCAGGCGTGGCCGCCCGGACCTCAACCATCCGCTTCAGGCCGGCGTACACCGCGCCCGCGGGGGTGGACGGGTCGTGGCGGAGCGCGAATTGGCCCGCCGGGTAGTGGGGCCGGTGCACCCAGCGGCTGTCGGCGTCGTGCCCTTCCTCTTCTGCATACCCGTAGTCGTTGACCTGCCCCACCTCGTCGCCCAGGTACAGGAGCGGGATGCCGCCGGTGCCGAAGGCCACCGAGTGGGCAAGGAGGATCCGCTCCACCGCCTCGGCCGGGTCCACCTCCATGCCGCACAGGGACGCCGTGGTACCTGAAATCCGGCAGTCCCCGGTCTTGGGATTGTCCTGGAACGGGACGCCGCGGGCGAAGCTGCCCGGGAACCGGTTGACGTAGAAGGAGTTCAGGAAACGGCGGTGGTCGAAGCCGTTGATGCCAAGCTCTGCCGCGTCCTCGTCGGCGAAGGTCCAGCCGATGTCGTCATGGCTGCGCACGTAATTGACCCAGGACGTGCCGTCCGGGATGTTGTGCCTTCGTTCGAGCGCCTGCGCCAGCAGCGAGACGTCCCGGGTGGCCAGGGATTCCCAGATCAGCGCCATCTGCAGCGGATTGTAGGAGAGCTGGCATTCGGCCGGATCGATGTAGAGGGCCACCTCGTCCGGATGCACGATTGCCTCGGACTTGAACAGCAGCGACGGCGCGGCCAGCCGGCAGACGGCATTGAAGGCCTGGAGGAGGATGTGGGCCTCGGGGAGGTTTTCGCAGGGGGTGCCCAGCTGCTTCCAGATGAACGCCACGGCATCCATGCGCAGGATGTCAACGCCCTGGTTGGCCAGGAACAGCATCTCCCCGGCCATGGCCCGGAAGACGTCCGGGTTGGAGTAGTTCAGGTCCCATTGGTAGGTGTGGAAGGTTGCCCAAACCCAGCGGCCGTCCTCCATCTGGATGAAGGACCCGGGGTGGTTTTCGGGGAAGATTTCACGCACGTTCCGCTCAAAGGCGTCCGGCATGGTGCGGTCGGGGAAGATCCAGTAGTAGTCGCTGTACTCCGGATCCCCCGACGCCGCCTTGCGGGCCCACTCGTGTTCGTCACTCGTGTGGTTGAAGATGAAGTCCACCACCAGACTGATGCCGTGGGTCCGGAACTCGGAGGCAAGCTCACGGAGCTGTTCCATGGTGCCCAGCTTGGGGTTGACTTGGCGGTAGCTGGAGACGGCGTAGCCGCCGTCGGAGTGCGGCTCGGGCGCGAGGAACAGCGGCATGAGGTGCAGGTAAGTGAGGCCCAGTTCCTTGAAGTAAGGAATGTGGGAGCGCAGCCCTTCCAGGCTTTCGGCGTACCTGTCCACGTAGCAGACGCCGCCGAGCATGTTGTTGGACAGGAACCAGCCGCTGTTGGCCTCCCGTTCAGCGTCCAGGGCCTTCAGCTCGGCCGGGCGCCCATCCCAGGAGCGTGCACCCTGGACCACCAGGGCGGCCAGCTGGTCCTGCCAGTCCGGCCGGGATCCGTACAGCGTGCGGAAGAGGCGGCACAGGTCGGGGAAGTGTGCGTCGAACCGCTGCTGAAAGGCGCGATCCGGGGCGGTCCCCGCCTGCGCGAGCGCATCGACGACGTGCTGCCGCACTGTTTCGTCCGCACTGACGAACTCCTGCATTGAAGAACCCCTTCCGACCTCCAGCCGGCGGATCCGGCAGAAACTGGTTACGGCAGTATGCCACGGCGGCTAGCGCCGCGGCTCCCGGGGCAGGGCGGCAACGGTGCCGGGCTTATCCGGTGCGCGCCATTCGCCCGCAGGCTGCCGCCGCGCCAGTACCCCCGCGGCAAGGAAGAGAAGTCCCAACAGCCCGGCGGCGCCGGCGGCAACGTGGGCGCTGCGCGGCCAGAGCCCGGCCATTCCCAGGAAGGCCGGCACCGTGGCGGTCACCTGGCTGGCCAGGACCAGTGCCCAGCCCATGTAGGGGTCCAGCCCGCTCCGGCCGCAGGCCAGGGAGGCGAACATCAGGCCCCAGAGCACCGCCCACGCCAGCCACAGCACGGCGAGCAGGGGATCGGCAGGAAGCCAGAAGAAGGCAAGCAGCACGGCAACGAACGCAACCATCCCGCAGAACCAGCCCAGGCCCTTCGCCCCAAGGCCCAGCAGGATGTCCAGGCCCGCATAGGCGTAGGTCAGCCCGAACAGAAGGATCCCTGCTGCCGTCGGCGCTGTGCCGGCCGCACCGCCCAGGGACAGCACGACGACGCCGAGAACCAGCTGCACGATCCCCACCACCAGGCTCAGGACGGCTGCGTCGCGGCGGGGCAGGTGCCCCAGGGTGGCGAGTCCGTTGACCAGCAGTGCCGCACCGGAGAGGAGCAGGCAGACGTACGGCATCAGGACGCCCCGCCGCCCGCCGGAAGCGCCGACGGAATTATCGCTAAGTGGAATTTTTCTGTCACAATACGGAGGTTAGGGCATTGTGATTGGGGCCGCCTAACGGTGGCCGGTCGCAATCAGTTAAGTTGAAGCGTAAACTATTTGGGACGACGCCGCCCGCCGCGTGGCTGCCCAGTGTTACGCCCACGGTGAGGAAAGATTCATGGATGCACGGCTGGAGGCCATCAGGGACACTGTCCTGGCCAGGAACCCCGGCGAAGCGGAGTTCCATCAGGCAGTAGTTGAGGTCTTTGAAAGCCTGGGGCCCGTCCATGACAGGCATCCCGAACTCCTTGAAGCCGCAATCCTGGAACGGCTCTGCGAACCGGAGCGGCAGATCATCTTCCGCGTGCCGTGGACTGATGACCAGGGCCGGGTGCAGATCAACCGCGGCTTCCGGGTGGAATTCAACTCGGCGCTGGGCCCGTACAAAGGCGGCCTGCGGTTCCACCCCTCGGTCTACCTGGGCATCGTCAAATTCCTGGGCTTTGAACAGATCTTCAAAAACGCCCTCACCGGCATGCCCATCGGCGGCGGCAAGGGCGGCTCGGACTTCGACCCCCGCGGCCGCAGCGATGGCGAGGTGATGCGGTTCTGCCAGTCCTTCATGACCGAGCTGTACCGGCACATTGGTGAGTACACCGACGTCCCGGCCGGCGACATTGGTGTGGGCGGCCGCGAAATCGGCTACCTGTTCGGGCAGTACAAGCGCATCACCAACCGCTACGAATCCGGGGTCCTTACCGGAAAAGGCATTTCCTGGGGCGGATCCCTGGTCCGGCCGGAAGCCACCGGCTTCGGAACCGTGATCTTCACCCAGGAAATGCTGAAGACCCGCGGCACGTCCTTCGACGGCCAGCGCGTGGTGGTCTCAGGCTCCGGAAACGTGGCCATCAATGCGATTGCCAAAGCGCAGGCGCTGGGTGCCACTGTGGTGGCCTGCTCCGACTCCTCGGGTTACGTGGTGGATGAGGCGGGCATCGACGTCGCCCTTCTTCGCGAAGTGAAGGAAGTGCAACGGGGCCGCCTGAAGGATTATGCCGAACGCCGTGGCGGCGTGTCCTACGTGGACGGCGGCTCCGTCTGGGAGGTCGATGCCACCGTGGCGCTGCCCTGTGCCACCCAGAACGAGCTCGACGGCGGTGCTGCCGCCCGGCTGGTCCGCAACGGGCTCCTTGCCGTCGGCGAAGGCGCCAACATGCCCTCAACCCGCGACGCGGCGGCCGTGTTCCAGCAGGCCGGCGTGCTGTTCGGTCCGGGCAAGGCCGCCAATGCCGGCGGCGTTGCCACGTCGGCGCTGGAGATGCAGCAGAACGCCAGCCGGGATTCCTGGTCCTTCGAACACACCGAGGAGCGGCTCACCGACATCATGGTGGGCATCCACGACCGCTGCGCCTCCACGGCTGACGAGTACGGTGATCCGGGCAACTACGTGCTCGGCGCCAACATCGGCGGGTTCGTGAAGGTAGCGGACGCCATGCTGGCCCAGGGCCTGATCTAGGACGGCAGGACGGCAGCATTCCCCGCCGTCCTGCGTGGAGCGACGGTTATCTCGGCCACGCGTTCCAGGCGGGGGTTGAGGTTGTCGCAGCCGTCCACCACGCCCCGCTGCCACCACAGCTTCAAGCCCTCCGGCACCACTTCGAGGCAGGCCAGGTTGTTGTCGAACCATGGGCCTTTGATGCCGGACCAGCGGAAGGGCGGATCCGGAACCCTGGCGGAGCGTGCCGCCAACGCCCCGATCGGCGCGGCCAGGCCGTAGGACATCACGGCGCCGAAGGAGCGCATCAGCCGCGGGAGCGGGTTGCGGATGGGAGAGCAGACCGCCTGGATGATGCGGCTTCCCGAGGGCCGCTCCACTTCGGAGACGTAGGAAAAATGCACGTCGCCCGACAGGAAGGTGACAGTCTCCGGGGCCGGACCGCGCGTCCCCTCTGCCACCTCCGCGGCCATGGCGGCCATCCGCCGGAAGCTGTCCTGGAAGGCACCCCAGTGCTCCAGGTCTACCGCCTGGCGCAGTTTCTCGCCGACCCGCGCCGGGAGCCTGCCCCATGCGCCCTCGGAGACTGCCTCGTCCCAGGCTTCAAGGTGGTGCAGGCCCATCGGCAGGAGGAACGGCAAGGACGTTGCCACGAGCAGGTGCCGGAACCCGCCGCGCATCCGGGCGTCCAGCCAGTCCATTTCGGCGTCGTCCAGCAGGGCCCGGCGGTCAGGGTCCAGGTTCCGGGCGGCACGGGAATCAACCACAAGCAGCCGGGTGTCGCCGAAGTCGCGGCAGTAACTCCACCGGTAGGTTTCCGGATCCTGGTCGGCCCGCTCGGCGAAACTGTCCAGCTCAGCGCTGATGTCCGGTTCGCCGTCCCCGCGGCGGGATGTGATCTTTTGCCAGATCACATCCGCGGCGCGCTCCTGCGGGGACAGGTTTCCCAAATGCTGGTAGACCCAGTACGAGGCCAGCCCGGCCACAATGCGCCCCTGCCACCAGGCGGTGGCCTGCATCGCCTCCCGCCAGCTCCTCGACGAGTTCCAGTCGTCCCGGATGTCATGGTCGTCGAAAATCATGGCACTGGGCAGGGTGGACAGCAGCCATCTGTTCGCGGGGTCGGACCATGCCAGGTGGTAGAGGTGCGCGTACTCCTCGTAGTCCTTGAGCTCTTCGCCGGGAGGCGCCTCAATATCACGCCGGGCCTTGATGAATTCCTGCATCTGTTCGCTGGTTAAATCCGCGTAGACCTGGTCCCCGAGGAATGCCACCAGGTCCGGCCACGGCTCCCCGCCGCCGCCGGAACTCATAGCCACTGCGTAGGCCCGCAAAGCGTCCACGCCGTGGCTCCGGTTGCCGGACTCGTCGTGCGGGACGCTGGTGCGGCAGGAACCGAAGGCCAGGCGCAGCGGCTTGCCGGGTTTGAGGGTGGCGATCACCGGCGGCAGGAACCCCGTCCCGGGCTCGGGCCACACCGGCACTCCGTTGACGGCCACCGTGTACGGTGTCACGGATCCGGGCTCCAGGCCGTCCACTTCCACCAGCGCGTAGTGGTGGCCGTGGACGGCGAAGGTCCGGGCTTTCCACTCCCCGGCCCCGGCGCTGACCGTCACGCTGGCGTTGTCCCGGGTTTCCACCCAGATGCTCGCCGAGGTCTGGTCCACGTACCGCATCATGGGGCCTAACACGAGTGCCGGGGTAGTCATCCCTCAGTTGTACCCGCTGGAACCGGCCCCGGCTATGGGAAACCCGCAGCTGCTGTCGCCAGGGTTGCCATGCCGGAGGCCGGCTGCAGCCATCCCTAGCTGAACCAGTCCCGGGCGGGGTTGGTGACCCCTGGGGCCGAGCGGTGCAGGCCGGGCTGGGCCGCCCACTTGACGCCGTTGGCCAGGACCCGCTGGACCTGCGGGTGGTGGTACACCGGGTATTCCTGGTCGCCGGGGCTGAAATAGAAGATGCGGCCCTTGCCCCGGGTGAAGGTGACGCCGGAACGGAACACCTCGCCGCCCGCGAAGGAGCTGATGAAGATGAGGTCGTCCGGCTCCGGGATATCGAACAGCTCGCCGTACATCTCCTGTTCGGGGATGACGATGGGGCTGTCCACGCCCTCAGCGATGGGGTGCGAGGGCTTCACGGTCCACACGAGCTCGCGCTCGCCGTCGTTCCGCCAGGCGAGCGAGCAGCTGGTGCCCAGCAGCCTGGTGAACACCTTGGCGAAGTGCCCCGAGTGGAGCACGATCAGGCCCATGCCGCCGAGGACGTGCCGGTGGACGCGTTCGACGACGGCGTCGCTCACCTCATGATGGGCCATGTGTCCCCACCACAGCAGGACGTCCGTCTCCGCGAGCACCTCCTCGTCGAGGCCGTGCTCATCGTCCGTGGCGAGGACCGCCGTCGTAATCTCTGCCTCCGGGTAGAAGGAACGGAGCCCGGCGGCGATGGCACCGTGGATGCCGTCAGGGTAGATCTCCCCGATGTGGGGCGGCTCGTTGATGGCCTCGTGGACGCCCTCGTTCCATACCCGGATCTTCAGTTTGCCGTTCATTAGAGCCGAACCTCCCTCTGCTCCAGCGCTGACTGGTAGCACGCGTCGATGATCTGTGCCCGGTAGAGCGCCAGGGAGCCGTCATGCCCGCCCCAGACTGCCTCGCCGCCCCGGACTGCCGTGACGAAGTCCTCCACCACTGCATCATGGGCGCGGCCCGGCAGTACCGGCGGGACGTAATCGGCGCTTTCGCCGTCCTTGTCCGTGAACACCCGCAGCTGGCCCACGGGCGGGAAAGGCGCGCCCTGCACCTTGAGCTCCGCGCCGCCGTCCGTTCCGTAAATCGTGAAGTCCAGGAGGTCGTCCGTCTCCCGGTACGTGGCCCAGCTCGCCTCGATCACCAGGGTTCCGCCGCCCTCGAGCCGGAGGAACGCCGAGGCGAAGTCCTCCACGTCGAAGGCGTGGCTGGATGCCAGGGCGGAGTAGGCGCTGCCGCCGCCCCGCCCCTGTGGTCCCAGTTCCGAATGGGTGGCCGCCGAGACGGCCACCACTTTCGGTTCGCCCAGCAGGTGCAGGGCGTAATCCAGGGCGTGGACGCCGATGTCCGCCAGCGGTCCGCCGCCGGCAAGCTCCGGGTTGGTGAACCAACTGCCCAGGGTGGGGATGCCGGAGCGGCGCAGCCAGGATGCCTTGGCGTAGTACGGCCGGCCGAGCCCGCCCGCATCGATGACGCCCTTCAGCGCCTGGATGTCGCCGCGGCGGCGGTGGTTGAAGGCGACGTCCAGGACGCGCCCGGCCTTGCGGGCAGCGTCAACCATGGCTTGGCCTTCGACGGCGTTGCGGGCGATGGGCTTCTCGCTCAGGACGTGGATTCCCCGTTCCAGGGCGGCGATGGTGATGGGGGCGTGCAGGAAGGTTGGCACTGCCACGCTGACGGCGTCCAGTCCGCCGTGGTCCAGCATGTCTTTCCAGTCCGCGAAGGCGTTCGGAATGGCGTATTCGGCCTGCAGGGAGTCGCGGAGTTCCTGCTCCATGCCGGCAAGCGAAACGATGCTGACGCCGTCAAGGGCGTGGTAGGCCTTCAGGTGCTGCTGGCCGGCCCATCCGATGCCTACTACGCCCACCCGCAACGCTTCTGCCGGTGCTTCTTCGGGAAGGGCGGCGGGCTGCACTGACGGCTGCTGCTCGTTGATCAAAGGGGTGCTTCCTTAACTGGTTGGTGGCGGAGGGGGCTCTGTGAAGCCGTTTGGAATCGATTCCAACCTGTTGCGCCACTGAAGGCTGCCGCAGGTTTGGAATCGATTCCAAAAGTCTTGCAGCCACCGTCGAGGACTGTCAACCCCTGGTGCTAGCCCTTCGTGGAGTCGCGGACCACGAGCTCGTGGGGGAGGAAGGTGCGGCCTCGGCGGTGTTCGCCTGGCTCAGTCATGCGTGCGAACAGCGCTTCAAAGGCCACCCGGCCCATCTCGTAGGCGGGCTGCCTGATGGTGGTCAGTTCAGGGACACACATTTCCGCCTGGACGGAATCGTCGAAACCTGCCACGGCGATGTCGTCCGGAACCCGCAGGCCGGCGTCGGTAATCTCGCGGACGCATCCGGCGGCCACAGTATCGCTGCCGCAGAAGACGGCATCGGGCAGCGGGTCCAGCAGCAGGAGTTCCTTGGTGAGGCGGCGCCCGGCATGGAAACCGAACTCGCCCTCAGCGAACAACAGGTGCTCCGGCTGCAGACCTGCCTCCCGGACGGCAGCAAGGAATCCTTCCTCCCGCAGCCGGCCGGAGCGTGCCGCCCTGTTGCCGATCATCGCCAGGCGCCGGCTGCCCGTTGCCAGGAGGTGCCGGGTGATGTCCACGGCGGCCCGCCGGTCGTCGATGGAAACACCGAATGCCGCCTCGGAATCGACGATCTCGCAGACCTGGACAACGCTCAGTTGCCCTGCCAGTGCCTCAACATCGGCGTCCGGCATGGTGGGCGAAAAGAGGATCAGGCCGTCAACCGAGCCGTTGCGCAGCATGTCCACCAGCTGCTGTTCCCGCTCGAGGTCCCCCGAGGTGGGTGCGGTGAGGCTGACATAGCCGGACAGTGCCGCGGCGTCCCCGAAGCCACGGAAGGCTTCGCTGATGACAGGGGAGTCGAGGCTCTTGGCGAGGGCCAGCAGGCGCATGGTGCGGTCGCGGCGCAGGTCGCGGGCAGAAGCCAGCGGCCGGTAGTTGAGTTCGCGGATGGCACCCTTGACCTTTTCCTTGCTCGCAGCGCTGACTGCCGGGCTGCCGTTAAGGACCCGTGAAACTGTCCCGACCGACACTCCTGCCGTTTTGGCGACGTCCTGGACTGTCGCTCGCGCCATTCCCTCTTCCTTCCGCGACCATTGCACCGGGGTCCTCGCTGCCGTGCCCGTGCATGCAGTGCAGTGGCGGTTTTCCCCAGCTTAGCCGCAGAGCCCTCGCGGCCTGCCACCTATGATGGCCGACATGGGCGGCCAGGCCCGCAATGAGGTCGCCGGAACACTCGCACGAGTGATCGCGCCCGGTTGCGGCGCTACCGCACGTCTCCCGTGCCGCAGCAAACCGTCACGGCGCCCTGGGGGAGGACCCTGCGCTCAGAGGGACGCCTGAAACTCGCTGGCGGATGACCGAAACGATCATTTAACACGCCGGAAACCCACCCCGAAATAGCCGCCATACAGTTGGAACCAGACGGCAACAGCCGCCCCTCCGCTGAACGTGGTCTCTCCATCCGCGTCCCTCCCCCGGAGTGCCTCCACGGAGCGGCTCTGACGGCAACTTACCGTTCTCTCTTCGCATCTTGAAAGGGGTTTCCCATGGATTCGGGAAATGTCGCTTGGATACTGGCCAGCTCGGCGCTGGTCTGCATGATGATCCCCGCCCTCGCCCTGTTCTACGGGGGCATGGTGGGGTCGCGCCGCATTCTCAACATGATGATGATGTGTTTCGGCGGCGCCAGCCTGGTGGCTGTCCTCTGGGCACTGTTCGGGTACTCGATGGCTTTCGGCAACTCGGTTGGGGGGCTGGGGCTGATCGGTGACGTCACCGAATTCCCCGGCATGGGGCAGCTGCTGGCCGCGGATGAGGAGGCGTCCATCCCGGTCATCCTGTTTGCTGCCTTCCAGCTGTTCTTCGCCTGCGTCACCACGGCGCTGGTGGCAGGCGCCGCAGCGGGCCGCATGAAGTTCGGCGCCTGGATGCTGTTTGCCGGCATCTGGGCCACGATCGTCTATTTCCCCATCGCGCACTGGGTCTTCGCCTTCACTTCGGCGGATGGCAGCGTGACCGGCGGCTGGATCGCCAGCGGGATCAAGGCCATCGACTTCGCCGGCGGCACCGCCGTGCACATGAACGCCGGCGCGGCAGCACTGGCCCTGGCCCTGGTGCTCGGCAAGAGCTCCGGCTGGCCGAAAGTGGAGCACGCCAAGCCGCACAGCCGCCCGCTGGTACTGGTTGGCGCCGGCCTCCTCTGGGTGGGCTGGTTCGGCTTCAACGCCGGCTCCGCGCTGTCCGCCGGCCAGTCGGCGTCGGTGGTTCTCCTCAACACCGCCGTAGCTGCCTCGGCCGGCCTCCTGGCCTGGTCCCTGGTGGAACGGCTCCGCCGCGGGGCAGCCACCAGCATGGGCGCAGCGTCCGGCCTGATCTCGGCGCTCGTGGCCATCACCCCCGCCTGTGGCGCGGTAAGCCCGCTGGGCGCGCTGGCCATCGGGGCGATCGCCGGGGCCGTATGCTCGCTGGCCATTGAACTGAAGTACCGCCTCGGCTACGACGACTCGCTCGACGTTGTGGGCGTCCACCTTGTGGGCGGCATCCTGGGCACGCTCCTGATCGGCCTCTTCGCCACCGATGCTGCCCCGAACGGGGTCAGCGGACTCTTCTACGGCGGCGGCGTGGAACTGCTCGGCGTCCAGGCCCTCGCCACTGTCACGGTGCTCGTTTACTCGTTCGGCATCACCTGGATCCTCGCAAAGATCCTGGACAAGACGATTGGCCTGCGGATCAATCCCGAGGACGAGATGCGCGGCATCGACCTCGCAGCACACTCCGAGCTCGCATACCTTACGGATGAGGATCCGGTGGAGCTGGGCTCTCCGCAGCGCGTGTAGGGATTCCCAGGAAGTCCGGGTGCATGCCATCCGGATCACGAGTCAGGCAGGGGGCCAACCTCCGGACCGGTGCCAGCAGCAGCTGGCTTATAGTTCCGAGGACTGGCCCTTTGTCATGCCCGGGCCGGTGTTAACCGTGTGCCTTGTCCTGTCCGCCATGGCGTGCCCGGAAGGCGTAGACCAGCAAGGCAGTGCCCGCCAGGATCATGACGGCAACCACCACGAAGTCCGCGGCGAGGAGCAGCACCGTGGACTGCAGCGCGAAGATCACCCCAAGCACTGCAAGGACGGCGGCGGGAATCAACGGCCACTTCATCCGCCCGGCCTGACCGGCCGCCGGGACCGGAACGAGGGACAGCACGCCAAAGGTGGCAGCCAGGCCCAGGAACAGGACGGCGGCGGTGGGCACGCCCTGCACCTGCGGCGGGAGTGCCACGACGAGTGCCAGCGTGAACATCACTCCGCCCGGGATAACGGCCCACCAGTTGTCCGGCTGGCGAAGGAAGACCGCAGCAAATCCGGCTGCCATGAACAGGAACAGGAAGGCCGCTCCGGCGCCGCCGCCGGTGAGCTGGGTGGCGGCGACAACCGCGGCCAGGCCCAGGAACACCGATCCGGGGATCGCCGCCCACCAGAACTCCCGGCCGCGAATGAAGAGCGACACGAATACAGCCCCAACAGCGGCGAAGATCACTATCGGCACATAGGCCGCGCTCTCGATCACGTCGAGGAGGTCCAGCAGCAACAGCACACCGACCGCTATCAGGATGACGCCGGTAATGATGCTTGCGTTTGCCGATTTCACTATTCGCCTCCATGAAGCCGGCAGGCGCCCCGGCCGCTCTGCCGGTTTCAGGTTACGGCGCCTACCCGAAGCGGACGTAGGGCACAAAGCCCCGCCTTCGCCGCTACTCCTTGAACAGCCCGGCCAGGTCTTCTGCAGTGATCGCTCCGCCGGCAAGGGCGTCGCCTTCCATGACATCGGAAAACAGCTGCGACTTACGGGCCTTCAGGGCCATGACCTTTTCCTCGATGGTGTCCTTCGCCACGAGCCGGTAGACCATCACGTTCCGGGCCTGCCCGATCCGGTGGGTACGGTCCACGGCCTGCGCCTCCGAGGCCGGGTTCCACCAGGGGTCCAGCAGGAACACATAGTCCGCCTCCGTGAGGTTGAGCCCGAACCCGCCGGCCTTCAGCGAAATCAGGAACACCGGAGCGCTGCCATTCTTGAACTCGCTGACCACGTCCGCGCGGTTGCGGGTGCTGCCGTCGAGGTAGCAATACTCGATCTTTTCCTCGTCCAGCCGCTCCCGCACCTTGCCCAGGAAGCCGGTGAACTGGCTGAAAATGAGGGCGCGGTGGCCTTCCGCCACCAGGTCCTCCAGCTGCTCGAACAGCACGTCCAGCTTGCTGGAGCGCACGCCCGAGAGCGACGGGTCGATCAGCGAGGCGTCCAGGCTGAGCTGGCGCAGCAGGGTCAGCGACTGGAAGATGGTGAACCGGTTCTTGTTCACGTCCTCGATCAGCCCCAGGATCTTCTGCCGCTCGCGCTGCAGGTGGGTCTGGTACACCTTCTGGTGGCGCGGGTTGAGCACCACTTCCAGGATCTGCTCCTGCTTGGGCGGCAGGTCCTTGATCACCTGGTCCTTGGTGCGGCGCATCATGAGCGGGCGGACCCGGCGGCGGAGCTTGTCCAGCTGCGCCTTGTCACCGTTCTTTTCCACCGGCTTCTGGTAGTACTCCGCGAAGCGCTTGGGGCTGGAAAAGAGCCCCGGCGCAACAATCGATGTCAGGGCCCAGAACTCCATGAGATTGTTTTCCAGGGGCGTGCCCGTGATGGCCAGCTTGAACGCCGCCGGCAGTTTGCGGGCGCACTGGTACGCCTTGGACTGGTGGTTCTTCACGAACTGAGCCTCGTCCAGCACCAGGCCGGACCACGTGCGGGAGGCATAGGACTCGTAATCGATCCGGAACAGGGCGTAGGACGTGATCACGATGTCCGCCCCGGCCAGGACCTCCGCGGCGTCCTGCCCGCTCTTTCCGAACGTCTCGCTGACGGCATGCACCTTCAGGCCGGGCGCAAAGCGCGCCGCCTCCGCGGCCCAGTTGCCCACCACGCTGGTGGGGGCAACCACCAAAAAGGAAGCACCGGCGTCGGACTGGCCTGCTGAAGCGATGGCGCCGGTGATGCTGTCACCGCTGGGGCGAGCGCCGGCGTCGGGCGCTGGAGTGTCTGCCGCCGCCAGCGCCAGCTCCTTGGCGGCGCACATCAGGGCCAGCGCCTGCACGGTCTTGCCGAGGCCCATGTCATCCGCGAGGATGCCGCCCAGGCTGTGCCGGTACAGGAAGGTGAGCCAGTTGAAGCCTTCCAGCTGGTACGGGCGCAGCTCCGCGTTGAGGGTGGCGGGGAGCGGGAGGCCGTCCATGCCGCCTTCGAGCAGGCCCCCCACCGCGGACCGCCACGCGGCCGCCTGTTCGTCCACGACACCCAGCTGGGCCAGTTCATCCCACAGGCCGGCCTGGAAGCGGCTGATCTGCAGCGGCGCATCCTTGTTGTCCTGCAGCGAGCGGGCTTCCTCGATGAGCGCGCGAAGCTGGTGCAGCTCGGGCAGGTCCAGGGAGAAGTAGGCGCCGCTGGGCAGCAGCATCTTGGTCTGTCCGGCGGCCAGGGCGGAGAACACCGCGGCGAAGGACACCGGCTGGCCTTCCAGCGAGATCTGGATGCCAAGGTCGAACCAGTCGCGCTGCTCGGTGGCCTTGGTGGAGATGGACACCACCGGAGCTTCCTCGGCCTCGCGGTAGTCGGCGATGTCGCCCACGGTGTCCACCTCGACGTCCGGGGCTTCGCGCAGGCGCGGCAGGACCTCCTCGGTGAAGGCCAGGGTGTCCAGGCCCGTCAGTTCGGCGGAGGCCGCGAGCCGGGGGGTGCCCCAGCCGCCGGTGGCGGACTCGCCCAGCGCCGGCACCATGTCCCACGGCTGGCCGATGCCTTCCAGGATGCGGGCCTCGGCGGTGTCGTCGCGGTAGCCGTGGTCGCCGGGGTGGCGCCAGAGGGGCTGGGCCGTGACGAGGTTTCCGCTCTTGTAGTGCCACTCCCAGTGCAGCCGCACGCGGTGGTCCGCGCCGTAGTTTGCCAGCAGGGACAGGGTGGGGACTGCGAGCGCCGGCAGCTCGACGGATTCGTCCCTGGCAGTGACCCGGGCAGTCTGCTTCAGCTTCGGATAGAAGCCGGTCAGGAAGCGCGATTCGTCCTTGGCCGGAATGTGCAGGGTGCTGCCGGCCGTCACGAACGCGAGCAGCTCCTCGCTCAGGCCGCTTTCCAGCGGTGCAAGGGTGATGATCCCGTCGGGGTCGGGCACGCCGGGCAACGACGCTTCTCCGGCGGTGAAGAAGATCCCGTGGGCGGGCCGGCCGATGGTGCCCACGGACGCCGGATCAACCTCAGTCCCCTCCACGGTGATGGCGGGCGCCAGTTCCAGCCCGCCGTCGGCAGCTGTTGTGCCTTGGGAACCTGCCCCGGCGGCGGAGGGTCCGGTGCCGGGGGAGCCGTAGCGGCCCAGGTTAAGGCCGACGGCGGCAGGGGCTTCGGCGAGCCGCACAGGTTCAGTGCCGCGCGAGTGCACCAAGGTGAGGCCGATCTTGCGGGCGTCTGCCAGCAGGCTCCACAGGTTCTTGCCGGCGTAGGAGTTCAGGCCGAGCCAGAAGCCGGAGGGGTTGTACGTCCGGCCGGCAGCGGCGGAATGGCTGGCCAGGAACTCCTGCATCCACTCCACATGCGCCGGGTTGCACTCGCGCCGGAAGTTCAGGTAGTTCAGGGTGGTCCAGGAGACGTCACCGCGGATCCACTTGCCCTTGGCGCCCATGATCACCGGCCGGGCCTTGAGCTGGCGCACGCTGCGGAGCGGGTCCCGCCGGCCTGTGTAGGAGAAGTGCGGGGCGGGTTCTTCGATCTCGAATTGCAGCGCCAGCGGAACACCCGTGCTGGGAGGTGCGGTTCCCTGCGAGATCAGCGGGCTGAGCGCCTGCTCCCAGTCGGACAGGGCGGGAGCGGACGGGCTGCGGGACAGCTGTGTGGACGTTGACGGCGCCAGCAGCTGCACGCGGATGGCGGGGTTGTCCTCGGCGGCGAAGAGCAGCGCGGCCACGTGCTTGCAGTCCTTGCGGACCGGGCAGCTGCACACGCCCACGGTGCAGCTCCAGCCGCCTGCCTTGCGGACCAGCTTGGCAGTGGTGGAGTAGGGCACGTCCGCCCCGCCGCGGACCTTGCCCAGCATGAGCCCGGTGGCGGCATCGAACGAAATGCCCGAGACGCGGCTGCCCATGGCATACGCCAGCCCGGCCGCCAGGGAACGGTCGTTGATGGCGGGGGTTTGTATTGCCAGTGCCGTACTTTCGTCCGGTTGGGATGGAATGGTGCGCGCTACTTTCAGCAGGCCGCGGCGGGCCGCGGCCGGTGGGTGGTTATCTGATCCATCTTAGTTCGCCGGCCGGGCGTGGCGTGCCGCCGTTCCCGCGGCTCCCGCCCTTCGCCGGCTGTCCCGGCGCCGGAAACTTCGCCGACCCGGAAACTTCGCCCGACGTTCATTTCTTCCTCAGCAACACGTCGGCCCGCCCGACGTAGCGTGAAAACGTACCCTGCACCACCCGTCAACAGCAGTGAGGATTTCCATGATCACCAGCCAGCAGCCCGTCGTCCTGACCAGCAGCAGCATCGACTCAAGCGACGAGGACGTCGTAGAGGCCAACGTGAGCATCGTGGATGCCATGCACACCGCCCTGCTCCGGACCGAAGAGATGTCACCCGTGGCCGTCCGCAGCTACTACGTGGACTTCTACCTCACCCAGGCGCTGGAGGGCGGTTTCGCGCAGTACGTGTTCACCGCCGTCGACAGGTCCGAAACTGACACGCTGATCCGCGAAGGCATGGCGGGCATGGGCGCCGCCGCCCACCTTGACCTCTTCAACAGGGCAGTTGAGGCGTTCGACGACCTTTCCGAAGAAGACGAGGAGAACTACCTCGACGGCGGCCTGGATGACACACAGGACACTCCCGAGGGCGTCCTCCGGATGGAGGAGCTCGACGGCGAGTTCGAGGAGCTGCTGGAGAGCGAAAACATCACCGCGCTTAACGCTGCCTGGCTGCGCGGCCAGGCGGAACTGCTGGTGCTCGACGACGAAGAGGTCGGCGCGTACATTGAGCGCCTGGCGTCAATGATCACCGACCTGCCCGAGCGCAAGGCCCAGGCCGAAGCCGAAGCGCTGGAGGAGGCTCCCGACTTTGAGCTCATCATCCGCGAGCTCTGCAGCGTTGCGGGGTATGAGCTCCTCAAGATCACCATGGGCGACCCCAACTACGTCCACGACGGCGAGCGCGTCCTGGCGTGGCACTTCTCCACCGATCACGGCGACTTCCTCATGGTCGAGGAAGAGGACGAGGCCTACATGATCAACCCGGAAACCCGGGAGATCGTGGCCGCGGTGGAGTTCGAAGAGGCCGACACCGAGATGGCCAACGCCTAGGAGCGTTAGCGGCCGGGCATTGACGGCCCGGGCCGCCGTACTCCAGGCGCGCCCGGGTCCCGTGCCCTTGGCCTGTCAGCGGTTCTGCTGCAGGGCGGTCACGAGGATGTCCAGCAGATCCTCATCCACCTGGTCCACGGATGTCAGGCGCACCTTCCGGGTGAAGGGGTCGTCCGCCCGGGTCCTGGCTGCCTCGATCCTGCCTTCAGCAGGGCCGTCGAGCCGGAGGGTCACATCCACTGCCGTATTGGTGGTGCGGGTAACCTGGGCAAACTTGCGCCGCGGGCTGTGCAGTGAAACGTAGCCCTTCCGCATCTGGATCTGCACGCCTTCGGTGGCGGACGCCCAGCCCAGGATGGCGTCCGCGATGGGCCGCAGCCGGGGGTGGCCGGCGTACTGGTCGTCGAGCAGCTCATCGGCGTCCCGGAGCATGAACTCCGGGTAGCCGAACATTTCCCATGACACCGCATACCGGGCGTAACCCGTCACCCCGAAGCCGTCCCGCATCCAGGTGCGGAGCCCGTCGTCGTCCTTGATGCCGGCCGCGCGGGCCTGACCTGCCCAGTGCGCGGTGTCTTTGCCTGTCTTCCGCAGAAGCAGCGCCTTATTGTTGTCCACCATTGTTTGCCAGGTGCTGGCCTTCTTTGTGGGTTCCGGATCCGTAGGCATGGGTCGATCGTAGCGCCGCCGGTCCCGGCCGTCCGGCAGCCGGTGCGGCCTCCCTGCAGCAGGGCGTGAAAAAAACTTTTGGCCCTCCGTAACCTTTCCGCCTTCCCCTGCGATGTAGGAGGTGATGGGTCCGCCCGCCGGGCCCGAACCAAACGTGTTGTCTAGTTTCTGGAGTCTCTTATGTCGTTGTTCACCGTTCTTGCCACCAGCAAAGTAGCCGCCGGAGTCCTGGCAGCAGGCACCATTGCCGTCGGCGGAACCGGCGCCGCCGCCGTTTCCGGTGTCCTCCCCGCCGAGGCGCAGCAGACCGCCCACGACCTTTTCGGCGCCCCGGCCCCGAAGCTGGCAGCAGAAGCAGCAGGCGACGCGCAGGCAACTGCCGAGGCGGCCGCTGACGCTGCTGCTGACGCCGACGCTTCCGCAGATGCAGACGCCGACGCTGCGGCCGAAGGCGGCGCCACCGTCACCGACGAAAACGTCTCCGCCAAGGCCTCTGCCTCCGCTGGTGCCAACACGGCCGTTGATGCAGCCGGTGCCGCAGCCTTCGGCCTGTGCACCGCCTTCACCAACGGCGGCCTGAACGCTTCCTCCGAGGGCTTCTCCTCGCTGGTGATCGCCGCTGAAGGCGAGGCAAACATCGAAAGCTTCTGCGCCGACGTCGTTGCCGAGGCTGACGCCGCCGCTGAAGCCGGCGCCGCCGCCACAGGGTCTGCAGCTGTTGATGTTGAACTTCCCGAGGCGCCTGCTGTTCCGGCAGTTCCCGCCGTTCCCGGTGTCGACGGCGAACCTGCCGTTCCCGCCGTTCCGGCTGTCCCCGCCGAGGCCGGCAGCGTAGTGGACACCCCCGCCGTTTCGGTCCGCTAGCCGCCAGTCGGTAGTCTGTACTGCGGGAACGGCAGTGGCTCCGTTCCCGCAGTACGGCAGTCCGGGACTGCACGAACGCCAGCCGCACGTGCCGCAACGTGCCCCGGACCAGATGCCGAATGACGGCACGCAACACCATGGAGACTGGCAGTCCGAACCGGAGACCGGGACAGGCGTGAGCCGCGCCCCGGGATGGAGGAGCCGCTGGTGCTAAGCACTTTGGCCCAAGAAGAGACCGACATACTCGAGAGTACGGCCGGAACAGATCCGGCGGTGCTGTTCGGTGCTGCCTACAGGTCCTTCGCCGGCCCCGTCCAGGGGTACCTCCGGGCGCGCGGGGTGGATGATCCGGAGGCGGTGACGCAGGACGTGTTCCTTGCCTTCTACCCGAAAATCGGCGCTCTCACCGGCGGGCTCCAAGGCGCCAAGTCTCTGCTCTTTTCCATTGCACACGCGCGGATGGTTGATTATTACCGCCGGCTGGAGCGCAGGCCCCAGCTGAGCCCCTACGATCCCGCGCAGGACGCCAGGACCACGCCGTCGGCAGAAGAACACGCCGTTGAACTTCAAGGCGGCGCCGCTGCAATGCTGGACGGACTCAGCGAGGAACACCAGGAAGTACTGGCCCTCCGCGTAGTGGCCGACCTGTCCATAGAACAGGTAGCGGACATCATGGGCAAAAGCACCGGAGCCGTCAAACAGCTCCAGCGCAGGGCCCTGCACAACCTCAAGGCACAGACGCTTCAAAGAAACCAGGCGAATCATGAGTGACACCGCAGCATCCCGCAGCGACGCGTTCGTAAACCAGCTGCTCCTGGAGGCAGGCATGGACGACGACGCCCGGCTCCGCCCCGCGCTGCTGGAGCTCCGTGAGCTCGCTGACGCCGCGCCCGAGCCCTCCGCCGCGGTCGCTGCGCTGATGGCGCCGGCCGGGGCAGCGGCCCTTCACCAGACCGCAACCGTGGAGGATGTCCCTCGTGCGGATGAGCTGGCGGCGCGCCGCAGGGCCAAGCGGCGCCTCGCGCTCACCGCGCTGTCCGTGGCAGTTTCGCTGAGTGCCGGCGGCGCTGTTGCCGCGGCGTCGGACCAGGGGATCCGCGAGTCTTTTACCCACTTGGGCCACAGCATCACGTCATTCGTGACCGGTTCCGGGGGAGCACCTGCCGGCAACCGGGCCGAGGAACCCGCTGCGCCCCTCCCGGCGACTCCAGCCGGCCCGGCAACAGCCCCGGCCGTACCAGCCCCCGCCCCGGATTCCGTGCCGGCCGGCGGAGTCCCGGCTGTGCCTTCCGAAGAGCCCACAGCCCCGGCAACCGCTCCCGGCCAGGCCGTGCCGGGCAAGCCCGCCGACGTACCGGCAGCCGGCACGCTGCCCACCGCCGTTCCGGAGGACCTCGCGGACGGCCTCAGCCGCCCGCCGGTCCCCGTCCCCGGGCCGTCGGACATCCCGCTGCCCCGGACACTGCCCACCGTCCCGGTGCCCTAAAGCACGGCTCTCAATACGCTGCACCACCTGCCTTGATCATGGCGCCTGACGGGCTGGCCAGATACCAGACATTGTTGACGCCCTGGCCCAGGATGTCGCCGGGCTTGGCGTCCTTGGCGAAGTAGTACAGCGGCAGTCCCTCCAGGGTTACCTGCTTCTTCCCGTCCGGCGTCGCGATGGTGCCCAGCGTCCCGCTGACGCCGTCCGCGGACGGCCGTTCCGAGGTAGTGGTGACCGGCGGCCACGCTGCAAGGCAGGCGTCCGTGCAGGCGCTGGTGCCGGAATCCTTTGAATCCTTCGTGAAGAAGTAGACGCTCATGCCCTTGGCGTCCACAACGATGGTCCCGGCGGTTGAAGAGGCCGTCTTGAGGTCGGCGGCGGTGCTGGCGGTTGCAGTGGCTGCGGGTGATCCCGCAGTGGCCGCGGGACTGGCCGCCGGACTGGTGGTGGCCGGTGCTGTGCCGGTGCTGCCGCCGCAGGCAGCCAGCGCCGCGGAAAGGGCCAGCGCGGCGAGGCCTGCGGCTAAGGTGTGTTTCATGGTTTGCTCCTTGGCTGGGCCCGGCGTCGGATCACCGGACGCTAACCCCTACGACGCACCGGGACGGGCTTTGGTTCACCCCGCCTGCGCATTGAACCTTCCGCCGTCCCATGGCGTCTTTACGGGCGTATAAAGAACTGTGCGAAGAACCCGGCAGGAGGGACGGCATGCCGCTTGACGAGGACGTGGTGAAGTCCATCTACCGCGACCACGGCGCTGCCCTGCGCCGCTTTGTGCTGGGCATTTCCCGCGACCCGCAGCTCGCGGAGGACGTGGTCCAGGAAACCGTGTTGCGCGTCTGGCAGCAAACGCCTGAAATCACCGGGAGCCTCCGCAGCTACCTGTACCGGACGGCCCGGAACATCATTATCGACAACTACCGCAGGGCGCAGCGCCGCCCCGCCGAGATGCTGGAAGGCGACGTTACCGAGCCCGCCGTCGTCATGGAAAGAGTGGACGAGCTCCTCAACCGCGTGCTGGTCGAGGAGGCCCTGGTCCGGCTGAGCAAGGAACACCGGGACGTCCTGGTGGCCCTGCACTACCGGCGCTTCACCGTGAACGAGGCCGCCGTCCAGCTCAACATCCCCAGCGGAACGGTCAAGTCCCGCGCCTATTACGCCGTGCGGGCGCTGCGCACCATCCTGGACGAGATGGGCGTGGAACGGTGAACACCGCGGAACCGCACCAGCTGCTGGGCGCTTACCTCCTGGGCGGCCTCGACGCCAAGGACCTCGAAACGTTCGAGGCCCACCTGCAGGAGTGCGGGAAGTGCCGCGACGAACTTGCCGGCCTGGAGAAGATTCCCGTGCTGCTCGACGCCCTCCCCGTGCCGGACGCAGTGGCGCTCACGGCTGTGCCCGGGAGGCTGCCGGATCCGGTGCCGTCCCCCGATCCGGCGCCGCTGCTGCGCAAACTGGCGCACCGCCGTCGGACATTACGACGGCGGTGGACGGCGCTGGCAGCCGCCGCAGCCGCCGCCTGCCTTGCCCTGGGCCTGGCGGGCGGTCCCCTCCTGGCCCGGCCCCCGCAGCCGGACGCCACCTACTCGGTACAGTCCGGCGGCGGCCTCCAGTTCAGGGTCGACCTCGCCCGGAAGACCTGGGGAACGGAGCTTGCCGTGAACGGCAGCAGCCTCCCGGCCGAGGGGACGCTGTCGCTGTGGGTACGGGACCGTGATGGCGGTGAGGACCGGGCGTGCGCCTGGACGGCGACTCCCAGCGGCAGGGTCAAGGTCACCGGGGCCACGCCGCTTCAGTTGGGGAGCATCTCAAGCGTTGAACTGCGCGATGCCACCGAACGCGCCGTGGCCGTGATCACCGTGCCCTGAGGTGCCGCCCCGTGGGGAAGCGCCACCCTTGGGGTAGCGCCAGCCCCGTGGAACCGCCAAAACAGGCTAGTGGTTCAATTTGCCCAGCTTGGCGCGCACCATCATGAATACGCCGTAACAGATCAGGCCTGCCCCCACCGCGGCCAGGAGGTAGACGCCGAAGGGCTGGTCACGGAGGGCGCGGAGCCCGCCGTCGAGCCCCGTGGAGTCCTCCGGATGGGCCTGGAGGGTGGCGACCATGATCAGCAGTCCCGTCAGCAGCAGCACCGTGCCCTTGGCCACGTACCCCGCGACGCCAAGCACTGTAACGGCAGTCCGGGCTGGCGGGGCAGCCGGCATGACCAGGTGCTTTTCGAAGGATTTCCTGAGGCCGCGGATGCCGTAGATGACTCCGGTGACGGCGATGGCGGCGCCCAGCAGGACCAGCAGGGCCACACCGCCGGGAGCCTTCATCAGGGTGAGGGTGAGGTCGGTGGCGGACTTTTGGTTGTCCGCGCCGGACCCTGTTCCCAGGGCGAAGGACATGAGCGTCAACGCGAGTCCGGTGAAGACGAGCGCCTGGGCGCCCGCCTTGGCCTTCTTTCCGGCTTTTTCCTTGGTGGGCAGGCGGTTGTAGTCAAAGATCGCATCGCTGGTTTGCCACAGTGCCAGCCCCGCGCAGGCCGCGAAGCTTGCCCACAGGAGGAATGGTCCCGCGGGCTGGGTGGCGAGCTCGGCCACCGCGCCGCTGAAATCAGCGTTCCCCGTACCTCCAAACGCCAACCGGATGGCGATTGCGCCGACCAGCAGGTGCAGGATGCCGCTCGCCGCGAACCCTGCCCTCGCCAGCAGTTCCAGCGTCCGGGAGTTGGTCACGTTCTCCGCCGCGTCGACGGCCTGCTTCATTTCCTTTTTGATGGCTGTTCCTTTGTGCATCCGCTGAGCTGGCGTGCGCCCCCTGCACACAGGGCAATCGTGCCACGCGAAGGCGGTGCGGAACAGTGGCCGGGCCCCGGCGGCCGGCGGGAGTGGCGGCAGCAGCGTGGCCTGACGCCGGCTGCGGCCCTGCAGGAAGGTCCTACAGCCGGCGGTAGCAGAGATCGAAGATCAGACGCCCGGCCTCGTGGGCCTTGGCCTCGAAGCTGGTCCGGATCCTTCCTTCGAACCGGGGCGCCCAGCCTCCGGTTTCGTCGATTCCTTCGTTGGGTCCGGTGTGCTCGGTGCTGACGGGGGCGCGGCCCTCCCGGACCGGTGCTCCGCCAACGACGGACTCGACGCCCGACTGCCACACCTGCGTGAGGGGGCTTTCGGGCCCGCGGCGCTCGCCGGTGTGCAGGTTTTCAAAGTCCTTGGAACCTGCCAGGACATCCCGGACGTGGACGGCGTAGTTGGACCAGTCGGTGGCGATCCGCCACAGGCCGCCCGGCTTCAGGGCACGGGCCGCGAGGTCCGCAAACTCCGGCTGGATGAGGCGGCGCTTGTGGTGCCGGGACTTGTGCCACGGATCGGGAAAAAAGACCCAGAGTTCGCTGACGGAGCCCGTCGGGAGCATCGTGGCCAGGACCTCGGGGGCGTTAGCCTCCACCACCCGGACATTGCTGAGGCCGCGGCTGTTGATCTTGATGATGGTGTTGGCCAGGCCCGGGGTGTAGACCTCGACTGCCAGGAAGTCGGTGTCCGGGTTCTGCTCGGCGGCGTGGCACACGGCGTCGCCCAGGCCCGAGCCGATCTCCACTATGAGGGGAGCCTTGCGGCCGAACTCGGCTTCGGCGTCGAACGTGTAGTCGGGGTGGACCGAGGTGTTCGCAATGTGGCGGGGGACGTCCACTGCCCACCGTTCCGCATGCTCCTCCCAGGCTGCCTGCCGGCGGCCCTGCAGGCGCGTGCCGCGGCGGACGAAGCTGACCGGCCGGCCGCCGTACGTGCCGAAGGAAGCCTGCGTCCCCGGCGTGACGGGCCTCGGGACATGCGGCTGCTGGGGGTTTTCTGGGGATTCGCTCATCACTTCCAGAATAGCGGCGCACGGCCAATGCGCTGCTCACAGTTTCCCCAACTGGTCCAGCGCAGGCCCCGCGGCCAGGGCAACCACTAAGCCGCCGATGCACAGTGCACCAGCAGCCCGCCGCCGCCCGGGCGATGACTGCGGTTGGCCGTACACGATGGGGACGGACAGTGCCAGGGACGGCAGCGAAAAGAGGAGGGGCAGGCTGAAGAACACTAAAGGCACCAGCCAGGGCGTCTCTGAGGGGCCGTTGGACGGATACGTGGCAAGCATGGCAAACATGGCCAGCGGCGCAGTAATCGTCATGCTGGCAAGGGCAAGGCCGGCCAATATCAGGCTGGCGTTTGCTTTGCGGACGTTGCCGTGGACTTGGGGTGCCCTACTCTCCGCCGGGGTTCCCCCAGCCTGCGACATCCCGTGCCCACGTGGCTCATTCGGTGGCTGAATGCCCATCACCCTCCTGTCGTTTGCGTGATCACTGTGCAACCTGCGGCTGCCGCGGACTGCTGCTGCGGGTTCCAACGTAGGCGCCGGGGCGGAACCGCCGGAAGGTGCCGGGGTCCATATGTGGATAACCAGGCAGCCGACCCATCCTGCAAGAATGGGCGGATGAGGGAAGCGACCAACGCCGAGGCAAGGAACCGCCGGGCAAATGACCCTGCGGTGAAGGGGCAGTCAGGGACGCTGGTGGACGCAGAGGTTGACGAGACGCCCGCGCCCGGGCCCACCCAGGTTGGCAGCCGCCGGCAGCTCGTATACCTGGGGCTGTGCCTGGTCCTGATTGGACTGAACCTGCGGACAGTCTTTTCCAGCTTCTCCGCAGTCTTCCCCGAGGTAACGGCCCAGGCAGCCCTGCCCGGCTGGGCCGTGGTGGTGCTGACCACCGTGCCCGTCACGCTGCTGGGCGTGTTCGCACCCCTGGCCCCCGTACTGGCCAGGCGGTTTGGTGCCGAGCGCGTGCTCCTCGGCGCCATGGCGGTGCTTACGGCAGGGCTGTTGCTGCGTCCCGCTGAACTCGGCCTGCCGGGAACCGGGCAGGCCGCCGGCCACCTGCCCGCGCTCCTGGCCGGGACAGCGGCCTGCGGGGCGGCCATCGCCCTGTGCAACGTGCTGCTGCCCGGGCTGGTCAAGCGCGACTTCCCGCACCGGCTGGGCCTGATGGGCGGGCTCTACACCACGGCCATCTGCGCCTCGGCGGCGTTGGGGGCCGGCTTCACCTACCCGGTCTACACGGCAACGGGCGAGTGGACCCTGGCGCTGTGGTCCTGGGCGGTGCCTGCCGCCGTCGTCCTTCTGTTGTTCCTCCCGGTGGCCCTCCGCCAGCCGCGCATCCGGCACCAGGCCGTCCGGGACGGCGTGAACGTGTGGCGCTCCCCGGTGGCATGGCAGGTGACCATCTTTATGGTGCTGCAGGCCATGATGTCCTTCAGCGTCTTCGCCTGGCTGGCGCCGATCCTCCGGGAACGGGGTGTGGACGGGGCAACGGCGGGGCTGATCGTCTCGATGTCCATCGTGCTGCAGATGCTCGGCTCGTTGTTCGCGCCCGCACTTGCCGCCAGGTTGAAGGACCAGCGTGCCATCAACACCGCCGTGGCCCTCCTGACCGGGGCAGGTTTCGCGCTCAGCATCTTCGGCCCCCTGGACCTGGTCTGGGTGTGGGCGGGCCTGCTGGGGCTGGGCCAGGGGAGCCTGACCGCCGTGGCGCTGACCATGATCATGCTGCGGACCCGCGACGGGCACACCGCCGCACACCTGTCCGGAATGATGCAGGGCGTGGGCTACGGGCTGGGCTCCACCGGCACGCTGATGGTGGGCCAGCTGCACCAGGCCACAGGGTCCTTCAACGCCGCGGGTGTCCTGTTCCTGGTGGTGGGCCTGCTGGCGGGGATCTTCGGATACCGCGCCGGCCGCAACCGGTTCGTCAGTTAAGGGGCCAGGCTGCCGTGCAGGATTCCGTTGTTCCAGCCACCCGTCCCGCCGCGGGCATCCTCCGGGGGCCGTACCTCTGGGTGACCGTGGGCACGTGCGCCCTGGTGTTCCTGGCGGCGTTCGAATCCCTGGCCGTCACCACCATCATGCCCCTGGTCAGCCGCGAACTCGACGGCGCAGGACTCTACGCGCTCGCGTTTGCCGGCCCGCTGGCAACAGGGGTGATCGGCATGGTTGCCGCCGGAAACTGGTCCGACCGGCGCGGCCCCACAGCCCCGCTCTACGCCTCCGCGGCCTTGTTTGTGCTGGGCCTGCTGATTGCCGGAACCGCGGTGTCCATGCCCGTGCTGGTTGCAGGCCGCCTGGTGCAGGGCCTGGGCGGGGGAGCCCTGACAGTGGCGCTGTATGTGCTGGTGGCGCGCATCTATCCCGGGGCCCTGCACCCCAAGATCTTTGCCGCGTTCTCCGCGGCGTGGGTGGTCCCGTCCCTGGTGGGGCCCTTTGCGGCCGGGATCGTTGCGCAGGTTTTCAGCTGGCACTGGGTTTTCCTGGGCGTCGTGGGGCTGGTCATCCCCGCCCTGCTGATGATCGCGCCTGTGCTCCGGGGACTGGAACCCCCTCCCGGACAGGCCGGGGAGTCGCATCCGCCGCCACCCTGGGCGCTGGGCCGGTTGGCCTGGGCAACCCTGGCGGCGCTCGCCGTGCTGGGGCTCAACCTGTCACGGGAGATCCGGATCCCCGGCGTTCCGGCACTCCTGGCGGCCGCCGCCGTCGTGATTGCCCTGCTGGCCGTCCGCCCGCTGGTGCCGCGGGGCACGCTCACCGCCCGCCGCGGCTTGCCCAGCGTGATCCTGGTGCGCGGGCTCGCCTCGGCCGCGTTCTTTGGGGCCGAGGTTTACCTGCCGTACCTGCTGATCGAGCAGTACGCCTTTTCGCCCACCTTCGCCGGCCTTACGCTTACCGGCGGGGCGCTGGCCTGGGCAGGAGCGGCGGCAGTGCAGGGCCGCCTGGGAACCAGGCTGTCCCATCGCCGTGCGGCGGGCATCGGCGCGCTGATGGTCCTCGGGGCGGTGATCCTCGCCCTGGCCACCACCGCGCTCCACTGGCCTGCCGCCGTCGCGATTGCCGGCTGGATTTTCGCCGGCGGCGGCATGGGGCTGCTGTATCCGCGGCTCAGTGTCATGACCCTGGCCCTGTCCAGCAAGGAGAACGAGGGCTTCAACAGCTCCGCCATGTCCATCGCGGACTCGCTGGGCGGGGCGCTGGCCCTCGCTGCGACGGGCATCGTCTTCGCAGCGTTTACGACGACGACGGAATCCTTCGCCGGGGTCTTTGGCCTTGCCGCCGTGCTCGCCGTAGCCGCGGCCGCCGTCGCGCCCCGGGTTACCGGCCGCCCGCGCACGTAGCGCGCCCGACGGAGCTCCCGGGCAGGCCTGATTCCTGTGGCTGGCCTGATTCCTGGCGCGGGGTCAGGGCAACCGGGTGGCCCGCAGGACGACGTCGGCGATCGTTGCGTGCTGGCCGTCAGGCCCCGTTACCGGCCGCTCCCGGCTGGTCTGGACCTCCAGCTGCCATTCGGGGCTGTCCAGTCCCAGCTCCCGGACGAGCTCGTCACCGGTGTAGAACATCCCCCTGTGGTCGTGCCCGCCGCCCCACGGCGGCAGCCTGTCCGGGTGGTGGCCCACCACCAGCAGCGTGCCGCCGCGCTTGACTGCCGCCGCGGCGGTGCGGAGCGGGCCCTGCCAGGTGAGCTCCTGCGAGTGCAGGAACTGCGATGTCACCAGGTCGAAGGAGTCCCCGGGATCCCACTGGTCAAGGTCAGCCTGCTGCCAGGTGATCCGGCTTCCGATGGCGCCCTCCGCGGCATGGACGCTTTCGCGGGCCAGCTCGGCCTTTTCATGGGAACGTGCCCGGTCCAGGGCCACCGCGGAGACGTCGACGGCGGTGACTGTCCACCCCTGCCGGGCAAGCCAGATGGCATCAGCTCCTTCGCCGCAGCCGAGGTCCAGCGCTTTCCCGGGACGGAGGCCGCCGGCTTCCCGCACCAGCTGGGGGTTGGGCTTGCCGCTCCACAGCCGGGGTTTGCTGCGGTAGCGGTCGTCCCAGATGGCCGCGGCATCGGCTCCGGTGTGTACTGCCACGCCCTCGGCGAACGTGCCGCCGGAGGGGCCGGCGTCGTGCATCTTCTGCTGCGGTGCAGGATGCTGCGCTTCATTCCGGTGGGCCGCGTGTTCACTCATGCCTCAAGCCTGCCCCGGCCCCGGGCCCAAGGCAACGCCCAACTAGGTAGCGCTAAGTGTCGTTTTCAGGGGTCAAAACGACACTTGGCGCTACCTAGTTGGGAGGGGCGGAAACGGGGAGCGGTCCCGGGATGCTAGACTGGTGGAACTTGATGTGCAGTGATGCCCAGGTTTTCCGGTGTGAAGGTCCTCCTTCATCCATGGACTGGGCTTTTTTCATGTGAGAGGCACATCCTGCGTCGATGAACGCGTTCCATTTGGTCCCGGCCGCCGCTTTGCATAAGCGGCAGCAGGCTGGTTGATCACCTGAATTTTCTTCGGCGAACCCTTGAGCCAACCGGCATCGGGGGCCGATATCCGCACGGATACCGCCTGAAAGACCTTTGACTTTGACTACATTTGCTGCCCTCGGCACGCCCAAAGCCCTTGCTGACACCCTCACCGCCCAGGGAATCGAAACCCCGTTCCCCATCCAGGTGAAGACCCTCCCTGACACCCTTGCAGGACGCGACGTCCTGGGCCGCGGCCGTACCGGCTCCGGCAAGACCATCGCTTTCGCCATCCCGCTGGTGGCCCGGCTCGCCGAGCGCGAAGCCCCGTACTTCCGCAAGCCCGGCCGCCCCATGGGCCTGGTCCTTGCACCCACCCGCGAACTGGCCACCCAGATCAACGCCACCATCGAGCCGCTGGCCAAGGCCGCCGGCCTGAACACCACCGTGATCTACGGCGGCATCTCCCAGGCCAGGCAGGAAAAGGCCCTGCGTGCCGGCGTCGACATTGTCATCGCCTGCCCCGGCCGCCTGGAGGACCTGATCCGCCAGCGCATCCTCACCCTTGAGGCCGTGGAAATCACCGTGCTGGACGAGGCTGACCACATGGCCGACCTCGGCTTCCTGCCCGTGGTGAAGAAGCTCATGGACATGACCCCCAGCCAGGGCCAGCGCCTGCTCTTCTCCGCCACGCTGGACAACGGTGTGGACAAGATCGTCCAGCGCTACCTGTCCAACCCGCTGACCCATTCCGTGGATGACCCGCAGGCCGCGGTGACCACCATGGAGCACCACGTCCTGGTGGTCAACGACCAGACCGTCAAGAAGCAGCTGATCGTGGAGCTTGCCTCCGGCGCCGGCCGGCGCGTCCTCTTCATGCGGACCAAGCACCACGCCCGCAAGCTGGCCAAGACCTTGACCGACGCCGGCATCCCCGCCGTCGACCTGCACGGCAACCTGTCGCAGAACGCCCGTGACCGTAACCTCGCCGAGTTCTCCAACGGTGACGTCCGCGTCCTGGTGGCCACCGACGTCGCCGCCCGCGGTGTTCACGTGGACGACGTCGAACTGGTCATCCACGTTGATCCGCCCACCGAGCACAAGGCATACCTGCACCGTTCCGGCCGCACCGCCCGTGCCGGCTCCGACGGCACCGTGGTCACGCTGACCCTCCCGGAGCAGCAGTCCGACGTGAAGAAGCTGATGAAGGCCGCCGGCGTCGAGGTCAACTTCGAGCGCGTCACCGCCAACTCACCGCTGGTTGCAGAACTCGTGGGCGAGATGGCCGACAAGATTGATCCGCGCACCCGCGCAGCACTGCTGGCCAAGAAAGCCGCGCAGCAGGGCGGCGGCACCTCCACCGGTGCCAACGCCGAGCGCAAGCGCGCCCGCCGGCAGGCCGCACCCACCACGGGCGGCCGTGGCGGACGCGGCGGACGGGGCAAGGTTTCGGCCGAGCCCGTCCGCACCGATGTTCCCCGCGCCGAGCGCCGGGCCGTGGCCTTCGAGGGCCGCACCGAAGCCCGCGCGGCATTCGACCGGGTGGCTGAGCAGAACGAGGACCGCGCCATTGCGGCGGCAGCGGCACGGCGCAACAATCGTGGCCGCGTCACCGCTTCCACGCACCGCAACGACGTCCCCGCAGCAGGTGGCCGTGCATCGGCCGGCCGCGGTTCGGACGGCCGTGCAGAATCACGCGTCACCCGCAGCGACGCCCCGCGCGGCGGCACCGGGCGCCCGGCTACCTCGGGTGGCCAGCGCAGTGGTCGCCCGGCAACCGGCCAGCGGGCCGCAGCAGGTGCCGGTGCAGGTACCCGCGGTGGCGGTTCACGCTCCGCTGGTGCAGGTGCGGCCACCGGCGGCAACAAAGCCGTCTGGTCCTCCAACACCGGCGGCACCTCCGGCGGGTCCTACGGCTCAAGCAACGGCGGCGGCTCCGGCCGTCCCGCCCGCAGCGGTCCCCGCCGCGCGTCGGCTCCGGCGTCGAACGAGCGCCGCAGCCGCTAACCTTTCGGACTTTCGCGCCCGAAACGGACGGCCGCTCCCGGGATCCCGGGAGCGGCCGTCCGTTTCGGGNGGCGTGGCGCGCCCGCGGCTGGTGAGAACCCCGCCGCTTTCCGCTACCGAATCGGACGGCCGCTCCCGGGATCCCGGGAGCGGCCGTCCGATTCGGTAGCGGAAAGCGGCGGGGTTCTCACCAGCCGCGGGCGCGCCACGCCTCGAGGTGCGGCCGCTCGGCGCCCAGGGTCGTCGGCTTGCCGTGGCCCGGGTGGACGACGGCGGAGTCCGGGTAGGCGCCGAACAGCCGCTCGGTGACGTCGGACAGCAGCTGGCTGAAGCGCTCCGGATCCTTCTGGGTGTTGCCTACGCCGCCGGGGAACAGCGAGTCGCCGGAGAAGATGTGCGTTGGCCCCTCGGGGTCTTCATACACAAAGGCAGTCGAGCCCGGCGTGTGCCCGCGCAGGTGGACGGCCGTGAGCGAAAAGCCGTCCACGGCAACGGTGTCCCCGTGCCCAAGGGGCCGGTCCACTGCGACAGGCAACGCACCGGCGTCGTCCGTTCCCGCAACGGTCGAAGCCCCGGTGGCGGCCACCAGCTCCTTCAGCGCCCGGACATGGTCCCAGTGCTGGTGCGTGGTGGCGACTACGGCCAGCCGGGCTGGTGCGGACGTGTCAGCGGCGCCGTCCTGCAGCAGCTGCTGGATGGCGGGAAGGTCGTCCGCGGCGTCGATCAGCACCTGCCCGCTGCCTTTGGCTGTCAGCAGGTACACGTTGTTGTCCATTTCGCTGACTGAAATGCGGCGGATGGTCAGGGCGGGCAGGTCATACAGAAGTGAGTCCATGGGCCTGAGTCTATTCACGGCCCTCGGACACCCAGTTGGGGTCCGCTGAGCGGGAACCGACGACGGCGGCCGAGGCCTGGTCCAAAGCGTCCAGTTGGGCCGGGGCGAGGTCCAGGGCCAGGGCGCCCAGGTTTTCGTCGATCCGGTGCCGCTTGCGGGTGCCGGGGATGGGGACCACCGGCAGGCCCAGCCGCCTGCCTTGGGCGAACAGCCAGGCGAGTGCCACCTGCGCGGGCGTTGCGCCCAGCTGGCCTGCCACGGACCGGACGGTGTCCACCACTGCCTGGTTGGCACTTGCAGCATCCAGGGCGAAACGGGGGATCCGGCGTCGGAAGTCCTTCTCGCCCAGGCTCGAGGCGTCCACGGTGCCGGTGAGGAATCCCCGGCCCAGCGGCGAATACGGTACAAAACCCACTCCCAGGGCGGCCGCGGCAGGAACAACGTTGCGTTCCACGTCGCGGCTCCAGATGGACCATTCACTCTGGACCGCCGCAATGGGGTGGACGGCGGAGGCGTCCTCCAACTCCTGGGCCGTCACTTCAGACAGCCCCAGGTGCTTGACCTTGCCCTGCTGCACAAGCTCCGCCATGGCCTCCACGGTTTCCACAATCGGAACGCGGAGGTCACGGCGGTGCATGTAGTAGAGGTCAATCCGGTCGGTTCCCAGCCGTTGCAGGCTGCGGTCTACGGCCTGGCGGATGTAGCCGGCGTCGCCGCGGATGTCCGTGTAGCCGTCCGCCGGCGTACCCACCAACCCGAATTTGGTGGCCAGCTGGACCTCGTCCCGCCGCTCCTTCAGCAGCCGGGCGATCAGTTCCTCGTTGCTGCCCCCGCCATAGATGTCCGCGGTGTCAATGAAGCTGACACCGGAGTCGACGGCGTGATGCAGCGTCCGGAGCGCATCCTCCGGGTCCACCTCCCCGTAGACCGGCGTGAGCGCCATTCCGCCGAAGCCGAGGGGGCTGACGTTGAGGCCGTCGCCCAGTCCAACTGTGGAAGCCATGGGTTCTCCTGTTCGTTTGCTCTTGTTCAGGTTCAAATATTCACAATCGCGGCACGGCCTAATCCCAGGGGATCACCCGGTCCGCCGCCTGCCGGGTGGCCTGGATCAGCACGGCATTGGCTTCGTCGGGACCGGCTGCCCACGCTTCCGCCGCCTGCCGGTCCATCCCGAACGAGACATGCCTTTCCACGAGCCGGCCCAGCCGCAGCGCCGGCGGCGTGTCCACGAACCACACCTCGTCCAGCCGGGCGCGGATGTCTTTCCAGGGTCCCTGCTCCATCAGCAGGTAGTTGCCCTCCGTGATGACCAGCGGCACCTCCGCCGGCACCGCAATGGAGGCTGCCACGGGTTCATCCAGGGTGCGCCGGAACTCCGGCGCGTAAACCACCGGCTCGTCGCGGCGGGCCAGGCGGTCCAGCAGCGAAAGGTACCCGCCGGCGTCGAACGTGTCCATGGCCCCCTTGCGCTGCCGGAGCGGCGTGCCGTCAATGATGGCGTTGCCCAGGTGGAAGCCGTCCATGGGGACCACCACGGCCTGCCCGGGCCCGAACTGCTGCCGGATCCATGCCGCGAAGGTGGACTTGCCCGAGCCGGGCGCTCCGGCGATGCCCAGGATGACGCGCGTCCCGGGAACCAGCCGGCGCCGGAGGGCGTCCATGGCCTGGGCGATCTCGGGGGAGTCCATGCCAAAAGCCTAGACTGCCCGGGGCCCGGACAAGCGCTGAGCCTCCCCGCCTTGGGCTTCGGGGACGGCAACGTTCGACGGCGTTTCGCCGGGACACGCCGTCGTCCGTCCTTGAAGGCGGGGAGGCTCAGCAGCGGGCTCTTCAGCCGGGCTTGCTTGGGGTGGGCTAGCCGGCCTGGAACACCGCTACGGTGCGGGCCGGGACGGTGAAGGTCCCGGTGGCCGGATTGTGGGTGGCCGTCCTGACCACCGGATCGATGCCCGATGCCTGGACCGGGTGCAGGCTGTAGGCGGTACCGGTTGTTCCGGCAACTGCCTGGGTCACAGCCTCATCGGCGGCGTTGAACACCACCACCAGCCCGCTCAGGTCCTTGTCCACGTCCGGACCCACGGAATCGTTGATGTGCATGACCACGACGCCTGGAGCCTGGTCCGGCCCTGCGGCAGGGAAGGAGACCTTCTGCTGCACCAGGCCGGCATCACCCAGGTGGAACAGGGGCGTGCTCTTGCGGATCTGCAGCAGCTCAGCCGCCCGGCCGCGCGCTTCAGAGATCGCGGCGGATGCAGGCTTCAGTGCCGGGTCCGCCAGCGGCGGGCGCAGGTACTGGTACTTGTCCTCGTTGTCGGCCTTGGGCGGGAGCCCGCGGCCGAAGCCGTTGGTGCCGTCCGTGTGGTCAAGGATGTTGAACCAGTCGCCCGAGTCGTAGCTGTTGCGGTCCAGGGACTTGCTGCGGAGGGATTCCCCGCCCGCGTGCCAGAAGGAGATCCCCTGGCTGAACGCCGTGGTGCTGAGTGCAAGGGTCTGCATCCGTGTCCGTTCCGCCATGGGAGTGTCCTGCGGCAGCTTCAGGGCGAGGGCATCGAACAGTGTCTCGTTGTCGTGCGCCTCCACATAGGTGACCGCCTCCTGCGGATCGCTGGTGTAGCCCGCCGGTGCCCCGTTGTAGGGCACATCGGAGCCCCTGACGGTGGCTCCGGTGCGGTCAACGAAGGAGTAGTCCTTCAGGTTGCCGGTCAGTCCCACCTTGATCAGGTCCTGGGCAAGGAGGAGCCTTGCCTTCTGCTGCTCCGGCGTGCCGTTGGCCGGGGAGCTGTTGGGGTCGGTGAACAGGCCGGACGCGAAGCCCTGGACCCGGGGGTCGGGATCAAAGGGCCCGCCGCCGCGGACGGCGTCACGCAGCCGGTCGTTGAAGGTGCCGATGCCCGTTCCGGCCATGTTCTCCTGGGTGGCCTGGACGAACCTGGCGTTGTTGGCCACCTCGCCGAAGTTCCAGCCTTCGCCGTAGAGGGTGACGTTCTTGCCGTCCACGCCGTCCTTGGCGAGGGTCAGCTCATCCAGCGCTGCCCGGACGTCCAGCATGTTCTGCTTCGAATGGTGGCCCATGAGGTCGAAGCGGAAGCCGTCCAGTTTGTAGGTTTTGGCAAGCGTCACCAGGGAATCGATCATGAGCTTGCCCATCATCGTGTTTTCGGTGGCCGTGTTGGCGCAGCAGGTGGAGGTCTCAAGGGATCCGGTGGCGGCGTTCAGGCGGTGGTAGTAGCCGGGGACAATCCGGTCCAGGTTGTTGGAGCCGGACTGGCCGGCGCTCGAGGTGTGGTTGTAGACCACATCCTGGATGACGCGCGCACCGGCAGCGTTGAGGCCGGCCACCATTTCGCGGAACTCGGTGATCCGGGCGGTTCCGTCCGGGCTGGTGGCGTAGGAGCCTTCAGGGGTTGTGTAGTGCAGGGGATCGTAGCCCCAGTTGAACCCGTCCCTGGCCGCCGTTTCCGCGATGCATGCCTGCTGTTCCTCCGAATCCGCGGGGAGGGCCGCGAGGTCGCATCCTGGTTCGAGCTGTTCGCTGCGCTGCTCCTCGATGGTGCCGATGTCGTTGACGGGCAACAGGTGGACGGCGTTCATGCCGGCAGCGGTCAGCTCCCGGATGCGCCGCATGCCGTCGCTGTCCGGGTCTGCGAAGGCCTTGTATGTTCCGCGGTGTGTTTCCGGGACGGAGGAATCCGTGATCGAGAAGTCGCGGACGTGCAGCTCGTAGAGGGAGAGGTCCTCCGGCTTGTTGAGTGCCGGCTTCTGCAGCTTCTTCCAGCCGTCAGGGGCAAGGGACCTGTCCTCCACGTCAACAAAGAGGCTGCGCTCAGAGTTGGCTGAGAGGCCCACGCTGTAGGGATCGGTAACCAGGTTCCGCTCAACCTTGCCGGTTTCCGGCACAAAGACCTCCACCTCGTACAGGTAGTAGGCGCCCTTCCAGTCCTTGTCTCCGGTCACGGACCAGACACCGTCCCGGGACGGTTCCATGGGGCGGCTGGAGACGGGCCCGCCGCCGGAGCCCGAGGCGTAGGTGTGGACGGTGACGCTGCGGGCAGTCGGCGCCCACAGTGACAGCTCCGGGCGGTTGCCCTTCCACGCCAGCCCGAGTTCCCGTTCCGCCGCGCCGCGGTACAGGGTGTCCAGAATGCCGGGAACCTGGACTCCGGTGGCTGCCGTGACCTTCCCGTCGGCACCGACGGCAGCGACGAGCAGCTGGCCCTTGAGCAGTTCGCCGGCGCGGGGCGCGTCACCTTCCGCCATCCGCAGCGAGGCAAAGCCGGCCAAGTGGGGGTACCTGGCCGCCAGCCCTGCCTCCAGTGCGCCGGCCGTTTTTTCCAGTGCTGTGTAGCTGCCGCCGGTGACCTGCCCGTCCGCCACCGCCAGGCCGCCGTCGGGCGCGCTGTAGAGGCGGTAGGTTGTCCCCTCGGCTGCGGGGGCCTGCCAGGCGATGGTGTCCGCTGACAGCCAGTGCGCGCCGGCTTCGGCGCCGAGTGCCTCGGGGACGTCGTCGCTTATGGTGTGGCTGGCGTGGTCGTAGGTGAATGTGACAGGGCCGCCGGGGGCGTTGAGGACAAGGTCGCCGCCGCCGGCTGCTCCGCCTGCACCGTAGTTTTCGTCCCACGAATTGTTGAGGGCAACCTTCATGCCGTAGGTGCCGGCGGGGATATCGAAGGTGGCGCGGTAGAGCGTTGCCGAGCCCTCAACGGGCTGGAGCCGGCTGGCCGCGCAGTCCGGCTGCCAGTCCCCGGGGCAGCCGATTTCCGATTGCAGCGAGCCAACGAGTGCCACCGCCTGGGGTGCGGCCGTGTGGTCCGCGGATGCCGGGAGGGCGAAGCTCCCCAGGGCCAGAGGCGTGGCACAGGCCGCGGCCAGGGCTGCGGTGAGTTTCCTGTTGAGGGCAGCGGGCGGCCCGGATTTTGTGGAGTGATGAGTCATGGAAGACCTTCCTTGAAGACGCCCCGGCCGTCAGCGGTGAGGAGCGGGGGTATCCACGAGCCTAAGTTTCCTTTCACATAGCGTCAATGTTTTTGCTGAAAATTTCACGTCTCGTTTTCATGATCCGGGCAGCCAATTGTCCGTACACTTGAAAGCACCATGACGTCCGGACTCCTGTTCCGGTGAAGGAGCCACATGAGCATGACCGGGGGCGGGGCGGCACCCGCCGCAACCGAACGTCCAAAATTGGAAGACCTGGCGCGGAAGGTCGGCGTCAGCATCGCCACGGTGTCCCGGGTGGTCAACGGGCGCAAGGGCGTTTCACGGGAAGTCCGGCAGGCAGTGCTGGCCGCCATGGACGACCTCGGCTATGAACGTCCCGACCGGGCCCGCAGTGACGTAAAGGGCCAGGTGGGCATCATCGTCCCGGACCTGGCCAACCCGATCTTTCCCGCCATAGCCCAGGCCGTGGTCTCCCTGCTCTCCCAGGAGGACTTCCTTCCCGTCATTTGCGCCCTGCCCGGCGGAGGGCGTTCCGAGGACGAATACATCGAGATGCTCGTGGCGCAGGGTGCCGCCGGCATCATCTTCATCTGCAGTGCCCACGCTGACGGGCAGGCGAGCCTCGAGCGCTACCACCGCCTTCGCGGCCGGGGAATCCCCTTCGTGCTGGTCAACGGCCCCCGCCCGGAACTCGGAGCGGCTTCGGTGTCCAATGACGATGCAGCCGCGATCAGCACCGCTGTCCAGCACCTTGCCAGCCTGGGACACCGCAAAGTGGGATTGGCCATTGGTCCCCACCGCTTCATCCCCAGCCGGCAGAAACTCGCCGGCTTCCGCTCGGCGCTCGCCGAATTCCTGGGCGTGGACAACCCCGAGGCCCACACGGCCACGAGCATGTTCACCGTGGAAGGCGGCCAGAGCGCGGCCAACGAACTCCTCGACTCTGGCCATACGGCGATTGTGTGTGCTTCCGATGTCATGGCCCTTGGAGCCATCCGTGCTGCCCGGGCAAGGGGCCTGCGCGTGCCCGAAGACGTATCCATCGTCGGTTTCGACGACTCGACGTTGATGGCCCTCACCGATCCGCCGCTGACAACGCTCCGGCAGCCTGCCGCCGCGATTGCCCACGCTGCGGTCCATGCCCTCGCTGCCGAGCTTGCCGGTGAACAGTCCACGCACTCGCCGGTGGTCCTGGCATCCGACCTGGTGCTGCGCGGTTCTACCGGTCCTGCGGCAAAGCCTTCAGGCCGGCAACGCAGCCAACGATCCCCGCAATAAAGACCACTTTGAGCACGCTGAAGGCTTCCGCGCCGGTGGCCATTGCCCAGCCGACGGTCAGGGCGGCGCCAACCCCCACCCACACGGCGTAGGCGGTGCCCAGGGGGATGTGCCGGATGGCCCAGCCCAGTCCCAGCATGCTGAACGTTGCCGTAACGGCGAAAACTATGGTGGGGAGCGGCTTGCTGAAGCCGTAGGACAGGCCAAGGGCCGTGGCCCACACGGCTTCCAGGGCCGCCGAGGCCAGCAGGACCACCCAGGGAACCCTGCCTTGCAGCATCACGCCACCACCTTCAAGCCCGCCACGCACACGGCGATGCCGGACAGCAGGAGGAGGCGCGCCGCCGTCGGGCGCTCCACCCTGGTGGCGATCGCGTAGGCGGAAGTCAGCACCACGCCCACGCCTACCCACACGGCGTAGGCCGTGCCGGTGGGGATGGACTGCATGGCCAGGGCCAGGCCGCCGGTGCTTGCCGCGGCGGACACCAGGAAGAGTGCAGCCGGAGCGACGCGGCGGCGTCCGGATGCCTGGAAGGCGCGGTGCAAGGCTGCCGCCCAGACGGCTTCAAGGGCGCCGGAAAGAATGAGTATCAGCCACGACATACGGGATCCTTTGGCCAGTCTTGTCGTGTGCCGGGTACTGAACCGTCGTCCGGAGGCTCGGGTGCAGAGCCTTGGTTTCCAGCGTAGCAACGCACGACGGCGGCGGGCCACCGGTGGTGCCGAACCTCACCACCGACTCCCCCCCCACCCCAACTAGGTAGCGCTAAGTGTCGTTATGAGCCTCCAAAACGACACTTAGCGCTACTTAGTTGGGCCGGGCGGGGGTTAGAGCGCGCCGCCCGCCGCTTCGGGAGCGGAAGCATCGCGGCCGCCGTCGCCGATGGTCTCCCGGGCGATGAAGTTCTCGATGTCGAACAGGTTGTCCGCGCGCTCGGCGATGTTCAGGAGCGTGGTCATCGAGGAGACTTCCTCCACCTGTTCCTTGAGGAACCAGAGCATGAACTGCTCGCCCAAAGCGTCATTTTCGCCACGGGCCGCCCGGAACAGGTCCTCGATGTTCTTGGTCACTTCCTTCTCCTGCTGCAGGGCCAGGGCCAGCGGCTCGGTGACGGAGGCGAAGTCGTTGCGGACGGCCGGAACGCCGGGGATGGTGAAGGTGATGTCCCGGTCCAGCATGTACTGGACCATCATCATGGCGTGGTTCCGCTCCTCCACGGACTGGCGGTAGAAGTACCTGGCCAGTTGGGGGAGGTCCTGGTTGGCGAACCAGGTGGCCACGGCAATGTACTGCTGCGAGGCAGTGAACTCATTGCCGATCTGGGTGGACAGGAGGGCATTGAAGTTTGAAGTGGTCATAGCCCGAGTCTAGGGACGGCCGAGGGGCGTGGCCAGTGTGGGAAGGCTTCACTTCTCAGCCGGCCCGCTGCACCAGCAACTGTTCAACACGCTCCGGCGCGTAGAGGCTCTCCTCCACCAATCTGCACAGTCCAATGGCCGTGGCGGTCCTGCTGTCCGCCGGCACAATCTCCAGGTCCACCAAGGAGGGTTCGAAGGCGTCGTCCAGGATCTGCCGGCGGCAGGCGCCCAGGAAGTCCGGGAGCACTCCGACGAGCCCGCCAATGGCGATGCGCCCCGGGTTCAGCGTGCCCACGGTCGCGGCGAGCGCACGTCCCAGCACCCTTCCGGCTTCCGCGACGGCGGAGCGAACGGCGGGATTGCTGTCACAGGCGTCCACAAGCTGCCGCAGCGTCCCATAGCTGGAGAGCTTCGGATCGGCGAGCAGCGCCCGCCCCGAGGCCACCGCGGCGAGGCAGCCGTCCCTGCCGCAGCGGCAGCGCCGGCCCGCGGCCTCGGGAACGCGGACGTGCCCGATGTCCCCGGCGGCGCCGTGGGCGCCACGCACCAGGGCGCCGCCGACGATGATGCCGGAGCCGACGCCGGTGCTGACTTTGACAGCCACGAGGGATTCCAGCGGCTCCCGGACCTCCCCGACGGCCATCGAGCGGGCGTCATTTTCCAGCAGGACCGGGCAGTCCAGCCTTGACTCCATCACCTCCTGCAGGCGCAGGAGGTCCCAGTGGGCAAGGACAGTCCGCTCCAGCCCCAGCCGGTGGAGCGGGTCCACGGGAGCGGGCAGTCCCACTCCCGCCCCCACGGGCTGCCGCCCGTCGAGCAGCCGGAGGGATTCCTTGATGACCTGGCCGGCCACGTCCTCCTGGGACCGCGTGATGTCGATGGGCAGCCGGGCGGAGCCCACGATTTCGCGGCTCAGGGACAGGAGGTGGATCCCCGCATGGGTGTGGCCGATCTCGATGCCGAGGACCAGCTTGTTGCGGTCATCGAAGCGAAGGGCGCGCGGCGGCCTGCCGCGCTGCGCATGGATTGGGGTGGATTCGTAAACCAGGCCCGCGGCGAAAAGCGCGTCGAGCCGTTCATAGAGGGTGGACCGCGCCATGCCCGTGATGTCCAGGAGTTCCGCGCGGCTGTAACCTGCCGCGTTCGAGCGCAGCAGCTGGAGAACATGGCCGGCGCTGGTGGCCAGCCCCACCGGAGGCTGGCCAGAGCCCCCGACGAGCGTCCTCTGCTGGGTCATGCTGCTCGCTCCCTCTGAAGTGGACCAGGCTGTCCTGCAGCCGGGGCGTTGACGTGGTCTGGATCACACAATTATGATCGATCATCAGACAAAAATACTATCTGCCCTTTAAGCAGGAGGCTCCCATGTCCGATCTCGCTCACTTCGACGTCAGCCGGCGGACCTTGTTGAAAGGAGGCCTGCTGGCCCTGGCCACAGGCCCCCTGCTCGCGGCCTGCGGCGTGAATACCAGCGGAAGCGGAGGGGCTGGCTCGGTCAACTTCCTCTCCACCCAGTTCTCCCCGGTGGAGGAGCGCCAGAAGTACGAAGCCACGCTCAAGAAGTTCGCCGGGGATATCAAGGTGGCCTACAACCCCGTTGACACCGGCATCTTCAACACCACCCTGAAGTCCCAGCTTGCCGCAGGGAAGGTGGAGGTCGGAATCGCAGGAGGCCTGCACGGCGACCTCGTTCCCTTCGCCTCACAGCTGGAGGACCTGAGTTCCCTGATGAAGGACCTGTCCTCGGCAGGATACTCAGACGACCTGAAGGAGCTGTCCAAGCTGGGCACGGACGTTCCCCGGTACATTCCGTGGATCCAGGCGACATATGTGCTGGCGATCAACAAGAAGGCGCTTGAGTGGCTGCCGTCGGGAGCCGACGTCAACAAACTCACCTACGATCAATACCTGGCATGGGCGCAGGGCGCCAAGGCGGCCAACGGCCGGCCGGTTTTCGGCATTCCGGCCGGGCCCAAGGGCCTCCACCACCGCTTCTACCAGGGTTTCCTCCTCCCCAGCTTCACTGGCGGACAAATCACCACCTTCCGCAACCCGGATGCCGTCACGGCCTGGACCTATATGCGGGAGCTTTGGGCCAACATGAACCCGGCCTCCGCGAATTACGACTTCATGCAGGAACCGCTCGGCAACGGCGAGGTCCTGGTGGCCTGGGACCATGTGGCCCGCCTTATCACCGCGGTCAAGGACAAGCCCGACGAGTGGCTGATGGTGCCGGCGCCGTCCGGTCCGAAGGGCAAGGGCTACCTGCTGATCGTCGGCGGCATGGCAGTGCCCCAAGGTTCACCCGAGAAGGACAAGGCCTTCGAACTCATCAAGGCCCTGTCCAAGCCCGAGGCGCAGATTGAGACACTGAAATCCAATTCCTTCTTCCCCGTTGTCAAGACGGACGTCGGTGGCGACCTTCCCGGCGGCGTGGCCCTTGAGGCAAAGGCAGTCAAGGCCCAGCAGGAGGCCTCCGATGCGCTGCTCGCACTGCCGCCGGTAGGCCTCGGAGAAAAAGACCCGCAGGTTTCCCAGCTCTTCAAGAACTGCTTCCAGGAAATCTGCCTGAACAACGCCGACGTGAAGGCGACGCTGGACCGGCAGGGTGCGGAACTCGCGAAGATCATGGACAGCCTCAACGTCCCCTGCTGGGCGCCCGATCCCAAACAGACCCCATGTAAGGTCGCGTGATGGCAGCCCCCGACGCTCCGGCGGCCGCCAAGCCCCGGCCTGCAGCGCCGCGGGGCCGGCCGCGCAGGAGCGGAACGTCGGCAGCAATGCTGCTGATTGCCCCGTCCATCATCTTCATGACGCTGCTCTTCGGCTGGCCGATGGTCAGCGGCATCCTTCAGGCGTTCGGCGGCCCCGAAGGGCTTACGACCGCGAACTTCAGCCGGATGGCGCAGGACCCCTACTTCTGGTCCTCCGTGGGCAACACGCTGCTCCTTATCGTGGTGATGATTCCGATCCAGTTCGTCCTGGCGCTTTCCATGGCCCTGCTGATCCGGGCAAACCCGCGGGGCTCGTCGGTGTACTTCTACATCTGGGCCATACCCCTGGCCGTCAGCGACCTTGCCGCCGGCCTGGTGTGGTTGACCGTCTTCACGGACCGGGGATACCTCAATTCCGTGCTGGCTTCCGTAGGCCTTGAACCGGTCTCCTGGCTCGCCTACGACAACTACGCCTCGATGTTCATGGCCGTGCTGATCGCCGAGGTCTGGCGGGCCACGTCCCTCGTGTTCGTGATCGTGGTGGCAGGGCTGCAGTCCATCCCCAAGGACTACGAGGAGGCAGCCGGCGTCTTCGGCGCGGGGTTCTGGGACCGGCTCTGGCACGTGACCCTACCGCTGCTGCGTCCCAGCCTCCAGACGGCCCTGATCCTGAGGACCATCCTCGCGTTCCAGACCTTCGCCGTGGCGCTTGCCCTCACCGGCCAGAACTTTCCGCTGGTGGTCGGTGAAACCTACCGGTGGTACACCGGCCTGCAGGACGCCAACGTGGCCTCGGCCCTGGCCCTGGTGGTCATGGCGGTATCCATGGTGACCGCCGTCGGTTACCTCAAGCTCCTGAGAGACCAATCGGAGGCCGCCCGATGAGCCACGCCACCACCAACAAGACAACGGCTCCGGACTCGCGGCCGCAGCCGGAAGTGGACCGCAGGCCGCTGGCACGGCGGCGCAGGAACCGGGTACTGCTCCAGGTGGGCTGCATCGTCATCACGCTCTTCATGGCGCTCCCCCTCTACCTCATCGCGCTGTCCGCCACCTCCAGCAGGGCGGCCCTGCAGACGTTCCCCCTGAGCTTTATTCCGAACAACTTCTCCCTCGAGACCATGCAGACGTTCCTGCAGTCCACGGGCATCCTGCCCGGGCTCATCAACTCCGTCCAGGTGGGCATCTTCACCCTCCTGCTCTCCCTGATCATCGGAGTCCCCGCCGGGTACGCGGTGGCACGTTTCGCCTTCCCCGGCCGGGACCCCTACCAGCTCTTCCTGCTCTTCACCCGTGCGTTGCCCATCGTGGTGCTGTCCGTGCCGCTGGCCCAGTTGTTCCTCCAGACGGGCCTGTACGACAGCGCCCTCGCCGTCGTCCTGCTCCACACCGCACTGGCGCTGCCCACCACCATCCTGATCACGTCCTCGGTATTCCTGGGCGTGCCGCGCGACGTCGAGGAAGCTGCCCGCATCTTCGGCTGCAGCCCCGTGCAGGCCTTCCTCAAGGTGGTCATGCCCATGGCCATCCCCGGCATCGCGGCGGCGTCCATCTTTACCTTCGTCATGTCCTGGAACGAAGTCCTCGGCGCGTCGATCCTCACCCTGAACCAGCGCACCTTGCCGGCCCAGGTCCTCAGTTCCCTCGCCGAGTCGCCGCTGGCCTACCGGTTCGCCGGCGGCTTCCTGCTGGTGATTCCGGCACTGATCTTCATCTTCTTCATGCGCCGCTACCTCACAAACATGTGGGGCTCCACGATCCGCTAGTGCTCTCCAGAGAGGCTGTCCCATGGCTGACATCTCCATCAAGGGTCTCCACAAGACCTACCCCGGCAGCACCGAGCTGGCCACGAACAACGTGTCCCTTGAGGTTGCGGAGGGTGAGTTCATGGTGCTTCTCGGGCCCTCCGGCTGCGGGAAGACCACCCTGCTGCGCATGGTGGCGGGGCTGGACTTCCCGGATGAGGGGAGCATCTCCATCGGCGGCCGGGATGTAACGTACCTGCCCCCGCAGGACAGGAACCTCTCCATGGTGTTCCAGTCCTACGCCGTGTTCCCGCACCGCAAGGTCCGCACCAACATCGGGTTCGGCCTGGTGATGAAGAAGGTGCCCAGGGATGAACTCGAGAAGAAGGTCGCCTGGGCGGCCGACCTGCTCCAGCTCACCCCCTACCTGGACCGCTACCCTGCCCAGCTCTCGGGCGGGCAGCGCCAGCGCGTCGCCGTCGCCAGGGCCATCGTCATGGACGCGGACGTGCTGCTCATGGACGAGCCCCTGTCCAACCTGGACGCCCTCCTGCGGCTCGACTTCCGGGCGGAACTGAAAAAGATCGTCCAGCAGTTGGGTTCCACCACGCTTTACGTGACCCACGACCAGGTGGAAGCGATGAGCCTTTCAGACCGGGTGGCCGTGATGAAGAAAGGGCAGATAGCCCAGCTGGGGCATCCCATCACCGTCTACGAGGAGCCGGCTGACCGCTTCGTCGGGGGATTCATCGGCTCGCCGCCGATGAACTTCCTCGAGGGCCGCGTGACGCAGCAGGGCGCCCTGGAAGTCGCCGGCCAAAGCACCGAGGCGCCTGAATTCCTGGCCCGCTCTGCGGCCCGGTCCGGCGGCCTTCCCGTGATGGTCGGGATCCGCGCGGAAAACATCTACATTGAGCAGCGGGGAGCCCCGGGGACCCTTGGCGCGACCGTGGAAGTGGTGGAACCGCTTGGCCACGCAACGCTGCTGACCGTGGACCTGGGCGGACAGACCATCAAGGTCCAGGTTGCCTCCACCGTACGGGTTTCCCCGGGGGAGAAGGTTGGCCTGAGGTTCGACCAGGCAACTATCCGGTTCTTCGACACGGAAACCCAGCTCGGGCTCACGGCATGAGCCCGGACACGTATCCGATCAGGGACCTCGAGGAGCTCGGGCGCCGTGCCAGGGACGTCCTGGCAGCCAACGACCTCGGCACCATGGTGACGGCTGCACCGAACCTGTATCCGCACATGTGGAGCTGGGACGCCGCGTTCGTCGCCGCCGGACTTTCGACCGTGAGCGTCGAACGGGCCCTCCGGGAGCTCGACTACCTGCTGGCCGCCCAGTGGAAGAGCGGGATGATCCCGCACATCGTCTTCTCGGACGTCCCCGGCTACTTCCCCGACGTCGAGCGGTGGGGGACCCGCGGGGCCTCGCCGGAGGGTGTGCAGTCCAGCGGCATCTGCCAGCCGCCGGTGCATGCCACCATGCTGCGCCGTATCGTGGAAAGGGCGACGGCGGCGGGCGGCGAGGATGCCAGGCTCGCCGATGAATTCACCCGGCGGACGCTGCCGGGATGGATCGACTGGCACGCCTGGCTGCGGAGCGCCCGCGGCGGGGACGGCTCGGGCCTGCTGACCATTTACCACGGCTGGGAGTCCGGGATGGACAACTCCCCCCGTTTCGACGGCCCGTATTCCAGGGTCAAACCGGGGGAGATGGAGCCGTTCGTCCGCACGGACACGCAGAAGGTCAAGGACCATAGCCAGCGCCCCAGCGACGAGGAGTACAGCCGCTACCTTTGGCTGGTGCAACAGATGGCAGACGTGCGGTTCGACGACGCGCAGTTGCCCCGGGTAATGGCCTTCCAGGTCAAGGACGTTTTTATGTCCGCGATCTACGCCGCGGCCAACGAGGACCTGGCCGTGCTGGCGGAACAGTTCGGACTGCCGGAGGAGGCGCCCCGGTTGCGGGAATGGGCCCGGGAATTCCGCGACGGCGTCGACGCGACGGTGGATGGCAGGACCGGACTCGCCCGCGACCGGGACGTGCTGACCGGGGAGTGGATCGGACCTCCCACCATGGCCGGATTCGCGCCCCTTATTTCCACCAATGGCCAGGCCCTCCTCGACCGGCAACTGGAAGTCTTCGAAGGGCCGGACTGGACGGGCGACCCCCGCCTGGCCTTCCCGCTGCCGGCTTCCACGTCCACCACCTACGAAGGGCTGAAGCCCCGCCAGTACTGGCGCGGACCCGTATGGCCCGTGATGAACTGGTACCTGGCCCACTGCCTGCGGAGGCGCGGCGACGAGAAGCGCTACCGCCAGCTGCGGGAGGCCTCCCTCGCCCAGCTGATGGAGGGCCACTTCGGTGAGTACTACGAACCCTTCACCGGCGAACCGCTGGGCAGCATGGACCAGTCGTGGACAGCCGCCGTGGCGCTGGAATGGCTTGCCGATCCCGGGAACGGTTGATCAGTGGGCGCCGTGCCGGCGCAAGGGCACCCGGTGCGGCTCCTCATCGCAGGTGCAGGCGCGAGGGGCGCAGCCTATGCCCGGCTCGCCGTTGCCACGGGACAGGCCGTCATTGCGGGCCTGGCCGAGCCGCGCCCGCTGCTGCGCAACCGCCTGGCGGCCGAATTGAAAGTGCCGGCGGAAGGCGTATTCGAGGACTGGCAGGCAATGCTCAAGAACCGCCTGCCGGCCGACGGCATCATCATCGCCACGCCTGACCGGGAGCACGGGGGTCCGTTCGCGGCGGCCGCAGCCCACGGCTACCCCATCCTCCTGGAGAAGCCCGTCGCCGTCGACCCCGCCGGTTGCGCAGAACTGGAACGCCTGGGCCGTGAAAGCGGCGCCACCGCGACTGTCTGCCACGTGTTGCGCTACACCCCGCTGACAGCTCTCCTCAGGCAGTTGCTGTTGGGAGGGGCGGTGGGCCGGATCATCTCCGTCCAACACCTGGAGCCCGTGGGCTTCTGGCATTTCGCGCATTCGTACGTCCGCGGAAACTGGCGCCGGGAGGAAGACTCGAGCCCGTTCCTCCTTGCCAAGTGCACGCACGACGTCGACTGGCTGTCCTTCATCATCGGGAGCAGGCCACTGAAGGTGTCGTCCTTCGGAACGCTGGCCCATTTCCGCCCCGAAGGGGCGCCGGAGGGTGCGGCCCGCCGCTGCATCGACTGCCCCGCCGAGCCCCGCTGCCCCTATTCCGCGCTGAAAATCTATGGCGCGGGCCGCCCCTTGAACGGGGCTAAGGCTGACCCCGCGAGGGCATACTTCGCGGACGTGGTGGATCCGGGCGGCACGCCAGAGTCGCTGCTGCACGCCCTGGCAACCGGCCCCTATGGCCGCTGCGTCTATTTTTCGGACAACGACGTTGTGGACCACCAGGTGGTGAACATTGAATACGAAAACGGCACAACTGCCGCCTTCACGGCCACGGCCTTCACCGCCGTCGGCCCGCGGCGCACCCGGATCTTCGGCAGCCACGGGGAGATCGACGTGGAAGCCGAAGCCATCTCAGTCTTCGATTTCCTGACCGGGACAACCACTGTCCACCCGGTCCCCGCTGCCGCGCCGCGGGTCCAGGGGGAAAAGCACGAGGGCGGCGACCGCGGCCTGGTGCAGGCCTGGGTGGCTGCGCTGGCCACCGGTGACTGGTCGGCGGTGGTGTCTGGACTGGAGGAGTCCCTGGTCAGCCATGCAGCCGTTTTCGCCGCAGAGGAGGCCCGCCGGAGCAGCACTGTTGTGCAGGTGGGCTCGTTCAGTCTGAGCCAGTGACCTGGTCGATGGACACGACGGCAAGGAAGCCGCGGCCCAGGATCTCCGGGGACGCGCTGTCCGAGCCCACCACGGCGTCGTAGCGGCCCAGGGCCTCGGGTTCATGGCTTGCGTCCGAGGCTGTGGCCTGGCCCTGCAACAGGATCCCCAACTGGCCGGCAAACAGCGGGTGGGCGCGTTTCTTCGAAATCTCAATGATGGACGTGAAACCCTTGAAGCTGCCGGCCCGGGTAATGACGTTGAGGTTCCTGACATCTCCAGTGGGAAGGGCGCAGGAGGTGGCGGCCCCGCCGGGAAAACGGAACGGACGGTACTTCTCCAGGGGATGCTCAGCGCCGTCCACGGTCAGGAGCAGGAGTTCGCCCTCGACCACCGTCAGTACCCGCTCCATGCCAGGGAACGGCGAGAAGTCCCCGGCTTTGGTGACCTCGGCGATGCTGACCCGCCAGTCCCACCCGGCGTCCTGGAGGGAGGCGGCGTCGGGATGGCCGGCGATCTGGCGCGTGACCCCGCCGCCGTTGCGCCAGGGCTGGGGCTTGCGGTCTGCGAAGCGGATGATCTCCATCAGCCCAGCCTAGTTGGCCTGCCTGCCGGTATCGGCAGCTCCCATCCATCCCTGCTACTCTCCTGCGGGGGGACAACACGAAAACAGCCTAAGGAGCCGGGAATGTTCGTCAAAGTGTGTGGCCTCAGCACGCCGGAATCCATCCGCGCTGCCGCGGAGGCAGGGGCCGACGCGGTGGGTTTCGTCCTCACGGCCAGTCCCCGCGTGGTCTCGCCCTCCCAGGCCTCCGCGCTGCTGGCCGAAGTGCCGGCCGGGGTTACGCCCATCGGCGTGTTCCGTGACGAGCCGGTTGCCGACGCCGTCGCCATCGCCCGTGCAGCCGGGCTGGAGTGGATCCAGCTGCACGGCCGGCGCTCGCGCGGGGACGTGGCCACAGTGCACGACGCCGGCATGAAGCTGGTCAGGGCCGTCACCATGGGTGCCGCAGCCGAGGAGCTGGAGGACTGGGGGGAAGACCTGCTCCTGATCGACGCCGCCGTCCCCGGCTCCGGCGAGGCCTGGGACTATGCGTCCGTGGCCGAAATCCCCGTGCTGCAGGAACGTAAATGGCTGCTGGCAGGCGGGCTGGACGCCGCCAATGTTGCGCAGGCCGCCGCCGCGGCGCACGCTTGGGGCGTCGATGTTTCCTCCGGTGTTGAGTCGTCCCGCGGCGTCAAGGACCTGGCCAAGGTCAGCGCCTTCGTGCAGGCGGCCAAGGGAGCTGCTGCTTCGGTCTAGCCGCGGATTCAGGGGCCGGTCAGGGCAGGCCCCCATCCCGCTGCCCCGGCCCCCGGGGCACAATGGAGGGATGAAGGCACTGCTCAACATCATCTGGCTGGTTTTCGGCGGTTTCTGGCTCGCGCTGGGTTATTTCTTCGCGGGGGTCATCTGCTGCCTGCTGGTCATCACCATTCCCTGGGGCATCGCGTCGTTCCGGATCGCTGCGTACACGCTCTGGCCCTTCGGCCGGACGGTGGTGGACAAACCCGGCGGTGCGGGCGTGTTCTCGCTGCTGGGCAACGTCATCTGGCTGCTGGTGGCAGGCATCTGGATCGCCATTGGACACGTGGTCACGGCCTTTGCGATGGCAGTGACCATCATTGGCATCCCGCTGGCCATCGCAAACCTGAAGCTCATCCCGGTGTCCCTGATGCCGCTGGGCAAGCAGATTGTGCCCACCACCCAGCCCTTCGTGTCCTCCTACCGCTAGGACGCCAGGGCGGAACGGCGCGGAACACAGGCAACGTCAGCGGGGGCTGAACGCCCCGTCCGCCATGATGGCCACGGCGTCGCTGTCGTCCAGTTCCGCGGCGATATCGACGTCGGCACCGTAGCCCGCCCCGGTCAGCTCACGGCCGCTCGAGCAGCCACGCAGCATCTCCCGGAGCCGGGGCTCGGCGGCTTCAAAGACGGCCATCGCAGCCACAGCCTCCGGCGAGTATCCGTGCCTGCCGTCTTCGGCCTCGTAGCCGCCCTTGCCGGCGGCCACCAGGCCCGCGATGAATGCCCCCGCCCCAATCTGGTCCTCCACGGCCGGCCGGAGGGTGCCGTCCGGCCAGCGTTCGCCGGCCGCAACCACTGCGATCACTGCATCTTCCGGGAGGTTGGCTGCCACCCAGTCCGCGGTGGCTGCGGCATTCCGGAGGCACACGGTGGCCAGCAACGGAACTGTGCGCGCCAGTTCGTGGCAGAGCGCGGAACCGTTGGGGGACGGCAGGACCACCCGCTCCAGGGAACCGGCAGCCCTAAGGCTTGCGGGGGAGAGGCTGAGCCCGCCCCCGTCCCTGGGCCCGGCCAGCAGGGCTCGGTGGCGGGCAGCGAAATCCTCCGCGCCGGTGTCCTTCCAGGGAAAAGGAAGGACCGCGGCGCCCCGGTCCAGGGCGACGCTTACGCAGGTGCTGAAGGAGAGGACGTCAACCACCACGGCAAGGTCCGCGCCGGACGTTACGGTGCTCCCGCCGTCGAGCCCCCACTCCACCCGGACCGCGTAGGGCAGTTGCCGGTGCGCGGCACTTGCAGTGAACGTGTGGCGGGAATTCGAGGTGGGTGCGTTCACGCCAGTTCGCCCTTCAAATTGCGGTGCGCGGCAGCCAGCCACAGCTCCCTTGCCCTGCCGCTGTGGAACAGCGGCTCCAGTTCCAGCAGATGGCGCACGACGGCGGCGCGCCCGGCCGCGAAGTCGGCGTCGCCGATGTGCGCGTAATCCTTGCGGACGGCAGCAACGTACCTGGCGTATTCCTCCGGGTCCCCGCCCAGGACGGACAGGTCGGCATCGCACAGGAGGGCGCCGTCGCCGTCTCCCTCTTCCGGGCAGTGGTCGGATGTCAGCCGGACAAGCCGTGCCACCTCGGCAGCCTCCGCTTCCGGAAGGCCGGCACCGTGCAGGCGCTCCTCGGCGAGGCGCGCGGACTCCTCTTCATCCTGGCCGGCTATGCCGCGGTAGACGGCGTCGTGGAACCAGGCCGCCAGCAGGACTGTCCGCGGCGGGTCGTCGGGATCGGTGAGAAGGTCGAGGGCTTCGAGTACCGCCAGCAGGTGCGTGCAGCCGTGATAGTGGCGGTGGTCCTCGCTCCACCGGTCCAGGAGGTCCAGGAAGAGGGCGTCATGGCCGGGCATGATCGAGTTCCAGCGGTTCAGCAGCGGCACCTTGAGCGACTTGTTCCGTTGCCGGGCAGGAATGCGCAGGCCGCTGGCAATGAGCCTGCGGACCAGGATCCGCCCTTCCACGGGAACGGCGCCGGCCGCCACGAGGTCATCGAAGCGGCGCTCCGGAACGTCGTAGTGGTCCCCGTCAAAGGCCCGTTCGGGGACACCCGCCGCAGCCGCAAACGCGTGCAGTTCCGCCAAAGATTCGTCGGAAATGAGGTGCGAAAAGTGCGTTCCGTGCGCAGGCCAGAGGGGCGGATCGATGTAGAGGACCATGGGGGAAGTCTAGTGCTGCGCAGCTGCGCGAGCCGGTTGCTCCTTCCAGGAGGACGAAATCCTGAAATGCGGCCCCCACGGGCTCTCGAATCCGCAAATGCGTATTAGAGTGGCGCTATGCCTACTATCCGCGTTTCGGAGGCCGCCCGTTTCCTGGGCGTCAGTGACGATACCGTCCGGCGATGGACCGAGAACGGGAGCCTGACGCCGCGGAAGGACGACGCGGGCCGGCTCGCCGTGGACGGCCTGGAACTGGCGCGGCACGCACAGAAGCTGGCGCAGCTTCCGGCCGATCCGCACCGCACGGGCAGTTCGGCCCGCAACCGCTTCGTGGGCCTCGTCACCGGCATCAAGGCGGACAGTGTGATGGCCCAGGTGGAGCTGCAGTGCGGGCCCTTCCGCGTGGTGTCCCTGATGAGCAGCGAGGCCGTCAAGGAACTGGGACTGGAACTTGGCTCCGTGGCCACCGCCGTGGTCAAAGCCACCACGGTCATCATCGAAACCCCGCAGGGAAAGGGAGCCGCGTGACGCCGGTTCGGCGGGCCGGAGCCCTGCTGGCGGCAATCCTGCTGGCGGCCCTGCTCGCCGGTTGTGCCGGCACCGGCGCTGCCGGCGACGGCGGCAACGCCGCCCAGGGAACCAGCCGGGAAACACTGACCGTTTTCGCCGCTGCTTCCCTTAAAGCCAGTTTTACCGAGCTCGCGGCACGGTTCGAAAAGGAGAACCCCGGAACCGGCGTCACCCTCAGCTTTGCCGGTTCGTCGGACCTGTCCACCCAGATCAGCCAGGGCGCTCCCGCGGACGTGTTCGCCTCGGCGGACACCGGCAACATGGCCAGGCTGAAGGACGCCGGCCTGGTGGACGGCCAACCGCGGGACTTTGCCACCAATACCCTGGCCATCGCCGTCCCGGCAGGGAACCCGGCAGGAATCGGATCCTTCGCCGACCTGGCCAGGAGCGGAACGAAGCTTGTGATGTGCGCCCGCCAGGTGCCCTGCGGGGCCGCCGCGGCCGCCGTCGAACAGCAGACGGGGACGGACCTCAGCCCGGTCAGCGAGGAAAACTCCGTGGCCGATGTCCTGGGCAAAGTCAGCTCGGGAGAGGCTGACGCCGGACTCGTCTATGTCACCGACGTCCGGGCGGCCGGCGGCAAAGTGGACAGCGTTCCCTTTCCCGAGTCGGCCGCAGCGGTGAACACCTACCCCATCGCAACGCTTGCCGGCAGCCGCAACAAGACCGCTGCCGCAAAGTTCCTGGGGCTTGTGGCAGGCCCCGAAGGCAGGAAAGTCCTCGCAGCCGCCGGGTTTGGGCCGGCAGCGGGCAGCAGATGATGGGCAGCACGTGACCGGCAGGCAGTCCAGCCGGCAGCCGTCCGGCCGGCAGCAGGCCAACCGGCGGCAAAGGGGAGGCGGGCATCAGGCGTATACGGGCATCCCCCGCTGGCTGTACGCGCTGGCAGTCCTGGCAGCCACGGTGGTGGTCCTGCCGCTGGCGGCCATCGTGGCGCGCGTCAACTGGGCCAACTTCCTTCCGCTGGTCACCTCCGAGTCCGCCCTTGCGGCGCTGGGCCTGAGCCTGCGGACCTCGGCGGCCAGCACTGCCCTGTGCGTCGTGCTCGGCGTGCCGCTGGCGGTGGTCCTTGCCCGCGGCGCGCTCCCGCTGCTGGGGCTCCTGCGCGCGCTGGTGCTGCTCCCGCTGGTCCTGCCGCCCGTGGTGGGCGGCATCGCCCTCCTGTACACCTTCGGCCGGCAGGGCCTCCTGGGCGGCGCGATTGAGGTGCTGGGGCTGCAGATCGCGTTTTCCACCACGGCCGTGGTCCTGGCCCAGACCTTCGTGGCCTTGCCGTTCCTGGTGGTCAGCCTGGAAGGCGCGCTGCGCACCGGCGGACACAGGTACGAGGCGGTGGCAGCGACGCTCGGTGCATCGCCCGGGACCGTTTTCCGCCGCGTCACGCTGCCGCTGGTCCTGCCCGGCCTGGCCTCCGGCGCGGTCCTTGCCTTCGCCAGGAGCCTGGGCGAATTCGGTGCCACCCTCACGTTCGCCGGCAGCCTCCAGGGGGTTACCCGGACGCTGCCGCTGGAGATCTACCTGCAGCGGGAGACGGACCCCGACGCCGCCGTCGCGCTTTCCCTGGTGCTGGTGGCCGTGGCAGTCGCCGTGGTGGCACTTGCCTACCGGCGCCCCACGGGCAGGCCGCCAGCCCTCCGGTTGTCCGGAGAGCGGACGACGCCGGCTCCCGCGGCGGGCGGGGATGTTCCGTGACGTTCTCGTTCCAGGCAGCCGTGGCGGAGCGCGGTTTCGACGTCGCCTTCTCCGTGGGGTCCGCTGAAACCGTGGCGGTGATGGGACCTAACGGTGCCGGCAAGTCGACGCTGTTCTCCGTCATTGCGGGGCTGCTGCGGCCGGACAGCGGACGGGCCGAGCTGAACGGCCGGACCCTGTTCCATGTGGGGGACGGACGGAACCAGTGGACCCCGCCCCACCGCCGGGGGACGGCGCTGCTGGCGCAGGAACCGCTGCTTTTCCCGCATCTCAACGCCGCGGACAACGTGGCCTTCGGTCCGCGCAGCGCGGGCGCGCCCAGGCCCGTGGCCAGGGCCAGGGCGTTGCAGTGGCTGGCACAGGTGGAGGCTGAAGGCCTTGCGGCACGCCGTCCCGGGGAGCTTTCGGGCGGGCAGGCCCAGCGCGTTGCCGTGGCCCGGGCGCTCGCCGCGGATCCCGGCCTCCTCCTCCTCGATGAACCGATGGCCGCGCTGGACATCCACTCGGCCCCGCTGCTGCGGCGGCTGCTCAAACATGTCCTCGCGGACCGGCCGGCCCTCATCATCACCCACGATGTCCTGGACGCGCTGATGCTGGCGGACCGGGTGGTGATCCTTGAAAACGGGGGCATCGCAGAGGAGGGCCCCACGCGGCAGGTGCTGCAACGGCCCCGCAGCGCCTTCGCGGCCGGGCTGGCAGGGCTCAACTTTGTTCCCGGGACGCTCGCCGGTGACGGCATCCTGACCAGCCGGGGCCGGCACATAGCCGGACACTGCGAGGACCCCATCCCCCCGGGACAGGCAGCTGTGGCCGTGTTCCCGCCGTCGTCCGTTTCGGTGTTCCTCACCGATGCCCACGGAAGCCCGCGGAATTCCTTCGAGGTGGCCATCACCGATCTTGAACCGCATGGCGACTTCATCCGGGTCAGGGCGGGAAGCCTCGCGGCGGACATCACTCCCGCGGCCTCGGCGGACCTCGGCCTGGTTCCCGGCTTGCCGGTGCACTTCGTGGTGAAGGCGACAGCGGTTTCGGTCTACCCGTTGTAGGAGGAAACTGTGCGCCGCCCTTACATGCCGGGCAGGTCCAGGGTTTCGTAGACCTGGATGCTGGCCCCGGGCATCATCAGGTGCGGATGGCCGTTCAGCAGCGCCTTGGCACCGGCAAGATCGTCGGCCTGGATGATCCCGTAGCCTGCCACCCCCGCAGGGGCTTCAGCGGCCCCTGTTGCGGTGATTTCCGTTCCGGCACCCAGCGGACTCCCCATGTCCACGATGCCGTCACCGGCGCGGCCGGCCCATTCCATCCAGGCTTTCATGCCCTCCTGCGCGGCTTCCGGCGAGCTTTCCGCCATCTGGGCCTGGGCTGACTGCTGTGCGACGTAAAGAACCACGTACTTTTTCACGGATTGTCCCCTCTTGACTGCCCCGGCGGCACGCTGCCCCCGGCCACAGGCCGATAGTAGAGTGCGCGGCGGCGGATGTGAACAGCAGCGATGGAGGCAGATAGGGTCGATTGCCCCTTCCGCCGCGGCCCTTGAGCTGTTTCGCTGTAGGCAAACAGTCCCGGAAAAGAATCCCCAAAGGAAAGTTGAGCGTAGTACACTCAACTTAGGAAAACTGCCCCCGGAAGGAGCTCTCTTTGGACGTCAAATTCACCACCAAGAGCCAGGAGGCTCTGTCGGCTGCGGCCATGAACGCCTCCACGGCCGGAAACCCCCAGGTGGAGCCCGCGCACCTGCTCAAGGCCCTGATGGACCAGCGCGAAGGAGTCGCCGTGGCGCTGCTGCGCGCCACCGGCGCCGATCCGGACTCGGTCAGCGTCCAGGCAAGCAGCGCCATCAAGGCCCTGCCGGCCACCTCCGGCGGCTCCAGCCAGCAGGCCCAGCTCTCCCGGCCCGCCCTGCAGGCCATCCAGAACGCCAAGAACGAAGCCGACCGGCTGGGCGATACGTTCGTCTCCACCGAGGTGCTCCTGCTCGGGCTCTCCGCGGGCAATGATGCCGCGGCCCGCCTGCTGCGCGACGCCGGCGCCTCCCATGAGGCGCTGCTCGCCGCCCTGCCGGGTGTCCGCGGCGACCGCAAGGTGGACAGCCCGGACCCGGAAAACACCTTCCAGGCGCTTGAGAAGTACGGCACGGACCTTACCGGAATGGCCCGGGCCGGCAAGCTGGACCCTGTGATTGGCCGGGATTCCGAAATTCGGCGGGTCATCCAGGTCCTGTCCCGGCGGACCAAGAACAATCCGGTGCTCATCGGCGAACCGGGAGTGGGCAAGACCGCCGTGGTGGAAGGGCTGGCGCAGCGGATGGTGGCGGGCGACGTGCCCGAAAGCCTGCGCGGCAAGACCCTCATCTCCCTGGACCTGGGCTCCATGGTGGCGGGCGCCAAGTACCGCGGGGAGTTCGAGGAGCGGCTGAAGGCGGTCCTTGAAGAGATCAAGGGCTCCGAGGGCCAGGTCGTGACCTTCATCGATGAAATCCACACGGTCGTGGGGGCGGGGGCCACTGGTGATTCCTCGATGGATGCCGGCAACATGCTCAAGCCCATGCTGGCCCGCGGCGAGCTGCGGCTGATCGGCGCGACCACCCTGGACGAGTACCGCGAAAACATCGAGAAGGACGCCGCCCTTGAGCGCCGCTTCCAGCAGGTGTACGTCGGCGAACCCAGCGTGGAGGACACCATCGGCATCCTCCGCGGCCTCAAGGAGCGCTACGAGGCCCACCACAAGGTGTCCATCGCCGACTCCGCCCTCGTGGCGGCAGCCACGCTGTCGAACCGCTACATTTCGGGGCGCCAGCTGCCGGACAAAGCCATCGACCTGGTGGACGAGGCCGCGTCCCGCCTCCGGATGGAGATCGACTCGGCGCCTGAGGAAATAGACCAGCTGCGGCGCCAGGTGGACCGGCTCACCATGGAGGAGCTCGCCCTGATCGGGGAATCGGACCCGGCCTCGGTGGAGCGGCTGGCGGCGCTCCGCGCCGACAAGGCTGACAAGGAAGAGGAACTCTCCGCGCTCAACGCCCGGTGGGAGGCCGAGAAGGCGGGACTCAACCGGGTGGGCGACCTTAAAGCCAAGCTCGACGAACTGCGCTCGGCCGCGGACAAGGCCCAGCGCGAGGGTGACCTGGAGACTGCTTCACGGATTCTCTATGGGGAAATCCCGGCGCTCGAACGCGAGCTGAACGCTGCTGCGGAAGCGGAAGCCGCCGTGGTGGACAAACCCGCCCAGATGGTGGCCGAGGAAGTGACAGCTGAGGACATCGCGGAGGTCATCTCCGCCTGGACCGGCATTCCCGCCGGCCGCATGCTGCAGGGCGAGAGCCAGAAGCTGCTGCACATGGAGGCGGAGCTCGGGAAGCGGCTCATCGGCCAGTCGAAGGCCGTCGCGGCGGTCTCCGACGCCGTCCGGCGCGCGCGTGCCGGGATCAGCGATCCCAACCGCCCCACGGGTTCGTTCCTTTTCCTGGGACCCACCGGCGTGGGCAAGACCGAGCTGGCCAAGGCGCTGGCTGATTTCCTGTTCGACGACGAACGCGCCATGGTGCGGATCGACATGTCCGAGTACGGCGAGAAGCATTCCGTGGCCCGCCTGGTGGGGGCGCCTCCGGGATACGTGGGCTACGAGGAAGGCGGGCAGCTGACCGAGGCCGTCCGCCGTCGTCCCTACTCAGTGGTGCTGCTGGACGAAGTGGAGAAGGCGCACCCGGAGGTGTTCGACATCCTCCTGCAGGTGCTCGACGACGGCCGCCTCACCGACGGGCAGGGCCGCACGGTGGACTTTCGCAATGTGATCCTGGTGCTGACCTCCAACCTGGGCAGCCAGTTCCTGGTGGACCAGTCCCTGGACGCCGAAGCCAAGCGGAACGCCGTCATGGCCACCGTCAACGCATCCTTCAAGCCCGAGTTCCTGAACCGGCTGGACGAGGTTGTGCTGTTCGATGCACTGACCGTGGAGGAGCTGGCGCGCATCGTTGAGCTGCATGTGGACGAACTCGGACGCCGGCTCCATGAGCGCCGCCTGACCCTCGAAGTCACTGATGGTGCCCGGGCCTGGCTCGCCATCTCCGGGTTCGACCCCGCCTACGGCGCCCGGCCGCTCCGCCGCCTGGTGCAGCGGGAAATCGGCGACAGGCTGGCGAAAGCCATCCTCGCCGGTGAGATCAGCGACGGCGATACGGTGCTGGTGGACACGGCGGCGGACCTTGAGGAACTCACTGCGGCCGGAACGGGCCTCCCGTCCGCGCCGTTGGGCGGCAGCGGCCTGTCCGTCCGCCGCAAGGACTGAGGCCCGCGGGGGCAAAACGCAGGCGTGCTGCCAGGGCGGTTTGGCCGCTAGGGCAGCACGCTTGCGTTGATCACATTGCCGCCCGGGGCAGTCACATAGCAGTCGACCCTGCGGTCGCCGGATTCCCAGCTGGTGGTGCTGGGGAAGCTGCGCTCGAAGTTCAGGTCGTAGTCGTTGGCGGCCGGGCCCAGCCTTGCTGCCTGGCACGCTTCCAGGGCCTTGGCCTTCAGTGCCTCGGCGCCGGGATAGGAGCCGCGCTCCGGGTAGCGGAACAATGCCACGAGCTGGGCTGAGTGCCCGGCATCGCAGGGCACCACGGTGGAGGACAGCGACTCGGGGTCGAAGTCCTTGAAGCAGTCGCCCAGCGCATAGTCGGCCGGCTGGACCCCCTCGCGGGGCAGAGGCGGCGGCGTTGCGGGTGGCGTGACCGTGGTTTCCAGCACCCCGGGAACCTGGCCCCGGGAAGTGCTGCTGTCCGGGTTGGAGTTCAGCCACAGGGCAAGCCACACCAGTGAGCCGATGACGGCCAGCAGGACGGCCACAAAGAACGCTATCCATAGGGTCCGCGGCCTCACCCGCCTGGACCTCGGCGCCGCACCGTCCTCCGGTTGCATGTGCGGGTGCAGGACCGGCCGTGCAGCAGGGGCAGGCACGCGGGGCAGCCCGGCCGTGGGCGGCGAGGAGGGCTTCGGCGGGACGTCCTGGTGGTTCACGGGGATGGATCCTCCTGCGTTCTCTCCGCGGCGGGCAGCCGGTCTGCGGCCTGTATCAGCAGTTGTCCAAGTGACTCTACCGAAGAAAAAAGCCGGAAACCTGCGGCTCGGGGCCGTGAATGGTAACGCAAACCACCTGCGGGGGCCGTTCGTGGCAAGCGGGGGCAGTCGAAAGCATGTAATCTAGGTGTACGACAAATTGACCAAACATTCCGGGGCCTCACCGATAGCCAAGGTGACCACCTCCGGTCCAAGTACAAAAGGGGGTCACGCCATGGGGCGCGGCCGTCAAAAGGCAAAAGCTACCAAGCAGGCTCGGGATATCAAGTACTACTCCCCGAACACTGACTACTCGGCACTTCAGCGTGAGCTGACGGGCCCAAGCAGTCGTGCCACGAGCCATTACGCGAATGAGCCGGTTGAACCGGACTATTCGGCTTATGTGGATAAGTACGCGGATGATTTGGAAGAAGACGACGACGAGGTAGACACCCGTCGGATCGGCTAGTTGTCGCAAGGTGCTGTTGCCGTTACCGGCAGCCCTGTGACGCCGCAGCACTAACGGATCAGCTATGGATCCTGGTCCCAGGACCAGTGCGGCGCTTCTTTTTCGGCCCTTTGGAACCTGCTGTCCCAAGGTGCCGACTTCAGTTATTGGGCCCGCTGCCCGCACCTCAATGGTGCAGGCGGCGGGCTTTCTGCCGCCCTCCGCCAGCCAGTCCCACTGCCACTACGGACGCCAGGACCAGTGCGGAGGCGGGTGCCAGGACTGCCCACGGGGCACGCTCAACATAGCCCATGCCCTCGGCCAGGATGAGTCCCCACTCCGGCGAGGGCTGCTGCGGGCCCAGCCCCAGGAACCCGAGAGCCGCCAGCGCGAGTGCCGTTCCGGGCAGCCGGAGCATCGCATGGCGCAGGAGCGGGGCGGCCACCGCCGGGAGGATGTAGCGGAGCATGATGCGTGCCTTGCCCACCCCGAGGACGGGAAGGATGCGCACATACGGCTGCGCCCTTGCTTCCTGGGCCAAAGCCGCAGTGTGCGCCGCCAGGGGCGCCCAGCTCACGGCGGCCACGGCGAGGGCCGCGCCGTGTGCCGAAGGGCCGGTGAGCGCAGCAACAACAAGGCCGGCCAGGATGGGCGGGGCCGCGTTCGTTACCTCCAGGGGTCCCGTGGCGGCAAGAGGAAAGAGTCCGACGGCGATTCCCACGGCCAGGCAGGCCAGCACCACTGCCAGCGCTGTCCCCAGCGTTCCCACGGCCCCGTGCCCCACCCGCGCCAACAGGTCCCGGCCGCTGGCGTCGGCGCCGAACGGGAGTGTCCAGGCGGGCGGCGCCAGCCTGGCGTGCCCCGAGGCGAGGGGGTCGCGCAGCAGCCCGGCCCCGGCAACCAGGAGCAGGGCCAGGCCGGCCACTGCCGGCGCGGCCAGATGCCGGCGGTTCGCTGACCGCGGGGGCTCGGGAAGCGGAAGCGTTCCGAAGCGGACCGCGGGCCCGATCAGCAGGTGCCGCACCGCCGTCGTCAGCGTTCCCACCAGCAGGGCGAACCCCATCAGTGCCAGCATGCCGGCCTGCAGGGTGGGGACGTCCTGCGCGCTGGCCGCGCCCAGCAGCGCCCGGCCGAGCCCTGGAATGGCGAATACCTTTTCCACTGCCACTGCACCGCCGGTCAGCCCCACCAGGACCAGGCCGGCCTGCGGGAGCACGGCGGGAAGCGCCCGGCGGAGCACCGCTGCGGCCAGCAGCGCAGGCCCGCCCCCGGCCATCCGCCACGTGGCCACCCACTGTTCGGCAAACGCTGCCCGTACGGCGTCGGAGACCAGCAGCCCGATCAGACCGCCGGCCGGGATTCCGAGCGAAAGGGCGGGCAGGACCGCATGCTCCGGGCCCTGCCAGCCGAAGGGCGGAAACCACCGCAGCCAGATGGCACCCGCCACCAGCAGCACGGCGGCCAGCAGGAACTCGGGCAGGGATGTCAGCGCAGCGGACAGGGCACCCGACGCCGGCCTGCGCCGCCCCCGCAGCCCGTCCACTACCGCCGGCGTGCAGGCCAGCAGCGCCACGAGTGCCGCGGACGCGATGGCGAACGCCATCAGGGTCACCGAGACGCCCAGCGCCGCCGCGATGCCGGGTCCCACGGGTGTGCTGCTGATCCAGGACGTGCCCAGGTCGCCGGCGAAGATCCCCTGTACCCAGGACAGGAGCATGGCCGCCGGGCCCTGCTCCAGGCCGAGCTCGGCGCGGATTGCGGCGAGTGCCTCGGGCGTGGGCTCCCGGTCCGCGTACCTGGCCCGCAGGACGGTGTATTCGGCGCCGCGGCCCGAGAGCCAGGGCATCATCCCGATCAGCACCACCAGGGCAAGCAGGGCGAGGACCCGGGACACGGTGACTTTGACTGCAGCGGACATCCCGGACCTCACTGCGCGCCGCCCGTGATCCCGGTCCGGCTGGTAATCAGGGCCCGCTCCCGCGGATCCCGCTCCACCCCGGCCACCCGTGCCGATTCACCCTGGATGACGCGTTCGTGGAGCAGCGGGATGGCGGCGTCCCGGGCAAGGATGAGGCTTTCGGCGGCGGCAATGGCGGCGCGGCGGTCCGGACCGGCAGGCATGCCCGCGGCCGTGGCCAGGGCTGCGTCTACCCGGGGGTCGCAGAACTGGGAGATGTTGAAGGATCCGGTGCAGGAGAAATCGCTGTAAAGGTAGGCAACCGGGTCGCCCGAATCCAGCACTGTGGCACGCGAGAGGATGAAGGCATCGAACTTCCCTGCCAGCGCGTCAGCCTCGATGTGCTGGTACTCCCGGACATCCTGCTCCACGGAAAATCCTGCGGCCTCCAGCTGCTGCTCAAGCTGGACGGCGACCTCGGGCAGCTCGGCGCGGTCCGTGAAGGTGCCGAGCCGGATGGCGGTCCCCCTGACCGCGGTGGCGGCCGCCCGGGTGGCCAGGGCTGCTGCGTACTCATCGCTTTCCCGCTGCCCGGCTGCCCACGGGAGTGCCGGGCCCAGCAACCCGGCGGCTTTGTCTGCCCGCCCTTCATAGACCCGGTCCACGATGGTGCCGGCGTCAATTGCGGCGCGGGCTGCGGCGCGGACGGCCGGGTCCGCGAAGGGGCCCGACGCCGTGTTGAGGTACAGCGTGTTGGTCCGCGGCATGGGCACCTCGTGCACCAGCCCGGGTTCGATCCGGGCCACCTGGCCCACAGGGATGGCTTCCACAACATCCGCGTCGCCGGTCCGGAGGGCTGCTGCCCGGGCGGTGCCGTCCGGGACGAACTGGACGTCCACGCCGTCGGCCTCCGCCTGCGCGCCCCAGTACGCGTCGAAGCGGTCCAGCCGGGCCGAGGATGTGCCCTCCACCGAAACCAGCCGGTAGGGCCCGGTGCCCGCGTTCACGGGACTGACCACACCGCCGTCCTTATATGCCGAGGCCGCGAGGATGGCCAGTTGCGGGCTTGAGAGCCGCTGGGGCAGGAGCGGATCCGGTGCTGCCGTCGTAATGATGACCGCGTTTGAGCCCTCCGCCCGGGCGGTGAGTTCCACGCCGTCCAGGATCCTGGGCTTGGGGCTGCCCTGCGCCGCGGCAGTCAGCGAGGCAGCGACTTCCACCGGGGTCATGGCGGTTCCATCGTGGAACTCCACGCTGTCCCGCAGGACAAAACGCCAGGAGGTCCGGTCCGCCTGCAGCCACTCCGTTGCCAGGGCAGGTTGCGCCTCGCCCAGCCTGTCCAGTTCCACCAGGGTCTCCGCTGTCTTCCAGCGTGAAAGCTTGAAGGCGTCATCGCTGAGGGGCGACAGTCCCGAACGCGGCGGCTGGAGCATCGCCAGTTTGATGCGGCGCTCGCCGTTTCCGCTGCCTGCTGCATGCCCGCCGCCGGCGAAGCATCCGGTGAGGCTGACCGTGAGGAGGACGGCGGTAAGCGTCATGAGGTGGGTTTCCAGTCGCATTATGGGCACGTTGATACCTGTTTCGATGAGTGGTGGAGGGAACTGGCCGGGGCTGGGCCCGTGTTAGGTGCCAGGGGTTGAGCGTGTGGGTGGCAGGAGCCCGGGAAGTCCGACGGCGGGAATCACCATGAGTGCCGCCATTACCGCCCATGGCAAGGCGGCGGCGCCCGGGTGGGTGGCCGCTGAGTAGAGCGGCCCCAGGACGAGGTTGCCCAGCAGGACAGCGCACCCGCCCATGCTCGCCAGGAATCCGTAATAGATGCCGGAGCGGCGGCCGCGGGCGAAGTCGAGGACCAGCGGCATGGCCACCGGACCGGCGCACATGTGCCCAAGGCAGAGCCCCGCCACCAGCAGCAGTGCCGGCAGGAGCTGCAGTGTGCCGGCGGCAGGGGACTGGGCCAGCAGGGCCATTCCGGCGAAGGCCAGGCCCTTGAGGGTGAAGCCGGTGGTGAGCGCGCGTCCCGGACCCATCCGGACGCTCAACCGGGAGATGGGCAGCTGCAGCGCAATGGTCAGGACCGAGGCGGCGGCGAACAGGCCGGCCAGCGCGCCGGCTCCCGCCCCGGTCCTGGCCAGTTCGACGGGGAGGCCGAAATACAGCTGGTTGTAGGCCAGGAGGCTGACGCTGTACAGGGCCGCGAAAGCCACAAAGCGCCTCTCCCGCAGCATCCCGGTGATTCCATCTGCGCGCGGGACGGCTTCCCGCAGGGGGACCGCGGCCCTGAGCATGTCCGGCGCCGGTCGTGAATCTTCAGCGGGCATGCTGCGCCACAGGACCATGGTCATTACGGCAAACACCGCCGCCCCCGCCAGCGCTGCCCAGCTGAAGGAAATGCCCAGCAGCAGGGCCCCCAGCAGGGGCCCGGCCACCGCTCCGATTTCTCCGCAGATGGCGAGGAGCGCAAAAAGTCCCGCCGCCTTCCCGCCGGTGTTCCGTCGTCGTTCTTCCGCCTTCCCCAGCAGGGACTCCAGCGCCGGCGAGAACAGCGCGCCGCCCATCCCGGTGAGGACTGCCCCCAGGAGGAACAGCGCAAAGCTGCCGGCCATGGCCAGGGTGAGGTAGCCGGAAATGCGCACGAGGCAGCCCGCCACCATGGCCCGCCGCGGGCCCCACCTGTCCATGACCATTCCGCCCACCAGGAAAAGCCCCTGCTGGCAGAAGACCCTGGCGCCGAGGACCACTCCCACGGCCGTGGCGGTCATGCCGAAGTCCCGGGTCAAAACCAGGGCCAGGAACGGCACCACGGCGTAGAAGCCGATATTGAAAACAAGCTGGCTTGCCAGGAGCAGGCCGGGGGACGGGCGAGGCGCTGTGTCCGTCGGCACCGCAGTCCCAAGTGCCGTCACAGGACACCGGCCGGGGCATGGCAGGGGAACTGCAGGGCTGATGAAGCGCGCACCAGTGCAGCGGCTTCGGGGCTGCCTGGGTTTTCCAGCACCTGGTGCGTGGGAGCGTGCTCCACGATGCGGCCCTGCGAAAGGACGGCGGTGGTGGCGCACAACCTGGCAGCAGTGCCGAGGTCATGGGTGACCAGGAGCAGGCCCAGGCCTTCCTCGCGGACCAGCCGGCCCAACAGCGACAGGACGTTATCCCGCAGGGGGAGATCCAGGCCGCTGACGGGTTCATCGGCCAGCAGGTAGGCCGGCCGCACTGCCATGGCCCGGGCAATGGCCACCCTCTGGTTCTGGCCGCCGGACAACTCGCCGGGGCGGCTCTCCATCAGGCCGGCAGGCAGCTCGACCCGTTCCAGTGCGTCGGCCACGAGGCTCCGGTGGTTCCCTTCCACCCTTAGCTGCCTTAGTGGTTCCCGCAGCAGCTGCGCAACAGACATCCGGGGGTCGAGGCTACCGGCCGGGTTCTGCGGGATGTACTGCACCGTCTGCCGGTACCAGCGCAGGGACCGGACAGGTCCGGGCCTTACCGCACGGGCACCGAGGGTGACCGTGCCGGCGTCGGGCTTTGCCAGGGCCAGCAGGATCCGCACCAGGGTGGATTTCCCGGAACCGGAGCTCCCCACCAGGGCCGTGCTGGTGCCCGGTGAAAGGTGCAGGCTGATGTTGTGGAGTGTCCCTGCCGGCCTTTTCTTGCGGAAGCCGGGCCTGGGGTAGGTGAAGGAAATGTTGTCGGCAGTGAGCGGCCCCATCATGCTGCGGCCGCCGTTACCAGGCGGCGCGTGTAGGGGTGTTGCGGGTCTTGGAGCAACTCGGACATGGGTGCCTGCTCCACGATGCGGCCGGCTTCCATCACGATGGCGCGCGTGCAGAGCGCGGCGGCCGCGGTGAGGTCGTGGGTAATGAAGAGCAGGCTGCGGCCGTCGGCTCCCCAGCCGCGAAGGGTTTCAAGTACTTTCAGTTGCGTGACGGCGTCGAGGGCGGTGGTGGGTTCGTCCGCCACCAGGACGGGACTGCCGCAGGCCAGGGCGAGGGCGATGCAGACGCGCTGCAGTTGTCCGCCGGAGAGCTGGCCGGTATAGCACGGAAGGATCCGGGCGGGTTCCCCTATGCCTGCCTGTGACAACAGGCGGGCCGCTTCCGTCCTTGCTTCTGCCCGGCTGGACCCTGCGGCGAGCAGCGGAATGGCGAGCTGCCTGCCGACCGGAACGAGGGGGTTGAGGGCCGTCGCCGGGTCCTGGCTGATGAAGGCTGCCCTGGTTGGCCCTGGCGTCCCCGGCGCAAAAGTGATCGTCCCGGTGGCGGTGATCCCGTCCGGAAGCAAGCCGGCCAGCGCCGATGCCGTGAGGGACTTGCCCGATCCCGAGGCTCCCAGCAGGGCGACGCATTCACCGGTCTCTACTGAAAAGGTCAGGGGATGCACCAATCTCCGCGTGCCGAGCGAGAGGGCAAGATCTGTCACGGACAGGGCTGGTGCAGGCATGTATGGTCATTTCATGGCAGGACTTTCAAAGGGTTAAGCCACATGCTATCAAGAATCATTCGCATTTAACGTCATGTGAGTAGTTCGGGGACTGGCTGGGCACACAAAAGGAGCCCCAGCCGATGGCTGGGGCTCCTCGAGTGAAAACCCGGAAGAGGACGGTGCGCTGAAGGCGCTGAGGCTTGCCCTCTTATCCGGTCGCTGCGCTGCTAGTCATCGCTGCGCTGTTAGTTATTGACGATGCGGACCGGTCCGGTGGCGCTATCGCAGACCGTCTGCTCGGTGCCGGTGGCGTCTACTGCTTCGCCAAGAACTGCTACCGATCCGATATCGGCGACGTCGCAAAGGTTTGCTGCGACACTGGCTGCCACGTTGATGTCAACGGCATCTTCTACGGTGATGTCACCGACCGTGACGTTTACAAGGCCGTCATTCAACGTGTTGTTGTCCGCTGCCTGCGAAGGTCCGGCAACGGCGCCCAGCAAAAACAGGCTTCCAGCGGCTGCGGCGGTGGCTTTTTTCAGAACTGACATGATTTTCGCTCCCTTGATAACTGCCCTGGTGCCCCTGTCGGGCAGTCCGCAATTGGGCGTGTGGACTGCCTGATGCCGTGCTGCTGCACGGCGCAGGTACCGGACGTCTTTGTGGTTGCTTCTTTTGGTATCCGCCGGATCGGCGGGGGAAGGCGGTCAAACCGAGCGGACAATTGTCGCCGGACTCGTGCGGGGCGGGCATGACGCTCTCGGAAAACCCCGCGTTGACCTTTCTGTGCTGCACTTCCACTTACAAGCCTAAAGCTAAGTATGCTTAGCAGTCAAGGGAAGTGAGTGTTTTACTTCAGATTTCCGGTTCCTGCGGCCTTTCCCGGCGCTGGTTAAAGCAATCGAGTGCTCCGTACCTGCCGTTTTGACGGGTCAAAAGGGCCGGTACGGAGCACTCGATGGGGTTATTAGGCGTAGGCGTTGACCAAGCGAACCGCGCCGCCGTCCACGCCCTTGGCGCCCTGCACGTAGTCCGGACCGGACTTGAGGATTGCGTCCGAATCCTCGGTGACGGTGCCCATGACCCAGGACGGCAGGCCGCGGTCGTTGAGGCGGGTCACTGCATCGTCCGCGGCTTCGGGGGACACGATGGCCACCATGCCCACACCCAGGTTCAGGGTGCGTTCCAGGTCCGCCAGCGGCACGTTGCCCAGTTCGGACACCAGCTTGAAGATGGCGGGCAGTTCCCAGGTGCTGCGGTCCACGGTGGCCACGAGGCCCTGGGGGAGCACGCGGGCCAGGTTGGCGGCGAGGCCGCCGCCGGTGACGTGGCTGAAGCCGTGCACGGCGGCCGTGCCGGTGACGGGGAAGGCGCGGGCCAGGTCCAGGCAGTCCGCGGCGTAGACGCGGGTGGGCTCAAGGAGTTCCTCGCCAAGGGTGCGGCCCAGTTCGGAGACCTGGCGGTCCAGTGCCCAGTCGGCGTGGTTGATCACGCGGCGGACCAGGGAATAACCGTTGGAGTGCAGGCCGGAGGAGGCCATGCCGATTACCACGTCACCGGCGCGCACGCGGTCCGGCCCCAGGAGTTGGTCGGCTTCAACCACGCCGGTGGCCGCGCCTGCGACGTCGTACTCGTGCTCGCCCAGCAGGCCGGGGTGTTCGGCGGTTTCGCCGCCCACCAGTGCCGTGCCAGCGACCGAGCAGGCTGCTGCGATGCCGCGGACAATGTCGGCGATGCGCTCCGGTACCACTTTGCCGCAGGCGATGTAGTCGGTCATGTACAGCGGCTCAGCGCCAACCACGACGATGTCGTCCACCACCATGCCGACGAGGTCGAACCCGATGGTGTCGTGGATGTCCATGGCCTGGGCGATGGCCACCTTGGTGCCCACGCCGTCGGTGGACGTGGCCAGCAGCGGCTTCTTGAAAGTCAGGAGCCTGGAGACGTCGTAGAGTCCGGCGAAACCGCCCACCCCGCCGATCACCGAGGAGTTGTGGGTGGCCTTGACGGCGTCCTTCATCAGCTCGACGGCGCGGTCCCCGGCTTCAACGTCAACGCCGGCGGAGGCGTAGGTGATGCCGGCTGCGTTAGCGGGGGTGTTGCCAGGGGCGGGGGCAGCGGAAGTCATACGGACTCTTTCTTGTCAGCGTCGGGGGTGGTGACCGCGTGATGAATCTCCGGCACGAGGTCGGCGTCGGTGAGCAGGTTTTCAAACTCGGAGTCCGGTCCGGGATCGCAACCGGTGGCGCCGGACTTCTCCGCGGGATCTTCCTGGGAATCAACAGAGAGGGCCGCTGTTGCGCCCGGAAGGGCCGACGGCGAGGGCTTGAGCCCGCCGAGGTCCGTCCGCTCCAGCAGGTTCTTGCCCAGCTTGTCCGCACCCGGAAGTTCGATGGGGTACTTGCCGGTGAAGCAGGCAGTGCAGAGCCGCTCCCGCGGCTGCCGGGTGGCGCCGATCATCCCGTCTTCGGAGATGTAGGCCAGCGAGTCCGCCCCGATGGCCTGCGAGATCTCGTCGATGGTGGCGCCGTTGGCAATCAGCTCGGCCCGGGAGGCGAAGTCGATGCCGTAGAAGCACGGCCACTGCACGGGCGGGGAGGAAATCTTGACGTGGACCGCGGCTGCCCCGGCCTCGCGGAGCATGCGGACGATGGCCCGCTGGGTGTTGCCGCGGACGATGGAATCGTCCACCACCACAACGCGCTTGCCGCGGATCACGGACTCGAGGGCGTTGAGCTTGAGCCGGATGCCCAGCTGGCGGAGGGTCTGCGACGGCTGGATGAACGTACGGCCCACGTAGGAGTTCTTGACGAAGCCGTGTGCAAAGGGAATGCCGGATTCCTCGGCGTAGCCCACGGCGGCCGGCGTGCCGGACTCGGGGACCGGGATGACGATGTCCGCCACCTGCGTGTTCTCGCGGGCCAGCTGGCGGCCCATCTCCACGCGGGATTCATAGACGGAGCGGCCGGCAATGGCGGCGTCCGGACGCGCCAGGTAGACGTACTCGAAAACGCAACCGGCCGGCGTCGGCTCCGCGAAACGCTGGGAACGCACGCCCTGCTCGTCAATGGCGATGAACTCGCCGGGCTCGATCTCGCGGATGAAGCTGGCGCCCACGGTGGCGAGGGCGGACTGCTCGGACGCCACCACCCAGCCGCGCTCCAGGCGGCCCAGCACCAGCGGGCGGATGCCGTAGGTGTCGCGCGCCGCGTAGAGGGTGCCTTCGTCCATGAACACGAAACAGAAGCCGCCCTTGATCTTGGGCAGCAGCTCAGTGGCGGTTTCCTCGAGGCTCTTGCCCGGCTCGCCTTCCAGCAGGGCGGTGACCAGGGCAGTGTCAGAGGTGTTGCCCTGCTTCATTTCGCCGGTGAGCTGGCCGCCGTTCCGTTCCTGGATCATGGCGTTGAGCTCGGCGGTGTTGGTCAGGTTGCCGTTGTGTGCCAGGGCGACGGTGCCGGTGCTGGTGGCGCCGAGGGTGGGCTGCGCGTTGGCCCAGTGGCTTGCGCCGGTGGTGGAGTAGCGGCAGTGTCCCACCGCCAGGTGCCCGGTCAGGGTGTTCAGCGTGGTCTCGTCGAAGACCTGGGAGACGAGTCCCATGTCCTTGTAGACGTTGATCCGCTTGCCGTCGCTGGTGGCAATACCAGCCGACTCCTGACCGCGGTGCTGCAGTGCATACAGCCCGTAATAGGTAAGTTTTGCTACTTCTTCACCTGGTGCCCAGACTCCGAAGACGCCACAAGCGTCCTGCGGGCCTTTTTCGCCAGGGAGAAGATCATGGGAAAGTTTTCCATCGCCGCGTGCCACTGGTCGATTATCTCACGACATGGGGTAGGACTTTTCCGGCCGCCCGTTTGTGACCCGGGCCGGCTGCAGCGGGCCTACGGCTGGGGATCCGTGTCCGGCTCGGAGTCCGGCACGGCTTCCACCACGGCCCGCTGCTGCCGCCTGACACTGCGGCGGTCCAGGATCAGCGCCAGCACGGCCCCGAGGATGGCGCCGCCGCCCGCGAACAGCACCATGAAGAACCCAAAGACGGCGCCGGCGTCGAAGCTGGGGTTCTCAGGAACTGCATACGCCGCCACCGCTGCCGCCGCGATGCCCACCAGTGCGCCGAGGATGAGGAACGGCACATACTTGGGCGCGCGGCGGACGGTAACTTCGCGCCGCTCGGCAGGGGGTTGTTCAGTAGGCATGCATCAAGCCTACATTTTTCGAGGGCTTCAGCTGCCGCGGTAGGTGGAGTAGGCGAACGGGCTCAGGAGGAGCGGGACGTGGTAGTGCTCCGGGCCGGTCACCTCGAACACCAGGTCCACTTCAGGGAAGAACGTGGCAGTCTGCAGGCCCGCGTAGTAGTCGCCGGTGGCGAAGTTGAGCTTGTAGTGCCCGGCCTCCAGGCGCTCCGGACCGAGGTCCTTGGCGCGGCCGTCGGCGTCGGTGATGGAATCTGCCACGTGGCGCCAGGTGCCGCCGTCGTTCCGGTAAAGGACGACGGCGACTCCCGCCGCCGGGCGTCCGGCACCCGTGTCCAGGATGTGCGTAGTGATGTGGGAGACGCTCATTCGGTGATCAGTCCTTCAAGCCGGAGTACGGCGATTTCGCGCAGCTGCTGGGCCACGATGGTGTCTTCTTCAGCATGGGAGTTTGTGAGCCGTTCGTTCAGGGCCTGCAGGATTTGCGGGGCGGTTCGGCCGGCGGCGCGGATCAGGAAGACCCTCCCGAACTTCTCCTCGTAGTCCCTGTTGCCGCGGGCCAGGGCTTCCGCGAGGGCCGAGTCCGCAGGATCCACCCCGGCCTGCTCGGAACGGGACATGGACGCTTCGGTGGTGGCCGCCGTCGGACGTTCCCCGATGCGCGGATGGTGCGCCATGGCGGACTCCACCTCGGCGGGGGTGAAGGGGCTGGCAGCCTGCGACGCCCAGGCCAGCAGGGCATCCTTGCTGGCGAACGGGCGGCCCGCGGTGACTGCATCCACCCATCGGTTGACGTCGATGCAGGGCCTCAGGGTTTGGGCGGCCCGGGCCGGGTCCGCGCTGTTGAATTCGGCAAGCTTCATGCTGGCTCGTTCCTTGGGTAAATCTGCTGGCATCCATGGTGACGGCTATGCGGAGGCCGGACTTCCCGGCGCCGGCAACTGGCTGTCGCGCGGCTTCCGCATCATGGAACTGTTATTTCAGCATACGTAATATTGAAGAGCAGCCGGGCTGTGGTGTCAAGAGACTACAACAGAAGCGGTGTTGCCCGATCTTGCGGAAATCCTTGGACCGGCTTGCCCGGACGTTGAGGTGCGGGCGGGACACTCGAAGACAGGCAGCAGCTTCCACCGGACGAGGGTCAAAGACGACCCGCCGGGGAGGCTGAACGGCTCGGAGAAGGTGCAGCCATGGGACAAGTCAAGATCACAGACCAGGCGGGAGTCGGTTCGGCCGCCGGCGCGGCCCTGGACAAGGGCCTGGATAAGGGCCGCGCTTTGTTGCGCGTCTACTTTCACAGGCGGAAGGTGCGCGCAGCGGCCAGCGCGCTGGCTGAGGCCCTGGCGGAATCGAGGGAGGTCTGGAGCTGGCCGGGGGACAGGCTTCCGGTAGGCGCGGAGATGTCCCAGCAGGTGGAGAAGCTGACCCGCCGGCTCAAGTTGGAAACCGAAGCGCACCACAGGCTGGAAGCGCTTTTCAGGACTGCGGACGGAGGCCGTTCCGTACTGGCGTTTTAAGTGCCACACTTATGAGCAATCGAGTGGCTGGGGGTTTACCGGGTCAGGAGATTGCTATGAGTTGGTTTACAGGGTGGGCATACCTAATTGCGGGACTCATGACAGCGGACGCCCTGCTCTTGGCGCTCTGGGCGATCGACGAGGGCTGGCCCGGGAGCTGGTGGAAGAAACCCTGACCCGGCGCCGCAGATTTTAAAGTAGTGTGGGCGGCCCCGGAGGGCCGCCC
>NZ_JAYESK010000006.1:0-121596 GCF_034720455.1 Pseudarthrobacter sp. C1 | reverse complement strand
GGGCGGCCCCGGAGGGCCGCCCACACTACTTCGTTTACTGCCGCTAAGGGTTAGAGCCCAAGCACGCGGTTCAGCAGGTTCGCCAGTCCGGCCGTGCCGTTGCCGTCCAGCAGTCCAGCCACTGCGCACAACAGGTTGCCAACCAGGTTGCCGGCGCCCGGCACAGTGGTGATGTCCAGCTGAACCTGGTTGAGATCCACCACGAGGCCCAGGACGTTGAGGTTGAGGGGTCCCAGGTCGAGGTTGATGATGTCGCAGGCCGTGTTGGACTGGCCGGCTTCCACGGTGGTTGTCACGGTCTGGCTGACGGGCGTGGCAACGCCGGCAAGGTCCGTGAACGTACCGTCTACCAGGCCTGTGACAGTCAGGTTCCCGTCCTGGGTACCAAAGCCCGTGGGCGTGAAGGAACCGGCTAAGGTTCCTACCCCGTCAATCGTTTGGTTGATTGTTCCCGTCACGCTGGCCAGGTCGGTGGCGCTCGCCGATGCTGCCGGGACCGGTGCCGGAGGGGCCGCTGACGCGGGCGCTCCTGCGCCGAAGATCATCGCTCCGGAAAGAGCTGCTGCTGCTATAGGTGCTAAGACTCGTGTTCGCATCTCTGATGTTCCTTTCAGTGCCGGGTTGACCGGCGCTTGAACCCCCGGCATTCCAGCCCCCATGCGGGACTGCCGGCGGAACTCGTGATTTGCTTATGAAGGATTCGTTACAACATCCGCAACGGCATTGCATGATCAGCCACACCGTCGTCACGACGCTAATACTAAGCATGCTGATCAGTCAATCACGCGATCAAATTTGACAAAATCTCCTGAGTGGGTGTTCAGCGGGTTTGCGGCCCCAAAAGACCTCCGCAGACGCTCCTAAAGAGCGAGGCGCATAAGCACCCGAGGGAAGCCATTAAGAACGGACCCGGTGTCCGCCGCCTTGGTGAAACCCGCGTCCTCAAACAGTTTCCGGGTGCCCACGTAGGCCATGGTGAGGTCCACTTTCCTGCCGCCGTTGTCCACCGGATAGCCCTCGATGGCCGGGGCACCATAGCTCCGGGCCAGGTCTACGGCGCCTGCCAGCAACTGGTGCGAGATGCCCCTGCCGCGGTACCCGGGCCGCACCCTGATGCACCAGACCGACCAGACATCCGCGCCGTCCACATGCGGGATCTTCCGGTTGCCGGCGAAACTGGTGTCCGCGCGGGGGTGGACCGCTGCCCACCCAACCGGCTCACCGCCGTCGTACGCCAATATCCCCGGCGGCGGATCCTCCGCCACCAACTGCCGCACCAGGTCCCCGCGCTCGGTCCCGCGGAACGCCTGGTTCAGTTTGGACGGGATGCGGTAGCTCAGGCACCAGCACACGTTGGCGTCCGGCCGCTTGGGCCCAACTATGGTTTTGACGTCCTCGAATTGTGTTGCGGGTCGGACCTGGATGTCCATGCGGCCATCCTGTCACCGGGCAGGGAGTCCGGCAACAGCACTCTCGGGGCTTCCCTGGGGCATTGCCGTGCCGCAGAAGGGGGACACTCCGACCGGGCAGCGATAGACTGGGCAGCCAGGTAACGGCAGAAGACATGGCGGGCACAATGAACGATAAGCTGCATCTCACTCCGGACGACCAGTTCCCCGAGGACCTGGAAAAGGTATCGGATAACGAATTGCAGGTCCTGGACAGCCGCATCCAGCGCCAGCTCGACCACGAAATGGTCGTTGATGGCGAATCGGACCGTGAAACCGAGTTCCGCCACTATGAACTGGACGTTGAGTTCAACGACCGCGACAAACGCTGACCTCTGACCCGTCCCCGGCCATGTCCATGAGTGCAGGACGTCACTACACTGGGACGCATGACCGAGCAGGAACCGGTCCGGCCGCGCGCCGCATCAGCTTCCGACGGCGGTAAGAGACCCGGCGGGGACCTGGCGGACACGTCCGTCCCGGTAGGGGTAGGGGAGGCCCTGCACCTCACTGATCCGGACGCCGTCGACACTTCCCTGCGCACTCCGGCCCAGCGCTCCCGCACCTTCACCGGGATCCTGGTGAACACCGCCCTCGCCAACGTCACCACCAGCTACCTCTGGTTTGCGCTGACGTTCTGGCTGTACCTGGAAACGCGCAACGTCATAGCAACCGGTGTGGTGGGCGGTGCCTACATGCTGCTGATCGCCCTTTCCAGCATCAGCTTCGGCACCTTCGTGGACCGCTACCGCAAGCTGGCCGTGATGCGCTTCGCCGCGGCCTTCACCCTGGTGATGTTCGTGCTGTCCGGGGTCATGTTCCTGCTGACCCCCTCGTCGTTGCTGCTGGACCTGGCCCGGCCGTGGTTCTGGGTTTTCGTCATGATCATCCTGATCGGCGCCGTGGTGGAGAACATGCGGAACATCGCCCTCTCCACCACCGTCACCATCCTCATCGAGCCGGACCGGCGGGCAAACGCCAACGGGCTGGTGGGTATGGTGCAGGGACTGATGTTCATTGTCACTTCGGTGCTCTCCGGGCTCTCGGTGGGGCTGCTGGGCATGGGCTGGACCATCGGAGCCGCCCTCGTGCTTACCGCGCTTGCATTCGCGCACCTGCTCACCCTGCGCATGCCCGAGGAGGTGCGGGCGGCGGCAACGGATGCGCACGGCGGCTTCGACCTGCGCGGCTCCCTCTCCGCGGTACTGGCCATTTCGGGGCTGTTCGCGCTGATCCTCTTCTCCACATTCAACAACTTCATCGGCGGCGTCTACATGGCGTTGATGGACCCGTACGGCCTGGAGATGTTCCCCGTTGAACTGTGGGGGATCTTCTCCGCTGTCGGCTTCACCGGGATCCTGGTGGGCGGGGCGCTGATCGGAAAGTTCGGGCTCGGGGCCAATCCGCTGCGCACCCTCCTCGCCGCCGTGGTGCTGATGGGCGTCCTCGGCGCGGTGTTCACGCTGCGGGAGTGGGCCTGGCTCTACATCGCCGGCATCTGGGCGTACCTGGTCCTGGTGCCTTTTGTGGAGGCGGCGGAGCAGACGGTCATCCAGCAGGTGGTCCCTTTGCAGCGGCAGGGCCGGGTGTTCGGGTTCGCCATGGCGTTCGAGTCCGCTGCTTCGCCGGTCACGGCATTCCTCATTGCGCCGATCGCCCAGTTCTGGATCATCCCCTACGCCCGGTCCGCGGACGGTGCCGCCCGGCTGGCTCCGCTCCTGGGCGAGGGCACCTCCCGCGGCATCGCCCTGGTGTTCCTGGTTGCCGGAACCATCATGGTTGTGGCCGCGCTGCTGGCCTTCCTCACGCCGGTCTATCGTCGGATCTCTGCATCCTATGCGCAGGCGGCAGCGGCCGAGGCGAAAGCGGCGGCCAACGGCTCTTAACGCCGGACGCTCCCGCAGTTCTTGAACTGCGGGAGCGTCCGGGGAAACCCGACATTAAGTGCGGGAGCGTTAGATCCCCAGGGCTTCCTTCAGGGCCGCGACGTGGCCGTCGGCCGTCACCTGGTACTGGGCAAGGGTGACGTTGCCTTCGGGGTCCACCACCACGGTGGAGCGGACGAGGCCCTCGACGATTTCGCCGTTGACGAGCTTCTCGCCCCAGGCGCCGTAGGCCAGGGCAACGGCGTGGTCGGGATCGGAGAGGAGCGGGAAGGTCAGGGAGAAGTCGCCCGTGAAGCCGGCCAGCGCCTCCGGGGCATCGGGGGAGATGCCGATGACCTCGTAGCCCTTGCCCTGCAGGGAGGCCAGGCTGTCGCGGAAGTCGCAGGCCTCGGTGGTGCAGCCGGGGGTGGCGGCCTTGGGGTAGAAGTACACAATGACGTTCTTGCCACGGTAATCGGCCAGGGAAGTCTCGCGGCCCTGGGCGTCCTGGAGGGTGAAATCAGGGGCCTGGGTTCCGGGCTGAAGCTTGGTGGTCAGGGTGGGGCTCATGGCGTTCCTTCGGAAGACTCGTCAGTTACGGGCAAACATCAAGTGAAGCGGGTTCGCGCTTAGTCATACAACTCCGGCGTCATATGCTGTATTCCGCCGGGCCTCGGACGGTGGCGCAGGAACCGGGCACAAACTGGTATCCGCCGCCCCGGACGGTGGCCACGGCATGGCGGGCGTTCCCGAGTTTCCGGCGGACCCGGCCCACATAGACATCGATGGCCCGGGCTGAGGCGCCGGGGAACTGCAGCGACTCCAGGAACTCTTGTAGTTCCTCCCTGCTGACAGCCCGGGACAGGTGGGTCACCAGGTACCTGAGCACCTTGAATTCGACGCCGGTCAACGGCACGGGGCTGCCGTCCAGCAGGACGGTGTCCGCGGCGAGGTCCACGGCGACCCGGCTCACAGGGCCGGCCGACGGCGGCAGGCAGGTGCCGGCGTCGGCCTCGTTGGGCGCCGGGGTATCGCCGGGGTCCTCCGCCGCGGAAGGAGTGCGGGAGGAGTGGTCTGCGGCTCCTTCCGTGGCGGAGACCCCGGACGTGGTGGCTCCGGCGGCAGGCCAATGGACTTCCGCCTCCGGAGCAGTTTCGAGGGCCTTGGCAAGGACAAGCCGGGCGGCGCGGGCCAGGAGTTCGGGGCTTGTGCCTTCCCCGGGAACCACCCACACGGCCAGCCCGCGGGCAGCAGCGCGCTTGGCCTGAACCAGGTGCCGGGGCACCCCGGGCTGGTGTGCTTCCACTGCCATGGCGCGTCCTAGACTCCGCCGCGGCGGATCAGCTTGCCCGTGGGGGTCTGGCCGTCCACCACGGCGCCGCGCAGGAAGGTCTTGCGGACCACGCCGGAAAGAGCCTTGCCGTCGTAGGGGGTGATGGGGTTCTTGTGCTTGAGCTTGGACACGTCCACAACGAACGCCTCGTCCGGGGCAAAGATGGCGAAATCCGCGTCATAGCCGAGCGCCAGCTGGCCCTTGTTGGACAGGCGGGCCAGGGCTGCCGGCTTCTCGCCCATCCAGCTGACCACCTGCTCCAGCGGGATGCCGCGGTGCCGTGCCTCGGTCCAGATCAGGGACAGGCCCAGCTGCAGCGACGAGACACCGCCCCAGGCCACCGCGAAGTCGCCGTTTTCCAGGTCCTTCAGGTCAAGGGTGGAGGGGGAGTGGTCCGAGACGATGCAGTCGATGGTGCCGTCCTGCAGGCCCTGCCACAGCAGTTCCCGGTTGGAGGCCTCACGGATGGGCGGGCAGCACTTGTAGGCAGTGGCGCCGTCCGGGATTTCCTCGGCCATCAGCGTCAGGTAGTGCGGACACGTCTCCACGGTGAGCTTCACGCCGTCGCGCTTTGCGCTGGCGATCATGGGCAGGGCGTCCGACGACGAGAGGTGCAGGATGTGGGCACGCGCACCGGTCCAGCGCGCGCGTTCAATGACCTCGGCGATGGCCTTGTTCTCGGCGCCACGGGGGCGGGAGGCCAGGAACGTGGAGTAGTGGTCGCCGCCGGGGTGGGGTGCGCGGTCGATGGCGTGCGAGTCCTCGGCGTGGACGATCATGAGGGAGTCGAAGGACTTGAGCTCGGCCATGTCCTCCTCCATCTCGTCCGCGTCCAGGTGCGGGAACTCGTCCACGCCCGAGTGCAGGAGGAAGCATTTGAAGCCGAAGACGCCCTCGTCGTGCAGGGGGCGAAGGTCGGCCTTGTTGCCGGGGATGGCGCCGCCCCAGAACCCGACGTCGATGAACGCCTGGTCCTCGGCCACCTCGCGCTTGAGCTTGAGGTTCTCCACGGTGGTGGTGGGCGGGACGGAGTTCAGCGGCATGTCGATGATGGTGGTCACGCCGCCGGCTGCCGCCGCGCGGGTGGCGGAGGCGAAGCCCTCCCACTCGGTGCGGCCGGGCTCGTTGACGTGGACATGGGTGTCCACGAGGCCGGGGATCAGGGTTTCGTCGTCGGCCAGCTCAATGACCTCCGCACCGGCCAGGCCGTTGCCCAGCGGTTCGAGGGCCACGATCTTCCCGCCGCGGACTCCCACTTCGCGGGGTGCCAGCCCGGCCGTGGTGAGGATGCGCTGGCCGCGGATGACCAGGTCAAAACGTTCTTCAGACATGGAGGTCCTCCTTGGTGGTGGCGGAACGGGCCAGCGTATCGCCGGCCAGCCTTCCGCCGATCTGTGTTCCCAGTTGCTCGAGAAGCTGCGCTGCCTCTGTCATGCACCTGTTTATATTGCTTTCAAGCTCGGTCAAAGCGTAGACGTCCTCGAATCCGGCGGCGCTTGCCTGGCCGGTTTCAAGGGTGGTCCGGCCGCACACAGCGATCACCGGGACGCCTTGGGCGGCGGCTGCGCGGGCAACGCCCATGGGTGTCTTGCCCAACAGGCTTTGTTCGTCCAGGCTGCCCTCGCCGGTGATCACGAGGTCGGCGCCGGCCAGCCGCTCCACCAGCCCCGTGAATTCGAGGACGACGTCGATACCCGGGCGGCGGGTCGCGGCGAGGACGGCGATGGCTGCGTAGCCAACGCCTCCTGCCGCTCCGGCGCCCGGGGCTTCCGCCGCTTTAATTGCGCGGTGACCGATTTCCCTGGCCAGGACTTCGACAAACCTGGCCAGGGCGGCGTCGAGCACGTCGACGTCCTGTTGCGTGGCACCCTTTTGCGGGCCGAAAATCGCCGCGGCGCCCTGGGCGCCCAGCAGGGGATTGTCGACGTCGGATGCCAGCACAAAGCGTGTGTCCTTCAGGCGGGGTTCGAAGCCGCTGAAGTCGATCCGGTCCAGGCGGGCCAGGGCGGCGCCGCCGGGCGGAAGTTCGTTGCCCTCGCTGTCGAGGAACCGGGCACCGAGCGCCTGCAGGACTCCGGCGCCGCCGTCGGTGTTGGCGCTGCCGCCAACCCCAAGGATGATGCGGTTGCAGCCGGCGTCCAGGGCGGCGGCGATGAGCTGGCCGGTGCCCAGGCTCGTGGCGGTGCGTGCCGCCGTCGAGCCTGGCCTTCCGCCAACCAATGCCTGGGCGGAGAGCAGTGCCAGGCCCGAGGCGGCCGCCATCTCGATGACTGCCTCATTGCCCCGGACCGCGAACTCGGCCGTGACCGGTTCGCCGGAGGGCCCGGCCACCACGGCGCTGCGGCGGGTGAAGCCTGAGCCGACCGCGGCGTCCAGGGTCCCTTCGCCGCCGTCGGCTACTGGAATCCGGGCCACCTCAAGGTTCCCGCCGGCCGCGGCCTGAAGCCCCTTTTCCAGGTGGCTGCAGACTTCCGGGGCGGACAGGGAGCCCTTGAATTTATCCGGGGCAATGACGATGCGCATGGCAGTGTCTGTCTTTCTCGTTCTAGCCCTGAAGAGCCAGGATGGCGGTGGGGGCGTCTGCTGCCGATTCTGCCAGTTCCTCGAACTCGTTGATGGCGTTGATTTCCAGCCCCATGGAGATATTGGTGACCTTTTCCAGGATCACTTCCACCACGACAGGAACCTGGAACTCGCCCATGAGGGCCTTGGCCTTGTCGAACGCGGCGGCGAGATCGTTGGGGTCCTCCACGCGCACGGCCTTGCAGCCCAGGCCCTCGGCCACCTTGAGGTGGTCCACGCCGTAGCCGCGGGTTTCCTCGGACAGGTGGGTGCTGTTGATGTTCTCGAAGGCCAGGGACACGTTCTGCTCCATGCTGAAGCCGCGTTGCGACTGGCGGATCAGGCCCAGGTAGGAGTTGTTCACCACCACGTGGATGTACGGCAGGTTGAACTGCGCACCCACGGCCAGTTCCTCGATCATGAACTGGAAGTCGTAGTCGCCGGACAAGGCCACCACGGTCTCATCCGGCTTGCCGCGGACCACGCCAAGCGCTGCCGGGGCGGTCCAGCCCAGCGGGCCCGCCTGGCCGGCGTTGATCCACTTGCGCGGTCCGAACACGTGCAGCATCTGCGCGCCGGCGATCTGCGACAGGCCGATGGTGGACACGTAGATGGTGTCGCGGCCGAAGGACTTGTTCATCTCCTCGTACACGCGCTGCGGCTTGATGGGGATGTTCTCGAAGTGCGTCTTGCGGTGCAGGGAGGCCTTGCGGTCCTGGCACTCGGCAACCCAGGCGCTGTAGTCCGGCAGGGACCCTGCCGCCTTGCGCTCTTTGGCGAGCTCGACCAGCCCTGCCAGCGCGGCGCCGGCGTCGGACGCGATGCCCAGGTCCGGGGAGAACACGCGGCCGATCTGCGTGGGCTCGATGTCGATGTGCACGAACTTGCGGCCGGCCGTGTAGGTGTCCAGTCCGCCGGTGTGGCGGTTGGCCCAGCGGTTGCCGATGCCGATCACGAAGTCGCTCTGCAGGTAGTTCTCGTTGCCGTAGCGGTGGGAGGTCTGCAGGCCCACCATGCCGGCCATCAGCCGGTGGTCGTCCGGGATGGTGCCCCAGCCCATCAGCGTGGGGATGACGGGGACGTCCAGGATCTCGGCCAGCTCAACCAGCTGGGCGGAGGCGCCGGCGTTGATGATGCCGCCGCCGGCCACGATCAGCGGGTGCTTGGCCGCGGTCAGCATGTCCAGGGCCTTTTCGAGCTGCTTGCGGGAGGCCTTGGGCTTTTCGACGGGGAGGGGCTCGTAGGTGTCGATGTCGAACTCGATCTCGGCCATCTGCACGTCGATCGGCAGGTCCAGCAGCACCGGGCCGGGGCGGCCGGAGCGCATCAGCTGGAAGGCCTTCTGGAAGGCGCCGGGAACCTGGCCGGGCTCCAGGATGGTCATGGCCATCTTGGTCACGGGCTTGGCGATGGACTCGATGTCCACGGCCTGGAAGTCTTCCTTGTGCAGCTTGGCCACGGGGGCCTGGCCGGTGATGCAGAGCATCGGGATGGAGTCGGCCCAGGCGGCGTACAGGCCGGTGATCATGTCGGTGCCGGCAGGGCCGGAGGTGCCGATGCAGATGCCGATGTTGCCGTCCTTGGCGCGGCTGTAACCGTCCGCCATGTGGCTTGCGCCTTCGACGTGGCGGGCCAGGGTGTGGCGGATCCCGCCGTGGGCGCGCATTGCGGAATAGAAGGGGTTGATTGCGGCGCCTGGCAGGCCGAACGCCTCGATGGCGCCTTCCTTTTCCAGAATGGCCACCGCTGCATCAACGGTACGCATCTTGCTCATGGGGTGCTCCTTGAAAGCTTGAAAAGTCTGTTTTTGGGTGTGCTGAGGGAGCCGCCGTCGTTTTCATGGACGACGGCGGGTCCCCTGCTGGTGTTTCTTAGGCGCCTGTGGCGCTGGTGCGTTACTTCCGGCCGCTGAGCTGGAGGACCTGCTTGAAGAGGCCTGAGTGGTCGAGGCCGCCGTCGCCCTGGTTGACGGTGGCGGCGACGAGCTGTGCGACGACGGCGCCGAGGGGGACGGCGACGTTGGCTTCGCGGGCGGCGGAGGTGACGATGCCGAGGTCCTTGTGGTGCAGGGCCAGGCGGAAGCCGGGGTCGAAGTTGCGGTCCAGCATCTTCTGGCCCTTCTGGTCCAGGACCTTGGAGCCGGCCAGGCCGCCGCCGAGGACCTTGAGGGCGGCGTCGGTGTCCACGCCGTAGGCCTCGAGGAAGGCGATGGCTTCGGCCAGGACCTCGATGTTGACGGCGACGATCAGCTGGTTGGCTGCCTTGACGGTCTGGCCGGAGCCTGCGGGGCCGACGTGGACGATGGTCTTGCCGACGGCGTTGAGGACGTCCTGTGCTGCCTCGAAGTCGGCTGCGTCGCCGCCCACCATGATGGAGAGTGCGGCGTCGATGGCGCCCTGTTCGCCGCCGGAGACCGGGGCGTCGAGCGGGCGGATGCCTGCGGCGACTGCATCCTCGGCCAAACGCTTGGCGACGTCCGGGCGGATGCTGGAGGCGTCGATCCAGAGGGTGCCCTGCTTGGCGTTGGCGAAGACGCCGTCGGGGCCGCTGACAACACCCTCAACGTCGGGGGAGTCCGGCACCATGGTGATGACGACGTCGGCGTCCTTGACGGCGTCCGCGATGCTCGTGGCGCCCTTGCCGCCTTCGGAGACCAGCTTGTCGATCTTGTCCTGGCTGCGGTTGAAGCCGGTGACGGTGTGGCCGGCCTTGACCAGGTTGATGGCCATGGGCAGGCCCATGATTCCGAGTCCGATGACTGCAACGTTGCTCATGATGGTTCTCTTTCCTGAAGTCTGTGTGGTGCCGGAGGTGCCGGTGGGGATGCCCGGCCCAACTAGGTAGCGCTAAGTGTCGTTATGAGGGCTCAAAACGACACTTGGCGCTACTCAGTTGGGTGGGGCGGGTGGACTAGCGGGAGGCGTGTTCGCGGATGGCCCAGCTGAAGGCTGTTTCCTGCGGTTCCTTGTATTCGAGTCCGATGTAGCCCGTGTAGCCGAGTTCGCGGCTGCGGGCGATCCATTGGCCCAGCGGGAGCGTGCCCGTTCCCGGGGCGCCGCGGCCGGGGTTGTCGGCGATCTGGATGTGGCCGAAGTCCTTGGCATGGTTTTCGATGACGGACTCGACGTCGTCCCCGTTGACTGCGAGGTGGTAGAAGTCGGCGAGGAGCTTGATGTTTTCGACGCCGGCCTCCGCCTTCACGCGGGCGATGACCTTGAGTGCGTCATCAGCGGTGAGGAGCGGGTATTTGGGTGCGCCGCTGACGGGTTCCAGGAGGACGGTGCCGCCGATGTGGGCGACGCCTTCTGCCGCTGCCGCCAGGTTCCTGACCGCGAGTTCGTCCTGCTCCTTGGGGGTGGAGCCGTCCTGCCGGTTCCCGTAGAGGGCGTTGAAGGCCTTGCAGCCCAGGCGCCCGCCGATGCCGGCAACAACCTCGATGTTGTCCTTGAACTCTGACTCGCGTCCCGTCCAGGACACCAGGCCGCGGTCCCCGCCCGGCATGTTGCCGGCGTTGAAGTTCAGGCCCGTGAGCTGGACGCCGGCGTCCTTGATGGCGTTCTCGAATTCGGTGACCTGGGTGTCGGAGGGAACTGAGGACTCGAAGGGCCACCAGAACTCGACAGCGTCAAAGCCGGCTGCCTTGGCTGCCGCTGGGCGCTCGAGCAGGGGCAGTTCAGTAAGGAGGATGGAGCAGTTCACTGTGTACGTCATCGTAGGTCCTTCCAGGGAGGGCTTTGATCTATCTTCCTTTGCGGCGGGCTTGCTTCAAGTTTTCGCTTTGTGGAATTTAGATTCTGCTTTATGAAAAGTCTAGGGAAGGATGGGCGCCGGAGTCAAGGCGGGCCGGTTTGGGAGGGGGGAGGAAATTTCCCATTGACTTCAGGTGCTGCAGGGCTACGGTTAGAGATACATCGGCACGGTCCGGTGGAGGGGTGGGCGCCGGGGCAGGGGCGCACGCCGCTACATGGTCTCAATACAACTTCGCCGCTCGTCGGTATCCATTCCATGCCTGGTCCGCGCCGGGCGTTTTCCACACCACTCATAGGCTGTGACCTCATGACGGCAAATTTCATCAGGGAACTGGCAGTCAAGTCCTTGGATTCACCGGACTCGAAGCGTTGCCCGGACAAGGCGGAATTCGACCTTGTCACCGTTGACGACTACTCGGTGGCGCGCCTGATCCTCGCGCCGGGCTGGCGGTGGTCCGACTCTGCAAGGCCCTCCGAGTTGACCCCCTACTGCGAGCACCACCACCTCGGCTATTGCGTATCGGGGCAACTGGAGGTGGAAACGGCCGACGGCGGACGGTCAACGATTCACGCCCATGACACCTATGCGCTGCCTCCCGGACACGATGAATGGGTGGTGGGCGACGAGCCGTTCGTCGCCGTCGAATTCCTGGGTGCGGCCTCGTTCGGCCGCCCCCGCAGCTTCGGGATGCACGCCAGGATCTAGCACGGCACCAAAAAGTCCCCTGCCGCTCTTGCGAGCGGCAGGGGACTGGTGGTGCGCCGGGGCGGGCGGCCCCAGCTTCCTAGTGGGTCAGGTCCTTGCCCTTCGTCTCGGGAATCGTGAAGACGAACGCGGCGCTGATGGCCAGCAGGACCACCGCGTACACGTTGAACACCTGCGGGACGCCCAAGGTGGTTCCCAGCCACTGCTGCAGGTACGGGGCCGTTCCGCCGAAGGCTGCCACGCAGATGGAGTACGGGACGCCGACGCCCACGGTGCGGATCGACGTCGGGAACAGCTCGGCGTAGACGGCCGGGACAATGGCGGCGCTCGCGGCGATGAAGATCAGCATCACGGACATGCTCACCGCCAGCTGCCACGCAGAGTCCTTCAGCAGCCAGGTCATGGGGAAGTGGAGTACCCCGCCGCCGATCGCGCCGGACCACAGGACCTTCTTGCGTCCGATGCGGTCGGACAGCTTGCCCCAGAAGGGAAGTGCGGCGATGAACACGATGTTGGCGACCACGCCGGCCCACAGCGCCTCGCCGCGGTCGATTTTCAGGGCGGTGGTGGCGTAGCTCGGCGCCACGACGCCCCAGATGTAGTAGATCACCGTGAGGCCCACGGTGAGGCCGATGACCTGCAGCGCCTGCTTGCGGTGGCGGACGATCTGGGGCCAGATCGGAGCGCGCTTTTCGGCGACGGACTCGCCTTCGAAGGCATCGGTCTCGTGCAGCCGTGACCGCATGATCAGCGCGTACAGGCCCATCGCCGCGCCCAGGAGGAACGGAATCCGCCAGCCCCAGGCGTTCATGGCCTCGGTGGTCAGCGTCATGTTCAGGACGGCGCCCAGCAGGGTGCCGAACAGAATGCCCACGGTTCCGGAGGTGTAGATCAGGGTTGCCCAGAACCCGCGGTGCTCCTTGGGTGCCATTTCCGAGAGGTAGGTTTGCGACGACGGCAGCTCGCCGCCGTGCGCCAGGCCCTGGACCAGGCGGGCCACCAGCAGCATGAGCGAGGCCCAGGCGCCGACGCTGGCGAACGTCGGCGCGATGCCGATCATCAGGCTGCCCAGTGAAGCGAGTCCGACGGCGAGCGTCATGGACGTCTTTCGGCCCACCCTGTCGCCAATCCAGCCGAAGAGGAAGCCGCCGAAGGGCCGTGCGACGAAGCCGACGGCGAAGATCGCCAGCGTGGACAGCACGGCCGACGCGGGATCGGCTTTGCTGAAGAGCTGGCTGGCGATGAAGGGCGTGAACGTGGCGTAAATGGCCCAGTCGTACCATTCCACGGCATTGCCGATGCCGGTCCCGACGATGGTTTTAGCGGTGGACACGCGTCCAGTCTGCTGCTTGCTTACTGCGATGGACATGGTTACTTCCTGAGGATTGGGGAGGATGGCGGGGATAGGGATGGGGGAGGCCGACGGCGGCTAGGACGCCGCTGCCAGCGTCGCCAGGCGCGAGGTGGCGAGTTCGGTGTAAAGCGCTGCCCCGTCAGCCAGCACGCCGTCGTCGAACGTTGCGTAAGGCGAGTGGTTGAACGGTGAGGTGGCCGGATCGCCGCCGGGGGCGACGGCGCTGAGGCCGACGAAGGTGCCCGGCACCTCGGCCAGCACGCGGGAGAAGTCCTCGGAGCCGCTCAGCGGAGTGGCCCAGCGGGAGAGGCGGCGCTCGCCGAAGAGCCCTGCGATGACTTTTTCCGCCGTGTGGGTTTCGTCCTCGTTGGTGATGGTGAGGGGGTATTCCTCCTGGTAGTCGACGTGGACTTCCACCCCGTGCGCGGCAGCGATTCCTTGCAGCAGGCGCGGCACGGCCTCCTTCATCTTCAGGCGGGATTCCTCGGAGAAGGTCCGGACCGTCGCCTCGATGCGCGCCGTTTCGGGAATGACGTTCCGCTTGGTGCCGGCATGGAGCACGCCCACCGAGAGCACCACGGGATCGAACATGTTGAACTGCCGGGTCACCATGACCTGGAGGGCCGTGACCATTTCGGCCGCCACGGTGACGGGATCCTTCGCGGAGTGCGGGGCCGAGCCGTGGCCGCCGGCGCCGAGTACCGTGACCTCAAGCCCGTCCGAGGAGCTGAGCATCACGCCGGACTTTGTGCAAAACGTGCCGTGGGGCTCGAGGGAGGAAAACACGTGCATCCCGTAGGCCGCCTGGACCCGGGTGCCGGCGGCGTCCAGGACGCCTTCGCGGATCATGTAGCTGGCTCCGTCGCAGCCTTCTTCGCCGGGCTGGAACATGAGGACGACGTCGCCCTGCAGCTGGTGCTGCCTCTCGGCGAGGAGCGTTGCGGCCCCGGCGAGCATCGAGGTGTGCAGGTCGTGGCCGCAGGCGTGCATGGCGCCGTCCGTCCGGGATGAGAATTCGACGCCGGTCTTTTCCTGCACCGGGAGGCCGTCCATGTCCGCGCGGAGGAGGACCGCGGGCCGGTGCGTCGTGGTGCTTTCCGCTGCAGCGATGCCGCCGCCGCGAAGCACCGCGGTGACGGAGGTGGTGTCCTTGCCCAGGGTGATCTCGAAGGGAAGTCCGTCCAGGGCCTGGAGGACCTTGTCCTGGGTCCGGGGAAGGTGCAGCCCGATTTCCGGGTGCCTGTGCAGGTCCTGGCGGAGGCGGATGAGGTCCCCCTGCAGTTCCTGCGCATCTTCGGTTACGGGCACTTGTCACTCCTCGCATTGGCGTTCCGGGTCTGTGGACTATTCTGGAGTGGCGCAGTTCACATCCTCCGAAACCGCTGGAAATATGCTGCAAGTACGGCCTCTCTGCAGGATTCGTGCAGAAGAAACAAGGGGTGATCTGTGGAACTCAGCGAAGACGACCTGGCGCTCATCCAGGTACTGCAGTCCTCCCCGCGGCTCGGCTGGGCGGATGCGTCAAAGGTGCTGGGCGTCCACGCCACCACGCTTGCTGCCCGGTGGGAGCGGCTGGCATCAAGCGGGGCAGCGTGGGTCACCGCCCACCTGGTGGGGGATCCGCAGCAGATGCTCCTGGCGTTCGTTGCGGTGGACTGCGAGATGCATCTGCGTGACAGTGTCACGGCGCAACTGGCGGCCGTGCCGGAGATCGTCACCGTCGAGGAGGCGGCCAGCAACCGGGACCTGATGCTGACCGTCATCACGAAATCGTTGGACGAGTTCAGCAGCCGGGTTGTTGCCCGGCTGAAGACCGTTGAGGGGCTCACCAAGTACCAGACGGCGCTTTGTACACGGCTTCACACCAGCGCGGACGAGTGGCGCCTGAACGTCCTGGACCGGACCCAGCTGGCTACCCTGAGGACGCTGGGTGCTTCGGCCGGTGCGGGGACGCGGCGGCCGGACCCGCAGGGTGAACTGCCGGCGAGCCACCTGGACCTGTTGCCGTACCTCGCGCGGGACGGACGCGCCACGGCGGCTGACATCGCGCGGGGGCTGGGGCGCCACCCGGCCACAGTGCAGCGGCAGCTGAACCGCGTGCTGGCCAGCGGCATCCTGCTGTTCCGGTGCGAAATTGCGCAGGCCTACTCTTCCTACCCGGTGACCTGCCAATGGTTCGCGAACGTTCCGGCCGGCCGCCATGAGGCTGCCGCCGCCGAAATCCGTACCATCAGCAACGTCCGGCTCAGCGCCTCCACCACAGGCCCCACCAATTTCGTGATCATCATGTGGCTGCAGTCCCTGGCGGACGTGATGAACGCCGAACTGGCACTGCAGCAGAAGGTCCCGGACATCGAACTGGTGGAGAGCGTGGTGATGCTGCGGACCGTCAAACGGGTCGGCTGGATGCTGAAGGAGGATACGACGTCGAGCGGCGCGGTGGTGGTGGAGGCCGGAGGACTGCCGGCTGCGGACTGAGCCGTGGACGTCCCGGCCCGCCTCCTGGAAGGGGGCGGACCGGGGGCTTCCGGGGCTGCTACTGGGACAGCTCGGCCACCTCGTGCGCCTCGAGACGGCCCCGGCCCGGTGGAACGGGCGCGGCCGCAACCTTGCCGCGGGCGCTCTTGCTGAAGGGCTTCCGGGACTTGGACGGATCAACGGAGATCGGCTCGGGGGAGTCCCCGGCAGGGTTCGCCGGGCGCCGCAGGTGCCAGTCCGTCACGGCCTGGTACGCCGCAGCCACGGCAAGGAGCCGGTCCTCGGCGAAGGGCTGGCCGCCGAGGATGGTGCCGATGGGAACGCCCGCGGAGTCGAAGCCGATGGGCAGGGCGAGTTCCGGCAGGCCGATGGCATCGAACGGGTTGGGGCTGGTCTGCAGCACCACGTCGCACTGCTCGAACAGGTTGTCCAGCACGCGTTCCAGCAGCAGGACCTTGGCACGCTGGCCCAGCACATACTCGTTCGCGCCGAGCATGGAGCCCTGCAGCCAGCCGGTTACCGACACCCCGAAGCTGCGCAGGTCCTTGCGCAGCACCGGCAGGAAGGGCTCGCTGCGTTCCGGCAGCCGGACGTTGTTGAAGGCCGTGCTGGTGAGGGTGTCCCAGTCCTCCGGCAACCGCACGTCGACCACCTGGATGCCTTCAATGCCGGCGAGCTTGTCCAGGAAGGCCCGGCGTGCGGCCGCTGTTTCCGATGAGCCTGCGGTGAAGTCCGGGATGACGCCCACGCGGGTCCCCCAGCGCATGGCCACCTTGTTGCCGCGCTTCACCGGGGTGGCGGCCTGGATCAGGTCCGGAACCGGTGGAAGCCCCAGTGTCCGCGGATCGTTGGGATCCTCGCCGGCCATGGTGCTCAACATGATTGCCGCGTCCTTGGCATCCCTGGCGAGGGGGCCAGGGTGGTCGCGGGTATAGCTCAGGGGGATGATGCCGTACAGCGAGACCCGGCCCATGGTGGGTTTGAGCCCGGTGAGGTTCTGGGCGTTGGAGGGCGCGGTGATGGAACCGCCGGTTTGGGTTCCGACGCTGGACGCCGCCATCCGTGCGGCCACAGCCGTGGCTGAGCCGGACGAGGACCCGCCGGGATTCGTCTGCGGATTCCCCGGCGTCCACGCATTGACGGTGGTGATGCGGCCGTCCGGCGTGGTGGCCCTGGTGGTGGCGAGCGGCCCCATCTGGGTCTTGCCAAGGACGATGCCGCCGGCATTCGCCAGCCTGGAGACCGCCGTTGCGTCAAAAGGGGGAACAAAGTCCTTGAAGATGTAGGAGTTCGCCGTCGTGGGATAAGCGCGGGTGTAGTAGTTGTCCTTGATGGCCAGGGGAATACCGTGCAGGGGACCCTTGTACGCCGCGCCGGCCAGGGCGCGGGCGCTGGCAAGGGCGTCGTCGGCGGCCACGAGGTTGAAAGCCTGGTAGCCCGCATCAAAGGCGCCGATCCGGTCGAGGTAGGCCTCCACCAGGAGTTCCGCACTGAGCCGGCCCTGCCGGATGAGGCTTGCTGCTTCCGCGATGGTCAGTTCGGTGATGTCGGTGAGGGCCTCGGGCCGGACGTCGCCGTAGGCGTCCGGGTTGATGCCTGCGGGCACTGTTGCCGAGGGCGCCGCATGGGCAACAGCGGGAAGCGCCGCCGCGCCCAACGAGGTGGCCGCAGCCAGCACGGCAAACCTGTTGACGAATGACCGGCGGTCGATGGTGCGGTCCATGGGCTGGCTGGTCGAGCTTTCCACCGGGTTCATGCCGTCCTCCGTGCAGTGTCAATCGAGGGGTACAGGGCCGGAGGGGCCGCCTGCTGGGACAAGAGTGCAGGGTCCGCATTGCCTGCCGGGCCGGCGAAAGGCACCTGGTAGGCGCCGAGTTCAGCGACTGTGGTGCGCATGAAGGAGCGCAGGCTGGCCAGGACCGACGCCTGTCCCGGGCTTCCCGTCTCCGGGTCGCTGGCGGTTCCGGCGGGGAGCTGGTTCAGGTCGATGCCGAGCGAGGCGAGGCGGGCCCGGATCATGGTGTCCAGTTCGGCGTCGGTGGGGGGAGTGAGTGGCATGATGCTCCGTTTCTTCGGGGCTGGGGTGCAGCCCGTGCAGCTGAGACAAGGGGATACTTTCACTCCCCCGTGGCGCTGTCATGTCACATAAGTTGCCGGCTCATTTCGCCCCGACGGACCCCGTCGGTTTAATAATTCCGCATTACGGATTTATCTTTCCGGAAACATGCATTCCCTAGCGTTGCTCGTGACCCTGCGGCATCCCGTGTGCCGTCCGTCCTTCAACGAACAGGCACTGGCATGAACTTCACCGCCGACGCAGCACCCTCCCTGCAACCGCCAACCGGGGCGCCCAGGCAGCCGCTCTACAAGTCCCTCTTCTTCCAGATCCTGGTTGCCGTCGTCGCCGGCGTCCTGATCGGCCACTTCTGGCCTGACACCGGCGCGGCGCTTCGCCCCCTGGGTGACGGCTTCATCCAGTTGATCAAGATGATCATCGCGCCGCTGATCTTCCTGGTGATCGTCACCGGCATCGCGGCAGTCAGCGACGTCAAGGCCGTAGGCCGCGTCGGGGTGAAGGCGCTGGCCTATTTCACGGCAGCCACGCTGTTCGCCCTGGTCTTCGGCCTCGTTGTGGGGAACCTTGTCCAGCCCGGCGCGGGCCTGAACATCGATCCGGCGTCGCTCTCCCAGGACGCCCTCAACGCGAAAACCGCCACCGCCCCGCCCAAGGACGCCGGCGCCTTTATCCTGGGAATCATTCCCACGAGCGTGGTGGGCGCCTTTGCCGGCAACAGCCTGCTGCAGGTCCTGTGCTTCGCGGTGTTCTTCGGTGCGGCGATCGTCGTCGTCGGCCGTGAACGCTGCCTGCCGGTCATCACCCTGATGGAAACGGTGCTGGAACTGTTCTTCAAGATCATGGGCTGGGTGATGCGGGTGGCTCCCGTGGGAGCCTTCGGCGCCATGGCCTTCATCATCGGACAATACGGCCTGGGCTCGCTGGGCACCTATGCGCTGCTGATCGCAGCCTGCTATGGCGCGGCAATCGTGTTCATCGGGCTGCTGTTCGTGGTGGCGTGGGCGTATCCGCGGGTGCCGCTGTGGCAGTTCATGAAGTACACCCGGGAGGAATTCCTCCTGGCGCTGGGCACCGCGTCCACCGAGTCCGTGATGCCACGCATCATGACCAAGCTGACCAACGCCGGCTGTTCCCGCGCCACCACCGGCCTGGTGGTCCCCACCGGCTACTCCTTCAACCTGGACGGCGCCGCGCTTTACCTTTCCATCTCGCTGCTGTTCCTGGCGCAGGCCTTTGGCTACAACCTGGACCTGGGCCAGCAACTTGCCGCCCTTGGGGTCCTCATGCTTACGTCCAAAGGAATGGCCGGCGTACCCGGTTCGGCGTTCCTGGCGCTCTCCGCCACCGCGGGTGCGCTGGGGATCTTCCCGGTGGCCGGCGTCGCGCTGCTCCTTGGCGCGGACCGGTTGATGGACTCCATGCGCGTAGTGGTGAACCTGCTGGGGAACTGCGTTGCCACTTTTGTGGTGGCAAAGTGGGAGGGCCAGTTCGACCGTGCCGCCATGCTTCGCGCCTTTGCCGGTGACATCGCCTTTGCCGGTGGCATTACGACGGCGGAGGCAGCGACGGAGCCAGCCAGCAGCAAAGTGCCGGGTGGCCCCGCAGTGGCGCCCGAAGCAGAACCGTCCCGGCCGGCGGAAACCCTGCCCGTGGAGACGTCCCCTGCGAGGGCGCGGTAGCGCCGCGTTCTGTCGTGCCCGTCCTGCACACTGTCCCTATGACCTTTGCGAATGTGGGAACCCTCGAGACCAAACCCGGCCAGCGTGACGCCGTCGTTTCCATCCTGGTCCGGCCCATGGCCGGGCTGAAGGAGGCAGGCTGCCTGCTGTATGAGGTCGGCATCAACGATGCCGCGCCGGACACGGTGTTCGTATGTGAACTGTGGGAATCGCCGGAGGCCCACCGGGCTTCGCTGGAACTGGACAGCGTGCAGGCTGCCATAACCGAGGCCATGCCCCTGCTGTCCGGCGAAATGGGCGGCCACCAGTTCACGGTGCTTGGTTCTCCACTCCGTTAGCCTTCCGCGCCCCATTGCCCTGTGCCCCGCCCGCCCCAGCAAGTAAGCTTCCGGGCAACGGCTGGACACGGAGCAAAGGGGTAAGGGAGACGCATGAGACCGCTGCCTGCATTGGAACTTGTTACCCGCCTGGAGGATGCCGAGTGGCTGGATCCTGTGGCCAAGAAGGTCCGAAAGGTGGTGAAGCGGGTTATCCGCCCGAAGTGGGCACGCGACGTCCTCCATGGCGTTCCCATAGGGCACCCCGTGCATCCGCTGGCGGTCCAGGTGCCGCTCGGGGCCTGGATATCGGCCGCTGTACTGGATGCTTTCCCCGGTAATGATCGGGCTGCCGCAGTCCTGATCGGAATGGGAACCGGCACCGCTGTGCCCTCCGCCGTCGCAGGTTTTACCGATTGGAGCCAGCTGCACCCCCAGCAGCAGCGGGTAGGGCTGGTTCACGCTGCCGCCAACATCACCGCAACGGGCCTATACCTTGCCTCGTTGGTTGCACGTGCCCGGGGCGGCCGGGGAAGCGGCAAGGTGCTCGCTTACCTGGGCCTTGCCGTGGTGGGTGCGGGCGGTTTCCTGGGTGGCCACCTGACCTACCGGCAGGCGGCCGGCGTTAACCACAGCGAGGAGATCCCGCACCGCTTCCCGAGCGGCTGGCAGCCCCTGGCACCGCTGGCGGAACTGCCGGACGGCAAGCTCCACAAGGTTGTTGTTGCCGAAATCCCGTTGCTTGTCTACCGGGAGGCAGAAGATGTGCGCGTTCTGTCCGATGTCTGCAGCCACCTTTCCGGGCCGCTTCACGAAGGCAAGCTGAAGGGCGGCAGGCTTCAGGCCGGGGCGGTTCAGGCTGGCGGGGCTTCTGGCGGTGGTGATGGCAGCGGCGACCCGTGCGTCGTCTGCCCCTGGCACGGAAGCACCTTCTCGCTCCGTACGGGAGAAGTCCAGGCTGGCCCCGCAACGGCACGGCAGCCACTGTTCGAGACCCGTGTGAGCGACGGCCTCGTGGAAGTGTGCCTGCCGGGGGCTGAGTAGGCGCGCTCGCCTGAGGCCTTAGCCGGGCATGCGCCCGGCCGCAGGGGCAGGGCGGTGTCCCGCCCGCGTACTTGGCACCGTCTATTTGGCCGGGTCTGTATTTGGCCGGGTCTGCGGCGGGCATGTGGTGCCGGCTAGGTCAGCGCCGGGTAGCCGGCCCTTAAAGGGTCGCGGGCCCAAACGGCCGGCAAGGCATAGAAGTCCTCCCATAAGGGGTCGTCCGCCGGCAGATCGTCCGGGTCCAGCAGGTTGTCACCCACAGGTTCCTCGGGAGGAGGTTCCACGTAAGGGAGGTCTCCGGCAGGGCAGCCATAAGTAGTGGTCATGGATGGATACGGCTGCAGGCCAGGCGTTTGCCCGGTGTGCTGCTCCTTCGGTTTTGGCCGCGCCGGCACGTCCGGCCAGTGGGGTGGTTCCCAGTCCTGGTGTTCGCTTGTGTAGTGGCGGCCGGTGGGTGAGGTCCAGCCGGGTGGTGCGGTTTTGGTGGCGGGGGTGGGTTTCCAGCCGCTGGTGTGGCGGAGTTTGTGGTGTTTCGGGCAGGGCTGTCCGAGGTTCGAGACTCCTGTGGTGCCGCCGGTGTGCCAGGCGAGGAGGTGGTCGGCTTCGTTGTCGAGGGAGGGGTTGCTGCAGCCGGGGAAGGGGCATTTTCCGTCCCGCAGCCTGAGCCAGTTCCGCATGGCTTTGGTCACCCGGTAGCTGGTGCGGCCGATTTCCAGCGGCGCGCCGTCCCGCGGGTCCACCAGCACCCGGTGGAACGAATCCGCCCCGTCGGCGACGAGGTCCCGGGCCATGGAGGGCGGGATGGGGCCGTACCCGTCCAGCACCGCCGGCTCGTCCGTCAGGCCGAGCAGGGCGAACACTGGCACGGTGACCAGCACCTGCGGCCGAATCGACGACGACGGGCCGGGACCTGCCACCTCCCCGCCGCAGGACCTGCCCGCCTCACCGTGCCCGGCACTGGTTGCCTCGCTGTGTCCGGTAACCGGGGAGATGTTCCCGCTGCTCAGGAGCGCCTCGGCGAGATTGTCGGCCCTGAGCTGGGTCAGGGTGCGGGCCTCGTCCGGGCCCTGCAGTCCCCGGGAAATGGCGGTCAGCCGGTTCCAGATTGCGGACGCCTGGTCCGCGGGCAGGTAGGCGGCCACCCAGGCCATCGCATCGTTATCCGGCCAGTACTCCACGCGTCTATCCGCCAGGGACTTGGCGTGCCGCTTCGCCAGGCTCTCCGGATGGTGCCGCTCCCGCCACCCCCGGGCCTTGGCCCTGAACCGGTACGCGGGCATCTCCCCCACCGGGCACCCGCGGACCGCCCCCGGGGCGTCCGGGTCCAGGAAATGGGCCTCCAGGGCCGCCGCCCCGGCCGGGCCAAGGCCGACGGTCTGGTCCACCATGGTCCGGGCATGCGCCCAGGAAATCGTCCCGCCCTGCAGGGCTGCCAGGGTCCGGGGCAGCGACGCGGTCAAGGCATGGGCTTCAGCCAGCAAAGCACCGGCGGCCCGGTCACCGATGGCCAGCGCACACCCGACCTCCGCCACCAGGCTCCGGTCCTGCGCCGTGGCCTCGTGAGGGGACCCGGGCGGAGGATTCATCGCCTTCGTCGCCCCGGCAAGGGCCGTCGCGGCCACTGCCTTCACCGCCGCCAACTTCGCTTCCGACCGCGCCACCCCACCCAGGACATCCAACGCCGCATCAGCAACCCGCTGCAACGGATCGTCATCAGCCCCGCCAGCAAGACCGGAACCAGGCGTACCGGAAACAGCGGTACCGCTGCCATTAAGCACCGCCGCAAAAGCAGCCACAGATGCGTCTACTGCCGCCTCCGCCTCCGCCACCGGGTTGCTTTCCATGAATCCATCTTGGCAGTGGGGTCTGACATTCAACGGCCGGACAACCGAACAGCGCTACCCCGGCGGTGTGACCCACTCGCCCCGCCGCAGCACTCCCTCAAGACGCAGGTCCCGGTCAACGACAACGACGTCGGCCGGCATGCCTTCGCGGAGGTCGCCTGCCTGTGCTGAGAATCCCAGGACGGACGCAGGAACTGCGGTGGCCGCCGTCGTTGCTTCCTGCAGGGTGACGCCAGCCGCCACGGTGGACCGCAGAACGTCGAGCATCGTTGCCGTACCACCGGCGATCGCGCCATTGCCATCCGTCCGGGCCACGCCTCCGTCAACCGTCACCGCAAGGGTGCCCAGCCGGTACTGGCCATCGTGCAGGCCCGTTGCCGCCATGGAGTCCGTGACCAGCGCGATGTTTGCCGCGCCCACCAGTTCGAACACCATTTTGACCGTCTCCGGAGCCAGGTGGACGTCGTCGGCAATCAGTTCCACGACGGCGTTGCCGGCATGGGCCGCACCCAGGCTGGCGGACACCGGACCGGGGGAGCGGTGGTGCAGGCTGGGCATTGCATTGAAGAGGTGCGTGACGGTGGGCCGGATCCGGCCGGTGGTATTGGCCGGCACCGCGAGCCCTTCAGCCGCCCGTTCCAGGAATGCGGAGGCCGTCTGGCTGTCCGCGGCGGTGTGGCCCAGGGAGGGGATGATTCCACGCGCCGTCAGCAGGTCGACCAGCGTGGAGGCGCCCGGCAGTTCGGCCGCCAGCGTCATGGAAACCAGGGAAGCGCCCGCCGCCTCCAACAGCCGGGCCATCAACGCTGCATCGGGTTCCAACAGCAGCCCAGGATCGTGCGCGCCGCACTGCCCGGCCGAGAGGAAGGGACCTTCCAGGTGCGTGCCCGCAACCAGCCCCTCTTCGGCCAAGGCCCGCAGCACCTTCACGTTCCGGAGCAGATCAGCAGGGGCAGCGGTGACCAGGCTGGCCAGCAGCGTGGTGGTTCCGCGGCTGTGCAGGTAGCGGGCTGCTGAACGGGCACCCGCCGCCGAACCTTCGGAGAAGTCCGAGCCGTGGGCCCCGTGGCAGTGCAGGTCCACCAGCCCGGGCAGCAGGATGCGGCGGGGCTGTGGTTCGCCCGGCCAGCCTTGCCCGGGAAATTGCGACGCCGGCCCGGCATAGGTGACCCGTCCGCCGTCGACCGCTACCAAGCCGTCCGCGATGTCCATGGTTGCGGAGACGAGGCGGCCGCGAAGAATCAGTTCACTGCCCATCATGCAGCCTTTCGAAGAGCAGCTGCCATCCCGGCAGCAAGTGAGGGATCCGCGGCACGGGCCCTTGACCCTGTGGAGGGGTCTACCCCCCGCGCCGAGGTGTGGATGGCGTGGACACCGCTGTGGACCAGCCCGGACATGTGTTCCAGCCGTACTCCGCCCCCGGCCATGATCTGTACCGACGGGGCATGGTCCCGTCCCAGCTGAACCAAATGCGCCAGCATGGGCAGCCCGGTGGCGCAGTCAGGGCTTCCGCCGCTGGTGAGGACCCGGTTGGCGCCGGCCCGTTCCAGACGGGCCAATGCATCAGCAGGGTCCAGGCCCGCAGCGAGGGCAGTATCGAATGCCCGGTGGAAGGTCATCTCTGCAGCGGGGTGGCGGCGGCGGGCCACCCCGGCAAGGCGCTGAAATGCCGGAACGTCCGGGCCGCCGTCGGCCGCCAACACTCCTACGACGACGCCCGCGGCACCGGCGTCCAGCACCGCCGCCACATCGCGCTCAAGTACGTCAAGCTCCTCAGCCGTGTACACGAAGCCGCCGGGCCGCGGCCGGACGAGCACATGGACCGGAAGGCCCACCAGGCACGCCTGCGTCACGGTGCCGATGCTTGGCGTGATGCCGTCCGTTTCCGCGAGTGCGGCGCAGAGCTCAACCCGCGCGGCGCCCACAGACGCTGCGAGCCGCACCCCCGCGGCGTCTTCCACCGCCAGCTCAAGTAGCGGCAGTCCCGCCCGGCTCAGGGACCGTGCCATTCTCAGAGACCCTGCCAGGCGGGCTTCCGCCCAAAGGTGTCCTGGTAGTACGCCCGGTGCGCCAGCATGGACGCAGCAGCCTCGTCCACCAGGACCGTGACGTGCGGATGGAGCTGGAGCGCGGACGCAGGGCATAGCGCCGCCACGGGACCTTCCACTGCTGCCGCGACGGCCCCGGCCTTGGCTTCACCCATCGCAAGAAGCAGCAGGTGCCGCGCCTCCAGGATGGTGCCCAGGCCCTGGGTCAGCACATGGTCCGGAACCGCCGCGGGATCCGTAAAGAAGCGGGCGTTGTCCTGCCGGGTCTGCTGGGTGAGGGTCTTGATCCTGGTCCGGGAGGCCAGCGAGGACATCGGTTCGTTGAAGCCCACATGGCCGTCCGAGCCGATGCCCAGGATTTGGATGTCCACTCCACCCGATGCTGCAATGGCCGCCTCATACCGTGCGGCCTCGGCGTCGAGATCCTCCGCCACGCCATCCAGGCCGTGCACCGTCCCTGCCGGGAAGTCCACACTGTCCACGAACTCCCGCCGGATCACCGAGTGGTAGGACTGCGGGTGCGTGCCGGGCAGGCCAACATACTCATCAAGGAGGAAGGCTTGCGCCCCGGCAAAGCTCAGCCCGCCGTTCCGGTGCCGACGGGTGAGCTCGCGGTACGTGCCGAGGGGCGTTGACCCGGTGGCCAGGCCGAGCACTGACGGGCCGCTGAGGACCTGCTGCTCGATGGCGTCCGCGGCCGTGCGGGCCACGTCGGCGGGGGTGCGGAGGATAACGATTTCCATGCGGTTAGGGTGCTTTCGGTTGCTGGTGCCAAGGACAGGATGCCGGCCTACTTGGCGGCGTCGGTTTCTATGGTGATCTCGTCGTCCTCGCGGCCCGGGGTGCGGAGGTTCCAGCGTTTGATCACGAAGGAGAAGAGGAAATAGTAGATCGCCGCGTAGCCCAGGCCGATGGGGATAAGCAGCCACCCGTTTTGCGCCTTGCCGAAGTTGAGGACGAAGTCGATCAGGCCTGCCGAGAAGGTGAAGCCATGGTGGATGTCCAGCGCATTCACCAAGGCCATGGACGTGCCGGTCAGGGCCGCGTGCACGATGTAGAGCGGGAAGGCGACGAACATGAAGGAGTACTCAAGCGGTTCGGTGATGCCGGTGAAGAACGCGGTCAGGGCTGTGGAGAGCATGATGCCGCCCACCACCTTCTTCTGGCTGGGCTTTGCGTGGCGCCAGATGGCCAGGGCGGCTGCCGGCAGGCCGAACATCATGATGGGGAAGAACCCGGCCATGAAGGCGCCGGCGGCGGGGTCGCCCGCGAAGAAGCGGTTCAGGTCGCCGCGGACCAGCTGACCGGAGGCGTCGGTGTAGTCGCCAATAAGGAACCAAAGCCCGGAGTTGAGGATGTGGTGCAGGCCTGCCGGGAGGAGCATGCGGTTGGCGAAGCCATAGATGCCGCCGCCGAGCTCGGGGTTTCCGGCGACAGCCTGCCCTGCCGCTGACAGGCCGGAGTTGAAGATGGGGTACACCAGCGCGAGGCAGACGCCGGCAACCAGGCTGGCGACGGATGTCAGGATGGGCACCAGGCGGCGGCCGCTGAAGAAGCCCAGGAAGTCGGGCAGTTTGGTGCGGTAGAACCGCTGCCACAAGGTGGCGGAAAACAGGCCCACCACAATGCCGGCCAGCACACCGTAGTTGATCACCGATTGCTTGCCGGAAGGATCAACCTGGCCGGCCAGGACCAGCGGCGACATTGCCTTGAAGACGCCGTCGATCACCATGTAGCCCACCACTGCTGCCAGCGCGGTGGATCCGTCCGCCTTCTTGGCCCAGCCGATGGCGATGCCCACAGCGAAGATGAGCGGCAGCCACGTGAAGACGGCGTTGCCGGCGGCCGAAATGACGGCGGCGCCGCCTTCGAATCCGGGAATGGCGCCGAGCAGGTCGGCCTGGCCGATGCGCAGGAGGAGGCCGGCGGCGGGGAGGACGGCGATGGGCAGCATCAGGCAGCGGCCCAGCCGCTGAAGGGTGGCAAAAGCCCTGTTCGGCTTTTTCTCTGGAGCCAGTGCGGCGGTCTCGGATGTTGGCATGATTGCACCTCTGCGGGTTCGGATGGGGGCTTGTGGAGTGGGGGTCACAGCCGGTACTGTCTGGTTATGACCAGTTCAGTGTGATTCATCCCACGGACCCTGTCAAGGCATGAGGAAAACCCCGCGGTTATCCAAATGTCCGGCGGGACAAGCCGTGACTGGTCGCACCTGGGCCGCCGGCCCGGTGCTGAAGAAGTGCCCCCGTGGGCACCGTCAGAAAGGGCAGCCATGTCCAAAGCACAACAAATCATTGAAGGCCTGGGCGGAGCCGGCAACATCGTGGAGGTCGAGGCGTGCATCACGCGCCTCCGCACGGAAGTCAAGGATTCCTCCCTGGTCAATGAGGCATCCTTGAAGGCTGCCGGAGCGCACGGGGTGCTGACCGCCGGCACGGCCGTCCAGGTCATTGTGGGACCCGAGGCCGACATGCTTGCCGAAGACATCGAGGACCTGCTCTGATGCCGTCGCTTGTTGTCCACGCGCCCATTGGCGGCACGGTTGTTCCCCTGGCCGAGGTTCCGGATCCGGTCTTCGCGGGCCAGATGGTGGGCGCGGGTGCGGCGGTCGAGCCGCCGGCCGGGGAAGCGTTCGACGTCGTGTCCCCGGTGTCGGGGAAGGTGGTAAAGCTCCTGCCCCACGCCTTTGTGGTGGTTGAGTCGTCAGGGCGCGGCGTGCTGACCCACGTGGGCATCGATACCGTCAAGCTCAAGGGCGAAGGCTTCAAGCTGCTCATAGCCCAGGGGGACACCGTCGGCGCCGGTGACCCTGTCATGCATGTGGACCCCGCCGCCGCCCTTGCTGCGGGGTATTCGCTGGTGAGTCCCGTCGTCGTGCTTGACTCCAAGCCGGACACCGCAACCCTCGTCGTGTCCGGCGGGGTGGCCGCCGGTTCCGGCCTGTTCCGGATGGACTAACAGCGCCCGAAGTGTCTATTGGCCCGGGCCGGACGGCGGCTAGAGCCGAACTTCCATGGTGAGGGAGTAGCGGTCGGAACGGTACCAGGACCGCGAATGCTCAATAGCCAAGTGGCCTGAATACGAGACGCGGTCGAATGCCAGTACCGGCGCCCCGGTTCCCGTGCCGAGGAGCGCCCCGACGTCCGCCGGCGCGCCCTCGGACCGCACGCTTTGCCGTGCCCTGTCGATTTGGTGGCCGAACTGCGCTGCCAGCGCCTTGTAGACGGACCCCGTCAGGTCGATATCCAGCAGCCCCGCCGCGTGCTCCGGGTTGTACCAGGCGTCATCAACGCTTACTGGCCGGCCATCCGCCAACCGGAGGCGCCGGAGGTGGATCGCTTCCGACCCTGGCTCCAGGCTCAGCGCTTCCGCGGTGTCATCCGGGGCTGCGGCGGCCTCGGCCACAAGCACGACGGTGCTGGGAACGTGGCCCATGGCTTCCATCTCCTGTGTGAAGGAGGCCAGGTGCAGGGTGGACTGCACGGGAGAGTCCGCCACATAGGTGCCCTTCGCCGGGACCCGGACCAGGTGCCCTTCGTTGACCAGGCGGCCGATGGCGGCCCGGACGGTAATCCTGCTGACGCCGTAGGTGTCCATGAGGGTACGCTCGCTGGGCAGGCGGGCGCCCGGTTCCAGTTCGTCCTTGGCCAGCTTCAGGATGATCAGGCGCAGCTGCTCATGCTTGGGGACCTGGGAGTTGTTGATGCCCGGGCCGGCTGGCGCAGCGCTGCCCGCTGGTGGTGCTGTGGCTGGCACGTGTGCCCCCTCCGATCCGTGGAGCGGTCCGGTAAGGACCACTGAAACGGATTATTCCATATGGACGCCTGGCCGGCGGATCCTTTGGCCCGGCGACCTGCCGGACTTGTGCCGGATATTTCCCGCGGAGGTTTGAATCCCTTAGGCTAGGAACACTAAGCATGCTTTCTATTTCTTGTAAGGGGTTGTACCTGATGCGAAAAGTACCTGCGCTTGGAGTGTTGACAGCAGCGATGATTGCGTTGGCCGGTTGTACGGGCGGCGGCGGTGGTGGTGCTGCCAGCCCATCGGCTTCGGAGACGGCTTCGGCGTCCGCTACGGCTGAGGCGAAGGTTTACAGCGAGGATGAGCTCCGCGACCTGATCTCCGGCTTGACTGATGACGACGGCAATGAGCTGAAGCTGTATTCCAAGGAACAGGTGGACCAGGGCGGAAACATCGCCAGCCTGCTCCTGAGCACCGCAAACGTGGATCCTGCAGACTGCAAGGACATCGCCACGGCCGGGCTGCTGGACAAGGTGGAAAGCGGCGACGTGGCCGTGGCGCTTTCTGAGGGGGACCAGCCCCGCAGCCTGTCCGCCCAGTCAGGCAGCGAGGGGCCGGACGCCGTGAAGGTGCTCAGTGACATCAGCGGCAAGATGGACAAGTGTGCCAAGTTCTCCGTAGAGGCGCTGGGACAAAAGTACGAGGTCACCAGCGAGGAGGTGAAGGCAGAGACTGACGCCGAGAAGACCTTCGCCACGATGAGCACCCGCAGCGGCGAAAACCAGCAGAAGCTGATGCAGGTCTCCGCTGCCCAGGGGCGGCTGCTGGTGGTTGCCACCAAGAGCGGCGCCAACCTCGGCGACCCGGACCGGAAGGAGCTGGAGGACCTCATCAACCAGGTGCTGAAGAAGGCCGACGGCGGCAGCGGGACTTCCAGCCCGACGTCCACCAGCACGTCCCGTTCCACCAGTACGTCCTCGCCGGGCGGTTCGGCCTCACCTACGGCAACGAAGAGCGAGTCGACGGGCAGCGCGACGTCCTCGGCGTCGCCGACTTCATCGCGCTAAGGCGTTGTCGCGCCAGGGCTGCCTTTTGGGGAGGGCGGGCGGACTGTGGGTCCGCCCGCCCTTTGTCCGTGCGGCGCCAGTCACCGTGGAGCGCTAGTCACCGTGGAGCGCCGGCTGGGCTGCCGCCGTCGAGGGCGTCAGTTGGCGGATGACGCCCGCCAGGCGCTGCGCCAGCTCCGGGGCGGGCACCGACGCGTCAACCTTCAGGAAGCCGGTGAATTCCGGCAGCTGGCGGTACCCGCGGTCGAAGGCAACCAGGTCGTCCAGCGTCTCGGAGTCGGTACCGCGGGAGACGATACGGTGGTGCGCCAGGAGCGGGTCCACCTCAAGATGCACGACAGCCTCGGGAGCGGGAAGCTTATCCAGCAGCCAGGGGAGTAGGCGGCCGCGTCCCAGTCCTTTCGTTTCCCGGAGGGCCAGCTGGCAATACAGGTGCCGGTCCATCACCACCAGGCCGTCAAAGCGGCTGGCACGCAGGTGGTTCACCAACACGTTCCACACCCTGAACGTGGTTTCCACGGCGTCCGCCACACGGCTGGGCGGGCGGATCCCAAGCTTCGCGGCCAGGACGGACATGCTGCGCCGGCCTGCGTGGTTGTTGAGCAGCAGTACGCGGCCGCCTTCAGCCGCAACGGCTGACACCAGGGCTTGGGCGGCCGTGGACTTTCCCGAACCGTCAATCCCGGTCAGGACAATGATCATGTGGCCTCCTTTCGCCATCGTGTTAACGCAGGGTACGCTCCGGAAGTCCCGGCGGAGTCGCAATTCACAGGTTATGGGCGCCATCTCACAGCTTCCGGCGGCCCGAAGAGGCCAGCCCGTAGGGTGGAGAGCGGTACGGGTATATCCCCGCCAAACACCGCAGTTCCCAAGCGAAAGGCAGAACCATGACTGCTAGCAACGACGAGCCGCAGAACACCGCAGACCTTCGGGGCCCGGGAGATCCGGACGAAGCCGGGGAAGCCAGCGCAGCCAAGCAGGCCCCGCAGGGCGGCCAGCACCCGGAACTGCCCGGTGCCGGCAACATCCGGGAAGAGCAGCAGGCACATGCTGCAGGAACCGTGCCGGCGTCCTACACGGGCAGCGGCGAACCGCCCCGGGAACACAAGCCCGAGGATGCCCTGCAGGAGCCGGGAACCTGGGACGACGAGGTCTAAGCGCAGCAATGATTACCCGTGCCGACGTGGAACAGGCAGCACGAAGGATCTCCGGCCTCACCCGCATAACGCCTGTCCTCGAAAGCGACCCTAAAGTCTTCCCCGGCCCGGTGTGGTTCAAATGCGAATATATGCAGCACACCGGAACGTTCAAGGCCCGTGGCGCCCTCAACAGGGTCTTGGCTGCCAGGGAACGCGGCGAGCTTAAGCCGGATGTCGGCATCGTGGTGGCCTCCGGCGGCAACGCCGGACTGGCCAACGCCTACGCAGCCGCACAGCTGGGCGTCCCCGCTGCCGTGTTCGTCCCCGCCGCCGCGCCCGCAGTGAAGGTCCGCAAACTCAAGGCCATCGGCGCGGCAGTGGTGCAGGGCGGGGCGGAGTACGCGGAGGCGTACCAGGCGGCCGTCAAGCACGCCAGGGAAACCGGGGCGGTTTACTGCCACGCCTATGACCAGCCCGAAATAGCCGCCGGAGCCGGAACGGTAGGGCTCGAGCTCCTGGACCAGGTGGGCGGGCTGGATACCGTCCTGGTTGCCGTGGGCGGCGGCGGCCTGATGGCGGGAATCGCGGCGGCAGTCGAGGGCCGGGCCAAAGTGGTGGCGGTGGAGCCGGAGACGGCACCGACGCTGCACTCAGCGTTGGCCGCCGGAGCGCCTGTTGACGTCCCGGTATCAGGCGTGGCGGCGGATTCCCTCGGTGCCCGCCGCATCGGCGACATCGGCTTCTCCGTGGCGGTCCGCGCCGGCGTCGAAAGCGTCCTGGTGTCCGACGCCGACATCATCGAAGCCCGCCAAAAGCTGTGGGAGGACTACCGGATCATCGTGGAACACGGCGCCGCTGCCGCTTATGCCGCGCTGACGTCCGGCGCCTACCTCCCGGGCGTGGGCGAACGCGTGGCGGTCATCCTGTGCGGCGCCAACACGGATCCGGCCACCCTCACGTGACCGGACCCGGCGGAAAGCGCGCGGCAAGCCATCCGGAATCGGCCGGGAATCAGCTGCAGAACTGGCTGTAGGTGGCGCCGGCTTCCTCGTAGCCGGACTGGAGCTCGCCAAGCTTTGCCTCGTCCGGCGTTTCCTTGGCCTGCTCATCCGTGTACGCGAGGATGGATGCAAGGGCACCCTTGAGGTCGTCCGAGGCGACGGCGTGGATCGGACGGATCTGGTTGGCCAGGCGGTTCATGCCGGTCTTGCCGGCGTTGTTGGCCGGGTTCGACACAACGGACTGGATCCGCTCGCAGGTTTCCGCGGTGGTGAGCTGGTTCGAGGCGGTGCAGGCCGTTGCGGAGACAACGAGGCCGGCGGCGATCAGGGCTGTGGCGAGTTTCTTCATCGGTCCCTCAGTAGTTGATTGAGGTTTCGATTGTAAGCAGAACGGGGGCCCCGATGTCTTGGCGGGTTCCCTGCAGGTGCCTAGACTGGCAACACCATCGTGCGGAGCTGCCGCAGATCGGCCCCGCGCAAGAGCCCAAAACCAAGGAAGCATCATGCGCCGAACCGTACAACGCCGTGCCGCCGTCGGAGTTTTTGCATTGGTAGCCCTGATCGTTCCCGCCGCAGTACCGGCAACTGCCTCACCGCCCTCCGGGGACGGCGTAATTGTGTTGGAGGGGGCGACAGGCACCGAAGGCATAGCAGCCGGTGAGGGCACCACCTTCTATGCCGGTGACCGCCTCAACGGAGACATCTACCGCGGCGACATCCGCGACGACACTGCCGGACTGTTTATCGACGCGCCGGACGGCAGGGCGGCAATCGGCATGAAGGCGGACGTCACGCACGACCTCCTCTTTGTTGCCGGCGGCGGTACCGGTGACGCCTACGTTTACAGCACGGACACAGGCGACACGGTCGGCGTGGTCCACCTGGCTGCCGGGCAGGACGCGTTCATCAACGACGTCACCCTGACCAAGGACGGCGCATGGTTCACCAACTCGTTCGCGGCGGAGCTGTACTTCCTGCCGGTGGACAAGGACGGCGGGCTGGGGGAGGTGGAAACGGTCACCTTGACGGGACCTGCGGCGGACCCTTGGACCGGCTTCGGACCCAACGGCATCGCCGCCGTCAACGGCGGCAAGACCCTGATCCTGGCGCACTCGGCATTTGGGGCGCTGTTCACCGTGGACCCTGACGGCGTGGATTCAGGGACCGCCGCTACAGCCCGGATTGGGGGCTTTGATGTGCCCAACGTGGACGGCATCCTGGTCCAAGGCCGCCAGCTGTGGGCAGTCCAGAACCAGAAGAACCGGATCAGCAGGATCAAGCTCGCCAGTGACCTTTCGTCCGGGGTTGTAGGGGACGTCATCACCAGCCCCGCCTTCAACGTCCCCACCACGATTGCCAAGTTCGGCAACACCCTCGCAGCCGTGAACGCGAAGTTCGGCCAGCCCGCAACCGAGTTCGAGGTAGTCCTCGTCCCCGCGCGGGACTAGCTTCCCGACTGGCTGGCAGTTAGCGTCGCCAAAACACGATTTCGCGACGTTTGCTGCCAGCCAGTTTGCGGGTCTTGCGTGCCGTCAGGGGGTCCGGGTCGCCTTGCCCAGGTTTTCCTTCAGCTCGGCGGCGTCCTGCCGGACAACGTACGCGGGGCGGTCCCGCTCCACGCGCCAGCTGTCCTCCAGGAGGCCGATGTTCACGGTATCGAAGCCGAACTCGTCATAAAGGCGGGTGACCAGTTCGGCGGCCTCCGGATGGTCGCTGGCCGTTGCCAGGGCGCGCCGGTCCCCGGCTGCGGAAGGCTTCCCGTCCGTGGTGATCTCGGCGGCCATAATGTGGTTGAAGCCCTTGGCCACCTTCGAGTCGCGCAGGTGTTCCTGGAGCAGCCCGGACGTGGTGGCCTCGCCGTTGTCCAGGGCCGGGATGCGTCCGTCCCGTTCCCAGTAGTAGTTGTTGGCGTCGATCACGATCTTGCCGGCCAGCGGTTCAGCCGGGACGTCCCTGTAGTTCTTCAGCGGAACGGCGACGACGGCGAAATCGCCGGCCGCCGCCTCCGCAGGCGTTGCGGCCCGGGCGTTCGGGCCGAGTTCCGCCACCAGTCCGGCCAGCGTTTCAGGGCCGCGGGAGTTGCTGATGACTACGTCGTAGCCCAGCTCCACCGCCTTCCGGGCAATCTGGCTTCCAATAAGTCCTGCACCGATGATTCCGATTGTTGTCATGTCCCGGGCAACAGCGGCTTGCGCGAAGATATTTCAGGGCTGGTCCGGGAATAAATCGGCGGACCGGCGGTCACTTTCCCAGGTAGCGTCCCGGGCGGTGGTTCAGGGCGAGGATGAAGTTCAGGAGGACGGCTCCGGCGGCGGAGAGCAGCACCATCAGGGGAGCCACCACGGCCAGCGCGGCCAGGACGATTGCCACGTCCAGCACCATTTGGACGTACCCGGCGCGCCACTTCAGCTTCTCCTGCAGCAGCAGGGCCAGGATGCTGAAGCCGCCCAGGCTGGACTGGTGCCGGAACAGGATCAGCAGGCCGACGCCGGCGAGCAGATTGCCGCCCAGCACCCCGTACACCGGGTCGATGTGCAGGGCACCGAGGGCCCGCGGGTGCAGGCCGGACATGGCCGAGACCAGCCCAATGGCGGCCCCGGTCCGGAGGGCAAAGTTCCAGCCCTTCTTCCAGACCGCCAGGGCAAAGAACGGCGCGTTCACCGCCATGAAGATGACGCCGAAAGAAGCCGGGAGGGAGTAGCTGAGCAGCAGGGCCAGGCCCGCCGTGCCGCCCGTGACGGCCTCGCTGGACTTGAGCAGGAACAGTCCCAGCGAGGCGGCGAAGGCACCCGTGAGGATGCCCAGGACATCTTCGACGGCGGAATGGCGGACGGCCGACGGCGGCACGGGGCTGGGTGCCGCCGTCCCCGCGTCCGGTGTGGTTGGGGCGGTGGTGGTTTCGGGTGTCGCGGTTGGCGTGCTCACTGGACGGCAAACCGCCCGCGGTCCGCGAGCACGGCGAGCACCCGGTTGTTCGTTTCCCTGTCCGCCAAGGTGACCCGGACGCCGTCGCCCGCGTATCCCCGCGCAAGGATGTCGGCGTCGGAAAGCGCTGCAAGGATCTGTTCCCGCAGCCCGTCAGATGCCCGCAGCCAGTAGAAATTGGCCTGGCTGTCCGGGACAGTCCAGCCGGACTGGCGCAAGGAGGAAACAACCCGGGTGCGCTCCTCCGCCACCGCATCGGTCCTTTCCCGGATCTCAACCTGCGCCTCCAGCGACGCCACCGCGGCGGCCTGCGCCATGCGGTTGACGCCGAATGGAATGGCGGTGCGCCGCAGCCCCTCAGCCACGGCCGGGCGGGCGATGGCGTAGCCAATCCGCAGCCCGGCCAGTCCGTAGGCTTTCGAGAAGGTCCGCAGGACACACAGGTTCGGGTGCCGGCGGTAGAGTTCCAGGGAATCCAAGCCGGGGCCCCGTTGGAATTCGATGTAGGCCTCGTCCAGCACCACCAGGACGTGCGGCGGCACGGCTCCGAGGAATTCCTCCAGCGCGTCCGCCGGGATGGACACGCCGGTGGGGTTGTTGGGGGAACAGAGGATGACCAGACGCGTCCGCGCGGTGACGGCAGCGGCCATGGCGGGAAGGTCGTGGTGCTCGTCGTCGCGGAGTGGGACGGGGACAGGCACGGCGCCGGCCACCGTCACCAGGATGGGGTAGGCCTCAAAGGAACGCCACGCGAAAACCACCTCGTCGCCGTGGCCACATAGCGCGGAAATGATCTGCTGCAGCACCCCGGAACTTCCCGGCCCGGCAGCAACCTCATCCGCGGACACGGAGAGGTGGCGCGCGATCGCGTCACGGACGTCCACGGCGCCCATGCTGGGGTACCGGTGGATCCTGCCCGCCTCGGCAGAGATCACCTCGACGACCGAGGGCAGGGGATCGAAGTGGCTCTCGTTCGAAGCGAGGGCGGCAGTCAGGGCCGTTTCTGCACTCCTCCCGGCAACGTACGCGGGGAGGTTTGCGACGGCGGAACGCACCTCTGGTGCCGGTGCCTGGGGAAGGATGGTGGCCATGAAGGCATCGTGGGGCAGCGCGGGGCATTTGCGCAACACAGGCTAACCAGGCAGGACAGAAACGGGCGCTGAAGGAGGGGCAATATGACAAAATGCTCACCATGCACCTCATCGATGCCTTGGACGCCGAAATCCTCCTGGCCATGGACGCAGACCCGCAGGCGACGGTCCTGTCCCTGTCGCGGACGTTGGGCGTGGCCCGCAACACCGTGCACGCGCGGCTCCGGCGCCTGGTCAACGACGGCAGCCTGGCCCCGTTCAGCCAGCGCGTCCGCACCGGCGCCCTCGGGCTGCCGCTGATCGCCTTCATCTCGATCTCCATCAGCCAGTCCGCCAGCGATGAGGCCATGGCGGCACTGCGCACCATCCCGGAAATCATCGAGATGCACGCCACCACCGGCGATGCCGACCTGCTCGCGAAAGTTGCCGCGAAGGACCCGGCCGACCTCCATAGGGTCACCCGCAGCATGCTGGCGATTGCCGGCGTCGTACGCACAAGCACGGCCATGTCCCTGGTGGAGGTCATGCCCGCCAGGACGCTGCCGCTCCTGCAGGCGGCAGCGGGCCGGCCGCGCGGCGAGGCCGGCGCGAACTGAACTCAACGGAACAATATCTCCCATTTGCTCCCGTCGAGGCCTTGACCGGGCTTGTAAAGCGCTGATAGAAGTTAAGGGCAGAAAACGCTTTCTACCAGCTCACAAACCTCGCCCTCCCTTCGTGAATGGTGGATTTTGGCCTGCAATGAAACGTTCCAAACTGTCGTGCGGCAGACTCAGCTGCCGCCGCATCAAAGGAGATGTACTTTTGGCTTATCCCTCGAAACGTTCCCCTTCAACCCGTGCGGGCCGCGCCTGGAAAGCGGCCCCCCAAGCCGCGGCGGCATCGCTCACGGCCGCCGCCCTGGCGCTCACCGGCGTGCCGCTGGCGCAGGCCAACCCCAATACCGCACCCGGTCAGTCCGGCAAGACTGAACTGAAGCGCCAGGTGGAGAACCTGGACCGGGCGCCCGTCGCCGTGCTCACGGACCAGGGCGTCACGCTGGGCTGGCGCATGCTTGGCCTGGACCAGGACAGTGTGGGCTTCCATGTGATCCGCGACGGCGTCCAGCTCACCGACGAGCCCATCCGCAACACCACCACCTATGTTGATCCGGCCGGCACGGCGGCTTCCAGGTACGTCATCATGACGGTGGGCAACGGCAGCGGGCAGGACAAGCTCAGCGCCGAAGTCACGCCGCTGGCCGAAAACTACCTGGCCATCAAGCTGGACAAGCCCGCCGACGGCGTCAGCAAGGACGGCAAGCCGTACACCTACTCCGCCAATGACTCGAGTGTGGCGGACCTGGACGGCGACGGCACCTACGAAATCATCCAGCTCTGGAACCCGTCCAACGCCCAGGACAACTCCAAGTCCGGCTTCACCGGGAATGTGTACGTGGACGCCTACAAGATGGACGGCACCAGGATGTGGCGCATCGACCTGGGACGCAACATCCGTGCCGGCGCCCACTACACCCAGATGCTGGCCTACGACTTCGACGGCGACGGCAAAGGCGAAGTGGCCTTCAAGACTGCGGACGGCACCACGGACGCGGCCGGAACCGTGATCGGGGACCCCGCAGCGGACCACCGGAACAGCGCCGGCTATGTCCTGTCCGGGCCGGAATTCCTCACCGTGTTCAACGGCGCCACCGGCACCATCATGGACACCGTTGCCTACGATCCGCCGCGCGGCAGCGTCTCCGCCTGGGGCGACGGCTACGGCAACCGCGTGGACCGCTTCCTGGCCGGCGTCGCCTACCTCGACGGCGAAAAGCCGTCCCTGATGTTCAGCCGCGGCTACTACACGCGCACGGTCCTGGTCACCTACGACCTCGTGGACGGCAAGCTGGTCAAGCGCTGGACCTTCGACTCGGACATTGCCGGAGCCCAGTACGGGGGCCAGGGTAACCACAACCTCTCCGTGGCTGACGTGGACCAGGATGGCAAGGACGAATTCGTCTTCGGCTCCATGACCATTGACGACGACGGCACGCCCCTTTACAACTCCAGACTGGGCCATGGCGACGCCATCCACACGGGGGACCTTGACCCCTCGCGGCCGGGGTTGGAAACGTTCGCCGTGCACGAGAGCATGTCAGCCAGCGGTAACCGCGGCGCCACCTTCCGCGACGCGGGCACCGGTGAAGTGCTCTGGAGCATTCCCGCCGTCAAGGACACCGGCCGCGGCGCCACCGGCGACATCGACCCCCGGTTCCCCGGCTCGGAAAGCTGGGCCGTTGGCGGCGATGCGTCCTGGAACTCGCCGCGCGGCCAGCTCATGTCAGCGAAGGGCGAACTGATCGCCGAGAAGATCCCGGCAGCCAACTTCATGGCCTGGTGGGACGGGGACCTCCTCCGCGAGATCGTGGACCACGACTTCGACGCCACTGCCGGCATGGGCGTGCCCACCATTTCGAAGTGGAACTGGGAGGCCGGGTCCAGCGACAGGCTGCTCACGGCCACCGGCGCCCGGACCAACAACCACACGAAGGGCAACCCGTCGCTCCAGGCGGACCTCCTGGGTGACTGGCGCGAGGAACTGGCCTTCCCGTCGTCGGACAGCACTGAGCTGCGGATCTACACCACCACCTCGCCCACCGGGGTCCGGCTCCGCACCCTGATGCACGATCCGATGTACCGGACCGGGGTGGCCCGCGAGACGGTCGGCTACAACCAGCCGCCGCACCCGAGCTTCTTCATCGGCGAGGGTATGGAGGCTCCGGCAGCGCCCGCCGTGATGTACGCGGGCACGGAGAAGTAGTACCCGGCACCGGCAGGGCAAAACGCCGCCCGCCTCCGGAAGGAGGCGGGCGGCGCTCACTGTTGCGCTGCGGCTACACCGTGTTAGTGCTGGCCGAGGTTGCCGCCAACGGGCGGCAGGCCGCCGTCGGGCCGGCGCTCATCCCCGCGCCGTTCGCCCGCGCTCAGGTTCTCGCCCTCAACCGTCTCGTCCGACTCCCCGGTGGTGTCCACGAGGCCGTTGGTCTGGTCGAAGGCGTGGCCGATCCTGTCATCGCCCAGGTCGGCGACCGAACCGGTGGAGCCTGCGGCCGCCGTCGTGCCCGAAACCGTGCCGGCAGCGGTTGGCGCCTCCGTGGTTGTTGTGTCCGTTGGAATCGGCGTGACCGTGACAGGCTCCCCGGAGTCCACCGGGGTGACCGTTACGTCCGCACCCTCGGCCGTGTCCTTCTTTGAACCGGCCATTGCGGCTGCTGCGCCCGCTGCCGCTGCGACGCCCACGCCCGCGGCCACCTTGCCGGACACTCCGGCCTTGCCGGAATCGCCCAGCGATCCCGCGGCGTCTTCCACGCCGGGCGTGCCGACTGGCGCCCCGGAGCTCACACGGCCGCGCCAGGCTCCGCTGGCGTAGCCCTCATCCTCGATGAATTCCTTGAACCGCTTGAGGTCCGCCTCGGCCTGGCGGTCCACAACGTTGAGCTTGTCGCCCACCTTTTCGATGATTCCTTCGGGCTCATATTCGAGCGTCAGCTGCAGGGAGGTCTGGCCGCCGCCGACGTCCTCGAACTCGACTGCCCCGGCGTTCGTGGCACCGTCGGTAGCTGCCCAGGCCACCTTGCGGTCCGGGACCTGCTCCAGGATCCTGGCTTCCCACTGCCGGCGGATGCCGGCGATCTCGGCCACCCACTCGAGCCGGTCGTCACTGAGCTGCTTCACGCTCTTGACGCCGCCCATGAAGTGCGGGAACTCCTCGAACTGGGTCCACTGGTTGTAAGCAGTGCTTACCGGTACGTTCACCAGAATGCGTTTTTCCACCTTCGTGCTCATAACGTCTCCTTCGCTGTGTCACCGGAAGCTGACAAGTCGGTAAAAATCATCAGCATGCTTACCAACATACCTTTTGGGTGGCCCGGTTTCCAGAGCAACTCCCCCAACTAGGTAGCGCTAAGTGTCGTTTTGAGGCTCCAAAACGACACTTGGCGCTACTTAGTTGGGAAGGGACGGGTTCAGTGCTGGCCCATGCTCCCATCGATCGGCGGGAGGTTACCCCCGCTGCGGCGGGTCCGGCGTTCAGCGGAACTGTGGCTTTCACCCTCGGCCGTCTCATCCGACTCGCCCTCGAGGTCCACCAGGCCGCCGGTCTGGTCGAACGGGTGGGCGAAGCGGTTGTAGGGCGGCTGCTCGGCCGCCGCCTTGGCGTCGGCCTGCGTGGTCGTTCCGGCCGGCGCGGTGGTTCCGGTCTGGGCGGCACGGCCCCGGTGTTCGATGTATGCCTTGAAATCCTTCAGGTCGTGTTCCGCCTGGCGGCCCACCACATGCAGCAGGCTGCCCACCCTTTCCACTACCCCGGCCGGCTTGTACTCCAGGGTCAGCGTGAGCTCGGTCCGGTTATTGCCGGCGTCTCTGAAATCGACGGCGCCGGAGTTGGTGACGCCTTCAGTCGCGGCCCAGGCCACCCGCCGGCCGGGAAGTTGCTCAAGGATCTTGGCTTCCCAGTGCCGCCGTACCCCGCCGATGTGGGCCACCCACTTGAGTCGGTCATTGCCGAGGCGGGTCACGCTGTCCACGCCACCCATGAAGCGGGGAAACTCCTCGAACTGGGTCCACTGGTTGTAGGCGGTGCTGACCGGTACATCGACCACAATCCGTTTCTCCACTTTCGTGCTCATCACGTCTCCTTCGACTGAACCGAATTCCATGAAGTAACTGAGGTCATCAGTAGCTATAAGTCTGCTCCGCCTGCAGGCTCCCCACCACCCCTCCCAGACCCCCAACTAGGTAGCGCCAAGTGTCGTTTTGGAGCTTCAAAACGACACTTGGCGCTACCTAGTTGGGATGGGTGGTGGGGCGGTTGTGCGTGGGGGCGGGGGTCAGCCGGGGAGGTGCCTGCCGATCAGCGAAAGGTTCTGGATCACCGCCAGGCCGAACTGGGAGGCGTCGTTGGTGGAGACTGTGGGTGCCTCGTCCACGGGCACAAGCACGTGCGGCGGCTCGATCTTCCGAAGCGTGAACGCCGACCCATGGTTGAGGTGTTCGCCTCCTTCGGCAAAGCTCGCCCAGGCCCGCGCAGCGAGTTCGGGGTCGTCCAGCCGGGCTGCAGCATAGGCGGTCAGCCGACTGTGCGCCTGGGTAAGGTAGATGCCCTCAAGCGGCTGGCCCACGGCTTCCACCTGTTCCTCCTTCGTGGCCAGGAAGAGCCGGCAGTACTGCAGCCACGCCCGCTCGAAGTCCGGATCGGGGACCAGGTCCACCAGTTCGCTGCAGATCTCCACCAGGCCGAACACGGCACTGAGGTGGGAGACCTGGATCAGCTCGCGGCCGGTGTCGAACCGGCCCCTGTCCAGGTCATACAGCGCCTCGCCGGTGAGGAAGCCGTACTTGAGGGCGCCGATGTCCGCCATGGTGCCCAGGAGGCGGTCCCGGGAACGGGGGTTGCCCGTGCGTTCCCAGTCCGTAAGCCAGGTGGCGGCGAGCGAGCCCCAGTCCGTGCCGAGCCCCACCCCCAGGGCGCCGCGGTCCGGCCGGTAGCTGTCGGCGTCGGGCCGGACCTTGCGCACGGGATCCAGGCCCAGGAAGTTCCGGTCGCTGTCCACCAGTTCGGTGAGCAGGTCCCCGGTGCGTTCGTCCGCGGTCAGGTAGTAGTAGAAGCGGCGGTAGGCAGGCGTGCTGATGCGGAGCTGCTTGGCGCTGCAGCCCCAGTGCTGGACGTTGTGCCGGGAGCCGAGGCCGCGCCACTGCCCCAGGTGGTAGACGTCCACCTCCCCGGTGTGCCGGGTCATGGCCTCGGCGAACCGGAAAATGTCCGCCCGGCCGGAGCGCAGGTAGGAGTACCAGAGCCAGAGGTCGGGGGAGAGCTCGGAGTTGTCCCACGCGTAGCCGCCCACGTCATACCGCCATACGTGCCGGTCAAAGTCGTAGGTGTGCATCACATCGCCGTAGTTCCAGAACCCGTACCAGCGGCGCTGCTCCACCTGGCCGGCGTAGAAATCGAAGAGGAAGTCCAGGTGGGCCTCAAGCTCCGCGCGGGCAGGAGTGCTGCGGTCCACCGGAGCCCAGTCGCCGAAGACGCCCGCGGAGTGCAAGTACTCCGGAGTGGCCTGGAGCAGGGCCGGGGTGGAGGCGGCCAGGGCATCGGCCGCCAGGCTGTCCGTTGACGGCGTGCCCTCGTACGCAAACAGGGTCAACTCATGCGTCCGGGCAATTCCCGTGGGATTGCCGAATCCCGGCTCGTAGTCCTCGTACGTGATTTCGAGCCCCTCGAGCTGTTCCTCGAAGGTGTCCTGGCCCAGGCCGTCGTGGTAAAAGCGCAGGTCCATCGGCCGGGCCTCGGGGGAGTACAGCCACGCGGTCAGCGTGGCTTCATCAGTGGTGGCGTTCCGGATGTCCAGCTGGCCGGGGTGCGACTGCCAGAAGTCCTTGATGCCCACACCGAAACCGCCCCGGGAGTCGCTCAGCGAGCAGAAACCGGCCGACCTTGTTCCGCCGGCGATGTCCACCCAGGCGTGGCCGGTCGCAGTGCGCTTGCGCAGCTCGAAGCCGTCGGCGCTGAGCTGGCTGAGCGTAAAGTCGTTCCACGCCGGGATCAAATGCAGCCGGTCCGACACCTCCGGGTTCCATGTCGCGGGCGGCGGGGTGGGCCTGCCCTCCACCTGCGCCCGGCGGACGTCCTCGCCGGGGTCCCGCCGCAGGCCGGTCAGGCCGCGGACCCCTTCGGTGAGGAAGCCGCCGTCGGCCCCTGCCATCCGGACGTGGCGGTCATGGAGTCCGGACTCCAGCGGCACGCTGAACCGGACGCCAAGCCCGGCGAGGAAATCCCGCTCCGCGTCGCCGTCCCAGATAAAGGAGTGGACCATCCGGACGCTGCGGGCGTTGGCATGGAAGTAGAACCGGACCACGAACGGGAGCCACTCCCGGCGGCTGCTTCCGGGAGCGTCAGGCCGGTGGTGCCCCTCCAGCCGCACCACGGCGCGGACGGGTCCGCTTTGTTCAAGCGTGACTTCGGTGACCTCGCCGGTGAAGGCTTCCCGGCTGAAGGTGCCGGCACCCTCGGATATGGCGTCCTGCACGAGGCTGACCAGGCGGGCGTCCCGTGCCACGTCGGCGCCGTTGCGGGTGAGGCTGCTGAACAGGGTGGAGCCGCTGCGGTTGAGCACCATCCGGAGAGTGCCGGTGTCCACAGTGAGGGTGTCAGCGGTTTCCGTGACGGTGACGTTGGCGCCGCTAGCGACGTTGGTGACGTCCGACGGCGGGAGGTTGCCTTCGCGGGGTGCGCCGCCGCCGTCGGACCTTACGAGGTAAGCCGCCGACGGCGAGTCCGTGGCGGGAAGCGCGATGCCGGCCCACTTGAGGGAACCGTCCGGCCAGGTGGCCAGGGGCCAGGACTGGGCGGCGACCGGATCCCCACTGGCGTCCGTGACCGAAAGGGCCGCTGCGGCGGGGACGGAGCCGCGGGCAAACGGCATTCCCCAGGTGGTTCCGCCGCTGAGCTGTGCAGGCGCCTCGCCGTCGAGCCATCTGATGGGGGTGCTGTCCGTCATGTCATCCAATTCGTCGTGTGATGGTGCCGTGGGAAACCGTTTTCTGATTCGTTTCAAAAATAGCTCCGGAGCAGGCGGACCGCAAGGGGCACCCACCAGTCGAAAGGGCGTGCTTCCCGCTCTGGAAGCTCCCGGACTTCTGTGCTGGACTGGTGGGGCAGTGGGCATCACGCGCCGTCCAGCCGCGGCGGCACCTTTTCCAAAAAAACATGGACGGCCGGCGCTGACCGGCCCTTGGAAGGAACACTCATGGCACCGTTCAAAATCGGATATTTCGTGGGGAGCCTCGCCACCGGCTCCATCAACCGGGTCCTCTCCCAGGCTTTGATCAAACTGGCTCCGGAGGAGCTGGAGTTCACCGAGATTCCCATCAGGGACCTACCCCTGTACAGCTACGACTACGACGCCGACTTTCCGCCCGAAGGCCGCGCCCTCAAGGAGGCCATCGAAGCCTCGGACGGAATCCTTTTTGTGTCCCCCGAATACAACCGTTCCATCCCCGGGGCCCTCAAGAACGCCATCGACTGGGGCTCCCGGCCCTGGGGGACCAACTCATTCGCGCGCAAGCCCACCGGCATCATTGGAGCGTCCGTGGGCAGCATCGGCACTGCGGTGATGCAGTCCTCGTTCCGCAGCGTCCTCAGCTTCCTGGACGCCCCGCAGCTGAACGCCCCGGAAGCCTACATCCACTACAGCGCTGCCGTGTTCGGTGAGGGCGGCGAGGTCAAGGACGAGGGGACCGCCAAGTTCCTGCGCCACTACATGGAGGAGTACAGCGCCTTCGTTGCCCGCGTCCTGGCCGCGAACGCGCCCGGCCACATCGGCGACCTTGAACTGGATGAGGAGAAGCTCACCAGGTAGGCGGCCCCGAGCCAGTGACGCGCCAATGATTACGGATGCCCGCTGTCCCAGTACGGCGGGCATCCGAGTCTTTAATCGAGCGGCAGCGTCACCGTGACGCTGGTGCCGTGCCCCGGACTGGAGCGGATATCCAACGAGCCGCCCGCTTCGTGCACGGCCACCGCCATGAGCCGCAGTCCGTAGCCGTGGTGCCGCCCGCAGGTGGCGAGCTCGCTGTCAAAGCCCGTGCCGTCGTCGGACACCACCAGGCGGATCCCGTGGTCCACGGCGGCGAGCTGGACGGTCAGGCGGGACGCGTCCGAGTATTTATAGGCGTTGCTCAGGGCCTCGCGGGCCGACTGGTAGAGGAGGGACGCGCAGTCCGCCGGAATCTCGATGCCCCAGTGCGGAGTATCCCAGCGGACCGCGGTCCCGTGCTGGCGGAGGGGGCCGGTGAGCCGGTCAATGCAGCCGGCAAGCCCCAGTGTGCGGAAGTCCACCGGATGCTGATCCGTGAGGACGCCTCCTACGGCAATGACGTCGCCGTCAAAAGCTGTTTGGTCTCCCATGGCTTCCTGCTCTCCCCACAAGCTGGTTGATGCTATGGCTCCAGCGTGGACCCCAAACGTCAACGGGCAGCAAGGTTTAACTCAAGATCCCATCAATTCTTGGTGCCGCGGCCGGTTCCACTACTCTGGCTGTCTCAGCGAGCACGGCTTCCGGACCCGGAACCGGCTTCACTGGGTCGGACGGCTCCCGCGGGGGGAGCGGGAAGTGGTGCACATGCCGCTGTGGTTGCAGGCTTTGTTATGGGGCACGGCCGCCGGAGGGGCGCTGGTCCTGGGGGCGGCGTTGTCCTGGCGCTGGAACCTGCCGGCCAAGCTGGTCTCCTCCGTCATGTCCTTCGGGGCAGGCGTGCTCATCTCGGCCCTGGCCTTCGAACTGGTGGACGAGGCCGTGCAGGGTGGCGGGCTGTGGCCCACGGTGGCCGGCTTCCTGGCAGGCTCCGTGGTGTATGTCGCAGCCAACATGACGCTGTCCCGGGCCGGAGCCAAGCACCGGAAACGCTCCGGGAACCAGCAGCCGTCCGAGGCGGAAAATCCCGGCAGCGGCACCGCCATTGCCTTCGGTGCCCTCCTGGACGGCGTCCCGGAATCCGTGGTCCTGGGCGTGGGCATGCTGGCAGGCGGAGCCGTCAGCCCGGCCATGATGGCCGCCGTCTTCATCTCCAACGTCCCCGAGGGCCTCTCCGGAAGTGCCGGCATGAAGAAGGCCGGACGCAGTGCCCGCTATGTCTTCGGACTGTGGGGCGGCATCGCCGTGCTGTGCGGGGTGGCCTCGCTTATTGGCTACGTCGCGCTGGAAAACGCTCCCGGCGCAGTGGTGGCGTTCATCACCGCGGTGGCCGCCGGCGGCATCCTGGCCATGCTGGCGGACACCATGATCCCGGAGGCCTTCGAGGAGCACCACAACCTCACCGGATTAACAGCCTCCCTGGGGTTCCTCGCCGCCTTCACGATCCACCACCTCGGAGAATAGGGCGACGGCGGGACGCGGCTGCCGGGGTACGCGCCCCTGCATGTTCTCAGGCGCCCGTCAGGACCGGGGCCGTGAGGACGCCGTCCCGCATGGTGGCCACAACGTCGGTCAGCGGCACGAATTCGGTGTCGTGGGTGACCATCACCGTGGCCACGTTGAATTCCGAGGTGACCTCGCGCAGGAGCCGGATGATCGATGTGCTGCGTTCGTGGTCCAGGGCTGCCGTCGGCTCGTCCACCAGCAGGACTTGCGGGTTCCCCATCAGTGCCCGGGCGATGTTCACCCGCTGGCGCTGGCCGCCGGAAAGCTGGTGCGGCAATTTGCCGGCGCTCGCGGACAGTCCGACCACGTCCAGGAGTTCGGCGGCTTTCCTGCCGGCCGCTTTGGCGGGCCTTCCCCGCAAATGGTCGCTGATGATGAGCTGTTCGGCGGCCGTCAGGGAGGGGAGCAGGTTGGGCTGCTGGAAGATGATGCCCACCTTGCCGCGCCGCAGGGCGGTAAGGTCCCTGTCCCTGAGCCCGGCGGTATCGGTGCCGTCGATGGTCACCTGTCCCCGGGTGGGCCGGACCAGGGTGGCGGCGGTGGCCAGCAGGCTTGATTTGCCGGACCCCGACGGCCCCACCAGGGAGACCAGCTGCCCCGCCTGCACGGTGAGGCTGACCCGGTCCAGGGCCGTTGTTGTTCCGCCGCCGTCCGGGTATTCGAGGGTGACGTCGGCCAGGCTCAGGGGAGCGGGCCCGGAGGCAGGAAACTGCATGGTGTTCATGGTTTGTCCTTTCTAGTTCCCGCCGAGGGCGAGGAGGGGATCGATGGTGGTGACGCGCCGCACCGCGAGGGCCGCGCCGGCGAGTCCCAGGGCAATAATTCCGACGACGGGCACCAGCGTGGTGGCTGCCGTGAGCAGGAACGGGGCAGCCTGGGCGGCAAGGAGCCCGGCGGCAACACCCAGGATTCCGCCGGCGCCCGCCCCCGCCACCAGGACAAGTGCGGCCTGGGTGATGGCGTCCCGAAGGATGTAGGAGCCGGGGGCGCCCATGGCCTTCAGGACGGCAATGTCCCGGGTCCGCTGGATGGTCCATACCGTCAGGAACGCCACGATCACCAGGGACGAGATGCCGTACAGGAAAGCCTGCATCAGGGTCAGGGAGCCGTTCTCGCTCTTGAACGAGCCCAGCGCCTGGAACGAGCCGGTCCGTGAGGCGCTCACTGTGTTGGCCGCGGCGTTGGCTGCGGCTTCATCGGGGGCGGCGCCGTCCGCATGGGTGACGGCGACGACGGTGGCCTGCTGCCCGCCGTCGGACACGTGTGCCAGCGCGGTCCACGCTGGAAGCGCCGTCCACACAACACTCGTGTGGGCGTACCACTGGTCCTCGACGACGGCGCTGACGGAAAGTTCCACGCCGCCGATGTCCAGCGCGTCGCCCTGCCTGAGGGACAGCGCCTCCGCCACCGAAGCGCCCACCACCGCAGTGCCGGCTGACACGTCGGACGGCGCCAGCCCGCTTCCGGGAGCGACACCAAAGACGGCCACATTGGCCGTGCCCGAGCCGGCGGCAGCACCCTGGGCGCGGGTTTGGGTGATGCCCAGCGGTTCGGCGGAGCCAACACCCGGCTGGTGCTTCCAGGTGTCCACCTGGGCGGCGGTGACTGAGCTGTCGGTGTAGGAGGCCGTGGGAACACTGGAACCGGGTGCGCCGAACACCACCGTGTCCACCGGCGAACCGGCAGCAGCACCCAGCTTGCCAATCGCGGAAGTGGACTGCTCGGCCAGCCCGGCAGTCAGGCCGGACAGCATGACCAGCAGCAGGGTGATCAGGGCCACCACGCCGCCCATCATGGCGAACCGGCCCTTGGCGAAACGGATGTCGCGGAGTGCGAGGAACACGTTGTTCTTCTCTCGGTAGGGAGTTGCAGGGAGGGATCTGTGGAAGGAGGTCCCAATCCACTGTCCCGCGCGGCGGCTCCCGGGCAATCGTGCAGCCAGTTGAGCCGCGGAGGAGGAATGGTGGAACCGGGCGTCAACCTTTTGATTGACGCGTCGCCGGCCAGCCCGGCATAAGCTGGTGAAATGCCCGCCGCGCCGCCACTGCCCCCTGTCAGCGCACCCGGGGAGGGTGTGCCGCGGGACCCGCTGAGCGCCGTCGAATCGGCGTCATCCGAAGCGATCCTGCGGGTGCTGAGGGTGGCGCTGCACACCGGGTTCGCAACCTTGCTGGTGGTGGGCGTGGTCCGGCTGCTTGCACCGGGATCCGCGGGATCCTTCCCGCTTCTGTGGGCCGGAGTTGCCCTTCTCCTGGCCGGCGTTTACCTCACCGGGACTGTCCTGGAACACCGCTTTGCCGCAGGCCGGACCACCTTCGACCCCCGGCGTCACGGCATCCAGTGGCTGGCCGCGGTGACGGCACTGTGGGCCCTCCTGCTGATGGGAAGCGCCGAGTTCGCCTGGCTGGCTTTCCCGCTGTTTTTCCTGCACGTCCACCTGCTGCCCCGGCCCGCCGCGCTGCTGACCATTGCGCTGATGACAGCGGCGGTCATTGCCTCCCAGTGGTCCGCCAGCGGTGAGCCGGTTCCGCACGTGGCAGCCGTCGTCGGGCCGCTGTTTGGCGCCGTCTTCGCCGTCATCACCGGCCTTGCCTACGTCGCCCTCTACCGTGAAGCCGAGAACCAGCGGCGGGCCGCGGACGAGCTGCGCCGGACCCGGCAGGAACTGGCAGCATCCCAGCACGAGGCCGGGGTGCTGGCGGAGCGGGAGCGGCTGGCCCGGGAGATCCATGACACGCTGGCGCAGGGCCTTTCCAGCATCGTCCTGCTTGCCCGCGCGGCGGAAAAGTCGCTGGCTGACGGGGACCGGGGCACTGCCGCATCCCGGGTGGCCCTCATGCAGCAGACGGCTGCCGACAACCTGGCCGAAGCGCGCAGCTTTGTCCGCGGCCTGTCCTCGCCGCAACTGCACGAAACAACACTGGTGGAGGCCCTGCGCCGGCTTTGCGAGAACACTGAATCGGGTGCCGCCGCCCGCGGGATGCCTCTCCGCTGCCGGCTGGAAGTGGACGGCGACCCCGTCGAACTGCCGCAGCCGTACCGGGTCACCCTGCTCCGTGCCGCCCAGGCCAGCCTCGCCAACGTCCGCGACCACGCCCGCGCCAGCACCGCCGTCGTCACCCTCACCTTCCTGGGCACTGAGGTGACCATGGACATTTACGACGACGGCATCGGCTTTGACCCGTCCCTTGCTGTCCGTGCAGCGCACGACGGCGGTGCGGACGGCAGCGGCTTCGGCCTGCGCTCGCTGCAGCAACGGGTTAATTCACTCCACGGGTCGCTGGAACTGGAGGCGGCGCCGGGGGAAGGGGCGGTGGTGGCCATCCGGCTGCCGCTCGATGACACCTCCGTGGGAGGCGCCGATGAGTAGCGTGCGGGTCCTGCTGGTCGATGACCATCCGGTGGTCCGGGCCGGCCTGAGGGCCATGCTCACAGAGTTTGAGGGCATCTCCGTCGCTGCGGAAGCGGCCGACGGCACGGCTGCGCTGAAGGAACTGGCGCGGCTCACGGTCCTGGGCGAAGGAGTGGACCTTGTCCTCATGGACCTGCAGATGGGGGCCGGCATGGACGGGGTAGCGGCCACCGCCGAAATCCGGAGGCTGGCGGTGCCGCCGCCCGTCCTGATCCTCACCACCTACGACACGGACGCGGACATCCTGGCCGCCGTGGAGGCAGGGGCCAGCGGTTACATGCTCAAGGACGCGCCGCCGGAACAGATCCGGCAGGCCGTGTTCGCGGCCGCAGCGGGGGAAACCGTCCTTGCACCGCGGGCGGCGGCCCTGCTCATGAAGCGGATCACCAACCCGGCCACCTCCCTCACCCCGCGCGAAGTCCAGCTGCTGGAGCTGTTGGCCACCGGGCTTTCCAACCGCGCCATTGCCAAACAGGTCTTCATCTCGGAGGCGACGGTCAAGACGCACCTGGTCCACATCTACGGGAAACTCGGCGTGGACAACCGGACGGCGGCCATCGCGGCTGCCACCCGGCGCCGGATCATCCGCCCGGCGGGGCAGGGCACGTAACCGCCCGCGGAGCCGAGGGGTCCACCGCCCCCGTAAACTCGATGTCATCACCGCCCGGACCCGTTCCCCGCCGTCGCTGAACGAAAGGCATCCCATGACGTTCTACCGCCATGACCCGCGGCTCATACTTCCCGCCGCCGTGGAAGTCCGAAAAGCACCATGAACAGCGGCGATCTCCGTCCCGTCTACTTTCTCTCGGACAGCACCGGCATCACTGCGGAAACGCTCGGCAATACCCTGCTGACGCAGTTCCCCGTGAACAATTTCGACCGCGTAACAATCCCGTTCATCACCAACGCGGGGCAGGCGCGTTCCGTCGTCGAGACCATCGACGGCCTCGCTGCCAAGGGCCTGCAGCCCATTGTCTTTTCCACGGCGGTCAACGGCGAAATACGGCAGATCCTTGGCACCTGCCAGGGCATCGTCGTGGACCTCATCGGAACCCATATTGGAGTCCTGGAACAGGGGCTCGGCACGCCGGCCAGCGGGGAACCGGGCAGGGCGCACGGGCTGGGGAACGCTGCCCGTTACCAGTCAAGGATGGCCGCGGTGGAGTACGCCATGGAGCACGACGACGGCCAGAGCCTGCGCGCATTGGAGAAGGTACAGGTCATCCTGGTGGCCCCCTCCCGGTGCGGCAAGACCCCCACCACCATGTACCTGGCCCTGCAGCACGGGATCTTCGCCGCCAACTTTCCCCTGGTGGACGAGGACTTTGAGCGGGAAGGACTGCCGAAACCGCTGAGGCCCTTTGTTTCGAAGTGTTTCGGCCTGACCACGAATCCGCTGCGGCTCAGCCAGGTCCGCACCGAACGGCGGCGCGGCTCACCCTACGCTTCCCTGCGCCAATGCGGGTTCGAGCTGCGCAGCGCGGAGCGCCTGTACGAGTCCTACGGGATTCCGTACCTGAATTCGGCCAGCGTGTCCGTTGAGGAAATGGCGGCGACCATCCTCCAGAAGATGAACCTCAAGCATTAGGGAAAAGTTTCACAAGTCCAGTGTGGCGCACGTCATGTGGCAGGACTTTTGGAGACCTGACACTGTGGACAGGAACTGTGCGCACCTACGCGCGTCCGCCGTGCGCGGATGCGGGTAGGTGCGCGACCCTCTGCAAAGGAGCAGCAACTATGACAACAGACATCCTGTGGTTCTCCGAACTCGGGCTCAAGGACCTGGACCGGGTGGGCGGCAAGAATGCCTCCCTCGGCGAAATGGTGCAGAACCTGACCTCCGCCGGCGTACAGGTGCCGGACGGTTTCGCCACCACCGCTGACGCCTACCGCCGCTTCCTGGCAGACTCCGGCCTGGACCAGAAGATCGCCGACCGGTTGGTGGGCCTGGATACTGATGATGTGACGGCCTTGGCCGCAGCAGGCCAGGAGATCCGGTCCCTGGTGCGCGGGACGCCTTTCCTCCCGGACTTCGAAGAACAGATCCGGAACTCCTACCAGCAGCTGGTCGAGAAGCACGGCGGCTCCGCGGACCTCTCCTGGGCGGTGCGGTCCAGTGCGACCGCCGAAGATCTGCCCGACGCCTCCTTCGCCGGGCAGCAGGAAACCTTCCTGAACGTCCGCAGCATCGAGAACATCCTGCAGGCCATCAAGGACGTCTTCGCGTCCCTGTACAACGACCGGGCCATCGCCTACCGCGTCCACCACAAGTTCGAGCACGCCGACGTGGCACTTTCGGCCGGCGTCCAGCGGATGGTGCGCTCCGACGTCGGGTCCTCCGGTGTCATGTTCACCATGGACACCGAATCAGGCTTCCAGGACGCCGTTTTTGTCACCTCCTCCTACGGCCTGGGCGAAGCCGTCGTCCAGGGTGCCGTGAACCCGGACGAGTTCTACGTGTACAAGCCGGCCCTGGCGGCCGGCCGCCCCGCCATCCTCAAGCGCGGCCTGGGCGAAAAAGCCCTCCAGATGACGTACACGAACAGCCAGGAAGTGGGCCGCACCATCGACTTCGTGCCGGTGGAGGCTTCCCTGCGCTCGCGCTTCAGCCTCAGCGACGACGACGTCGAGCAGCTCGCCCGGCACGCCGTCGCCATCGAGAAGCACTACGGCCGGCCCATGGACATTGAATGGGGCAAGGACGGCATTGACGGCGGCCTGTACATCCTGCAGGCACGCCCGGAAACCGTGCAGTCCCGCCGTGCCCCCGGCAGCCAGACCCGCTTCCGCCTCAACGAAACCGGCCCGGTCCTGGCGGAAGGCCGTGCCATTGGCCAGCGCATCGGCGCCGGCAGCGTCCGCATCCTCACCGCACTCGACCAGATGGCGGCATTCCAGACGGGCGACGTCCTCGTCGCGGACATGACCGATCCCGACTGGGAACCGATCATGAAGCGCGCCTCCGCCATCGTCACAAACCGCGGCGGGCGGACCTGCCATGCCGCCATCATCGCCCGCGAGCTGGGGATCCCCGCGGTTGTGGGAACCGGCCACGCAACTGATGCGCTGTCCGACGGCGTCGAGGTCACTGTTTCCTGCGCCGACGGAGAGACCGGGGTCATCTACAAGGGGCTGCTGGACTTCACGGTCGAGGAAACCGGGATCACCCAACTGCCCGAGGCGCCGGTGAAAGTGATGATGAACGTGGGAACGCCGGAACAGGCGTTTACCTTTGCCCAGCTGCCCAACCACGGCGTGGGCCTTGCCCGCCTCGAGTTCATCATCAACCGCCAGATCGGCATCCACCCCAAAGCCTTGCTGAACCTTGAGGACCAGGCGCCGGACGTGGCTGATGAAATCCGGGAACGGATCGCCGCCTATGACAGCCCGCGCGACTACTACATCAAGCGCCTGGCCGAGGGTGTGGCCACCATCGCCGCCGCCTTCGCGCCTGAGCCGGTCATCGTGCGCATGTCCGATTTCAAGTCCAACGAGTATGCCAACCTCATCGGCGGGCCCGCCTACGAACCGCACGAAGAAAACCCGATGCTCGGTTTCCGCGGCGCCTCACGCTACCTCGATCCCTCGTTCCGGGACTGCTTCGACCTCGAGTGCGAGGCGCTGTCCTTCGTCCGCAACGAGATGGGCCTGACCAACGTCAAGCTCATGATCCCCTTCGTGCGGACCCTGGACGAGGCCCGCGGCGTTATCGACCTCCTCGCGGAGAACGGGCTGCGGCGCGGCGAAAATGGCCTCGAGGTCATCATGATGTGCGAACTGCCGTCCAACGCGCTGCTGGCGGACGAGTTCCTGGACTACTTCGACGGTTTCTCCATCGGCTCCAACGACATGACCCAGCTGACCCTGGGCCTTGACCGGGATTCGGCGGTGGTGGCCGGGGGCTTCGATGAGCGCGATCCTGCCGTGAAGAAGCTGTTGGCAATGGCAATTCGGGCCTGCAGGGAGCGCGGCAAGTACGTCGGTATCTGTGGCCAGGGCCCCAGCGACCACCCCGACCTGGCGGAGTGGCTGGTTGACCAGGGCATCGAGTCCGTCTCCCTCAACCCGGACACCGTGGTGGACACCTGGATCAGGCTTGCTGAAAGCAGGCAGCTGGCCCCCCAGGGCTGAGGGACCTTCGGCACTTCCGCTCCTGCCAGGTTGAGTCAAAGCTGTTCGCAGGGCCCGTGCCGCGGGTCCTGCGGACGGCGGCCTTGGAGGGAACGATGAAGCCGATCATCGGAGAAATAGTGATCGCCGCCCCGATCGAGGCAGTCTTCGATTTCGTGGCGGACGAAACCAACGAGCCCCTCTACAACCCACGCATGATGCAGGTGGAGAAGCTCACGCCCGGGCCCGTTGGGCTCGGGACCCGGTACGCCGCCGTCATGAAGGGGCGGCGCCGCACCCGCGTGACCATCGAATGCACGGGGTTCAACCGTCCCCGTTCGCTGAAATCGCACAGCCGGACTGCCGGCCTGGACATCACCGGCGGACTGACTTTCGCCCCGCAAGGAAACCACTGCAGGCTCCGCTGGGTCTGGAGGCTGGAGCCGCACGGCCCGCTGCGGCTTCTCGGACCCCTGGTGAGGGCCGTGGGCAACCGCCGGGAACAGGCCACCTGGATGGCGCTGAAGGAACACATGGAGCTGCGCCAGGCTGCCGGGCAAGTCTAGGATCATGTCCATGGGCATGACACAGCCGGGATCGAACACCGAGGTCCTCACTGAAGCGGAGTGCTGGAAGTACCTGCGCTCCTCATACATCGGCAGGCTGGCGGTCATCAACGGGACCGCCCCCGAGATTTTTCCGGTGAACATCGTGACGGCAGAAGAGGCACTCTATTTTCGGACTGCCCCTGGCACCAAGTTGCGCTCCTTGCTCGCAGGGGCCGCTGTGGCGCTGGAGACGGACGGGCTGAACGCGTACAGCACCGAGGTGTGGAGCGTGGTGGTCAAAGGCATTCCCGAGCCCGTGGAAGACGGCGTCTTGCCCCTGGAGCTTGCGGACCCGGACCGTGAACCTTGGGAACCAGGCCTCAAGGAGCACCTGGTTCGGATCAACCCCACCGAGGTCACCGGACGCAGGTTCGCTGTCCACACGCGGACGCGGTGGTGGCCGCCGCTGGATTTCTCGTCGGACTGGACGTAGGGCATCAGAGGCAGTTCGATCCAAGGGCACTCTCAGGTTCTGCTCAAGGTTCGATCAATATTCGCGGTGATCTGCCGAATTGGACTTTGGCGGAAGCTATCACCGGATAGATTGCTGTCTGTTTCCACGTTCCCCAACACGGAAGCAAGGGAGCCCCCGCGCTGGAGCTAGACTCGCGCGGGGGTTCCGCCATTCTGCGAGGCGCCCGGACCGCTCACACGATGCCCATCGGTACCAGCAAGGCCCAGGCCAGCAGCGGGCCGGCCAGCACCACCGCGCCGGCGTAGGCCATCAGTTGGCGGTATACGCGCTGCCGGTCATCCTCCCGTGCGTTGGCAACGATCAGCGCACCGTCCGTGGAGAAGGGGGACACATCAACCACTGTGGCGGCGATGGCCAGGGCGGCGACCGTACCGGAGGCGCTCAGGGAACTGGTGGCCAGCAGCGGGCCCGCCAACGGGATGAACGCAGTCAGCAAAGCTGTTGAGGAGGCAAAGGCCGAGCCAACGCCGATGACATAACAAAGGACGAGGGCAATGACCAGCGGCGCGCCCAATGCCAGGGCATGCCCGGCGAGGGTATCAATCACTCCCACGTGCTGGAGCAGGGAGACATAGGTGATCATGCCCGCCACCAGCAGGACAGTGGACCACGAGATGCCGCCGATGAAGGTCTGGTGTTCCTTGATGTTGATCAGTGCCAGGAGGAGGCCGGCGGAAAGGGCAACAAAACCGATGGGCATGCGGAAGCCCAGCGTGCACACCAGCATCACCACGATCAAGGCCAGAGTGACGATCTGCTGGCCATGCGGGCGCCCGGAAGGTGACGTATCAACATCCGCGTGCTGGCCACCCTTACTGTCGCGAAGCCTGCCTGTAAGGGCGAACAGCACGATGGTCAGGACTGACAGGATGAGGTTGACGGCAAAGCTCGCGGCGAAAAGCGAGCCTTGGGAAATGGGAAAGCCGTTTTCCGCTGCAATCCCGTGCACCAGGACGCCGGCCACGGACAACGGGGAAAAGCCTCCCGCATGGGCGCCATTGATGATGAAGGCGCCCATCAGCACGGGATGGATGCGGGATTCGTAGGCAAAGCCGATGGCGGCCGGGGCCAGCAGGGCGACGGCGGCGGGGGAAAAGGTTCCCAGTGCCGTCAGTGCAGCAGCCATGAGAAAGAACACCCAGGGAAGCAGCAGGGTCCTTCCCCTCACGAGGCGCACGCACGTCTGGACAATGATGTCGATCGTGCCGTTCCGCTGGGCCATGCTGAAGAAGTAGGTGACCCCAATGATGGTCAGGACGATGCTGGCGGGGAACTCCGCCAGGATCTCCCTGTCGGTCATTCCAAGCATGAAGTAGCCGACGCCGAAGGACGCCACCAGCCCCATCACCCCGATGTTCAGCGGCCACTTCGTGGCGACGATAAACATCACCACGAGGATGGCGAGTGGGATGATCTGAACAGCTGTCATGGCAGGCTCCGGTTCCGTGGCGGCTGCCGGGCTGAAGATGGTGTTGCCCGGCGGGAGGGCGCCCAGGATTGTGGTTGCGGCCGCCACCAGCAGGATACGGCTGCGGCGGGCCGTGCCCGGGATAAGCCGTCCCGGGTGTCGGCTTTCACCGGGCCTGCGGTTGGCTGCGCAGCCTCATGGTGGCTGTCCTTCGTCCGGCGTATCGGAAAAGATGGCCACATAAGGGGAGGCAGGGCCCGGAGATGGCCCTGCCTCCTGTGCGTGCGCGCCGTCCTCCGCGCCCGTCTCTCGGGCTTCCTGTTGCGATGGAGTGCGTGGACGGCGGCACGCGCGCCGGACGGGGGTCCGGCAGGTTGTGCCTGTACTTACAGCCTGTCGGCCCGCACGGCGAGCACGGGGCAAGTGGCGTCCAGGAGGATCCGCTGAACAGTGCTTCCCAAAATGAGTTTGCCCACCATGGAGCGGTGCCGCAGGCCGATGACTACCATTTCGACGTCGCGGTCCTGCGCAATCTGGATCACTGCATCTCCCGGGTCGGCCAAAACGGAGGATTCGACAGTGAGGGCAAGCCCGGCATCGGACAGCTTGCCTTCCAGTTCCGCGATCTCGTGATCGTCGAGGTCATGGTGTCCCCGGCCCACATTGACAATCAGCAGATCCGACTTTCGCAGGTGCGCTTCCTTGATGCCCTCCGTGAGTGCTTCCCGTCCTTCGGGGGCGGGCGCATAGGCCACGAGTACCGTCATTTGTCTTTCTCCAATGGTTTAGGGGGTAGGGACTGCTAGACAAGGGTGTTGAGCCAGCCTTGCGGCAGGTCGATCGGCAGCAGGGAGGGGAGCGCCAGGAGCACGACATACAGCACCCCTGTATAGATGACGGCGACCTTGAGGCGGGCCCTTGCGACCACCAGCAGGAACGCGGGAATGAAAACCGTCACGGCCACGAGGTATCCGAATACTGCGGTGAGTGCCAGGAAACCGGTCATCCATGCGAAGGTTTTCAATGCGAAGCCTGCATCGAGTGTCCAGCCGGCCCGATCGGCCCTCGTGCGGACCCGTGCCCGAATTTCGGTGAAGAGGAGGATCCCGGAGAAGGCCAGTCCGCCGATGCTCACCAGCTGGGGGACGAGCCTGGCCTCGGGTGAGAAGGACGCCGATGATATGAGGGCTGCGGCAAACGCGACGGCGAAGATGCCGGATGCTGCCAGGGACCAGGTCGAGTTCTTCAGGGGCGCTTCGTCGTCCTCGGGCTGCTCATCCCTGTGCCCGTCGTCGAGGTTGGTCTGGCGGCGGGCGCGGATGAACTTGACGAAGGCCCACATCATCGGAAGGACCAGGATCGCCAGGAAGACCAGGACACCGGGCCGGGCCATCCAGTCGAAGCCTTCGTACAGGCTGTCTGTGAGGAAGTAATAGCGTTCCAGCGGGATTGCCAACACGAAGCCGATGAGGAAGGGCGCCCGCGGGAACCCGGTGGACTTCAGCAGCCAGCCAAAGACGCCCAAAATGATCATCACCCAGAGGTCGCCCAGCTGGCCGCCCTCCTGGAATGAGCCGAGGAGCATAACGGCCACGAGTCCCGCGGCCAGGACGGCGAAGGGGACCTTAGTCAGCTTTGCCAGCTGCTTGACGCTGAGGAAGCAGAAGAGCGCTCCGAGAATGGATGCGATGGCGAAGGACCAGACGATCAGGTACATCAGGTCCAGGTGCTCGGTGATGATCGAAGGACCGGGCTGGATGCCGTATGTGAGGAGCATTCCGAGGAGCATCGCGGAGGGTACGCCGCCGGGGATGCCGAAGAGAAGGGTGGGGATCAGGTCGCCGGCCTCCACGGAGTTGTTGGCGCTTTCGGGGCCGACGATTCCGCGCGGGTCGCCCTTGCCGAACTGGCGCTTGTCCTTGGCGGTGGCGACGGCCTGACCGTAGGCCAGCCAGGTTCCTGCGGTGGCACCGACGCCGGGGAGGACGCCGGCCCAGATGCCGATGAGCGCTCCGCGGATGACCTGGGTCCAGTGGCTGAGCCATTCCCGGATGCCTTGGCCCCAGCCGCCGCCGAGGGTTATTGTTTCCCTTTGTCCGCGCCGCTGGCTTGCACGTGATGCGATTTCGGCCAGGCCGAAGATTCCCAGGGCAACGGCCACGAGCGACAGGCCGTCGCCGAGGAACAGGCTGCCGAACGTGAAGCGTTCCTCGGCCGTGGTGGGTGAGGTTCCCACCATGCCGAGGACCAGGCCAAGGAGTCCGGCGGAGACACCCTTGATGATGTTTCCCCGCGAAAGGACTGCGGCCAGGGCTACGCCCAGGACGGTCAGCATGAACAGTTCCGGGCTGGCGAAGGAGAGCACGAGAGGCCGGGCAAGCGGTATCGCCAGGGTCAGGCCGATTGCGCCGATGATGCCTCCGGCCATTGACGAGAGGAACGCCAGCGTCAGGGCACGGGCCGCCTGTCCTTTCTTGGCCATGGAGTAACCGTCCAGCATGGTCACACTCGCAGACGCGGATCCGGGTGCGCCGAGCAGCACGGCGGAAACGGTGTCTGAAGTATGGACGACGGCGAGGGCTCCAATCAGGAGGGCCAGCGCCTGGGGCGGTTCCATGCCGAAAGTGATGGGCAGGAGGATTGCGACGGCGCCGGTGCCGCCCAGCCCCGGGATGAGGCCCATGATGAGGCCGGCTACGGTGCCGATCAGGAGCATGATGAGGAGGGAGGGGTCAGCGAGGGATGCCAGCGCTGCCATTGCGGAGTCAAGCATGATGGTCCTTATTCAACGTGGATGTTGTATTTGTCCGCGAGCAGCCCTGTGACATAGGACCGGACGGAGTTGCTGACGGAGTAGGCGTCCCGGACGCGGTCTGCCACGCCCGTGTCCGCGACGAGGGGGTAGCCGCCGAGGACTTTGGCGGCTTTTTCCTGGAAGCCTTTGTCGGTCCCGAGCTTTTCGCTGGAACTGCGGAGCAGCTCATAGGCTTTTTCGGGTGTCTCCTGCGGAACCCACAGTCCTTTTTGGTAGGTGTAGGTCAGTCCCAGCAGGGTCTTGTACGCTTCGAACTTCTCGCCCGCGGGTTTCTTTCCGTGGAGCGTTTCGTAGGCCTCGGCGACCGTGGGTACATCAGGGAAATTGGGGTCCCGGACAACGTTGCCTGCTCCGTCCAGCTGGCCAAAGGACATGAGCACAACGGCTTTGCCCTCCTTGGCGATGCCGGCAACGGCTGAGCCGTAGGCCGAGGTGGTCTGGTAGTCCAGGTCGATTTCCCCGCGCTGGAGCGCCAGGTTGACCGGTCCCCGGCCTTCAAAGCCGAAGGTGCTTGTCACGTCCGCTTCGAGCAGGTCGAAGGCAACAAGCGTGGTGATGTCCAGGCCCGTGGCGCTGATGCCGCCGAATTCCAGGGGCGTATCCCGGTTTATCAGGTCCTGAAGACCGGACACTCCGGCCTCGGCACGGGCATAGATGACCCCGCCGGTGCCGTTGACGACGACGGGCTTGAGGTCTTCGAAGGAATACTTCACGGCCGAGCGGCCCAGGACCCAAGGGACAACGGTCGATGCCGTCCCCACCAGGATTTCCGTGCCGTCTGTCTTTGCCGAGCGGGCAAACCTGTTGGTGCCCAGGATGCCTTCGCCGCCGGCCTCGTTCACGGGCGCAAAACCGGGGCGGCCCGCAACATAGTTGGTTAGTTCGGTGCCGATGAAACGTGCCCAGGTATCGGTTCCGCCGCCTGACGCGAGGGGGATCAGGAACTCCAGGGTTTCGCCGCTGAAGTCCCCGTCCTCGGTGCTGGAGGGCGGATTCAGCAGGCTTCCGCCGAGGACCGTGGTGGCGGTGCCCAGCAATGCGAAGGCGCCGACGGCTGAAAGGATGGTCCGCCGGGAATGCTTGGGCGGCTCTGGCAGGTCCGCTTCTTCGTACTGCCCGGCAAGTGCCTCTTGCGGAGCGGTTCCGGGTGGTTCCAAGGATGACTTGTTGCTCGTCATTGAGATGATCCTTTTGATCGGGTGCCTATCTCGGCGCAGCGCCTTCCAGGAGCGCGCGAGGGGCAGATTGTTGTGGTTGCGCGCTTACCAGGTCTCTGGCAGCAACAGTTCTGCATCGGCCAAGCGGCGGGCACTTCGGAGGGTGCCCACAACCGGGACACCGTCGCGGGTCTCGGCCCAGGTTTGGACGAGGCCCGCAGGAGTCCGCATGGCGAGCCCGGAAGAAGCGTCGGTGGAGATCAGGTCCCGCACCACGGTGCCTTCATGCTGTGCAGCCATAGTCAGGGCGACGCTTCCGGTGATCGCCAGCGCCGGGTGGAGCTTGCCCATTGACAGCATCCGGACCACCAGGTCGGCTCCCTCATCCGAGGACGGCCGGGCCACCAGCGCGAGCTTCGGAATCGCACGCTCGGCTTCGGCCCTCGTGGCGGCCAGGCCCATTCGAACCGCTGCGTCCCGCCGCACGTCGTCCAGGTGCACGAGGAGTTCAGCCTGGCCATCGATCTCCCCGGCTGTCTCATTCCCGGTGAGTCCCACGGAAGCAGCCTCCAGGATGATCAGCGGCGCACCGGCATCAATCAGGGTGGCAGGGATTTCCCGCCCGTCGAACGTCACCTTCTCCACCGGCTCTCCGGTCGGGAAGAGCTTCCCGGTTGTCCGTCCTGCAGGATCGAAGAAACCCATGCCCACGGACAGCCCCGGGAACGGAACGCCCGGAATCATGAGGGTACCGGTCTCCTGGAGCCTGCCGTCCGGGGTGGAAACCTTCTGCAGGATGAGCTGGTCGGTGTTCGTGTTCAGCGTCCGCACGGATGTCGTTTCCTGGCCGGCATCAACCCAGCCCCGATCGATTGCGTACGGTGCCACCACCGCTGAGCAGTTGCCGCAGTTGCTTCCCCAGTCAACCCTGTGCTCCTCGACGGCCACCTGGGCGAAGGTGTAGTCAACGTCTGCCTCGGCGCTGGCTGAGCGGGAAAGGATCACAGCCTTGCTGGTCGTGGAGGTTCCCCCGCCCACGCCGTCAATCTGGCGGTTGTCCGGGCTGCCGAACAGCCGAAGGAGGACTTCGTCAACGCTCTTTCCGGGGACTTGGAGGTTGTCCCATTCGAACACCCAGCACTTACTGGTTCCGCCCCGCATCCACGCTGCTGGGATTCTAAACATGATTGCTTTCACACCTTCCTGGGCCCTGCTGTGGGCCGTTCCGCCTTTCGGCTAGGACCTAGTGTGATCCGCCCCATCATTGAATTACAAACGCTATTTTTTGCAGGGTCTTGCACTTTTACTTCAATCAAATGGCGGCTGGACGGGCATTTCGAAGGTCATGGCAGCCCTTTCCTTGACTCCGACGGCGTGCGGCCCGTCCCCGTTCGGCTGTGGATGAAGGTGCAGGCTAAAATCCTTAAGGGGATGTAAGCAACACTTCAAAGGAGTCCGTGCCGATGCTCAATGTTCGAAGGCTGGAACTGCTGCTGGACGTGGTGGAGCTCGGATCCATCACGGCAGCGGCCGAGAAGCACGTGTACTCGCCGTCAGGCGTGTCCCAGCAGCTGCGGCGACTGGAATCGGAGATCGGCCAGCCGCTTCTTCAGCGACAGACCCGCGGAATGGTACCGACGGATGCCGGCCACGTCCTGGCGGCGCACACGCGCCGCATCCTCAGGCAGATGGCGGCCGCCGAAGCGGACCTCGCCGAAATCGCCGGGCTGAACAGGGGCAGCCTCACCATGGGAACCTTCCCCACGCTGGGAGGTTCGTTTCTTCCCTTGGTCATCAGCAAGTTCAAACGCCAGTACCCTGCCATTGAGCTGCATGTGCGCAGCAGCCGCTTTGAGGACTTGGTCGAGATGCTGGAGAACGGGCAGGTGGGCATGTCCCTCCTCTGGGACTACGAATGGAGCAGGATCAACGCCGAGGACTTTGCCCTCACCACGGTTTTCGAGGACGCAACCGCCCTCGTTGTGGGAAAGGACCACCGGCTGGCCCGGCGCAAGCAGGTTGACATGGCGGACCTTGCCGATGAGGAGTGGATTGTCCGCGAGGAAGCGCACCCGGTGGTGGAGGTGCTCCAACGAAGCGCCCGTGCCGCGGGTTTCACCCCCCGGATCGCCTTCCACGCCAATGACTACCAGGAAGCCCAGGCGATGGTCAGCGTGGGGCTCGGCATCGCCTTGGCGCCTCGAACCGCCGTCGTCAACAAACACCCGGGGGTCAGCATCGTCTCCCTGGGCACTACCGCACCCTCAAGGCGGGTCCTGCTCGCGCACCGTCACGACAGGGTGCGGGCCGCAGCCGAGATTGCCTTCCAAACCACGCTTCTGGAAGTGGCGAAGGAATCAACGGCCGACTTCCGGTGACGGCCCTTAGTGCCCCGCCTGCCGGCGCACCATTTCGTTGATCCACGCGGGGGCGAACGGTGAGGTGCAGCCCGGGGGAGTGGGGTAGTCCTTGAGCACCTCCAGGCGCTCGCCGATCTCCAGCGCGCGGGCCCTGAGCCCGGGGTGCCCAATGCCGATCTGGGCCAGGCAGGTGTTCATGGCCCACTGCAGCCGGTCCGGGGAGTCCTTCATCTCCGCCTCGATGACGTCCAGCAGCCCCTCAAGGTCCAGGCCGTCAGGCGCCTTCACCACGCGCTCGCTTGTCAACGCCCAGCCGGCACTTGCTACTACCGGATCAGGATCGGACAGCCAGGCCACCCGCAGCTCCTCGGCGTGCGGGTTCTTCTTCACCACGTAGTTCACCAGCCAGTCCTGCACCTTGGGCGCCCGCGCCTCCCGCAGCATCGCATCCAGTTCGCCACGCCCGAACGCCTTCGGCCGGCAAACCAGGAGCGCCAGCAGCCGCGCCGCGGTATCGCCCGTGGCCCAGAGGTCACCGGCAAGTTCCTGTTGGGTTTTCAGCCGCTTGGCGATGGCACGCAGTTTGCTGAGGTTCACGCCGTGGTCATCCCCGTGCCTCTCGTTCACCTCGCGCGCCCTCGGGTCCTCGAGCCCGGCCAGTTCGGCCATCAGCTCCGCCACGCCCGCCTTGGCTAACGTCGTCTCAGCCACCGCAGCCTCCTGTCCAGTGTGTCCGAAGTCCAGCCTAGGGCGGGAAGCGCTCCGGCGCAGGCGCCCGGCAGGCGACCAGAGCCTAGTCCTGCCACCAAGCAGCTGCAACCAGTCGAAAGACCCTACTGGACCAGCCGCGCCGCACCTACGGTGGCAGCATGGCTGAGGAGCGTTTTGTCGCGGGGGTGGACGGGCCGGCATCGGATGCAATGCTGAAGCTGGGCAGGTTCTTTACGAAGTGGGACCAGACCGACGACGGCAGGGCAGTTTTCCGGGAGGGTGGCCGCAAGGGGGATATCTTCTACCGCGACCGGTGGAGCCACGACAAGGTGGTCCGCTCCACCCACGGGGTGAACTGCACCGGCTCCTGCTCCTGGAAGGTGTACGTCAAGGACGGCATCATCACCTGGGAATCGCAGCAGACCGACTACCCTTCCGTGGGCCCCGACAGTCCCGAATATGAACCGCGGGGCTGCCCCCGCGGGGCTGCCTTTTCCTGGTACACGTACTCGCCCACCCGGGTCCGTTTCCCCTACGCCCGCGGCGTGCTGGTGGAGATGTACCGCGAGGCCAAGGCCCGGCTGGGAGACCCGGTGCTGGCGTTCGCCGAGATCGCCGCCGACCCGGAGAAGCGCCGCCGCTACCAGCAGGCCCGGGGCAAGGGCGGGCTGGTCCGGGTGTCCTGGCAGGAAGCCATCGAAATCGCGGCCGCGGCGCACGTGAACACCATCAAGACCTACGGCCCGGACCGCTGCGCCGGCTTCTCGCCCATCCCCGCGATGTCCATGGTCTCGCACGCGGTGGGAACCCGCTTCATCCAGCTCATCGGCGGGGTGATGACCTCCTTCTACGACTGGTACGCGGACCTTCCCGTGGCCAGCCCGCAGGTGTTCGGAGACCAGACCGACGTCCCCGAATCCGGCGACTGGTGGGACGCCCGCTACCTCATGATGTGGGGCTCCAACGTTCCGGTCACCCGCACCCCGGACGCGCACTGGATGGCCGAGGTGCGGTACCGCGGCACCAAGGTGGTCACCGTCAGCCCGGACTACGCGGACAACACCAAGTTCGCGGACGAGTGGCTCCCCGCCCAGGCTGGAACCGACGCCGCGCTGGCCATGGCCATGGGGCACGTGATGCTCAAGGAATTCTTCGTGGACCGGCAGGTTCCCTTCTTCACGGACTACGTCAAGCAGTACACGGACCTGCCGTTCCTGGTCAGGCTGGAAAAGCGCGACGACGGCGCGTTGACGCCGTCGAAATTCCTCACCGCGCGTGACATCCCGGCGGAGTCCGGGGCTGAGGACGCGGCGTTCCGCACCGTCCTGTTCGACAAGAAGGCCGGCCGACCGGCCGTCCCCAACGGCTCCATGGGATTCCGCTACTCCGGCAGCGGAGAGGGCAGATGGAACCTGGACCTTGAAGGGATGGACCCCGCACTGTCCCTGCGGGAGGTCTCGGGTGAAAGCGCCGAGATCCTGCTGCCGTGCTTCGAGCAGGCGGACGGCACCGGCAGCGTGCTCCGGCGCGGGGTGCCCGTGATCGAGGTGGAGGGCCAGCTGGCCACCACGGTGTTCGACCTGATGCTCGCCCAGTACGGCGTGGGCCGCGAAGGGCTGCCCGGAGAGTGGGCCGCGGGGTATGACGACGCCGCCACCCCGTACACCCCGGCCTGGCAGGAGGAGATCACGTCCGTCCCCGCGCAGGCCTGCATCCGGGTGGCCCGCGAGTTCGCCCGGAACGCCGAGCAGTCCAGGGGCCGGTCGATGATCATCATGGGCGCCGGGATCTGCCAGTGGTTCCACGGCGACACCACCTACCGGGCGGTGCTGGCCCTCGTGATGCTGACCGGCTGCATGGGCCGGAACGGGGGCGGCTGGGCGCACTACGTGGGGCAGGAAAAGACCCGCCCCATCACCGGCTGGGTGTCGCTGGCCAATGCCCTGGACTGGTCCCGGCCGCCGCGCACCATGATCGGCACCGGGTACTGGTACATGCACACGGACCAGTGGCGCCAGGACGGCTACTCCGCGGACGCGCTGAAGTCCCCGCTGTCCACCGGCGCCCTGGACGGCCTGCACACCGCGGACGCCATAGCCCAGTCCGCAAGGCTTGGCTGGATGCCGTTCTACCCGCAGTTCGACCGCAATCCCCTGGACCTCGCCGACGAGGCGGAGGCCGCCGTCGCCGCCGGCACTGCGAAGGACACCCCCGGCTACATCGCGGACGCACTGAAGAACCGGACCCTGAACCCGGCCATCGAGGACGTGGATGCCCCGGAGAACTGGCCGCGCACCCTGGTCCTTTGGCGCTCCAACCTCTTCGGGTCCTCGGCGAAGGGCAACGAGTACTTCCTCCGGAACCTGCTGGGCACCCACAACAACGTCCTGGGCGAGGACCACGCGGAGGGGCTGAAACCCACGCACGTGAAATGGCACGAGAAGGCGCCCGAAGGGAAGCTGGACCTGCTGGTCTCCGCCGACTTCCGGATGACCTCCACCACGCTGCTGTCCGACGTCGTGTTTCCCGCCGCCACCTGGTACGAAAAGCACGACCTCTCCTCCACGGACATGCACCCGTTCGTCCACGCGTTCACCCCGGCGATCGACCCGCCCTGGGAAACCAAGACCGACTTTGACACCTTCCACCTGCTGGCCCGCGAGTTCTCCCGGCTGGCCAGGACCCATCTGGGCGTCCGGCGCGACCTGGTGAGCGTGCCGCTGCAGCACGATACCCCTGGCCAGCTGGCCCAGCCCGGCGGGACGGTCCGCGACTGGCGGAAGCCGGACATCCCCGCCGTCCCCGGGCAGAACATGCCCGTCTTTTCCGTGGTGGAGCGGGACTATACGGCCATCGCGGACAAGCTCGCCGCCGTCGGGCCCCTGGCGGACAAGCTGGGCTTCACCGTCAAGAACGTCACCTACAAACTGGACGGCCCGCTGAGCCGGCTCAGCCACTCGAACGGCGTGATGCTCGGCGGCGCCGCGGACGGCCGGCCGGCCCTGGACACCGATGCCAAAATGGCGGAGGCCATCCTGGCGTTCTCCGGCACCACCAACGGCATGCTTTCCGTGCAGGGCTTCAAGGACCTGGAAGTCCGGACCGGAAGGAAGCTGGCGGACCTCGCCGAGGGCTCGGAGGAAAAGTTCATCACCTTCGCCCAGACCCAGGCCGCCCCGGTGCCCGTGATCACCTCGCCGGAATGGTCCGGCTCGGAAACCGGCGGACGCCGCTACGCCCCGTTCACCATCAACATCGAACGGCTCAAGCCCTTCCACACCCTCACCGGCCGGATGCACTTCTTCCTGGACCACGACTGGCTCACGGACATCGGCGAAGCCCTTCCCATCTACCGGCCGCCGCTGGACATGCACCGGCTCTTCGGCGAACCCAAACTCGGCCGGAACGGGCAGCTGGAGGTGGTGGTCCGGTACCTGACGCCGCACTCCAAGTGGTCCATCCACTCCGAATACCAGGACAACCTGCTGATGCTCTCGCTGTCCCGCGGCGGGCCCACGGTGTGGATGAGCCCGGCGGACGCCGATTCCATCCAGGTCAGGGACAACGACTGGGTGGAATGCCTGAACATCAACGGAGTCCTGGTGGCCCGGGCGATCGTCAGCCACCGGATGCCCGCCGGTGTGGTGTACGTGCACCATGCCCAGGAGCGCACCATCGACGTGCCGAAGTCGGAGGCCACCGGGCGGCGCGGCGGCATCCACAACTCCGTCACCCGGCTGCTGGTGAAACCCTCGCACCTGATCGGGGGCTACGCGCAACTGGCGTACGCGTTCAACTACCTCGGCCCCACCGGAAACCAGCGCGACATGGTGGCCACGGTCCGCCGCCGCTCACAGGAGGTGCAGTACTGATGCGGGTCATGGCTCAAATGGGCATGGTGATGAACCTGGACAAGTGCATCGGCTGCCACACGTGTTCGGTGACCTGCAAGCAGGCCTGGACCAACCGGGCAGGCACCGAGTACGTCTGGTTCAACAACGTGGAAACCCGCCCCGGGCAGGGGTATCCCCGAAGGTACGAGGACCAGGACAAGTGGCGCGGCGGCTGGGCGCTGAACAAGCGGGGCAGGCTGGTGCTCAAGGCCGGCGGCCGGGTGAAGAAAATGTTCGGCATCTTTGCCAGCCCGGTCCAGCCCGAGCTCAAGGACTACTACGAGCCCTGGACCTACGACTATAAAACCCTGGTGGACGCGCCCCTGGGCGACGACTTTCCGGTGGCCCGGCCCAAATCCCTGATCACCGGGGAGGACACCAAGGTCACCTGGTCCGCCAACTGGGACGACAACCTGGGCGGCTCCGCGGAGAACGGGCACCTGGACCCGCTGGTGGAGAAGGTCCGGCGGGAGTCCGAGGACAAGATCAAGTTCGCGTACGAGCAGACGTTCATGTTCTACCTGCCGCGGATCTGCGAGCACTGCCTGAACCCGTCCTGCATGGCCTCCTGCCCCTCCGGCGCCATCTACAAGCGGGTGGAGGACGGGATTGTGCTGGTGGACCAGGACAAGTGCCGCGGCTGGCGGCAGTGCGTCACCGGCTGCCCGTACAAGAAGATCTACTTCAACCACAAGACCGGCAAGGCCGAGAAGTGCACCTTCTGCTACCCCCGGGTGGAGGTGGGGATTCCCACGGTGTGCTCGGAGACCTGCGTGGGCCGGCTGCGGTACCTGGGGCTGTTTTTGTACGACGCCGATGCGGTCACCGCGGCGGCGTCCGTCACCGACCCGAAGGCTCTCTACGACGCCCAGATGGACGTCCTGCTGGACCCTAACGATCCCGCCGTCCAGGCCGAAGCCCGGGCGCAGGACATCCCGGAGGACTGGATCGACGCCGCCCGGCGCTCGCCGGTGTACGCCCTCGCCAAGGTCTACAAGGTAGCGCTGCCGCTGCACCCGGAGTACCGGACCATGCCGATGGTCTGGTACGTGCCGCCGCTGTCCCCGGTGGTGGACCTGCTGCGGGACCAAGGGCACGACGGCGAGGACCACGGCAACCTGTTCGGCGCCATAGATGCGCTGCGGATCCCGGTGGAGTACCTCGCCGAGCTCTTCACCGCCGGGGACGCGGACCGGGTCACCGCGGTGCTGAAGAAGCTTGCGGCCATGCGTGCGTTCATGCGAGGCATCAGCCTGGGCAACGATCCGGACGAGTCCATCGCCGAGGCCGTGGGCATGGACGGGCAGGCCATGTACGAGATGTACCGGCTGATGGCCATCGCCAAGTACGACGAGCGGTACGTCATCCCCAAGGCGCACGTGGAGCAGGCGCACGACCTGGAGGAGATGGGCTGCTCGCTGGATTTCGACGGCGGCCCGGGCATGCAGGATTCCTCGCCGTTCGGTGAGGCGAGCGGCAGGCCGGTGCCGGTTGCGGTGGACACGTTCAACGCCCTGCGCGACCGGCAGACCAGCGGTGAGGTATCAGCGGGAACCAGCCTGAAGGGCAGGGTGAACCTGCTGAACTGGGACGGCCGGGGGGCACCGCCGGGCCTTTTCCCGGACAAGGGGCCGGAGCCGGGCACGTTGGCCGCGGCGGAGGACCAGCCGTGAGCCGCCGCGACCAGGTGGCGTATATGGCCGGTGCGTGGTGCCTGTCCTACCCGGACGAGGACCTCCTGGCCAAGGTGCCGCTCATGCGCGCCGCACTCGCGGAGTTCCCGGCCGCCGTCGAACCCTTCCAGGAGGTGCTGGACGCACTGGAATCCACGCCGCTGATGGAGAGCCAGGCACACTACGTGCGGGAGTTCGACCTCAGCCGTCGCCACGCCCTGCACCTGAGCTACTGGACGGACGGGGACACCCGGCGCCGCGGCGAAGTGCTGGGCAGCTTCAAGAAGGCCTACCGGCAAAGCGACATTTTGGTGGACACCCAGGGAGAGCTGCCGGACTACCTGCCCATGGTGCTGGAATACACGGCGCTGGTGGACTTCTCCGCGGGGCGGGAGCTGCTGATCCGGTACCGGCCCAGCCTGGAGATGCTGAAGTTCGGCTTGCTGCGGGACAAGCTGCCGCACGCCAGGATCCTGGCGGCCATCTGCGCCACGCTCCCCGGAAAGTCGCCGGCCGACGAACAGGCCGTGATGCGGATGGCGGGCTACGGGCCACCCACCGAGGCGGTTGGCCTTGACCCCTACGATCCGCGCCTGCTGCCCGTGAAGGGGGCCTGACCATGGTGACCTTTGAAACGCTGCCTTTTGAAACACAGCCCGGAGCCGCCGTCGAACTCTCTGCCCTGGACACTGTGCTGTGGGGTGTCCTGCCCTACGTGATGGTGGTGGTCCTGGCGGGCGGGCTGGTCTGGCGGTACAAGTACGACCAGTTCGGCTGGACCACCCGGTCCTCCCAGCTCTACGAATCCAGGCTGTTGCGGATCGCCTCGCCGCTGTTCCACTTCGGCCTGCTCGCCGTGATCGCCGGGCACTTCTTCGGTCTGGTTATCCCGATGTCCTGGACGGAGGCGGTGGGGATGAGCCAGGACTTCTACCACTTCAACGCCCTGTTCGTGGGCGGGATCGCGGGCGTGGGAACCCTGGGCGGGATCGTCCTGCTGATCTACCGGCGCCGCACCACCGGGCCCGTGTTCATGGCCACCACCAAGAACGATAAAACCATGTACGTGGTCCTCACTGCCGCCATCGTGTTCGGCCTGTGGACCACGCTGGCCAGCGTGTTCGAGGGCGAGCACGCGCACAACTACCGTGAAACCGTGGCTCCGTGGTTCCGTTCGCTGTTCATCTTCCAGCCGGACATCGCAGCCATGGCCGCCGCGCCGTTTTCCTTCCACCTGCACACGCTGGTGGGGATGGCGCTGTTCATCATCTGGCCGTTCACCCGGCTGGTCCACGCCTTCACTGCACCGTTCCACTACCTCTTCCGCCCGTACATCGTGTACCGCTCGCGGGACCGGGTGAAGGCAGGTGCTGCGGCCGGTGGACGCCCGGGCCGGAGGGCCGGAACCGGGGCGGCCGGCAAGGCCGCGCAGAATCCCAACGCCCCCAGCGCCCGGCGCGGCTGGTCCGCCGTCGGGACCCAGGACCGGGACACCCGGAACCGGTGAGAGGAGAAGACAATGGCCGCAGCCGCCCAGCCCACTGAAACCTCCCACCCGGGCAAGGGACGGAACCTGGCCCTGGCCACTGCCGCCTCGGTCACCGCCTTCTGGGCGTGGAACATCGTGGCGCCGCTGGGCGCGCGCTACACCCAGGGGATGGGACTGGACCCCACCTCCACAGCGGTGCTGGTAGCCATGCCCATTTTTGTGGGAGCGCTGGGCCGGATCGTGATGGGCGCCCTCACGGACCGCTTCGGCGGCCGGGTCATGTTCACGGTTGTCCTGCTTGGCAGTGTCCCGCCCGTCCTGCTGGTGGCCCTCGGCGGCACCCTCGGTTCCTACGCCGTGGTGCTGGGCGCCGGCCTCTTGCTGGGCATCGCAGGTACCGTGTTCGCCGTCGGAATTCCCTTTGTTTCCGCCTGGTACGAACCCTCACGGCGCGGCTTCGCGACGGGCGTTTTCGGCGCTGGGATGGGCGGGACCGCGCTGGCGGCCTTCCTGACCCCGCGCCTGGTGACCTGGATCGGCTACCTGCCCACGCACCTGCTGATTGCCGGGCTGCTGGTGGTGATGGGGGCCGTGATCTGGTTCAACCTGAAGGAGTCCCCGGACTGGAAGCGGAACACCGCGCCGGTGATCCCGAAACTCAAGGACGCGGCCGGGCTCGCCGTCACCTGGAAGCTGTGTTTCCTCTACGCCATCGTCTTTGGCGGGTTCGTCTCCTTCGCCACGTACTTGCCCACGTACCTCCGGGATATCTACCAGTTCGATCCCACTGCTGCAGGCACCCGAACTGCGGGTTTCGCCCTGGCGGCGGTCCTGTTCCGGCCCATCGGGGGAGCAGCCGCGGACAAAATCGGGTCCAAGCCAGTGGTCCTCACGTCGCTGGCGGGCATCGCGGTCCTGGCTTTCATCGTGAACCTGCGGCCCGACGGCGAGATCCCGGCAGGCCTCACCTTCGTGGCCATGGCGGCATCGCTCGGCCTGGGCGCCGGTGGCGTGTTTGCCTGGGTGGGCAGGCTCGCGCCACAGGGGAAGGTGGGCAGCATCAGCGGCATTGTCAGCGCGGCCGGTGGAATGGGCGGCTACTTCCCGCCGCTGGTCATGGGAGCCACCTACAACGCAGCGGACAACAGCTACTTCATCGGCCTCATGCTGCTGGTGGTCACGGCAGTCATCGCCTTCGTGTTCACCATCGTTGCGGTCCGGTCGCCGAAGCAGCCCGCACCGCAGGGTGCATTGAAGGGGACGTAGATGTCATGAAGCGGTCAGCGTGGCCCGGCGCGGCACTACTTCTTTCGCTTTCGCTGCTCACCGCGTGCGGCGGGCAAGCCAGCCAACCGCAGGGGACGTCGTCGGGCGTTACCGCAACGGCAAGCGCCACGACAACCCGCACGCAAACGACGACGGCGGCACCTTCGCCGAGTGCCTCCGGTGGCCCCTCCGTTGCCTCGCCGTCGGCTTCCTGGACCACCTACACCACGGCGGCCCGCGACCTGGCGTTCGACCTGCCCTCCACATGGAACATCAAGGACCCGGCGGGGGAGCTGGCCGAGGGCGGCGGGGCATTCGCCGAGGTGACCAGCGAGGATGGGCGGCTGCTGGCGACGCTGCGCACCAACATGGCCACCGGCTCCACGTGCACCGAAAAGTACCCCTACTCGGTCCTTGAATCGCAGGAGATGCCGCAGCTGGCGCAATACGGCACCGTTCCGCGGTACACCTTCGAAACCCGCGGCAACGACATCGCAGCAGGCCCGCCGGATACCCCGGCAGCGGCCTACGGCATCACCACCGCGCCCCTTCCCGAAGGTGACTCGGCCTGCTATATGTTCCACTTCTTCAACTGGCCGCCCAACGCCGCCACGTTCGGGGCGTTCTACAACCCCGAGCTGAACCTGACGCCGGGCGACCCGTCGCTGCCGTACCTGGAGAAGGCGAAGCTGTATGCGGGGACGCCGGAGTATGCGGACATCAAGCGGATGATCACGTCGCTGCGGCCGGCGGGGTAGGGACGGAACGTTCGGCGTAAATGCCCTGCAACTGCGACACATCCAGGGACTTGAATAATTCTTTTGGGTTCCAGGTGCGCCCTCAAGGGCCTGGGAGTGGCGCGGGAGCCCGCCCTGACCAGCCACGATGGGGACTAGGGACCGCGCCGGCCGTTCCCAGGTTCCTCCGGGGTCTTCCCGCAGTTTGCGGAGACCGTAGGCGGACCACCGTTTGAAGCGTAGAGTCCGCAGGTATCGCTCCCTCACAATTTGTCAGGCAGTGCTTTGGGGCGTTTGCCCGCTGGGGGAAGGAACTGCCATGCAACACTGCTCTGCGCAACGACGCGGGTCACAACGACACACCTCGGGGGCATCCCGGCGCCGGCAAACAGCAATGGCAGGGGGTGCAGCCGGAGTTGTTATCCTGGCGGTCGCCTGGGTTTGGCAGCAGTCACCCGCCTTCGCTGCCACGCCGGTGGGTTTGGGCACTGCCACCTCCTACTCCGTGCTCGCCGGCTCCGCAGTGACCAACACCGGCCCATCCACCCTCCAGGGGGACCTGGGCGTCAGCCCCGGGACTGCAATCACAGGCTTTCCGCCAGGGATTACGGCGGGGGCCATCCATGCGGCAGATGCGGTTGCGGTGCAAGCGCAGTCGGACCTGACCACTGCCTATAACGCCGCAGCAAGGCAGCCGTTGACCACCAGCGTTGCAGGGGACCTTGTGGGCATGACGTTGACTGAAGGTGTCTACAGGTCCACCAGTTCGCTGGCCCTCAGCGGACAGCTCACCCTGGACGGGCAGGGCAACCCCAACTCCGTCTTCGTGTTCCAGGTGGCGTCGACTTTGATCACCGCGTCAGCCAGCAGCGTCATCCTCACCAACGGCGCCCAGGCCTGCAATGTGTTTTGGCAGGTAGGCAGTTCGGCCACCCTGGGTACCGCATCGAGTTTCAAAGGTTCCATTCTTGCCCTCACCTCCATAACAGCGGAGACCAACGCCGTTGTGGAGGGCCGGGTTCTCGCCCGTAACGGTCAGGTCTCCCTGGACACAAACGTGATCACCAACCCGGCTTGCACGCCAGCCGCAACCACACCGCCCATTTCGGGCACACCGACGCCCACGGCAACGCCCACGGAGACGGCCTCCCCGACTGAGACTGCGACTGCGACTGCGACGGCAACCAGCACACCAACTGCTACGGAGACAGCATCAGGGTCCGCCACAGCGACGCCGACTGCAACAACCGTCGACAGCCCGACGCCGACAACCGCAGGTGGAGCAGGTGGAGCAGCGGGCAATGGGCCAGGTGCCAACGGCGCCAGTTCCTCCGCGCCTGCAGCAGCTGTCCCGCTGGCCGGTACTGGTGCAGGGGGACGGAACCAGGGCACGAACATTGATACGGCAGCGGGCCTCCCAGTTGGAGGTCAGGAGGCCCTCGGAATAGTCATGGCGGCCCTTGCCGTGACCGCGGCCATCGTCTTTGCAGCCAGGCGGGTGCTCGGAAGGCGTCGGAGCAGTTAGGGCCAAGGGCTTGCGGCGGAAAGCCGTCCTCTCCCTCGTGGGGGCGGCAGGCTTAGCGGCGGCAATCCTGGGCGGCGGGTCCGCGCAGACCCTGAGTCCAGAGGCCCTGCCGCAATCGTCTCTGTCGGCTGCCGCAGAGGCGCCGTCCCCCTCGGTGGAACATGGTCCACTGCAGGAAGCTGCCGCCTCGCAGCCCGTGCACATCGCTTACCCCGCGGTGGAGATGGACCAAGCCGTCCTGCCGCTCTCTCTTACGGAGCAGGAGGCGAGCCTTGGCTCCCTTGTTCCTCCCCCTACTCCGGACGCTTACTGGCTGACCCCGTACGGCACACCTGGTCCAGGCTCCACCAACACCACGTACATCGTCGGGCACAGCTGGGAGGGGCGTCCTTCCCCCTTCAACGGGATCAGTTCACGCGCGCAGCCGGGCGATCGGCTGACCGTATCCACGGCGCAAGGGCCGCTGGTCTTCACCGTCGATGAGATCACCACGGAGTACAAGGACACCCTGAGGGACAGCGCGATCTGGGACAGGGTCCCGGGCAGGCTTGTCCTGATTACCTGCTTTACCGAGGATCTGTGGGGGACCAACATCATCATCCAGGCCAGCCCCCTGCCCTCGGATTAGCGCAGACCAACGCTGGAGCATGAACGCGCATCGCGACTTCCAACCGCAGCCCTGTCCTCCGCGGACCGGTTACGCCGTGTCGATCCAGTAGCGGCGTTTGCCGTTGCGGGTGTCCTCGTAGATGCCGCCGTTCTTTTCGATGGTGGCCCGGGAGCCTGCGTTTTCCTCATCGCAGGTAAGGAGGACCCGCTGGATTCCAAGTTCCCGGGCGATCGGCAGGGCATCAGCCAGCGCCCTGGCTGCATGGCCGCGGCGCCGTGCAGAGGGCCTGACACTGTAGCCGATGTGCCCGCCCTCGTTGAGGAGGAAGTCGGTCAGTTCGTGCCTGATGGCGAGTGAGCCAAGGAACGTGCCGTCTTCAACGATCCACAGGTAGGTGCAGGGCACATGCCCCGGCTTGCGCGGGGTCTCCGGCAGTGCGTCTCTAAGTAGCGCGTCCACGAAGCGGCCGAAAGCTTGGGGATTTTTGAGTTGCTCCAGGGGCCAGTCCTCTGCGCCTCCGCCGTCACGCCGGGCGCCGTCGAACTCAACGGCTCCTTCCAGCCAGGAGGAGTGGTAAGTAACGTCCGGAGCGATGAGGCGGGCCATCACAAGATCGTATTCGAAAGGGTGGGCTCGACGCCGGGCCTGCACCAGTGGGCCCAGCGCCGTTGCCAGTCCATTTCAGCTCACCGGAAGATGCCTGTCCCCGGGGAGAGTCGGTTCAGGGCCAGTGCGCCGACCAGGAGCCCGAAGTCCCTCAAGGCCACGTCGTAAAAGCCGCCGAGAACCAGGAGGTTGACGATGATGCCGAGAAGCCAGACCGCCACGAGCAGTGAACCGAACCGCGGCCGCACAGCCACGGCAATGCCGGCTATCACCTCGACGACGCCCACCACATACATGATGGTCTGGGCGGGCAGGGGCACGATGGACGTGGCCACCGGGGCGAGGTAGATCGTCCAGTCGACCAGCAGGTTGGTGAACTTGTCCAGCCCAAAAACGATAGGTGCAACCGTGAAGACCGTGCGGAGCAAAAGGAAGGCCTGGTGTCCCCCTCTTAGGTCCTGTGCCTGCGCCGGCGTGTGGGCTGCTTTTGTTGTCATGATGGACTCCTTCTAAAAGTAGATATCTTGATTTTAGAAAGTGCCGTAGATTTAAACAAGAGGAATCTTTTTAGAAAGAGGTGCGGGCATGACCAGGCTTCCGTGGGCACGCCGGGTGGTGGCGCTGTCCTCCCTCGGGGACGAAAAGCGGCGGCAGTTGTACGAGCTGGTGCTCGCTGCTCCTGCCGCGCTGAGCCGGGACGAGGCCGCTGACGCCACGGACCTTCCCCGGAGTACCGTGTCATTCCACCTGGACAGACTGGTGGCCGACGGACTGCTTGCCGTGGAGTTCCACAAGCCCGCCGGAAAGTCCGGGCCGGGGTCAGGGCGCCCCTCGAAGGTGTACCGGGCCATTGCCCGTGAAGTGGGCGTTTCCGTGCCGGACAGGAACTACGACCTCGCCGGGGAGCTGATGGCAGCGGCCATCGACGAGGCGGCGGCAAACAACCAGCCGGTGCGTGACGTTCTCCTCGCCACCGCCTATGCCAAGGGGAAGTCGCTGGCCGCGGACAGCCAGGGCCTGGAGGACTTCCTCGTCGCTTTCGGCTACCGTCCCAATCCCGACGGCAGCGGCGGGTTCACGCTGCCCAACTGCCCCTTCCACCGCCTCTCGGAGGGGCACCCCGGTGTCGTCTGTGCCATGAACGGGGCCTTTCTCAGCGGGGCGGCGGCCGGCAGCGGCGAGCCGGAAGAACGGGTTGCGGCCAACAACAGCCCGGGGCAGTGCTGCGCCAGGATCACTCCGCGAGGAGCCTGAAGAACGTCCGTCGGCGGGCGGACAGTCCCTGCGGCGGGCGGTCCCTGGGTGCCGCAGGAGTGCCGCGGCAGCCGCCCTAAGGGCAGAGCCGGTCGAGGGTCTCCTGCGGGAAGATTGTCCAGTCTGCTCGGGGCGCGGCTGACTGCATTCACGTGCTGGGTTCCGGGTTTGCCTGACATGCCAACGGCGCCCGTTGCGTTCCGGGCCCATCTCAGGCCAGGGCAGCAGCCAACTTGTCCAGCGCCGGCACGGTATAGTCCGGAGCCTGGAAATACTTGGGGTACTGGACGCCGGACCGGTTGATCCATGCGGTTCCGAGGCCGGCCTTCGCGGCCCCGTGGATGTCCCAGGGATGAACGGCCACCAGCAGCAGCTCATCGGGCGCTGCGCCGCACGTGGATGCGGCGTACCCGTAGGCTGCCCGTGCCGGTTTCCAAGCCGGCGCGTCCTCTACGGAGAGCAGCAGTTCAAAGCTGTCCCTGATCCCGGCGTCGTTGAACAGTTTCTCGGCAACCCCGGTAGCGCCGTTGGACAAGGTGGCCAGCCGGAACCCCGCAGCTTTGAGTGCCTTCACTCCTTCCGGGACGTCCTGGTGCAGGCCAAGCCCTGCCAGTCCTGCCATCACATGCTCCACCGCAGCGTCAGGATCCCTGTCAAGGTCCATGCCGGCGAACAGGCCGCGCAGGGCCTCTGCACCGATCTCGGCGAAAGACCCGTTGCCGCCGGCTGCGGTGAGGGCAAAGCCGTCGCGCAGCAGCGTGGCAAACCACAGCTTGGCCAGGGACGCCGGTGCACCTACCTCTTCGAACCTGCCTGCCAGGGGGGACATGTCCGAGAGGGTTTCATTGACGTCGAAAACAATGGTGGAAGGTTTCACGGGCGCAGCTCTCCTTCAGTTACAGTTTCAGGTGCCCGCCGGGTGTGCCCCGGGTCGAGGCCGAACAGCGGCAGCACCACTTCGTCCACAATCCCCACCAGGAAGTCATCCTCGATGGGGCCGGAGCCGAAGATGAACCGTTGCCGCAGCAGGGCGGGACCGGCCTCGAGCCTGAAGCCAGTCACGAGGTCCGGATCGCATTCGCCCCGTCTTACGGCGCTGGCAAGGATCTCATGCATCATCCTGCTGGCGTTTCCATGCGTGAACTCACGGACTTCTGCGGCAACTTCGGGGTTCTGCAAGGCCTCACCCAACACTCCGCGAACGGCCTGTCCAACGGTCCCTTCCAGCAGCCGGGCAGCCTGCCGCATGACGGTCAGGGTATCCAGCCGCAGGCTGCCGGTGTCCGGGACGGTGTCCGGGCCATGCATCGAGGCGTAGGCGGCGTCCAGTACCAGGGCGGCGCGGCCGGGCCAGCGCCGGTAGAGCGAGGCTTTGCTTGCGCGCGCGCGTTCGGCTACCCGGTCCATAGTCAGCGCAGAGTATCCGGATTCGGCGATCTCTGCCAGGACGGCATCGAAGATCGCGTTGTTCAGGACCGCGCCGCGCCGGCGCGGCAGCTTTCGATGGTCCGGACCGGCTCCGGCGGTCACGACGACGGCTCCGCAGCAGCCGCCGTGACCTGTCCGCGGGTGCCGTCCACCAGGACCAGCTGGCCGGTCTGCAGGTCACGGGTCCCCGACCCGGTGGCCATGACGGCGGGGATCCCGTATTCCCGGGCGACGATGGCAGCATGGGAGGCGATCCCGCCGGCGTCAACCACGACGGCGGCTGCGCGCTGGAACAGGGGAGTCCAGGATGGGTTGGTGTAGGGGCAGACAAGGACCTCGCCGCTGCGGAGCAGGCCGAATTCGTCCGGCCCGCGAATGATCCTTACCGTCCCGGTGGCCTGGCCGCGGCTGGCGGGCATGCCGGACACCAGAGTTCCGGGCGCCGGACGCATGTGAGCGAACAGCGTTGCCGTGTCCAGCAGCGGAATGCCTTCCAGTTCCCGGCGTTTCGCGGCCCTGGCCAGCACCAGCCGGCGGTAGCGTTCCCTCTCGGCGGCAGGCAGCGCGCCGCCGTCGTCCATTCCCGCCAGTTCTTCAAAGCGCAGGTGCTGGACATCGGCCGCGTCAGCCAGCACCCCGGCATCGCACAGCCGCCGGCCCAGTTCGGACAGCGCGCGCCGGAGCGGCGGCAGCACCATGGTGGCGTAGAAGTGGCTGTCTTCGCGGAAGGCGGTCCCGGCTTTTGCGGCGTCGACGGCGGACAGCAGGTGCCGCTGCAGGGCCGCGATCCGCAGGGCGGGATGACGTTTCAGTTCCGCAAGGGCCTGGCCGGTTTGGTCTGCGGCCGGCCGCCGCTCTCCCATCATGGAGGTGACCAGGCCTAGAACCACTTCGGGGGCATCGGACCAGGTCGGTGAACTGGACAAGAGCACGCTGACGGTTTCACGGTGGCCGTATTCTGCCAGGAATGCCTGGAATTGTGCGTGGAACTCCTTGAATTCAGGATCGTGCTCCAGCCGGGAAAGCAGTTCGCCCGGTTCCAGTTCCGTGAAGGCCCGGGCCAGCGTGCCCTGGGACCGGACCTGGTCGGCCAAGGCCTCCAGCGCACGGTTTGCCTGGCTGGTGCGGGTTTCCGCGCCGGCGATGAGTGCCGGGCCAAGGTGCCTCTTGCCCAGCAGCATGAGGATCAGGCGCAGCTTGGCCTGCGGAAGGAAAGCTCCCGGCAGGTACGAGATCCGCAGCTCGGTGATCCCCCGCATCGTGGCGAAGGCGTCCTCCGCGAGCCCGACCACCCCTCGCCAGGCCAAGGTCCGGGGGTCCTGGGCGTTGAGCCGCCGGACGTTCTCCAGGAATGTGGCGAACCTGCTGTCCCGGGTCCACCGGGTTGGATTGAACCGGCGGGCCCGGCGCACCACGGAAACGGGTGCGCCGAGCGTGCGAAGTGTAGGGTGCGGCACCGGAGGAACCAGCCGGACCACCACACCGTCCTCCTCCGGCAGCAAGTCGTTCACCGACGGGAAGACGACGCCGACGCTTCCGGCCATGCCGTGCAGCATGGCCAGAATGCCGCGCTGCATCCAGCCGGACACGTCCAGGGGATACGGACGTTCCTGGAACATCTCCAGGAAGAACGGACCCATCAGGCGCTGGAACGGGTTCAGGTGTAGTGGCTGCGGCGGCAGGGCGGTCATCGGCCGCGACTGGAGCACGTACAGGCGCCCGCCGGCGATGGCCCATTCCATGTCCTGCGGCCGGCCGAAATGATCCTGGGCACGTATTGCCAGCCGCGCCAGTTCCGCCAACTGCGCTGTGCCGAGGGCAGCCTGCCGGCTGCCCTTGCCGGCGCTCTCCCGGGTGCCCCCGCCGGCAAGGGCCCGGATCACAACCTCATGGGCGCCCGGGATGAACGATTTTGTCCGGCCCGAACGGTCCAGCACGTAGTGTTCCGGCGTGACGCGTCCGGAAACCACGGCCTCGCCCAGGCCGGGGCTGGCATCGACCACGATTTCACCGCGCTCGCCGGTTACCGGGTTCGCGCTGAACAGGACTCCCGCGGTGTCCGCCGGCACCATGTCCTGCACGACGACGGCAATCGACACTTCCCGCGCGTTGATCCCCTGGCGCTGCCGGTAGGCGATGGCGCGGTCCGTCCACAGCGAAGCCCAACATTCCACCACGGCACGGGTCACTGCCTGCTCGCCGACAACGTTCAGGAAAGTGTCCTGTTGCCCGGCAAAGGCGGCTCCTGGCAGGTCTTCGGCGGTGGCACTGGAACGCACGGCCACCGGACCGCCGCCCAGCGCGGCGTAAGCCGCCGCAATATCAGCGGTGACGCACGCCGGCACGTGGGATTCGGCGAACAGCGCGCGGATCCGTGCTCCGGCGTTTTCGGCTTCGAGCAACCCTTCCAGTTCGGCGCCCAGGCCGGTTTCTGCCAGCAGGGTGGCGTAGGCGGCGGTTGTGACCACAAAGCCCGCTGGAACAGGGAAGCCGTGGCGCACGAGCTCACCGAGATTGGCTCCCTTTCCGCCAGCCAACGCCAGGTCCGCGGCGCCGAAGTCGGCGAGCATCCCGGTGAATTTTTCAGGCATCCGGGACTCCCTGGGGACAGAGGGGGGCGGAGCGGCCGTTGGTCCAATGGCCCCCAGAACCATCACAGGCAGGATTCCCGGAAGTGCCGCACGAATGGCTGTTGGACACTGCGGGATTGCGGCGCTGCTTGCGGTCCATTGGGCCCCGGTTTAGAGAACTATTGGTTCTCTATAAGAGTACGTTCGTTGTGCCAAGGCCGACAAGGCTTTGACTCGGCCTCGGCATGAAAGTGGACGTCGAGGCGCCGTCAGGGCCCCGGAACCGGTCGGCCCTGCCCCACAACGCGATGGGTGGCTGGGCCGCCGGTATCCGGGCACTTCCCTCGACGTAGAAGGGCGGCCGGAGCATCCGTTCGCCCTTCTACGTGCTGAGTGCTATTTCGTGTTCAGCATGTTCCAGAGAATCAAGTCATGTGCGTGCTTGGCTTTGTCATCGCCGCGGAAGTCCGCTTCCTTGATGCTGCCACCCGTGTCGATTCCGATGCTGGAGGTTGACGCGAACCTGCCCATCATCGACTTGTTGGACAGCATCGAGACGGAGCGGATGTTCTTGTACGGCACGGACACGACGGCAAGTTTGTTTCCGACGAAGCTCTTGTCCTGGAGGATTACGCGCATGTTGGTGATGCCCACGAAGCCGGTACCGACCCCGATGCAGTCGTAAACGGCGTAGACGATTTCTCCCTGCAGGAGCCCGGCCCTGATTTGCTCGAGCTGTTCATACTTGTCGTGAATGATCTCAGTCAAAGTGCAGTCTCCTTCGCCTAGTTGCGGAGCGGAACGCCGTGGGCGTCCCGCTGGAAGTAGACGGCGCCCGCGAGGATCATGATGCCCTCGATAAGGCCCCACAAGGCGAGGAATCCCAAGCCCAGCACACTCAGGACGATCGCGAGCACGAGCTGGATGATGCCGATCTTTGTATATCCAAGGTAAAAGCGGTGGATACCCAGGCCACCCAAAAATATGCCCAACAGGCCTGCAGCGATCTTCGACTTGGACTGCGGGTAACCATAACCCGGCTGGGGCATGGGCGGTTGGCTTGAGTACTGCGGCGGCTGCGGCATAGGGGGCTGGCTTGAGTACTGGGGCGGCTGCGGCATGGGCGGCTGGCCTGAGTACTGCGGCGGCTGCGGCATGGGCGGCTGGCCTGAGTACTGCGGGCCGGGGAAGGGCGGCGGGGTTGGAGCTTGGGCGCCGTTGTAAGGAGGGGGCACAGGCGGGCCGTAATTTTCCTGCGGCGCCGAGTTCGCGTCGGGGTGTTGCTGGGTCATGGTTGATGCCTTCCGGAGAATGATGATGCGGCCCCAGGTGACCGGGCGGCGGCAGTCAACGACGGCATCCCCCAGAATCCATAGCCTTCCTAAGTGTGACGGACTGCTGGGCAAATTTCCCTGTAAGCCGCAGTGTTTCCTCCTGAAGACGTCGAGGACGTTCTTAACGAAAGCGGTCGACGGCGGGGAGTCCCGCCGTCGACCGCTTGGCCTTGGGTGCCACTTGCGGTAGCCCGCCCAAGGGTGCATCCGTTACCCCGCCGCCACGCTTTCACGGGCAGGAGCGGGCTCTGGCGCCTCAATTTCGTCCTTGCGGGTCTCGAGGTCGCCGAGCGACTTGCCCTTGGTGTCGGGGGACAGGAGGGTAGCGAGCGCTGCGACGGCGCAGATACCCAGCGTGGTCAGCCCGATGACCATGGGGACGTTGGCGGATCCCGGGGGAGCGACGGCGGTGAAGATGCTTGGGAAGAACGATGCGATCATGAGGCCCACGTTCTGCGATACGGCGAACCCTGTGACGCGGATCCGCATGGGGAACTGCTCCTGGAAGAACGTGGCAAAGGTGGCGTTCCACATCTGGAAGAAGATGCCCTGGACGATCACGATGCAGACGAAGACCAGTGCCAGGCTTCCCTGCTCGATGGCCCACAGGTATCCGCCGGCCAGCACGCCACCGCCGACGCCGCCGGCCACCATCAGCATCCGCCGGCCGATCTTGTCCGAGAGCGCGCCGAACAGCGGAATGGTGACGACGGCGGCGATGTTGGCCACGAGCGTGACCCACAGGAAGTCGCTGCTGGAGAAGCCGTTGCCGTAGCCCTTCTGCGTGGCGTAGGAGACACCGAAGATGAGCGTTGCCATGCCGATCACGTTGGTGAAGGTCATCAGGATGCACCGGACCAGGACCCACGGGTAGCTGCGGACCAGGTCAACGAGGGGGAACCGCTGCCTGGCCTTGCCCGTTTCGGTCTGGGCCACGTACGCCGGCGGCTCCTGCACCCGGCGGCGGATGACGTAGCCCGCCAGGATCACAAAGGCGCTGAGCAGGAACGGGATCCGCCAGCCCCAGGCCTGGAACTGGTCGGCGGGCAGGATGGCTGCAAGGGGAAGCAGGACGGCGGTGGCCAGGATGGAGCCCACCTGGGTGCCCTGCAGGCTGAAGCTTGCGAAGAAGCCGCGCCTGGCGTCGGGGGAGTGCTCCACGATCATCGCGCTGGCGCCGCCCAGTTCTCCTGCGACGGCGAAGCCCTGGATGAGGCGGAGGATCACCAGCATTATTGGCGCCAGGATGCCCACCTGTCCGTACGTGGGCAATAGTCCGACGGCGAAGGTGGCGAAGCCCATCAGCAGCATGGCGAAGACGAGCACCTGCTTGCGGCCGTGCCGGTCACCGTATGCTCCCAGTACGACGGCGCCTACCGGACGGGAGACGTAGCCCACCGCATAGGTGGCCAGCGAGGCGATGATCCCCACGGTCGGGTTTTCGGTGGGGAAGAAGATGGCGGGGAAGATGAGCGTCGCTGCCAGCGAGTACAGCGCGAAGTCGTAGTATTCGAGTGCGCTCCCGATCCAGCCGCTCATCGCCGCCTTCTTCGGGTCCCGCCGGCCAGCGCCGGCTTCCGGGATAGGACGGGTTTCCCCGGGGGTGGTGCTCATTCTGGTGAATTCCTTCGTCGTCATTGGCAAGGAACCGGAACTGTTGTGTTCCGGACGGTCGACGGGGACCTTGAAGGTGCCGGGTTTCGGAAAGCCCTTTCCCTTGAATCGTTTCATCAAGAATAGAATAGTGATGCCGGTTACGTCAACGCGGTAACCGAACAGCATTTGCAGAGGGCCTGACCAGGCCGCTTTCCGCCATCAGGATCGCGTAGGCGGCGGTTGTGACCACAAAGCCCGCAGTGACAGGGAAGCTAGGAGCACATCCTGCGGGACCACGAGCCCTGGACGCTTTTTCTAGGGGTGGACAACGGATTGGACGACCTCAGTCCAGCGACTCCTGCTTCTCGGCCCAGATGGACGCCCTGCCGGCAGGCGCTGGATCTTTCAAAACCGGAAAAGCGGTTCGATCTGCACGCGCAGGCGCTCGCGGAGTTTCTCCCAGAGATCCTCCGGGCGGAATCCGCGCGCCGGGGTGCGAAGGATCTCGTGGATATAGGTTCCGTTGCAGTTCTGCGCAACGATCAGTGAGTCGACGTCGGCGCTGAGGTATCCGGCTTTCCTGGCGTCGTCGAGGATGGCGGCGATCAGGGCGATAACCCTGTCGCCCTGGGAGATGCTCTGGGCCCCAAGCTGGCTTCCGGCCTTGAAGCCATGGTGCAGGTAGCTCGTGACGTTCTCCGGGTCGGTTGCGTAGAACCGGGCGCGTGCACGGAAGATGGCGTAGATCCGCTCCACATAGTCCCGCGCGGTGGAAGTATTGGCGGCCAGTTCCTTGTCCGCGTCTTCGATGGCCTGGAGCGTCGTATCCATGCGCTCGCCGATAACCAGGAGCAGCAGTTCGTGCTTGTTGCTGACGTAACGGAAGAGGGTGGCCTCCCCGACCCCGGCAAGCTCGGCCACCTCCTTGGTGGTGGTGTGCTCGTAGCCCCGCTCGTTGAAGAGCTGTTCTGCTGCAGCGCGGATGTTCTGGTAACGCTCGATCCGGGCCTTCTCGCGCAGCCCGACGGGAGCACCACTTGCGGAGGCCTCCGAAGTCATCGTCTTCATCCTTTATTAACGTTCCTATCAGCGGTGGGGTACCGGGCGGCCGTTCGCAGCTGCCGGGGTTCAGTTCTGGTGCCGATAACTCTCAATTGAACATCACGATCTGGCGGATGGCATTTCCATCGGCGAGTTCATCCATCGCCTCGTTGATGTTGTCCAGGGTGATCACCGACGAAGCCAGTTTTTCGACCGGCAGCCTTCCTTCGCGCCACATCTGGGCGTAGACCGGGATGTCGCGGGCGGGTACTGCGGAGCCCAGGTAGGAACCGACGATGGTGCGGGCCTCGGCTGTGATCCCCAACGGTTCAATGGATGACAGCACTCCCGCAGCCGGCAGTCCGGCAGTCACCGTGGTGCCGCCGGGCGCCGTGGCCTGCACCGCGGTTTCGAAGGCGCGGGGGTGGCCGGCCGCCTCGATGACGATGTGGGCCCGGATGCCCAGGTCCGCGGCCTCGGCAGGCGAGTACGTTTCTGTTGCCCCCAGTTCCCGCGCTGTGATCAGTTTGTCCGGGTTCGCATCGACGCCGATGATCCGGGCGGCTTCGGCCCACGCTGAGGAGATTGCGACGGCGGTCAGCAGGGCTGCCATGCCGACTCCTCCGAGGCCGACGATCATGATGTCCTGCCCCTCCTGGGGATTCCCCGCGTTGATGACGGCCCCGCCTCCAGTCAGCACCGCACACCCAAGAAGTGCAGCGACCGACGGCGGCACGTCGCTTCCGACCGGGACAACCGAGCGGCGGCTGAGTACGGCATGGGTCGCGAACCCGGAGACTCCGAGGTGGTGACGGACAGGCTGGCCGGCACGCGTCAGTCGGGTGGACCCCCCTGGCAGCGTTCCGGCCCCGTTCGATTCTGTACCGACGCTGCACGGCAGCTTGCCCCCGGTGCGGCAGTTGGGGCACTCCTCGCAGCGCGGCAGGAAAACCGTGACCACCCGCTGGCCCGGTTCAAGGTCATCGACATCCGCGCCGACAGCGACGACCGTACCGGCGGCCTCGTGGCCGAGCAGCATGGGCAGCGGACGGGGGCGGTCGCCGTTGACCACGGAGAGGTCCGAGTGGCAGATACCCGCAGCCTCCATCCGTATCAGGACTTCCTGCGGTCCCGGCCCGGCGAGGTCAAGCTCCGCAACGGAAAGCGGGCGGGACCGGGCGTACGGACGGGGGGAGCCGACGGTCTCCAGGACCGCGCCGGTAATCTTCATTGTTTCCCTTCCAACGATTGTGCTTCGTATCACTCTTATGCTTTTATGAGAGTGTAATCCGCACGGAGTGCACTTTCAATATCGCGTGACTGCGCGTTGCCTGCACCCGATCGGATCCCCTCATCGTTATCAGCACCGGCCAGTCAAATTCGAAGGGATTGGAATTGAAGATTCATCCAGATGCAAACGAGGGTGCCGTCCACGTCGGGGGCCTTTCGGTTCCTTTCCACGACACGCTTGCACCGGAGGACTCCCGGGACACTGTGGTCCTGGTCCACGGAACGGGCGGAAGCGCCAAGACTCATTTCCGCACCCTCTTTCCCATGCTTGCCGCCCGGTACCGTGTCCTGGCCGTTGACCTGCAGAGCCCTGCCGGGGAACCGACCCTCGACGGATTGTCAGGGCAGGTTGCGGCCGTCATCGACCACCGCGCTCCTGCTCAGCCGGTCCATGTGGTCGGCTACTCACTGGGCGCACTGGTGGCGGCCGACCTCGCCGCTTCCCGCCCCGAAAGCGTGTCAAGCCTGACCCTGGTGGCCGGTTGGGTCAGGGCCGACGCCCAGCAGCGGCTTCGCAACCGGATCTGGAAGCGGCTCTTCGAGTCGGATCAGGACCTCCTGCGCGAGTTCGTCACCTGGACAGCCTATGGACACCCTTTCCTTGCCGGCCGGGGCGACGCTGACATCCAGGCCCTGATTGATGCCCGGACCTTCCCGGAGGGGATTGCCGGGCAGATGCGGCTCAACGCCGTCGCCGATCTGAGCGGCAGGCTTACAGCGATCACCGCTCCGTCCCTGGTCATTGCCGGCGCCCACGACCAGATGGTGCCCGCCCGGCAGACCCAGCTCCTCTTCGGAGGCCTTCCGAACGCCCGCTACGCGGTCATCGACAGTGGTCACGCCGTCCCGCAGGAGCGCCCGGCCCAGCTGTTCCAGCTCATCAACGAATTTGTGACGGACCCCGCCGCTTCTCCTGCGGGCCGGATCCGGGAAACACTCTTTGTCTAGCCCGTCGGGAACAGCAAGCAACAACACGCACATTGGAGGAACAGTGGAAAGTACCCCTATGGGTTATCCGGCGTCCGGTTCGCCGGTCGACGTCATCATCGTCGGCACAGGCTTTGGCGGCCTTGGCATGGGCGCAAAACTGGCCCGCGAGGGCGAACGCTCATTCATCATTCTCGAACGGGCGGAAGACGTGGGCGGAACCTGGCGCGACAACCACTATCCCGGCGCGGCCTGCGATGTGCCGTCGCTGCTGTACTCGTTTTCCTTCCGCCCCAACCCTGAATGGTCCCGGATGTTCGCCCCCCAGGAGGAAATCCTCGGTTACCTGCGCAGCGTTGCCCGGGAAGAGAACCTCCTTGAACGGATCGTGTTCGGCGCCGAACTGACCGATGCCCGCTGGGATGAGGCGGAAGCACTGTGGAAAGTCAGCACCCCCAAAGGTGAGTTTGCAGCCAAAACCCTGGTGACCGCCGTCGGGCATCTGTCCGAGCCGAAGATGCCCGACATCGAGGGACTGAGCGATTTCTCCGGCGAAGTGTTCCACTCAGCGCAGTGGAATGACGGGATTGACCTGGCGGGCAAGCGGGTGGGCATCGTCGGCTCGGGAGCCACGGCCATCCAGGTCTTGCCCGAGGTGGCAAAGATCGCCGGGGAGGTCGTTGTGTTCCAGCGCTCGGCCCCGTACGTGACGCCGCGACCGGACCGGGCCTACACCGAGGAGGAAAAAGGCCTTTTCCGAAAGATGCCCGAGGTGATGCAGGAACTGCGGGAGGAGATGTTCTGGTCCAACGAGGAGCGCTACGCCCAGCGCCGGGGCACCCCGACGCTGGTCTCCGCTGCAGCGCAGGTCGCCCTGGACCATCTTCACCGGCAGATTGAGGATCCGGAACTGCGCCGGAAGCTAACCCCGGACTACACGTTCGGCTGCAAGAGGGTCCTGAAATCCAGCGACTACTACCCGACGTTCACGCAGGAGCACGTCCACCTGGAAACCGGCGGCGTCACGCGTGTGGAGGGCAACCGTGTTATCGGCGGGGACGGAGGCAGCCACGAACTGGATGTCATCATCGCCTGCACGGGTTTTGAAGCGACAGACCTGCCCATTGCCTACCGCATCTACGGCCGCGACGGCCAGCCGCTCAGTGAACGCTGGGCCAACGGCATGCAGGCCTACGCCACCACGGCCGTGCATGGGTTCCCGAACCTGTGGATCATCAACGGGCCCAACACCGGGCTGGGCCACAACTCCGCCGTCTACATCGCCGAGGCCCAGATCGACTACATCATGGGCGCGGTGAACTTCCGCGACCAGGCCGCTGTGCCGGCGCTGGAGGTGAGCAGGGAAGCGGAGGATGCCTTCATGGACCGTGTGGACCAGCTGGCCCAGGGCACTGTGTGGCTCGACGGCGGCTGCAGCAGCTGGTACGTTGACCACCGCAACGGGCGGCTGACCACACTGTGGCCGGAACCGGCCTATACCTTCCGCCAAGTCAACGCGCCCTTTGACCCTGAACCCTATCTGGCCGGATCCACGGACCAAGCCAGGGAAGAAGCCCTGGCCGGAGTGCGCTAACGGCCCCACGGGGAGACTGCCGAGAAGAAGGCCGCCTCCCGTTCAAAGAGGAACGGAGAAAGCATGAGTAACAACCAGCAGCACCACCGAACAGCCGTCGTCACCGGCGCGGCCGGGGGCATCGGCCGCGGCATCGTGGAGTCATTCCTGGCCAGCGGGGACCGGGTGATCGCCGTGGATGCATCAGACTCCGCACTGGCCGGCCTCCGGGCGGACCTGGATCCGCAGGGCGGATCCCTGCAGACGATGCACTGTGACGTCACTGAGCCCGGCGACTGGCAACGGATCGCAGAGGCGGTGGAGGCCAGCCCGGAAACCCCTGCGGTGCTGGTCAACAACGCCGGCATCTCCCCGAAGCGGGACGGACAAAAGATCCCGGGTGATGAAGTCCCCTTGGATGAGTGGATGAGTGTCCTGGCGGTGAACCTCACGGGCCCGTTCCTGGGTATCCAGGCCCTGGTACCGCACATGAAGAACACCGGATTCGGCAGGATCGTCAACATGTCCTCCCTGGCAGGACGCGACGGCGGCAGGCTGGGCGGCGTCCACTATGCCGCGACCAAGACGGGCCTGTTGGGCCTGACCCGTTCCTTCGCGCGGGAACTGGCACCGTTCGGTATCACCGTCAACGCCATCGCCCCGGGGCGGATCGACGCCGGCATGGCCGCCGGCGTCTCCGACGAAGTCAACCGGAACTATCTCAGCCGCATCCCGGTGGGCCGGCTGGGCAGCGCCGATGACGTTGCCCAGGCCGTCCAGTACCTGGCCGCCGTTGAAAACGGCTTCGTCACGGGCGTCACGGTTGACGTCAACGGAGGGTCGTACATGGGATGAGATTCCAATCCTTGAATCCTCCGGAGGCGGGCGGGAGCGGGGCGGACCGATTGCGGGGGCCGGACAGGCTGCGGGGCAAGGTGGTACTGGTTACCGGCGGTGCCGGCGGTATCGCCGCGGCCACGGCCCGGCGCCTGGCCGCCGCGGGAGCACACGTATCCCTCGTCGACCGCGACCAGCCAGCCCTGGACCAGCTGGTCTCCACGCTGGGAGAGGGCCATCTGGCCACGGCAGCGGATGTGACAGACCAAATGTCCCTGCAGGCCGCAGCCCGGCGGACAGTTGAGCACTTCGGCCGGCTGGACATCGTCTTTGCCTGCGCCGGGATCGGCAGTGCCTCCACGGTGGCCGTTTCCAGCACCGAGGACCTGCTGCGGATCGTCGACGTCAATCTCGGCGGTGTGATCAGGACCGTCAAGGCCACCTTGGAGGAGATCACCGCAAACCGGGGTTACTACCTGCTCATGAGTTCGGCCGCCGCGTTGAAGAATGTTCCGCGGGCCAACGCGTATGCCGCCTCCAAGGCGGGCGTGGAGGCCTTCGGCGGGGCGCTGCGGCTGGAACTGGCCCATAAGGGCGTTGACGTGGGCGTCGCGCATCCGGCATGGGTGAGCACCGGCATGATTTCCGGGGCGGGAAGCCGGGCCGGAGAGAGCCGCTCCCTTCCGTGGCCGTTCAACGTGGTGTCCAGCACGGACACCTGCGCCGACCTTCTCGTTGGCGCGATCGCCGCGCGGCGGCGCAAGGTATTCGTCCCGCGCAGCCTGGCCCTGATGGATCCGCTGCGGTGGATCTCAACCGGGCCGCTGTGGGACGCCTTCATGAAACCCCGGGCGGCGCTGAGCGTCTCCAGGCTCGAATCAGCAGCACCCAACGAATGATTTATTTCACCGGAGGCGGTTGTGCCGCCGGTCACAATCCTGTATTACTGAGAGGGCACTCCTTGCGGAGTGCACTCTCAACTTCAGATCGAAACCACCAGAGGTTACCTTGAACAAGACTCGCGTGTTCTTCGCTGCCGTCACTGTCGCCGGCCTTTCGCTTTCCGTCACGGCCTGCTCCGGTGCCTCCAAGGCATCATCCGAAAACTACCCGACCAAGTCCATTACGTTCGTCATGCCCTATGCCGCCGGAGGGCCTTCGGATACAACGGCGCGTGCCTACGGGGCCTGCCTCGGAAAGCTGCTGGGCGGCACCTTCGTGGTGGAGAACCTTGACAGCGGAGCAGGTGCAGTGGCCATGCAAAAGCTGGCCGGCGCCAAACCCGACGGCTACACCGTAGGGCTCAGCACCAACGGGCCTATGGTCCTGAACCCGATGAGCAACGACCTGGCCTACTCCCAGGACGATTTCCAGGCCCTGGGCACCATGGCAGCCATCCCCACCCTTTTCGCCGTGCCAAAGGACTCCCCGTACAAGAGCCTGCAGGAGTTGTTCGACGCCGCCAAGGCCAACCCCGGGAAGATCTCCATCGGTGTTCCGGGAGCCACCAGCTCGCTGGCCACTGAACTCAAGCGCCTGCAGAAGGGGAGCGGCATCGAATTCGCACTGGTTCCCACCTCCGGCAGCGCCGAACTGATCACCAACCTGCTGGGCGGCCACATCGACGCCGGATTCGTCAACGACTACCTCGACGTTGAGGCCCAGGTGAAAGACGGCGCCCTCGTCCCGCTCGCTGCTGCCGGTGAAGCACGCTCGGAGGCCTTCCCCGACGCTCCCACGGCCAAGGAGGCCGGCTTCGACGTCAAGACCACCTCGGTCTACGGGCTCTTCGCCCCCAAGGGCCTGCCGCAGCAGGTTTCGGAGAAACTCGAAAGCGGCGTCGAAACCTGTAGCAAGGACACCGAAGTCATCGGCCAGATCGGCGACCGGTTCGTGCCGAACAGCTTCTCAAATGCGGAAGCGACCCAGCAGGTTTTTGCCGACATGCGCACCCGCTACGAGCCCCTCCTGGCGAAGTAACTAACAACGACTCAACCGCCGGCCTATGACGGCCGGCACGAAGAAGGGTGAACCCATGGTTTCTACTCCCGTGGAAGCGGCCGCTGAAATCCGGGAACCGGAAAGGCCCCGCACCGGCGCCTTGCGCTGGCAGCGCAGAATCGCTCCGCTCGTCCTGCTCGCACTGGGCCTTGGGGCTGCGGCCGGGTCATGGCAGTTGAAGCTGGGCACCCTGCACAATCCTGCCCCTGGCCTCTGGCCGTTCGCCATCTCGCTGGCCATCGTCTTCAGCGCCGCGGCACTGATCGTGTGGCCGGGACATGAGCCGCTGGAGGCTTGGGGCCGCCGGAGCGTTTCGGTAATGGCCGGCATCGCGAGCCTTGCCGCGTTCATAGTGCTCTTCGAACTGGTGGGCTTCTTCATCCCGGCCGTGCTGATGCTCCTGTTGTGGCTTCGGGTGTTCGGCCGGGAGTCGTGGCGCTGGACGGCTGTCTTCGCCGCGGCTGGCCCGGCAGTGCTTTATGTCATCTTCGACCGGCTCCTCGGCGTACCCTTCCCCGCCGACCTGGCGCTTGACGCCTTCGTCTAGAACGGACCCTCACATGGATATCCTGAGCAACCTCGGTGAAGGCTTCTCGGTGGCCTTAGACCCGGTGAACCTGCTGTTCGTCCTGATCGGCGTGGTGGTGGGAACCGCCATCGGCGTCCTGCCCGGCCTGGGCCCCACGGCGACAATTGCGCTGCTGCTGCCCATCACCTACACCATGGATCCGACCGCTTCGATCATCATGCTGGCCGGCATCTATTACGGATCGATGTACGGGGGCACCATCACTTCCGTGCTGCTGCGCCTGCCGGGCGAGGCAGCCTCGGTGGTGACCACCTTCGACGGCTACCAGATGACCAAGCAGGGCCGTGCCGGCGCGGCCCTGGGCATCTCCGCCATAGGTTCTTTCATCGGCGGCACCGTGGCCGTCATCGGCCTGACGTTCATGGCGCCCGCGCTGGGCAAGATCGCCCTGTCGATGGGTCCGGCCGGCTTTGTTGCCCTCATGGTCATGGGCCTGTTCCTGGTCACGTCCCTGGGCACCGGATCCACCATCAAAAGCGTATGCATGGCCGCCGTCGGCCTGCTCCTGTCCACGGTCGGACAGGATCCCGTCAACGGGTCGGCGCGTTTCACATTCGGCCAGGCGCCGCTGCTGGGCGGCCTGGACTTCGTGGCCGTGGCAATGGGCCTGTTCGGCGTCGCTGAACTGCTGCGATCCCTCGAACAGACAGAAAAAGCCCAGGCCATCAAGGCCAAGATCAAAAACATCTGGCCTTCGCGGAAGGACATGAAGGACTCTGCCGGTGCCATCGGCCGAGGATCGGTCCTCGGATTCTTCATCGGCATCCTTCCCGGCGGCGGCGGAGTCATCTCCTCCCTGGCCTCCTACGCGCTGGAGAAGCGCCGGGCGAAGGATCCCAGCCGGTTCGGAAAGGGTGCCATCGAAGGTGTCGCAGGACCGGAAACGGCGAACAACGCGTCCTCGACCACGGCGTTTATTCCGCTGCTGGTGCTTGGCATTCCCTCCAACGTGGTGCTGGCAATGATCTTCGGCGCCCTGCTGATGCACGGCATCACCCCGGGTCCGCGGCTGATGACCGATCACTCCGGACTCTTCTGGGGCGTTATCGCTTCGATGTACATCGGCAACCTGATGCTGCTCATCCTCAACATTCCGCTCGTGGGCATCTTCATCCAGATGCTGCGCGTGCGCCAAGGCATCCTCGTCGCTTTTTCCCTGCTGATCGTGTTGATCGGCGTTTACTCGATCAACAACAGTTCCTTCGACATGTGGGTTGTGCTGGCCTTCGGCGTCCTCGGGTGGATCATGTCCAAGACAGGTTTCGACGCCGGCCCGCTGGTCCTGGCCTTCGTCCTCGGACCTATCCTGGAAAAATCCTTCCGACAGTCCATGCTGATTTCCGGCGGCAGCCTCGACATCTTTGTCACCGACCCGGCCGCCGCAATCATTTTCAGCCTTATTCTCGCCGTCATTGCCATCAAGGCCGTCAGCGGCTTCCGGCGCCGCTTTGCCGGAGCCAAGGCTTCCCCGCACGTGCCGGTGGCGGAGGAGCAAGCTCCGCAGGCCACGTCCGACGGCGGTGACCCAGCAGTACTCCCCGCCGCCTCTTCAGGACCGGGTGAGGGGGCGCCGGCAGCCCAGCATGCCGACAAGCAACACAGCCCCACCGCCCGCTGATCGCCAAGGGAATGCCTCTACGCGGGAAAGGCAGAGCATCGAAGCCCAAGGCTGCCGGCAGGCTCCTTGTACCGGTGCTGTGCCTGTGCGGAACGACAGTCACGCTTCAGCAGGCTACGGTGGTTCCCCTGCTGCCCGACCTGCCGCGCTTGCTCGGGATCTCCGTTGAGGACGCCTCCTGGGTCCTCACCGCCACACTGCTCGCAAGCGCAGTGGCCACCCCGGTGCTGAGCCGTCTGGCAGACATGTTCGGCAAACGCCGGATCATGCTCGTCTGCCTGGTCATGATGACCATCGGCTCAGCACTGGCGGCGCTGAATCTGGGTTTTCCGGCCATGATCGCCGGCCGCGCGCTCCAGGGATCCGCCGCAGCCCTCGTGCCCGTGGGCATCAGCGTCCTGCGCGAGGAGATCCCCGCCATGAAGCTGGGTCCAGCCGTCGCGATGATCAGCGCCACCTTGGGTTTCGGGAGCGCGCTGGGCCTTCCGCTGGCCGGTGTGCTGTATGAGTTCCTCGGCTGGCAGTCAATTTTTTGGAGCGCCGCTGCAGTCGGAATCGTCCTGGTCGCGCTATTGCCGCTGGTCATGCCGGAATCCCGGGTCCGCACGCCGGGCACGTTCGACTACGGAGGGGCCATCCTGCTCTCGACGGCCCTGACCGCCGCACTTCTTGCCTTGTCCAAGGGCGGTACCTGGGGCTGGACCAGTGCACCGACGCTGACAACGGCACTAACCGCGGTCGTTGCCCTGGCCCTGTGGGTCCCGCTCGAACTGAAGATCAGTCAACCAATGCTGGACCTGCGGACCTCGGCCCGGAGACCCGTGCTGATCACGAACCTGGTGGCGGTCCTCGTGGGCTACTCCATGTACTCCAACCTGCTCTCCACCACCCAGCAGTTGCAGATGCCTGGCGCGGCTGGATACGGCTTCGGCCTGAGCGTGATGGCTGCCGGACTTTGCATGGTTCCCATCGGCTTGGCAATGGTGCTCTTCACTCCCGTATCCGCCCTCAGCAGCCGCCGTTACGGCGCCAAAACCGCCCTCATTATGGGCTCCCTCGTTTCTGCCGCCGGCTACGTTGGCCGCCTCTTCCTGACCGAAGAAGTCTGGATGGTGATGCTGGGAGCCGTTGTCATAGGCATCGGCAACGCCATCGCCTATGCGGCGATGCCGATCCTCATCATGGGATCTGTCCCCGTAACCGTCACTGCCGCTGCCAACGGGCTGAACACCGTGCTGCGCGTCATCGGAACCACCATCGGCAGCGCCGCCGTGGCCGTGCTGCTGGCCTCAACCACACTGACGCTTGACGGAACAGAGCACCCATCCTTCCGAGCCTTCGAACACGTCTTCTGGATTGCCGCGGCAGCAGCCCTTACAGCTGCGGTACTGGCAAGCTTCCTGCCCCGGCAACGCCCCGCATCAACAAAGAAGGTCGGCCGAATCGATCAGGGCATCAGGAACACGGCGCCGGCAATCTGATGGCAGAGCGTCACACTGCCAGCGTGGGGGAGTGGCCAAGCCGGTGATTCCTGTCGATCCGGAGGGGATACCGGACCCGGACTCATCGCAGGTATACCCGCTCCGGATCCAACACGTCCCGCAGCAGTGCCAGTTCCCGGCCGGTCGGCGGCACCGTGGTGACCAGGTTCTTCGAGACCTGCAGGTCCCACCCCGTGGCTGCCCTGACGTCGTCCACCTCGACGCCGGGATGTACAGCGGCAAGGACAAGCTCTTCGTCGATGCCCCGGCGTGTCATGATGCCCAGATCCGTAATGACGGTGGTCACGCCCAGGCCCGCGGGCATCACGCCGCCGCGGGCCGCCGCCGCCCGCCGCGGTCCGGGCGTGGTGCAGAAATCGAGGTCCGCCACGAGGGACCGGGGATTGTGCCGGCGCATCACGACGAAGATTTCGCCGGCCCCGGCCATCGCCTCGATGGCGCCCCCGGAGCCTGGGAGCTTACTGGCCGGTGCCGCCCAGTCCTTTCCGATCAGGCTGGAGTTCAGGCTGCCGTATCTGTCCACCTGGGCGGCACCGAGGAATCCGACGTCCACGCGCTGTCCCTGCAGCACGAAGTTGAACAGCTGCGCCATGGGCAGGACCCCCGCCGCGCCGGTGACGAGGACCGAATCCGAAATACTGCGCGGCAGGTCTGCCGGCTGCGCACCGGTCACGCCTGACTCATAGATTATTTCGACGCCGGGAGAAACCGTCCGCTGCGCCAAGGACACTGCCAGGGTGGGAAGTCCGTGTCCGGCGAACACCACATGCTTTCCTTCCAGCGCACGGGCGGACAGGGTGGTGAGAAGCTCGCTGCTGGTCACTTCCGGCTGTGCAGATTCCGTTTGGCGGCAGGATACGCGTGTCGATGATTTTTCCGATCGTTCCGTGATGCTCATTTGCGGCCTCCGTAGTTGACCGGAACGGAGAATGCCGCCTCGACCTGCAGGCGGTCCCAGTAGTCCGGGCCGAGACGGGCAATATACTCCGCATGGTCCCGGGTGCCGTGGATGTTTTCCTGCAGCCAGTCGCGAAGCCGCCGCGGATCGCGGGCGAGCTCGGACCAACGGCGGCTGAACCCGTCGTCGCGGTCATAGTAGCCCTGGACCGAATGAGGATGCGCTCCGCGCGGACAGTGGACCACTGCGTCGACTACGTGGGATGGAACGATGGTGCGGTTCGGATCGGAGCGGATGACGGCGTCGTCGACTATTTCCTCGACCGTGACAATGACCCTCCTAGCGGCGAAGGCAGCTTCGGCCTGCACGCCAAGAATGCCCCACGCCTGGATGTTGCCGGCCCGGTCGGCCCGCTGCGCGTGAATGATCGTCACGTCGGGATTCAGCGCTGGGACCACGTGGATTTCCTCCCCGCCGTACGGGTCCTTGACGGACCGTATCTTTCCGTTCAGTGCCACGAGATCGCTGCCCCGGTAGGAGTTGATGGGATAAAACGGAAGCTTCGAGGCACCCGCAAGGTACCGGCAAACCATGCCCCCGTGGCTGTATTCCTCAAGGTCCAACGGAACCGGGTCCGAGTTCTCCACCCGCCGGCGCAGCTCGTGGAGCGAGCCTGCCGAACTGTTTCCGACAAAGGAGCCGATGACCCCCTTCAGGCAACCGGCCGCCAGCAGTTGGTCAATCATCACGTCGCCGGTCATCCGGGCCAGCGTCAGGTCACGGAATCCCTGCCGGATTATTTCGTGGGCAGCCGCCACCGGAACCAGGTGCCCGAATCCCTCGATGGCCACAAGCTGGCCGTCCCGGATGTGCTCCGCCACGGCCTCGCTGAGGGATGTTCTCTTGTCCACCGGCCTGCCGAGGCCCCTCAGCCGACCATCAAGGAGACTGTTTCAGCCACGCAGGCCGGCCGGGCCCCGCCCTCGAGTTGAATCTCATGGCGGATCACCACCTGGCTGCCTTGGGCCGCCGGCGTGACGGAGACGAGGGTGAGGCGGCTCCGGACCCGGGAACCCACCGGGACCGGGCTCGGAAACCGGACCTTGTTCAGCCCGTAGTTCACGATCATCTTCAATCCATTGACCCGGTACACCTCTTGTGCCAAGAATGGGATCATCGACAGGGTCAGGTAGCCGTGGGCAACCGGACGCCCAAACGGGCCGCCGGCCGCCCTCTCCGGATCGACGTGGATCCACTGCTGGTCGCCGGTGGCATCGGCAAAGTCCTGAATCCGGTCCTGTTGGACACTGTGCCAGCCGCTCACACCAAGTTCTGAGCCAATCAGCGGCACAAGCTCCGCCAGGCCATTCAGTTCCCTCACCATGAAAATCTCCCGTTGACTAGGACGACGATTGTTACCCGGCTCACCGGCCGAGGATCGGTTCGTAGAGTGCCTTGATCCGGGCAAAGTTGGCGCCCAGCTCCTCGGCACCAATGAATTCCTTCGGCACAAAGTTCTTTCCGATCTGCTCAACGACCTTGGGGTCGCTAAGGCAGGTTTCGAGTTCGCGTTCGAGGGTGGACACAACAGCGTCCGGCATGCCCTGGGGACCGAACAGGCCGTAGATTGACGTGGCATTCACCAGGTCCGGGAACCCCGATTCGGCCAGCGTCGGTACGTCGGGGAGCCAGCCGAGCCGTTCAGGCGTGGTGGCGGCAACGGGAAGGAAAGACCCCTCGGTAATCCGTGCCTGGACATCAGGATGATCGTTGATGAAAAGTGCATCCACATGCCCGCCCAGCAGATTGGTGGTCATCTCCGCGTTACCCGAGGCCGGCACGGCGGTGATCTCAACCCCGTAGTCGTTCTTCAGCCGCTGCAGTTCAATGGCCGCGGGACTCGTAGCACCAGGAACACCCATCGAGATTGCTCCAGGATCCGCCCTGGCCGCTTCGAAGAGCTCTGCTGCGTCCTTGTAGGGGGAGTTTGTTCCCACAACGATCAGGGTCGGATTGTCGGCCATGACACCTATGGGTTCAACGTCCGCAAGACTGTAGCTCAGCGAGTTGATCATAGGGGCCATGACCAGCGTGCCGGTGGTACCGAGCGCCAGCGTCTGGCCGTCGGGTTTAGAACCCACCAGCTCCTGCATTGCGACGGCTCCGCTGCCGCCGGGTTTGTTTTCGACGACGAAGGCCTCGCCGAGGCTGTTCCCCAAACAGGCGGCAACCGAACGGGCGGTAAGATCCGAGGGGCCGCCGGCGGCATAGGGCATAAGGATGGTGACCGGCTTCGCGGGATAGTCGGATCCGGCATTCCCGGGGCCGGCGGAACCGGCCACACCGCACGCTGCTACGGTCAGGGATGCCAGCGATGCCAAGGCAAGCCCGGCGGTCGTTTGAAGGCGCAAGACGTTCTTCAAGGTGCTCCCTTGTCTTTCTGTCGAATTGTTTTTCGGTCGAATCGAAACCGATGGCGCTCACGGATGGACGCTGCGGCGCGGAATCATTCTTCGGTGCCGGGACCCGGAGTCCCCTCGCGCCTGGCCGAGGCGTGGACGAGCGTATTGCCCTCTTCCGGGCCTGCAGCGGCTGCGCGGCGCATCCTGCGCTGCCGCCGGCTGCGGCTGATGAAGCCGTAGACGATGAACAGCCCGATCAGGATGAAGATGGTCGCAGACACCGGGTCCGAGGCGAAAATACCGAAGCTTCCTTCGGAGATCAGCATCGTCTGGCGGAAGGATTTCTCCAGGATCGGGCCCAGGATGAAAGCCAGCACCAGGGGGCCTGGGTCAAAGTGAGCCTTGATCATGATCCAGCCGAGAACCCCGAACGCGAGCACCACCCACATGTCGAACGGGTTGTTGTTGATGGAGAACACGCCGACCATGACCACCAGCAGGGCGAAGGTCGAAAGGATCCCCGTTCGTACCCGGAGCATCTGGATGAAGACTCCAACCAGCGGGATATTGAGGATGATGAGCATCAGGTTGCCGATGTACATTGACGCGACGACGCCCCAGAAAACGTTGGGATGTTCGTTGATCAGCTGCGGCCCCGGTGTGATCCCGTGCAGCAGGAGCGCTCCGTAGATCATGGCCAGGACAACGTTGGACGGGATGCCCAGGACGAGCAGCGGAATGAAGGCCGACGTTGATGAGGCGTTATTCGCTGTCTCGGGACCGGCGACGCCTTCGATGGCACCCTTTCCGAACCGGCTGGGATCCTTCGCGCGGCGCTTCTCCATGGCATAGGATGCCAGCGATGAGATGACGCCGCCGCCGCCGGGCAGGACGCCGATGAAGAAGCCCAGCACCGAGCCCCGGGCTATCGCACCGGAGGAGTCACGGAAATCCTTGCGCGAGGGCCAGATGTTCTTGATTTTGGCGGTGACGGCCTGGCCCTTTTCGCTCCGCTCGAGGCTATGGAGCAGTTCTCCCACACCGAAAAGCCCCATGGCGATAGCGACGAAATCCAACCCGCCCAGCAGCGACGTCTGGCCGAACGTGAAGCGTGCGGTTCCGGTAACCGGGTCCTGGCCCACGGTTGAGAGCAGGAGGCCGACTCCTGCCATGAACAGGCTCTTGACCGTTGAACCGCTGCCGAGGGAGGTCACCAGGAACAGGCCCAGGATCATGATGGCGACGTAGCCCGCCGGGCCCACCGCGACGGCCACCTTGGCAAGCAACGGAGCCAGGAAGGTAAGGCCGATGATGGCTACCGTGCCGCCGATAAAGGAACCGACCGCGGAAATGCCGAGAGCCGTTCCGGCCCTGCCCTGCTTGGTCATCTGATAACCGTCAAAGGTGGTGACCACTGATGCGGCCTCGCCGGGAAGACGCAGGAGTACCGAGGTGATCGTTCCGCCATACATCGAGCCGTAGTAGATACCGGCCAGCATGATCACCGCGCCGACCGGATCCATCGTGTAGGTGATCGGCAGCAGGAGCGCGATGGTGGCGGTCGGGCCCAGCCCCGGCAGGACGCCGATGGCAGTTCCGATGACCACACCGACGAATACGAACAGCAGGTTCATCGGGTCAAAGGCTACAGAGAAGCCCTGGCCCAGGTTGTTCAGGGCGTCCATATCAGAATCCGATCATCGGGGAGAGGCTGGTGACTACGATGTCGTCGGGAAACGGCACCCCAAGCAGGCCTGCGAAAACCACGTGCAGCACAACGGCACCTCCGAGGGCCAAAGGGACGGTCCAGCGCCACGGCTCGCGGCCGAAAACCCGGAGCCAGAGCAGAAGCATCAGAAACGCCGGAACCAGGAAGCCTATGGCTTCAAAAAGCACCACGAACACGCACAGGCTGCCCACTCCGCCCGCAATAGCGGCCGTCCGCCGCGTCCAGGACTCGGGAACCGCCGCGTCCGGGAACAGCACGAGGACCACAGCCGCGATGGTCACCGCGACGGAGACGATAAAGGGCCAGAGCCCGGGACCGGGGCTGTTCAGCTCTCCCAGCGAGAGCTGCCATGACCCGATCACGGCCGATACTCCGGCGGCGACCAGGAGAAGGGGGACCAGGCGGCGGAGCCGATGCCGGGGCCTGTCGGGGTGTCCGGCCGCCGGACGGGCATCGTCCACCTCTGCGGGGCCAAGAGCGGGTTTCGTCATATCCATGCCTTTGCTGATTTACTTCCCCAGGAGGGGTTGGTAGAGGTCCTGCATGGCAGTGAATGCGCTGTGCAGCTCTTTGGAACCGGCGAATTCGTCAGGCACAAACCGTTCGCCGACCTGTTCGGCCACGCCCGGATCAGCGGCGCAAGTCTTGAGTTCGCCTTCGAGCTTGGAGACGACGTTCTCCGGCATGCCTTTCGGGCCGACGACGCCGAACACCGAAACTGCGTTGACCAGATCCTTGAAGCCGACTTCGGCCAGCGTCGGAACCTCGGAGTACCAGGCGGCGCGTTCCGGGCTGCTGATGGCAAGCGGCTTGAAGGATCCGTCCGCGATCCGTGCTGCAACGTCGGAATGGTCGGTTATGAACAGTGCGTCGACATGGCCGCCGAGCAGATTCGTGGTCATTTCCGCGTTGCCGGCGGTCGGAACCGCCGTGACCTCGATGCCGTAGTCGGACTTCAACCGCGTCAGCTCGATCGCTGCGGAGGTGGTAGCCCCGGGAACCGCGACGCTGAGCTTCCCGGGACTTGCCTTGGCCGCCGCGAAAAATTCCTTCGCATCGGCAAACGGCGAGTCGGCGCCGACCACGAGCACGGTGGGCATCTCGGCCATGACTCCGACCGAGGTGAAGTCAGCCAGGCTGTAGCCTAATTTGTTCACGATGGGGTTCATGACCAGCGGGCCGTTGGTGCCGAGCCCGAGCGTGTGGCCGTCCGGCTTGGCGCCGGCCAACTCCTGCATGGCTATGCCGCCGCTGCCGCCGGGCTTGTTTTCAACCACGACGGGCTTTCCCAGGCTGCGTTCGAGGCAGGATGCGTAGGCGAGTGCTGTCATGGAGGAGGGGCCACCCGCGGCGAAAGGGACCAGGAACCGCACCGGCTTCTTCGGGTAGTCGGATCCGTCATTGGCACGGGCCGCTCCACCGGCGCCGCAGCCCACCAGTGCCAGCGAGATCCCCACAAGCCCTGCAGAGACTTTCAAATGCATTGCGCTTCGCTTCTTCAAAACGGACCTCATTGTCGTTCGGGTTGGTGGTTGGTCTTGCACATTGTGTTGATCGCCTTTGTGTTAGCTAGATCACTCTCGCAGAGTGTTCAATTCGAATCCAATACCAAATTGAGCACCGATTGATGTGCTTAAGGCATCAATAATCAGTCGGGCATTCGCGGCGGGGAGCGGCGCTGTGAGGTCACCCCTCGCCGTCGTTATTCCGCGGTTTTCAGCAAGGAAACAAGGGGTCAGGCTCTTTCGAGGAGCATCGCGGTACCTTGCCCGAGCCCCACGCACATGGTGGCCAGGCCCCTGGCCGCACCTTCACGCTCCATCCTGCCCAGCAGCGTAACGGCGATCCGGGCACCGGAGGATCCAAGGGGGTGGCCGAGCGCGATTGCGCCGCCGTCCCGGTTCACGATCTCCTCGTTCATTCCCAGCCTGCGCATGCAGGCCAGTGCCTGCACCGCGAAGGCCTCGTTGAGCTCGATCGCCCCCACGTCATCGAGTGACCAGCCGGCCCGCCCAAGCACCTTGAGTGTGGCCGGCACCGGGCCGATGCCCATGATCTCCGGCGGCACGCCCGCGGAGGCGCCGTCGACGATTCGTGCCCGCGCGTGAAGGTTCAGCCGCTCGACGGCATTTTTACTGGCAACAACGACGGCGGAGGCGCCGTCATTGAGTGAACTGGAGTTTCCCGCGGTCACCACGCCGCCGGGGTGCACCACCGAGCGCAGGCCCGCCAGCGCTTCGAGGGTCGTTTCACGTCGGGGACCCTCGTCCTCCTTGACAGCTCCCCGCTTAGTCTCCACCGGAACGATCTCCGCCAGGAAACGGCCTTCATCCACAGCCGCAAGGGCCCGTTGATGTGAACGGAGCGCGAAGGCATCCGCGTCCTCGCGGGAAATACCGTCCACGCGCGCCAGCTCCTCTGCCGTCTCTGGCATCGAAAAGGTGGATTTGGGGCGTTCGTGGAACTTCGGATTCAGGAAGCGCGAACCAATGGAGGTATCGGCGATTTCTCCCGGGCGTCCGAATGCCTTCTCAGGCTTTGCCAGCACCCAGGGGGCCCGGGACATGGATTCCACTCCGCCGGCCACTACGATATCCGCCGCACCTGACTTGATCATCTGCGATGCGATGATGATGGCGCTGAGCCCGGAGGCGCAAAGCCGGTTCACGGTCATCCCCGGGACACTGTCCGGGAAGCCTGCGAGCAGGGATGCCATCCGCGCCACATTGCGGTTGTCCTCTCCCGCCTGGTTGGTGTTGCCCAGGATCACCTCATCGACGTCGGCAGCCTCGATTCCTGCCCGCCGAACAGCTTCGCCGAGAACGAGTGCCGCCAGGTCATCCGGACGGACCCCGGACAGTGAGCCGCCGTAGCGCCCCACCGGGGTGCGCACCCCGCCCACCAGGAATGCTTCAGCCATCAACGTGCTCCTCCATTGATGTAGAGCGTCTGCCCGGAGACATATGAGGAGTCATCGCTGGCGAAGAAGGCAATGGCGGCGGCCACTTCCTCCGGTTCCCCGACCCGGCCCAATGGGGTGCGCTCGGCCACGGATTTCTGGTGCTCCTCCGGCGTGCTGCCGACCCGTCCAGCTGTCGCAGCGGTCATGGCGGTGGCGATGTAGCCCGGCGCCACCGCGTTGACGTTGATGTTGAACGGACCCAGTTCCAGTGCCAGTGTGGCGGTGAGTCCCTGGATCCCGGCCTTGGCGGCAGCATAGTTAGCCTGCCCGCGGTTGCCCAGCGCGGAGCGGCTGCTCAGGCTGACAATCTTTCCGTACCGGGCCTGCACCATGAACTTCTGCGCTGCCTTGGCGCAAAGGTAGGCGCTGGTCAGGTTGGTGGCCAGGACAGAATCCCAGTCCGGACGGTCCATTTTGAAGAGCATGTTGTCCCGGGTGATGCCGGCGTTGTTGACCAGGATGTCGATGCGTCCGTGGTCGGCGAAGATCTGCCCGAAGACCTCGGCAACCTGTTCCTCGCTCGTGACATCACAGGCGGCACTGACTGCCGAACCTCCGGCCGCCCCGACGGCGGCGTCTGAGCTGATCCCGGCGGCCGTGGCCGCCGCCCGCTCGGCGTTCAGGTCCAGGATGGCAACCGTCGCGCCCTCCGCGGCCAGCCGGAGCGCGGTGGCAGCGCCGATCCCCTGTGCCCCGCCTGTGACGATGGCGGTCTTGTTCTTCAGCCTGTTCATTGGCTCTCCCTCTTGGCTTGTTCTTCGTTTGGTTTGGCTTGTTCCTGGCAAGAAGGACGTCATCCGGAGAATGCGGAGATGCCGGTGATATCGCGGCCGATCAGCAGCGACTGGATGGAGTCCGTTCCCTCGTACGTGTGGACGACTTCCATATCAGTCATGTGGCGCGCTACATGGTTTTCCAGCAGCAGCCCGTTGCCGCCCAGGATGTCGCGGGCTTCCTGGCAGATCCAGCGCGCCTTCTGGGCCGTGTGCATCTTGGCCAGTGACGCCATAGGGCCGGTCATTTTCCCTTGGTCGGCGAGTGCGGCCAGGCGAAAGCAAATCAGCTGCATGGCGGTCAACTCGGCCAGCATGTTGGCGAGCTTGTTCTGCACCAGCTGATAACTGGCAATGGGCTTGCCGAACTGCACGCGTTCCTTCGCGTATTTCACTGCGGCCTCGTACGCGGCGATCCCGTGGCCCACTGATTCCCAGGAGGCACCGCCGCGGGTCGCGGTGAGCACACGGGTGACATCGCGGAAGGAATTCGCCTCGGCGAGCTTGTTCTCCGCCGGAATCCGCAGGTTTTCAATGGTGATGTCGGGCTGCAGAATCGCCCTTTTGCCGATCTTGCCGGTGATCACCTCGGCCCGGTAGCCCGCCGGGTAGCTGCCGTCGCCGTTCTTTTCCAGAATGAACGCCTTGACCTTGTCGTCCGCTTCATCCCGGGCCCAGAGCACGACGACGTCGGCGAAGCTCGCGTTGCCGATCCAGCGTTTGCGGCCGTTCAGGATGTAGTGGTCACCGTCCCGGCGCGCGCTCGTTTCCAGCCCCACGGAGTCCGAGCCATGGTCCGGCTCGGTGAGTCCGAAGGCCCCGATCTTTTCCAGCCTGGCCATCCCGGGAAGCCACCGCTGCTTCTGCTCCTCGCTGCCGAGCGTATTGATGGTGCCCATCGCCAGGCCGGACTGGACCCCGATGAAGGTGTTGATGGAGCCGTCGCCCCGTGCCATCTCCATGGCCACCATTCCGGCCGCCAGGCGGCTCATGCCGGGGCAGCCGTAGCCTTCGATGGTTGTGCCGACGATGCCGAGCGCCGCGATCTTGGGGACGAGGGCGAACGGAAATTCCGCCCGGTCCCAATAGTCGTTGATGACCGGCAGAAGGTCGGTTTCGACAAAATTACGGACCTTCTTCCGGATGATCCGTTCGTCTTCGGAGAGGAAGTCATCGACCATGAAGTAGTCGCTGTTGATCTCTTCTGTAACCACAGTTTTTCCTTTGTCTCTGGACAGCCGGGGTTGCCCGCAGTGTTTGTCCGGTTGTTGTTTGGGTGCCGCTCAGACCGGCACTTCAGCGTGCAGATAGCGCTCCAGGTAGTCTCTTTCCCTGGCGTCGAGCGCCCGGGCCCTCCCGGTCGCGTCGTCGAGGGAAACCATGACTGTTGAGGCGTCCAGGACCAGGTTCCCGTCCTGGTATCCGGCGTAGGCCATGGTGTAGGACCTGTCCCCGATGCGTGCCACCCAGATGTCCACGTCAACGTCCTGGCCGAACTCGATGGGCCGGCGGTAATGCAGCGTCAGGGACGCCACCAGGGTGGTTGTTTCGGCGGCCGCGGCTGCGGAGGCCGCGTGGCGCCGCCACTGAATCCGGGCCTCTTCCAGCAGGGTTGCCACGCGCGCATTGTTTACATGGCCGTTGACGTCCTGGTCGGACCAGCGGACGTACACCTGTGCGCGGAATTCCTCAGCCAACGAGCCGCGCCTCCTTGGCGGCCAGCCAGGTGCGGACCAGATCGGAGCTGGCATTGAGTTCCGGCGGGGCCAGTTCATAACTGACCGGGGTTTGCGAGAAGGCAACCGGGTGGCGCACGGAGGGAATCCGGCGTTCGCCGTTTCCGGCCATAACGACCGGTTCCAGTCCCAGTTTCCGGGCGAGTTCAATGCCGCCCTTGACGTCCTGGATGGGCGCGCAGGGCAGGCCTAGTCCGGAAAGGTGCTCAAACCACTCAGCCGCGGAACGCTCGGCCAGGCGCCCCTGGAGGATGGGCCGCAGCTCCTCACGGTTGGCGTTGCGCTCCTGCGGGTTGCCGAAGCGCGGGTCTGCGGCAACTTCGGGGATGCCCAGGGCATCACAGAGTTTGGTGAACTGGCCGTTGTTTCCTGCCACGACGATCAGCATTCCGTCGCCTGTAGGCATCGGTTCATAGGGGTACAGGCTGGGGTGCTCGTTGCCCATGCGGGTGGGTACCAGCCCGCCGGTGACATAGGCTGCCGACTGGTTGACCATTCCGGACAGGGCGGACGAGAGCAGGTTCAGCTCAACAAGCTGCCCCTGGCCGGTGTTGTCCTTGTGGTGGAGTGCCCCAAGAATGCCGATGCTGGCGTGCAGGCCGGTGATCACGTCGAATATGGCCAGTCCGGCACGGTATGGTTCGGTGTCCTGCCCGCCGGTGAGGCTCATCATCCCGGACACCGCCTGGACCAACAGATCGTAGCCCGGCAAGCCCGCGCCCCCGGCGGTGCCGAAACCGGTAATGGACGCGTAGATGACATCCGGGTTCAGTGCGGAAACGCTGTCGTAGTCCAGCTTGAACTGCTCCAGCCCGCCAGGCTTGAAGTTCTCCACGAGGACATCTGCCCTTGCGGCGAGTTCGCGGGCAACTTCAAGATCTGACTCGTCCCTGAAGTCGAGCACAATCGAATGCTTGTTGCGGTTGACGGACAGATAGAACGTGGCTTCATCGTCACGGACGGGCGGCTTCCAGCCGCGGGTGTCGTCTCCCTGCGGGCTCTCGACCTTAATCACCGTCGCTCCCATGTCCGCCAACAGCATGGTGCAATACGGTCCGGCGAGGACGCGGGTGAAGTCCGCAACAACCACGCCGCTCAGCGGCCCGCTGCCGGAGCGGCCGAAAGCCTGGTTCAGCCTTGATGCAGCGTCAGTTTGATTCATGTCATGCCTTCCGGTTTGTGCTCCACATCACCCACTGTGGCAAACCCATTACTTCGCGTCCAATACGTATTCCGGCCCCCTTTGATGCGCAAAGCGCAACAAAGGCCCTGCTCTTGCCGCCGCGCAGCCCCTGGTGGAAAAACAGCATTGATGCGGAAGCCTCACTGACGTTTGACGCTTCTATGTGCCTGACGCATAATTGCCCGCTATGGAGATCCAGCAGATCCGCGCGTTCCTGGCCGTTGCCCAAGAGCTGCATTTCGGGCGGGCCGCCCAGCAGCTGCACATGGCCCAGCCCCCGGTCAGCCGTGCAGTCCAGAACCTGGAACGGGAGCTCGGCGCCCCCCTCTTTGAGCGCAGCACCCGCTCTGTGCGGCTCACCCCGGCGGGCGAGGCCCTGGTCCAGCCGGCGACGGATATTCTCGATGCCTGCCGGCGGGCCAGGACCATGGTTGCCAACGCCGGCAAGGGCGAGACCGGGCGCGTGAGGGTCGCTTTCGCCGGAGCGTCGTCGCACGTCATGGTCGGAAAGCTGGCAAAACTGGTCCGCAAAACACACCCGGGCATCGACTTCGAGCTGTACAGCTCGAATTTCGCCATCCCGGCCCTGGACAAAGTCGCCAACGGCGCCATGGAAATCGGGCTGGGACGGTGGAACTTCATCCCGGCAGCCCTCGACTCCCGGGTCATTGCCAACGAAAAACTCGTCATCGCCGTGCACGCCGGCCACCCACTGGCCGGGCGGGCGTCCGTGCGGATGGCTGACCTGGACGGCGAGCCATTCGTTACCCTGCCCGCGGATCCCGGCGCGGTCCTGCGCGACCATCTCCTCAGGCTTGCCAGCGATGCCGGGTTCCTGCCTTCAATTGTGCAGGTAGCCCCGGATTCACTGACGCTGGTCTCACTGGTGGCCGCTGAAATCGGGGTGGCGATGACGGTCTCTTCCGTTGCGGAGAATCTCCACTATCCGGGCGTGTTGTTCCTGCCCCTGGAGGACCCCGCGGACCCTGTCCTGCTGCGAATGATTTGGCGCAAGGACAACACCAGTCCCGCCCTCCGGGAGGTTCTGAGGCTTTCTGAAATTGCGCTGCCGACACCCGAACTTGACTGAGCGTCTAATGCTCCGAACGAATCAATAGTGCTGCCATTTGGTATTGGATCGGAACATAAATTGCTGTCACAGTGAACGGGGCGAACGCAAACCAACGCCGTTAGGCCGTCACAGTCGGAGGATCAAAGATGAGCGTCACACCAGAAACCCTGTCCGAACCGGAACTGCAGGCCGCTTCCGCCGTTGCCGGCGAGGTCCGCTCGGACGTGCTTGACCTGCAGGGACTGCTCAGCAGTGACGAACTGAAGCTGCGGGACACCGTCCGCCGGTTCGTGCACGAGCGCATCAAGCCGAACATCAAGGACTGGTATGAAGCTGCGCACTTCCCGGTGGAAATTTCCCAAGAGATGGGTGCCCTGGGGCTCCTGGGAATGCACCTGAAGGGTTACGGCTGCCCGGGCCGTTCCGCCGTCGAATACGGTTTGGCGGCGATGGAACTGGAAGCCGGAGACTCCGGGCTGCGGACGTTCGTCTCGGTCCAGGGCTCATTGGCGATGACCGCCATCCACAAATGGGGTTCGGAGGACCAGAAGAACCGCTACCTGCCCGGCATGGCGAAGGGTGAGATCATCGGCTGCTTTGGCCTCACCGAACCCACGGCAGGCTCGGATCCCTCCAGCATGCAGACCTTCGCCCGCCGCGACGGCAACCAATGGGTCATCAGCGGCGCGAAGCGGTGGATCGGGTTGGCCTCCGTGGCGCAGATCGCCGTCATTTGGGCCGCTACGGAGGACGGCGTCCGCGGTTTCCTGGTTCCCACCGATACCCCCGGCTTCACCGCCACACCCATAGAGCCAAAGCTCTCCATGCGGGCATCGATCCAGTGCGATATCACCCTTGAGAACGTCACAGTGGACGACACCGCCAGGCTGCCGGGCGCCGCGGGCCTCCGCGGCCCGTTCTCCTGCCTGAATGAAGCCCGCTACGGCATTATCTGGGGTGCCATGGGGGCGGCCCGGGACAGCTACGAGCAGGCGCTGGCCTACTCGCTGGAGCGGATGCAGTTCGATAAACCGCTGGCTGCGTACCAGATCACGCAGCAGAAGTTGGTGGACATGCTGCTGGAAATCCAGAAGGGCACCCTGCTGGCGATCCACACGGGCCGGCTCAAGGATGCCGGCACCCTTGCACCCGTCCAGATCTCCGTAGGCAAACTCAACAACGTCCGGGAAGCCATCAAGATCTGCCGCGACGCCCGCGCCATCCTGGGCGGCAACGGCATCACCCTGGACTATTCGCCCCTGCGCCACGCCAACAACCTGGAGTCTGTCCGGACCTACGAAGGCACCGACGAGGTCCACACCCTGATCCTGGGTAACCACATCACCGGGATTCCCGCTTTCCGCTGAGCTAGGCGCCGGAAGTCACGTTGCGCACCAGGAGAATCATGCAGGTCAACAGGATTTTGGTGGTCGGGGCCGGAGCCATGGGCTCACAGATCGGCATGGTGTGCGCACTGGCCGGCTACCAGGTCACCATCCAGGATGTCGCGGCAGACATGCTGACAGCCGCCCGGAGCCAGCTCACCGACCGGATGAACAGCAGCGTGGCCAAGGGGCGCCGGAGCCGACAGGATGCCGGGGCCGCCCTGGCGCGGCTCACCTTCACCAGCTCGCTGGAGGCCGGCGCCGCGGATGCCGACTTCGTGATCGAGGCCGCCACCGAGAAACTCGAAGTGAAGCGCAGCATCTTCGCGGCGCTGGGACGGGCAGCCCCCACGCACGCCATCCTGGCCACGAATTCCTCCACGCTGGGCTCCTCGAAAGTGGCCGAGGAGACAGGGCGGCCGGAGCAGGTCTGCAACATGCATTTCTTCAACCCGGCCCTGGTCATGAAATGTGTTGAGGTGGTCCGCCACGCCAAGACATCTCCGGACACGGTGGACACCACCATGAATCTGGCGCGCTCATTGGGCAAATCGCCCGTCCTTATCAACCGCGAGATCCCCGGATTTGTGGCCAACAGACTCATGGGCGCCATCCGGGACGAGGCACTCCGGCTTTACGCGGACGGCATCGCCAGTGTCAGCGACATCGACACTGCAGCCAGGACTGCGCTGGGCCACCCCATGGGGCCGTTTGAGCTGATGGACCTGGTGGGCCTTGACGTGAGCTACCTGATCCGGCAAGCGACCTTCGAGGAAACGCAGGACCCGGCGGACCTGCCCCACCCCGCCTTGGCGGAGCTCTACGAACAAGGTAATTACGGCCGGAAAACCGGGCAGGGCTGGTACCGGTATGACCAGCCGGCATGACTAGACCTGCCTTCTATTCGCTCCGGGCCAGCGACTGCCGGCAGGACGCCAGAAGGACATCCACGGCGCGTTCCATCGCACCGCCGTCGAACGTCATGTCCGGGTGGTGGAGTCCGGGTTGGACGTTTGCCCCGACGGCCAGCATGGCCGCCTGAAGCGCAGGGTTCTGCCGGGTGTAGAAGTGGAAGTCGTCCGAGCCTGACGTGACGATCCTGGGACGCAGGTACTCCCTGCCCAATGTCGCCGTGACCGACGAAGCCAGGACGGCCTCGGCCTTGTGCCCTATCACTGCAGCAGGCACCTCATCCCGGAAGTCGAGGCGGATCTCCGCCCCGCTGTTCGCCGCCACCGATCGGCACACCTCCACCAGCCCCGTCCGCAGCGTGGCCATGGCTTCGTTGGTTTGGGCGCGCAGGTCCACCCCGAAGCATCCGCTGCCGGGGATGACGTTGAGGTTTCTTCCGCCGGCGTGCAGCATTGTCATTTTCGCGGAACTCGGGATCTGCGGATCGACCTTGATGCGCTGCAGCCCTGCCGAGATTTCAAGCGCAAGTTCGACGGCGTTCGCTCCGAGGTGGGGCCGTGCCCCATGGTGGTCCTCACCTGTGATGGTGCCGCTGGCGAAGAGGCAGGCCCCGTGGGAGATGGCGGGCGCCAGGCAGGGAGCGGGGAGTTCCTGCTGCGGGCGCAGGTGCACGCCAAAGAGATACTCAAGCCCGTCCGCGACACCAAGTGACGCCACCAGTTCCGCCCCGTTGCCCGCCTCCTCCGCGGGTTGGAAGATGGCACGGACGGCTCCGTTGAGCGGCTCCGGCTGCTCCGCAAGTTCGAGCATGACGGAAGCGACTATCGCCATGTTGGCATCATGGCCGCACGAATGCACAGCAATCCGTTTCCCGTCCACCTCCTGCACCAAGGCATCCATATCTGCCCTGAGCCCTATCCTGGGAACTCCCTCCCCGGCATCCACGGTGAAACCGGGAAAGTCGGAATATTTCCGTGGTTCGAGGCCCGCTTCCGCGAGCAGGCCGGCAAGGTACGCGGAGGTGGCGAACTCCTCCATGCTCGGTTCCGGGTGATCGTGCAGGTGGTTCCAGATGTCGTGCAGACGGCGGCGCGCTGCCTCATTGATCACGCAGTGACCCCGCACTCGCTGACCGTTAGGTCGGCCAGGACATCGAGGTCCACGTCCACCCCCAGCCCCGGGCCCTCGCCGATCTGGACTTCGGGCAGGACGTACTGAAGGTTTCCGGGTTCCCGGGCGAACTTGACGGGTCCCGAGAGTTCGGTGGAGACAATGTTTGGATGGGACAGGGCCAGATGGAAGCCGGCGGCCGAGGCGATGCTGGTTTCCAGCATGGAACCGATCTGGACCTTGAGGCCGCCGAGTTCGGCTTGGGTGGCCAGCCGGTGGCAGGGCGTGATTCCGCCGCTCTTCATGAGCTTGAGGTTGACCATGTCCACTGAACGGTCCCTGACGAATCGGCCCAGGTCGGCGGCGTCCACCACTGATTCGTCGGCCATCAGGCGGGCGCCGGTGGCCTGGCGCAGCAGCTTGAAACCGTCGATATCGTCGGCGTGGAGCGGTTGTTCCACCCAGTCGATTCCGTAGGGTTCCAAGGCAGCAATCATCTCTCGTGCCGTTGCGGGATCGGCCCACCCCTGGTTGGCGTCCACCCGGATCGCGAGGTCCGTGCCGATTGCTGCGCGGACAGCCCGGACGCGTTCGATGTCCAGGCCATCACCGCCGCCGAGCTTCATCTTGAGGTGGCGGTAGCCCTGGCTCCGGGCCTGGACTGCCTGTTCGGCCAGGGTCTCCGGGGCAAGGATGCTCATGACCCTCGCGATCGTGGGCTGCTCCGGGCGCCGCCCGCCGAGCAGGCTGTAAATGGGGCGGTTGGCTGCTTTGCCGGCCAGGTCCCAACAGGCAATGTCGACGGCGGCCTTTGCGGCTCCGCAGCCCTTGAGCGCCCTGTTGAGCTGCTGGTGGACGGCTGTGATATCGCGGGGATCCAGCCCCAGGACTGCGGGAATCAACTCCGTTCGCAGCGCTTCGACGGTTCCCGTGGGCGTTTCCCCGGTGATGTGCCCGTCCGGGACACTCTCGCCGTAGCCGATCAGGCCGTCGTCTGTTTCGAGGGTGAGGATGACGCTGGGCATTGACGAGTAGCTGTCGTAGGACACCACGAACGGTTCCAGCAAGGGGACATCGATCAGGGTGATGGTGGCGCGGGATATCTTCAATTCAGGCTCACTGTTCAAAGAGGAAGGACGGAAGCGTGCCGTCCTGACGGTGGGAAGCGGGACTACATCACGCTCTCGAGGAAGGAAATGGTCCTTGGGTTTTGCGGGTTGTCCAGCACGTCTTCGGGGGCGCCGGACTCCACCACCACGCCGCCGTCCATGAACACCACGCTGTCGCCCGCGCCGCGTGCGAAGCCGATCTCGTGCGTGACAACGATCATGGTCATGCCGTCCGCTGCCAGGGTCCGCATGACGTCCAGGACATCGCCCACCAGTTCCGGGTCAAGGGCGCTGGTTGGCTCATCGAACAGGAGCAGCTGGGGATCCATGGCAAGTGCGCGGGCGATGGCGACCCGCTGCTGCTGCCCGCCTGAAAGCTGGGACGGATAGGCCTTGGACAGGTGGGCCAGTCCCACCCTGTCCAGCAGTTCCATCCCGCGCTTGACGGCCTCCGCCTTGGGCACCCTTTTGACGCCGACCGGGGCGGCCCAGATGTTCTCCAGTGCGGTCATGTGTGGAAAGAGGTTGAAGCGCTGGAAGACCATTCCGATGCCCCGGCGCTGTTTGGCAACCTCGCGGGGTCTCATCTCGAAAATTTTGTCCTGGCGTTGCGCGTAGCCAATCAGGTCGCCCGCAACGGAGATCCGGCCGCCGTCGATCCGTTCGAGGTGGTTGATGCAGCGGAGGAAGGTGGATTTACCTGAGCCGGACGGACCCAGGAGGCACATGACCTCGCCGGTGTTGACCGTCAGGGAGATGCCTTTCAGCACCTCGACGCCGCCATAGTGCTTCCGTACGTTGCTGGCCACGAGGAGCGGCTGTGCGGCCGGCCGGTGGCCGGTACGCCTGGGGGAGGCCAGTGCCTCGGTCATGACGGTTGTCCTTTCGATGCTTTCGGGGCCGAACCGGGGGACGTTGCCGTACCGGGGGACCGCTGTTTACCTAGCACTGCCCTGATCCTGGCCAGGGGAGTGGGAGCCTGCTGGCGGGCGTTGCCCCTGCCGTAGTGGCGTTCCAGGTAGTACTGGGGAACGGACAGCGCCGAGGTGAGGAAGAGGTACCAACAACTGACAACGATGAGGAGTTCCACCTGGCGCAGGTTCTGGGAAGAGATCTGCGTGGCCACGGTGTAGAGCTCCAGCACCGCGATAACGGAGAGCAAAGACGTGTTTTTGAGCATCGAGATCGTCTCATTGCCCATTGGCGGGATGATGACCCGCATGGCCTGGGGCAGGACCACACGGAACAGGGTGAAGGCCGGGGACATTCCCAGGGAGGATGCAGCTTCGTGCTGGCCGGTGTCGACGGACAGCATCCCGCCGCGAATGATTTCCGCTGAATAGGCAGCCTGGTTCAGGGTCATGGCGAGGAGTCCGGCAGTGAAGGCCGGGACCAGGGTGTTGGTGTCCACGGAGAAGACAGTGAAGTCCGTGAAGGGAATGCCCAGCGAGATCTGTGAATACAGCAGTCCCAGGTAGCCCCAAAAGACCACTTGGATCAGCAGGGGAGTGCCCCGGAAGACCCAGACGTAGAACCAGGCGAAGGCGTTCATGACTGGATTCGTGGACAGCCGCATCACGGCGAGGAATACGCCAAAAACCGTGGACACCACCATGGATACAACGGTGAGGACAATCGTCAGACCCACGCCCCCGAGGATCCGGGGATGGAACACATAGGTGCCAATGGTGCCGTGGTCGATGTTCGGGTTGGTCCACAGTGATGCCGCCAGCGCGGCAGCGCCCAGGGCAAGGAGGGCAGCTCCCACCCAGCGCCAGGGGTGCCGGAGGGGAACGGCTACGACGTCGTCCTGGCTGCTTCCATGGGCAGGCACGGTTCCGGGGCCGGCAGGTTTCTGGCGAGGGGTGGTGACGGCGGTGTTCATGGCTTGGTACCGCCCAGGTTCAGCCCGGTCTCCTTGACCGTGTAGTCGGAGAGGCTGTATTTGGCCAGGATCCGATCGTAGGTGCCGTCTGCGATGACCGACTGGAGGGCGGCCAGCAGCGCCTTCGAAAGCTCAGCGTCCTTCTTGAGAACACCTATACCGGTGTAGACGGGGTTGTATCCGGCCGGGTTGGCAGGGTCTTTTACGAGGTCGAAGATCTTCCCGCCGCCGGCGGTCGTGGCGGCATAGGCTGCCACCGCCGAATCAACGACGTCGGCTGCGGCCTTTCCGGACCGGACGGCTGTTTGGACGTCCGTCTCCAGCGGGAGTTCGGAGATCCTGATAGGCCGGGACCCTTTGTCCAGGCACTGCTGATCATAGGTGCGGAGGATTTCGGCCTGGACGGTGGCCTTCTGCACGGCGACGTCTTTGTCGCACAGGTCCAGGACGGTGGTGATGTTTCCGGGGTTCCCTTCGGGGACCAGGATCGAGAATCCTGCGTGGAAGTAGTCCACGAAATCCAGCGTTTCCTGGCGCTCCGGGGTGTCGTTCATCCCCGACATGATGATGTCGTTCTTGCCCGATTGCAGGGAGGGAATGATGCTGTCGAACGCCTGGGTCCGGAGCTCCAGCCGCACCCCGAGCTTGGCTCCGAGGGCCTGGGCGAGATCGTAGTCCAGGCCCGTGAGCTGCTGGTTTTCGTCGAACATCTCCATGGGTGGATAGGGAATGTCGGAGGCGACGTTGATGACGCCTGCGCTCTTGAAGCGTTCGGGAAGAGCGGCGGCGGCTGCGGCGTCCACGGCGCCTCCCGAAAAGGCGTTCGCATTGCTGGCAGGTGTTGTCTCTGCCGAGCAGGCTGCCAGGCCTGTCGCCAGCGCGAGGCCGGCGGCAAGGACGGCCGTCCGGGCCGTTACTGCACGGGATGTGATGCGCATGGGTTCTCCTCTTGGGGGTGGGTCTAGGCCTGGTCGGGCGCGGTCAGTTTGTACCAGCCGTCTCGCGTGACGCCGGATGCTTGACGCCCCGAAGCGAAAGCGGGTTCGAAGATCTCCCGCACGAGTACACGCCACCGGGCAGCGGCGTCGGGGTTCGAGCCGCGGAGTGCCACGATGTCCCGCGGCGCGCGGCACCACAGCGTTCCGCCCGATTCCAGGAGGACAGGCAGCGAGTCGGGGCCGTATTCGAGGACGGCAGACGAGTGGTCAGGTGGAAGTTCGATCTCCGCATGGATTCCGCGCCCGGCATCCATGCTCCGCTGGGAGGCCAGCGGCCATACCGCCACGAGGCGGTCGCTTTCGTCGTTGGCGTTGATCTCGTCCTCCATCTGGCCATAGAAGTTGCAGGCATACTCTGATGCGTACGCTCCCAGCTTGGTCAGGTTGAAGCGGGCATTGCGGCTGACCAGCGGGTCAAAGGTCCAGGTCATGGTGTCGATGCCCCGGGCCAGTGACCAAGCCCGCTGGTGTTGTTTGAGGGCGAAGCCAACGCCCTTGTCGCCGCTGCCGGGAAGCACGCCGGCAATCAGCGAGTAGGTGGAACGCCCTCCGGGGGAGACGATCCCCACCGCCGCTCCGCACAGTTGCCCGGCGTGGTCGTAAGCGGCGGACACATTGCAGCCGGCATGCGCAATGCTGCGCAGGAGGTCGAAGGGGATAGGTGCGCCGTGCGGTGACATGCCCCAGATGGCAATGAGCAGTGCTTCCACGTCCCGGAGGCGGTCGCGGTCGTGTTCGTCCACCACCAGGACACCGGCCCTGGACGCTGCTGCGGTTGCTGATTCTGCGGCTTGAAGTGCGGCCGGACCGGCATCAAGAGTAAGTGACATGCGTCAACTATCTGCTGTGCCAGCACGCGGCGGCTTCAGTGCAGGCAACGAAGGTTATCGATTCTTCTTGTGTTCCAGCACCATAGGTGTGAAGCTTTAGCCCTATGACCGAGGCCACTCATCACAATGACAGCATCCACCTGCCCCACCTGCTGAAGATGCTCGAGGACACCGGACTGGTGCTCGGTTCAGGAGCGGTGCCGCCCAGGTTGTCCCTGATGAGTCCGTCGCTCTATGACCCCTTCGTGCCGCTTGAAGGGTTGCGTGGGGGCATTTTGCTCGGGATCGGGCTGCACCCCGCGGACCCGGGCACTGCAGGCGTGGTCCGGGATGCGGCGGAAGCCGGCTTTGCCGCAGTGGTGGTCAAGAAGCTCCACCAGGACATCGGACACCTCGCAGCGGTGGCGGACGAAGCCGGCATCGCCCTCCTGGTGGTGGACGACGACGTGAGGTGGCGGCATCTCAATGCACTCCTGGACTCTGCCCTCAACGCCTCGGCAGATGCCGGTAGCACCATCTCACCGCTGGGGGTGGGGGACCTTTTCGCGTTGGCAAACGCCATTGCGGCGATGGTCGGAGGGGCTACCACCATCGAGAACCTGCAGGAACAGGTGTTGGCGTACTCCACGCTTGAGGACCAGCCGATCGATGAGGACCGGCGCAGGGGAATCCTTGGCCGGCAGGTGCCCTACCTGCCCGAAAACGCGGGCCAGTACGCGGCGGTGTTCCGGTCCTCCGGGGCAGTCCGGATCGAGGGCGTCCGGCCCGCCATGGACAGGATGGCGATAGCAGTCCGGGCGGGCAAGGAGCCCCTGGGATCAATCTGGGTTGTTGATGTCCATGGCGATCTGGATGGCGAAGCCGAACAGGCCCTGGAACGCGCCGCGGACATTGCTGCGCTCCACATGCTCCGCGCCCGCAGCAGCCATGATCTCGCACGCCAGCAACGCGCGGAGCTGCTGCGCCGGCTCCTCGAAGGAGGCGACGACGCCATCCTGGTTGCCGAACAGCTGGGGCTGCGGAATTCGGGTCCTTTTGCGGTCGTCGCTTTTCAGGCTGAACCCGGGCAGGCAGCCGAGACTACGTTGGTGAGGATTGCGGACTTGGTGACCACACAGTGCGAGGCCCACGGCCAAGGCGCTCAATGCGTGCAGGCGGGCTCTACCATTTATGCAATATTCCCGGCGGCGGCTGCGTCGTCCCTGGGGTCAATCGAAGCCCTTGCCCGAAGGCTCAATGAGCGTTCCCGGGCATCGCTGGGAGTTGAGCTGCGGGCGGCGGCGGGTCCCGCCGTCGACGCCGTCTCGGACATCAGCCGTTCACGGCATGACGCCGATCTTGTCCTGCTGATGCTCGCCTCGGACGGTTTCCCGGGCACGTACGCCAGCGCAGGGGAGGTCCGCAGCCGCCTCACGCTCCTGGAGTTGGCCGCGGCGTTCCGGGCGGCACCGCACCTTCTGTCCGCTGCCGCCCGGAGAATCCAAGAGTACGACGCCGATTTTGGCACCGGATATGCCCTGACGCTGAGAACCTACCTTGACTGCTCACGCGATTCCGCAAGGACAGCGGCAGCCTTGTCCCTGCACCAGAACACGCTCCGGTACCGCCTCAAGCGCCTGCGGGACCTCTTCGGCGTGGATTTGGACCAGCCTGAGGACACGCTGGTGCTGTGGCTAAGCTTGCACGTGCTCGAGCTGAACTAGCCGGGCTAGCCGACCGGGGAGAGCGCGCCCACCAGGCCGAAGAGGTCTTTGGGATCCTCCGGGTTTGCGACCAGGTCGATCTCTTCGAAGAAGTCGGATCCCTGGACCGCATCCCGCACATAGCGGAGGGCGGAGAAGTCCTCGATGGCGAAGCCGACAGAGTCGAAGATGGTGACCTGCTCAGGCGTTGACCGCCCGGCAGCCCCTCCGGCCAGGACCTGCCAGAACTCGGTCACGGCAAAGTCTGCCGGCATCTGCTGGATCTCGCCTTCTATCCGGGTCTGCGGGGTGTACTCCACGAACACCTCGCCGAGTTCCAGGATGGCGGCGTCAAGTTCGGTCTTTCCCGGGCAGTCCCCGCCGATGGCGTTGATGTGGACGCCGGGGCAGATCATGTCTGCGCTGAGGACAGTGGCGTTGGCCTTGTCCGCGGTACACGTGGTGATGACGTCCGCACCCTGGACGGCGTCGGCCGCAGAGGACGCAATGTGGACATCGAAACCCAGCGGTGCCGCATTGCGCAGCAGCTTCGCCATGGCGGCCTGGTCAGTATCCCAGACCCGGAGGGTGGTGATCCCGAGGGCTGCCTTGAACGCCAAAGCCTGGAACTCCGACTGGCTGCCCGTGCCGATCATGGCCATCACAGAGGAGCCGGGGCGGGCAAGCCTTCTGCCAACCATGCCGGAAGTGGCTGCAGTCCGCAGGGCTGTCAGCAGCGTCATCTCCGTCAGGAACGTGGGGTATCCGTTGTGGACATCTGCCAGCACTCCGAATGCGGTTACTGTCTGGAAGCCGCGGGCGGGGTTCGAGGGGTGACCATTGACGTATTTGAAACCGTAGGTCTCGTGGTCGCTCGTTGGCATGAGTTCAATGACGCCAAACGGGGTGTGGCTGGCAACCCGGGGAGTCTTATCGAAGGATTCCCAGCGGCGGAAGTCGTCCTCAAGGTAGTCCATCATTTCCGAGATGATGGTTTGCGTTCCCGTGCGGGCCACCCAGCGAACCATGTTGTGAACATCCACAAAACGCGTCATTGCGCTCCTTCTTCCGTGTGAACCATTAGTGTCCTCACGGTATTCGGCGCCGATAAGCGGCCACAATGAGCAAAGCGCGTACCTTTCGTCAAATGCCTATGCATTTTGCCAGGTCATTTCTGGCATTGTGCAAGATCATGCACTCAACGCTCCGCTCGGGGCCCCTACCTGAGCACTGAACTGAGCAGCAGGCTTGTTTCACTGTTGAGCACGCCATTGACCGCACGGATCCTGCCAAGGACATCGTCGAAGCCGCTGAGGTTTTCGGTGGCCAGTTCCGCTACGAGGTCCCAGCCGCCGTTGGTGGTGTGCAAGGCGCGGATTTCCGGAAAACCGCGTAACTCCCGTATGACGTTGTTGGCAGACCTGCCCTCGACCGCGATGAGCGTGATGGCGCGAATTGTCAGTGGATCTACTTCGTCACGGACCCGTGCCGTAAAGCCCACGATGGTTCCAGAGGCGAGCAGGCGCTCAAGGCGGCTATTCACGGTAGCCCTCGCCACTCCAAGCCTGCGCGACAGGCTGGCCACAGATTCCCGGCCGTCCTCGCGGAGGGCAGACAGCAGCCTGCGATCAAGATCAGTGAGGTCAGTCATGTACAGAACGTATAACGATGGTTTGCAATACGCGCATTCTGGGAGGCAAGACGCAAGCCCTGATGTTCCCTGCAGGATCAGCAAAATACGCCCTCCGAGAACCAGCCCGGATTCTCCTGCATCGGCACGGCCTGTTCCCAGCCTCCGGACGTAAACTGACCTTCGCACCACCTCTTGTGGACACTGTGTCAGGAGCCGCCCATGCTCTGGAAGCTGCTTGTTGAATACCTGCGGCCGCACCGGCCGCTGCTCGCCGCCGTCGTGGTTTTCCAGCTGGCGCAGTCCATCGCGTCCCTGTACCTGCCTACGCTGAACGCGGACATCATCGACGAGGGCGTGGCCAAAGCGAACATCGGCTACATTCTCAGCCTGGGCGGCGTGATGCTGGCGATCACCCTGCTGCAGATCGTCTGCGCCGTCATCGCCGTGTACTTCGCGGCGAAGGCAGCCATGGGCGTCGGCCGGGACCTTCGGGGCGCGATCTTCAAACGGGTGGGGGAGTTCTCCGAGCAGGAAGTCACCAAGTTCGGCGCACCCAGCCTCATCACCAGATCCACTAACGACGTCCAGCAGGTCCAGCAGCTGGTCCTCATGTCCGCCACCATGCTGGTCACCGCGCCCATGCTCAGCATCGGCGGCGTGATTATGGCCGTGCGGCAGGACGTGCAGCTGTCCTGGCTGATCGCCGTCGCCGTCCCGGTGCTGCTCATCGCCGTCGGCCTGCTTACCGCCCGGATGGTGCCGCTGTTCCGCAAGATGCAGAAGCGGATCGACACCGTGAACCGCGTCCTCCGCGAGCAGCTCACCGGCATCCGCGTGGTCCGCGCGTTCGTCCGCGAGGACATCGAGACCGCGCGCTTCGCCCAGGCCAACGACGACGTCACGGACACCGCCCTCCGCGCGGGCCGGCTCATGGCCCTCGCGTTCCCGGTGGTAATGCTGGTGCTGAACGTCTCCAGCGTGGCCGTGATCTGGTTCGGCTCGTTCCGCATCCAGGACGGCTCCATGCAGGTGGGCACGCTCATCGCGTTCCTGAGCTACCTGATCCAGATCCTGATGTCCGTCATGATGGCCACGTTCATGGCCGTGATGATCCCGCGCGCCGCCGTCTCCGCGGACCGGATCGGCGAGGTGCTGCGCACCGAGTCCAGCGTCCGCCCGCCTGCCCGCCCGCTGAGCAGCGAGGTGCGCCGCGGCGAGCTGGAAATGCGCGACGTCGGATTCGCCTACCCGGGTGCCGACCAGCCCGTCCTCTCCGGCATCAGCTTCACCGCCAGGGCAGGGCAGACGACGGCGATCATCGGCAGCACCGGGTCCGGCAAGACCACCCTGGTGAACCTCATGCCCCGGCTGTTCGACGCCACCAGCGGGGCGGTGAAGATGGACGGCGTGGACGTGCGCGAGCTGCACCCGGACCTGCTGTGGGGGCACATCGGCCTGGTCCCGCAGCGGCCCTACCTGTTCAGCGGCACCGTGCGCAGCAACCTGCTCTACGGCAAGCCGGACGCCACCGAGGACGAGCTCTGGACCGCCCTGGAAATTGCCCAGGCCAAGGACTTCGTGGAGCGGATGGAGGGCGGCCTGGACGCGCCCATCAGCCAGGGCGGCACCAACGTCTCCGGCGGACAGCGGCAGCGGCTGGCCATCGCCCGGGCCCTGGTCAAGCGGCCCGAGCTGTACATCTTCGACGACTCGTTCTCCTCGCTGGACACCGGCACCGACGCCCGCCTCCGCCAGGCCCTCAAGCGCAGCACCGCCGGCGCCACGCTGGTGATTATCGCCCAGCGCGTCTCCAGCATCGTGGACGCGGACCAAATCCTAGTGCTCGACGGCGGCAGGATCGTGGGGCGCGGAACGCACAGTGAGCTGCTGGAGACGTCCGAGACGTACCGCGAGATCGTCTCCTCCCAGCTCGCGGCGGAGGAGACGGTATGAGCCGGCAGCCCTCTCCCGCACCCGGCACCAAAGCCGCACCCGCCTCTGCGACCGGCGGCGCCGCCGTCGTACGCATTCCCCGTCCGATGGGCGGGCCGGGGCGCGGCGGGCCGTTCGCGGGGATGAACGTCCCGGCGGAGAAGGCGATGAACTTCTGGCCGTCGGCCAAACGGCTGCTCGGCAAGCTCCAGCCGGAGCGGGCGTGGCTGCTGCTGGTGTTCGTGACGGCGGTGGCCGGGGTGGCGCTCTCGGTGACCGGGCCGCGGCTGCTGGGGGAGGGCACCAACCTGATTTTTGCCGGGGTGGTGTCCCGGGAGCTGCCGGCCGGGGTGAGCAAGGAGCAGCTGATCGCGCAGCTGCGGGCGTCCGGGGAGGGGCAGCGCGCGGACATGCTCAGCGCCATGGACCTGGTGCCGGGGCAGGGGATTGACTTTGCCGCGCTGGGGAACGTGCTGACGTGGGCGCTGGTGCTGTATGTGCTGTCCTCGGCGTTTATGTGGGTGCAGGCGTATGTGCTGAACGGGGTGGTGCAGCGGACGGTGTTCGGGCTGCGCGGGGAGATCGAGGCGAAGATCCACCGGCTGCCGCTGCGGTATTTCGACTCGATCCAGCGCGGCGAGCTGCTCAGCCGGGTGACCAACGACGTGGACAACATCTCCCAGAGCCTGCAGCAGACCATCAGCCAGGCGGTCACGTCCGTGCTGACGGTGCTGGGCGTGCTGGTGATGATGGTGATCCTTTCGCCCACGCTGGCGCTGATCGCGCTGGTGACCATTCCGCTGACGCTGGGGATCACGGCGCTGATTGCCAAGCGCTCGCAGAAGCTGTTTGTGGCCCAGTGGAAGAACACAGGTGAGTTAAATGGGCAGATCGAGGAGACGTACACCGGGCATGCGCTGGTGAAGGTGTTCGGCCGGCAGCGCGAGGTGGAGGAGCGGTTCCGGCAGAAGAACGCGGAGCTGTATGAGGCGAGCTTCGGGGCGCAGTTCATTTCCGGGCTGATCATGCCGGCCATGACGTTCATCGGGAACCTGGTGTACGTGGGGATCGCGGTGGTGGGCGGGCTGCAGGTGGCGTCCGGGGCGATGCAGCTGGGCGATGTGCAGGCGTTCATCCAGTACTCGCGGCAGTTCACCATGCCGCTGGCGCAGCTGGGGTCCATGGCGAACGTGCTGCAGTCGGGGGTTGCCTCGGCGGAGCGGGTGTTCTCGTTGTTGGATGAGGACGAGGAGTCTGAGGAGCCGGCCCCTTCCACCGGGCCGGCGTTCGGGCGGGGGCGACTGGTATTCGAGGATGTGTCGTTCTCGTATTCGCCGGACAAGCCGCTGATTTCCGGGCTGTCTTTGGTGGCGGAGCCGGGGCAGACGGTGGCGATTGTGGGCCCCACCGGGGCGGGCAAGACCACGCTGGTGAACCTGATGATGCGGTTCTACGAGCTGGATGCCGGGCGGATAACGCTCGACGGCGTGGACGTCACCTCGGTGCCGCGGCGCGAGCTGCGCTCGC
>NZ_JAYESK010000005.1:0-395546 GCF_034720455.1 Pseudarthrobacter sp. C1 | reverse complement strand
ACTAACGACTCGTGAAGCTGACCGGTACTAATAGGCCGATAACTTACACCACACACCACACCCGTGAAACCGGTTCAAAAGCGGTTCCACACCAGGGTTGGTAAAAAGAAAAAACAAGACTGCTTGCGTCCACTATGTGGTTCCCGAACAACAAACCATTTGTTGCAGGGAACACCAACTGAATAACAACACCACCCTGCCCTCACACGGGCAGGAAAGCATGTTGTAACCACAACACTTCCCACCCCCGGGGACACACCCGGGCGGACGGGTAACAAGGTTACGGCGGTCATAGCGTGGGGGAAACGCCCGGTCCCATTCCGAACCCGGAAGCTAAGACCCACAGCGCCGATGGTACTGCACCCGGGAGGGTGTGGGAGAGTAGGTCACCGCCGGACAACCATTAGGTCGAGGCCCCAACCACCAGGTTGGGGCCTCCCGCATTTAACGCCCCCTCCCGTGGGACCCTCTCTCACTTAACGCCCCCTCCCGGGGTTCCCTCTCTCACTTAACGCCCCCTCCCGGGGGACCCTCTCTCACTTAACGCACCCCCCGTGGGTCCCTCTCTCACTGCCCGGCCGGGCCGCCGTCGACCACCAGCGCCAAACTGCGAGAGCACCCCAGGAAACCCCGCATCAACCGAGAGAGCATCGCCGAAAAACCCGCATCAACTGAGAGAGCGTGTGAATCTTGCCACGATGCCGGCGCCTGGGCTTTTACCGTACTGCCCGGTTGGGCGACTCCACTAGAATTGATGAAGATGTACGGACTTCGAAGCGCTTGATTTCGGGTTGCGTAGGAAACGAAACACGGATACGAGCGGCTGCAGTTGCGCCAGTGGTCGGCTCACAACAGGAGGAATCCACATGGCTGAGCACAACGGCGGCAACCGCGGCGGAAATGACCGCGGCGCCTTCCGCGGCAACAACAACTCAGGCGGCGATCCGCGTGGATTCCGTTCCCGCAGCAGCCGCGACAACAGCGATTCCGGCCCTGCCTCAGGCGGCGGTGAGCGTAAGCCGTTTGGGGACCGTGACAAGAAGCCTTTTGGTGACCGTCCGCGCCGTGACGGGGAAGGTGAGCGTAAGCCTTTCGGTGCTGGAGAGCGTAAGCCCTTCGGTTCGGGGGAGCGTAAGCCGTTTGGAGATCGTGACCGGAAGCCGTTCGGGGACCGTGACAAGAAGCCTTTTGGTGACCGTCCGCGCCGTGACGGCGAGGGTGAGCGTAAGCCTTTCGGTGCTGGAGAGCGTAAGCCGTTCGGAGACCGTGACCGCAAGCCTTACGGGGACCGTGAGAACCGGTCCTTTGGTGACCGTCCGCGCCGTGACGGCGAGGGTGAGCGTAAGCCGTTTGGGGACCGTGACCGGAAGCCGTTCGGCGATCGTGACCGGAAGCCGTTCGGGGACCGTGACAAGAAGCCTTTTGGTGACCGTCCCCGCCGTGACGGCGAGGGCGACCGTCGCAGCTTCGGCGGGGGAGAGAACCGGAAGCCTTTCGGTGAACGGACCGAACGGCCCGATCGGGGCGACCGCGCCGGCCGCGGCGACCGCCAGGACCGAGCACCCCGAAGTTTCGATCGGGGCTCCAGCCGGGAAGGTGCCGGACCCCGCAACTTTGGGCGGGACCGCCAGGAAGACCGTCCCGTCCGCGTGCCCAACGCCCGGGACCTCCGGAGCGCCAACCGCCCGGACCGGGAACGTTCTCCCGAAATCGACGAGGACGTCACTGGCAAGGAACTGGACCGCGCAACCCAGCACCAGATCAAGACCCTGGAAGCAAAAAGTGCTGAGTGGGTGGCCCGCCACCTGGTCATGGCCGGCAGGCTGATCGATGAAGAGCCGGAACTCGCGTTCCAGCACGCCCTGGCTGCCAGCCGGCGTGGGGGCCGGCTCGCCGCCGTCCGCGAAGCCGTCGGACTGACGGCGTACGCAGCCGGCCACTACGGCGAGGCCCTGCGCGAATTCCGCACCTACCGCCGCATCAGCGGCTCCAACGTCCACCTTCCGGTCATGGCCGACTGTGAACGAGGGTTGGGGCGCCCGGACCGTGCGCTGGACGTGGCCCGGTCCGAGGAAGCCCAGGACCTGGACGCTCCCGGCAAAGTCGAACTCGCTATCGTTGCCGCAGGTGCCCGGACCGACCTCGGACAGCTGGACGCTGCCGTAGCCGAACTGGAAATCCCGCAACTGGACATCAACCGGGCCTTCTCCTACAGCCCCCGGCTTTTCCGTGCCTACGCCGACGCCCTCGCCGGCGTAGGCCGCGAAGCTGAAGCCGAGAAATGGCGGAAGCAGGCCGTTGTGGCCGAGAACGCACTGGGCCAGGGCGTGGACGAGGAACCGGACATCATCGACCTCGGCTGGGATGAAGAAGAAGAGGCCAGGGAAGAAGCCGAACGCCGCCGCCTGCTGGAGCGCGCGTCCCAGGCATCGGAAACCGCCACAAGCGCCGTATCCTCTACCGATGCCGCCTCAGCCGCCGGTGCAGCTGGAGCCGACTTCGCTGCCGAGTCCGCTGAACAGCAGGACACCGCCATCGAGGACCAGGAGAGTGACTACTTCGCCTCCGACGACGCCGAGTCCGACGAAGACTCGGTGGAGCCGGACGAGCTGGAAACCTCCGGGGAGGCCGCAGATGGAGCCGAAGCCGGACGTGACGGCGAACCCGATCTGGAAGACCAGGCCGGGGACCAGCAGGACCGCCGGGAAGACTGACGCATGAGTGCCGTTCCCCTGATTTCCCTGTTCGACGCCCTCCTGGCAGATCTGGACGGCGTGGTCTATGCCGGACCGCACGCCATCCCCGGTGCGGTTGAGTCCCTGAAGCAGCTCTCCGGCCTTGGCGTGGGTCTGGGCTACGTGACCAACAACGCGTCCCGGTCACCGGCGCAGGTGGCTGCCCACCTCCGGGAACTCGGGGCGCCCGCCGAGGACCATCAGGTGGTCAGTTCCTCCCAGGCCGCTGCAGACCTGCTCGCCTCACTGCTGGCTCCGGGCTCCAGGGTACTCATCACCGGCAGTCCGGCGCTGGCCGCGGAGATCGAACTCGTGGGGCTCGTGCCGGTGTACGGCCAGGAGGAGGACCCGGTGGCGGTGGTCCAGGGATTCAACCCCGAGATCGGGTGGAAGGACCTGGCCGAAGCCACTTACGTGGTGAACGCGGGCGCCCTGTGGGTGGCCACCAACACGGACATGTCCATACCGCAGGCCCGCGGCATCGCTCCGGGAAACGGCACGCTGGTGCAGGCCGTGGCAGCCGCAACGGGCCAAACCCCGCGCGTGGCCGGCAAGCCCGAAGCGCCGCTCTTCCACTCCGCCGCCAAGCGGCTTGGCGCGGAACGCCCCCTGGTGGTGGGAGACCGCCTGGACACCGACATCCTGGGCGGAAACAACGCAGGCTTCGCCACGGTGGCGGTACTGACCGGCGTCGACACCCGGCAAACCATCCTGGCTGCCCGTGCCGCCGAACGCCCGGACTACATCATCAGCTCCCTTGGGGACCTGCACCGGGTGTACCCGGAGGTCACACACGACGACGGCACCTACTCCTGCGGCGAGGCCACGGCCCGGGTGGCCAACGGTGCGGTGGGCATCATCGGCAGCCAGGACAACCTGGATTCCTGGCGGGCCGCGTGTGCAGCCTGGTGGGCAGCCACCCCGGACGCCGCCGCACCCCAGGCGCCTGAACTCGTCTGGCTGGATCACTAGACTGGTGGAATGACTGAGCTGACCGAACCCCTCCCCGCAGCAGCCCAGCCTTCCCCGGACTGGCCTGGAACCGGCGGTGCAGGTGTCACGGACCCGGTAGTGGCGCAGGCCCTGGCACGGCTTGAAGCCTTGCCGCAGGTTCCGGTGGCGGAGCACGAGACCGTTTACAGCGAACTTCACGATGAACTGCTGGCCGCGCTGAACAGCGACCCCGCCAACAGCGACCCCGCCAACAGCGCACCCGCCAACAGCGACCCCGCCAACAGTGAGCATGGAAGCACTGATCCGACGGACGGCGCCGCCTGATGCCGGTGCGCCTCGACCAGGCGTTGGTGGCCCGTGGCCTTGCCCGGTCCCGCACCCACGCGGCCGCCCTGATCGCCGAGGGCAAGGTCAGTTCCGCCGGGCAGGTGCTCGCCAAGGCGTCCCTCCAGGTTGATGAGGGCCGGGACCTTGCCGTTCAGCATGATGAACAGGACGCCTACGCCAGCCGGGCAGGACACAAGCTGGCCGGTGCCCTTGACGCCTTCCCCGAGGTCTCGGCAGCGGGGAAAAGGTGCCTCGACGCCGGAGCCTCCACGGGCGGCTTCACGGACGTGCTGCTGAGGCGCGGTGCCGCGCACGTGGTGGCGGTCGACGTCGGGCATGGCCAGCTGGTGCCCCAGCTCAGGGAGGATCCCCGCGTGGAGGTCCACGAAGGACTCAACGTCCGCTACATGTCGCCCGCGGACATTGGCGGCCCCGCATCGCTTACCGTGGCTGACCTGTCCTTCATCTCCCTCACCCTGGTGGTGCAGCCGCTGGCTCTCTGCACCGAGCCCGGAGGTGACCTTGTGCTGATGGTGAAGCCGCAGTTTGAAATCGGAAAGGACCGGCTGGGACGGACCGGCGTGGTCACCTCCGAGCGGGAACGGCGGCTGGCGGTGGAGAAGGTGGCCAGGGCTGCGCTCGACGCCGGGCTTGACCTAAGGGGCCTCGCGCAGAGTCCGCTGCCGGGCCAGGACGGAAACGTTGAATACTTCCTGTGGATAAGACGCAGGATGAGCCAAGACTTGCCTAAGATCGAAGAGCGGGAGGCAGCGGCCGCTGCCTTGCTCGGACGAATCTGGCCGAACCACTAGAGAGCGGAACCTGATGAGCAGGCGTGTACTGGTCCTCGCCCATACCGGCCGCGAGGACTCACTGAAGGCCGCCTGGGAGGCGTGCGCCCTGCTGCATGCCTCGGGCATTGTGCCGGTCATGCAGGAGTCCGAACTCGGGGACATGGAGCGGTTCTTCGGACACCTGGCCCAGCCCGTGGAGATCCTCCACGACCACGTCCAGCTCCCGGACGTTGAACTTGTCATGGTCCTCGGGGGCGACGGCACCATCCTGCGCGCGGCCGAGCTTGTCCGTGAGGTGGACGTTCCGCTGCTCGGGGTGAACCTTGGCCATGTGGGCTTCCTCGCCGAAAGTGAGCGGGCGGACCTGGCCCAGACGGTGGAATGGATTGCCAGCCGTGAGTACACGGTGGAAGAGCGCATGACCATCGATGTCCAGGTCTGGGTGCGCGGCCAGAAGATCTGGCACACGTGGGCGCTGAATGAGGCCGCCATCGAGAAGGCCAACCGCGAACGCATGCTGGAGGTGGTCACCGAGGTGGATGAGCGTCCGCTGACGTCCTTCGGCTGCGACGGCATCGTGCTGGCCACGCCCACGGGTTCCACCGCGTACGGCTTTTCCGCCGGCGGCCCGGTGGTCTGGCCCGAGGTGGAGGCCCTGGTCATCGTCCCCATCAGCGCCCATGCCCTCTTCGCGAAACCCCTGGTGGTCTCGCCCCGCTCGCGGTTGGCGGTGGAAGTCCTGAACCGTACGGATGCCCTGGGCGTCCTCTGGTGTGACGGCAGGCGGTCAGTGGACCTGCCCCCGGGAGCCAGGGTGGAGGTCACGAAGTCCGCCACTCCGGTGCGGCTGGCGCGCACGCACCAGACGCCGTTTTCCGCGCGGCTGGTCCGGAAATTCCAGCTGCCCATTCACGGCTGGCGCGGCCCGGCCCCCAAGGCTGAGTCCGTTCACACCGGCCCCATCCCCATCATCCGGACGCCCCGCCCCATGCCCCCGCTCCAGGTACCGCAAGCGGGCCAGCCCGATGTCGAAACCGATCCGCCGACCGCAAAGTGAAGCCATGCTTGAAGAACTGAGAATCCGCGATCTGGGCGTCATTGCTGACGCAACGCTGCCGCTGGGGCCGGGCCTGAGCGTGGTGACCGGTGAGACGGGTGCGGGCAAGACCATGGTGGTCACCGCCGTCGGGCTCCTGCTGGGTGCCCGCTCCGACGCCGGGGCGGTGCGGAGCGGTGCCAAGAGTGCCACCGCCGAGGCAGTGCTCAAGCTCGACGCCGGCCATCCCGCCATAGCCAGGGCTTTGGAGGCGGGTGCCGAGACGGAGGAGTTCGACGGCGGCGCGGAGCTGATCCTTGCCCGTCGCCTTGGTTCCGACGGCCGCAGCCGTGCCTTCCTGGGCGGCAGGGCGGCGCCGGTGGGTGTCCTTGCCGAGATCGGCGAGACCCTGGTGGTGGTCCACGGCCAGTCGGACCAGATCCGGCTCAAGGGAGCCGCCGCCCAGCGGGGCGCCCTGGACAAGTTCGCCGGTGAATCGCTGGCCGGTCCGCTGGCCGCCTACCAGGACCTCTACAACCACTGGAAGTCCAGCCAGGCGGAGCTGGACAGCCTCCGCACTGCCGCCCGCGACAGGCTGCGTGAGGCCGAGTCCCTGGAGACCGCCCTGGCTGAGATTGATGAGGTGGATCCGCAGCCGGGGGAGGACGAGCTGCTCAAGGCCGAGGCCGTAAAGCTCGCCAACGTGGAGGAGCTCCGCATCGCAGCGAGCACCGCCCACCAGGCGCTTATCGCTGAGGACTTCGGCGAAGCGGGGGACGCCACCACCCTGGTTGATTCCGCCAAGCGGACTCTTGAGCATGTGGCAGAGCACGACGCCGAGCTCGGCTCAGCGGCTGCGCGGCTGGCTGAGGTGGGCTTCCTGCTCAACGACATCGCCACGGAGCTGGCCAGCTACCAGGCCGGCCTGGACACGGAGGGGCCGGAACGGCTCGCGGAAATTGAGGACCGGCGGGCCGCCCTGGCCAAACTGGTCCGCAAATATGCACCGACCATTGACGAGGTGCTCGTCTGGGCGGAGAACGCCCGCGTCCGCTACGACGAACTGCAGGACGACTCAACCCGGATCGAAACCCTGGACGCCGAAGTGGTGAAGGCTGAGGCGGACCTGAAGAAGCAGGCCGCCGCAATCAGCAAGGTCAGGGCCAAGGCCGCCAAGGACCTTTCGGCCCGGGTAAGCGCCGAGCTAAAGGCGCTGGCCATGGCCGATGCCACCCTCGTCATCACCATCGCCCCCGCCGGCCAGCTAACCCCATATGGCACGGACGAGATCAGCTTCCTGTTGCAGCCCCACTCCGGTGCGACCGCCCGGCCGTTGGGCAAGGGCGCGTCCGGCGGTGAACTCTCGCGCGTCATGCTCGCCATTGAGGTGGTGCTGGCTGCCGTGGACCCCGTTCCCACTTTCGTCTTCGACGAGGTGGACGCCGGCGTGGGCGGACGTGCCGCCGTCGAGATCGGCCGCAGGCTGGCCATGCTGGCCCGCCACGTCCAGGTGCTGGTGGTCACGCACCTTCCGCAGGTGGCCGCCTTCGCGGACCAGCACATCACGGTCACCAAAACCTCCGTCCGGGGAGCCGACGGCAAAACAGCCACGGGGTTCACCTCAAGTGATGTCCGCCTCCTTGACGGTTCCGAACGGGTCCGTGAACTGGCGCGCATGCTGGCCGGCCAGGAGGATTCGGAGTCGGCGCAGGCCCACGCCCAGGAACTGCTGGACGACGCGAAACTGCTGCCGCAGCGGGCCTGAAACCCGGCCTTGCCGGGGTGCCGGCCACCGGTCACCCCTTGCTCCCGGGGCGGCCGGACCGGCAGACTTGGGCATTTGGGAAGCACTCCCAGCGATCCGTGGAAGGCTCAAATGATGATAGGCTCGAATTCCGTGGTGCAGCGATCAAATTCCCGTGTAAATTCCCGGTTCCCGGGCTCGTCCAAGACGACCAAACACATCTTCGTAACCGGTGGTGTGGCGTCCTCGCTCGGTAAAGGACTGACGGCATCAAGCCTCGGTCACCTGTTGCGTGCGCGTGGCCTGTCTGTAACTATGCAGAAGCTGGATCCCTACCTGAACGTGGATCCGGGCACCATGAACCCCTTCCAGCACGGCGAAGTCTTCGTCACCGACGACGGCGCCGAAACGGACCTGGACATCGGACACTACGAGCGCTTCCTGGACGAAAACCTGGAAGGTTCGGCGAACGTAACCACGGGGCAGGTGTACTCCACGGTCATCGCCAAGGAACGCCGCGGCGAGTACCTCGGGGACACCGTCCAGGTCATCCCGCACATCACGGATGAGATCAAGCGCCGGATGCGCCTGCCCGCCGAGGGCAAGAACGCCCCGGACGTCATCATCACCGAAATCGGCGGCACGGTGGGGGACATCGAATCCCAGCCGTTCCTCGAATCGGCCCGCCAGGTGCGCCAGGACATCGGCCGCACCAACGTGTTCTTCCTCCACGTCTCGTTGGTCCCGTACATCGGGCCGTCCCAGGAGCTGAAGACCAAGCCCACCCAGCACTCCGTCGCAGCCCTGCGGTCCATCGGCATCCAGCCTGAGGCGATCGTTATCCGCTCGGACCGCGAGGTGCCCGACGCGATGCGGGAAAAGATCGGCCGGATGTGCGACGTCGACATCGACGCCGTGGTGAACGCCGCCGATGCCCCCAGCATCTACGACATCCCCAAGACCCTCCACACGCAGGGACTGGACTCGTACATCGTGCGCGCCCTGGACCTGCCGTTCAAGGACGTGGACTGGACCAGCTGGGACAAGCTGCTCGAAGCCGTGCACAACCCCAAGCACGAGGTTGAGATCGCGCTGGTGGGCAAGTACATCGACCTGCCCGACGCCTACCTGTCAGTGACAGAGGCCCTGCGTGCCGGCGGCTTCGCCAACGACACCAAGGTCAAGATCCGCTGGGTCCCCTCGGACGAATGCGAAACCCGCGAGGGCGCTATCAAGGCGCTCGACGGCGTCGACGCCATTTGCGTTCCCGGCGGCTTCGGCATCCGCGGACTTGAAGGCAAGCTCGGCGCCCTGAAGTTCGCCCGCGAAACCAAGCTGCCCGTCCTGGGACTGTGCCTGGGCCTGCAGTGCATGGTGATCGAATACGCCCGCAACGTGGTGGGGCTGGAAGGTGCGTCTTCCAGCGAGTTCGAGCCTGATTCCAAGTACCCGGTCATCGCCACCATGGAAGAGCAGCTGGAGTTCGTCGAGGGTCGCGGCGACCTCGGCGGCACCATGCGCCTGGGCCTTTACGAAGCCAAGCTCGACGCCGGATCCGTCATCGCCGAAACCTACGGCAAGACCACCGTCAGCGAACGCCACCGCCACCGCTACGAGGTCAACAACAAGTACCGCGAGCAGATCGCGGCCGCGGGCCTGGTCTTCTCCGGCACGTCACCGGACGGCAAGCTCGTGGAGTTCGTCGAACTGCCCGCTGACGTCCACCCGTACTACGTGGCCACCCAGGCGCACCCCGAGCTGAGCTCGCGCCCCACCCGGCCGCACCCGCTGTTCGCCGGCCTGGTGAAGGCCGCGCTGGACCACCAGCGGGGCTCCGACACGGCCGCCACCGTGGGGGTCGGCGCTGTCGAGGCCGAGCATTCCGGTACGGTAGCCGCTAAGTAGTTCCAACAGAAAAAGGACGGCGCGATGCCCGGCACACCTGAAAACACCCCTGCTGCAAAGCAGGTTTCGGATGCACCGAGCCCGCGCCGTCTTTTGTCTACCGAGAAGGTCTACGAGGGCCGGATCTGGGACGTGGTCAGCGACAGTTTCCAGCTGCAGGAGACCGGTGAGGCCCTGACCCGCGACTACATCGACCACCCCGGGGCAGTCGCGGTCCTGCCCATGAACGCCGACGGCGAAATCCTCCTACTCAGGCAATACCGCCACCCGGTGGGCATGGACCTCTGGGAAATCCCGGCCGGCCTGCTGGATATCGAAGGGGAGGACTTCGTGGTCGGGGCCGCCCGCGAACTGGCCGAGGAAGCGGACCTTGCCGCGGGAACGTGGAACGTCCTGGCCGACTTCTTCAATTCCCCCGGGTCCTCCAGCGAGGCCATCAGGATCTACCTTGCCCGGGACCTCATCGACATACCCCACCACGAACGCCACGAGCGGACGGATGAGGAAGCCGAGATCGAGTTCCACTGGATCAGCCTGGACGACGCCGTGGCGTCGGTGCTGGCCGGCAGGCTCCACAACCCGTCCGCCGTCGTCGGAATCCTGGCAGCGGCCGCGGCCCGCGCCGGCGGGTATGAAGGCCTCCGTCCAGCGGATGCGCCGTGGCCGGCCCACCCCAGCCAGCGCTGATGGTCCCCACTTCCTCCGCCGGGCTGGCCCCCGCAGGGCCCGCCCCGGCAACGCCGGTCCAGGATTCCGTACCACCGCCTGCCCCGCCAACCGCCGTTGACCGCGGCATCACCGACTACCTCCAGCACATGGGTGTGGAGCGCGGACTCGCGGCCAACACCCTGGCTGCCTACCGGCGGGATCTTGCCCGCTACTCCCGTTACCTTTCCGCCGCCGGCTGCCGCCGCCCGGAGGAGGTCACCCGGCGCCACGTGACGGGATTCGTCCAGGCCCTTTCTGACGGTTCCGACGGCGGCACCGCCCTGGGAGTGCGGTCCGCGGCCAGGACCGTGGTGGCAGTGCGAGGGCTCCACAAGTTCTGGGCCCTGGAGGGGCATACCCCCTTCGACCCTGCCAGTGAGGTCCACCCGCCGATGCCCGGGAAACGGCTGCCCAAGGCCATCAGCGTCGACGAGGTGACCAGGATCCTTGAGGCGGCGGGAACGGACACGGCAACGGGGCTGCGCGACCGGGCCCTCCTTGAGTTCCTGTATTCCACCGGGGCGCGGATCAGTGAGGCCGTGGGCCTGGACGTTGACGACATTTCCTTGGCGGAGGCCGAATCGGGCCCGGCCATCGTGCGGCTCTTCGGCAAGGGGTCCAAGGAACGGCTGGTACCCCTCGGCTCGTACGGCGCCCGGGCACTGGACGCCTACCTGGTGCGCGGACGTCCCCTGCTGGCGGCCAAGGGAAAGGGCACGCCCGCACTGTTCCTGAACGCCCGCGGCGGCCGCATCAGCCGCCAGAGTGCCTGGACCATCCTCAAGGCAGCAGCCGAAAAGGCGAACATCACCAAGGACGTCTCCCCGCACACCCTCCGGCACTCCTTCGCCACCCACCTGCTCGAAGGCGGCGCCGACGTCCGCGTGGTCCAGGAACTCCTGGGCCATGCCTCGGTGACCACCACCCAGGTGTATACCCTTGTCACTGCCGATACCCTGCGGGAGATCTACGCTGCCGCGCACCCCCGGGCGCTGGGCTGAGCATGGCGGCCGCTGCAGTGGCACTGTGTTTCCTGCTCCAAGAGGTGGACGGCGTTTCCCAGGTCCTGCTGGGGCTGAAGAAGACCGGCTTCGGGCGCGGAAAGATTGTCGGCATCGGCGGGCACGTCGAAGTGGGGGAGACCGAAGCGGAAGCAGTGATCCGCGAGGTGCGGGAGGAAACCGACGTCGGGCTCCGGCACGAGGACCTTCGGGATGCCGGGGTGGTGCGCTTCGTGTTTCCTGCCAAGCCGGAGTGGGACATGGACACCCGTCTGTTCACCGCTGTCCGCTGGGAAGGCGAACCCACCGAAAGCACCGAGATCGCTCCCGCCTGGTTCGATACCGCCGCGCTGCCCGTTGACCGGATGTGGCAGGATGCGGACCACTGGCTGCCGGTGGTGCTGGAGGGAGGCAGCGTCAACATCGTGGTGACCATGGACAACGACAACGAGGCCGTCGCCTCCTCGGAAAGCCTGCTGCCTTAAGCCGTTAGACGCCGACGGCGGGCCGGGCACCGCAGCGCCCTCCCGCCGTCGTCGTGGTTTCCGCAGCAGCGGCGCCTACGGCAGGTGCCGCTCCTCGGGGCCGTTGTACTCGCTCAGCGGCCGGATCAGCGAGTTGGAGTCCAGCTGCTCCATGATGTGCGCCGTCCAGCCCGTGATGCGGCTGGCAACGAACAGGGGAGTGAACGTTGCGGTGTCGAAGCCCATCAGGTGGTAGGTGGGCCCTGCCGGGTAGTCGAGGTTGGGCTTGATGGCCTTGGCTTCGTCCATGGCGGTTTCAAGCCCCTGGTACAGGCCCAGGATCTCGGGCCGCCCGTAGTGGGCGATCATCTTATCCAGCGCAGCCTTCATGGTGGGCACCCTGGAGTCGCCGTGCTTGTACACGCGGTGGCCGAAGCCCATCACTTTCCTCTTCTGGGCGAGCGCATTCTCCATCCACGCCTTGGCCCGGGCTGCTGCCTCCTCAAGGGACTCCTCGGGCCGGATCCCGATCTCGTCGAAGGTGTGCATGACGGCCTCGTTGGCTCCGCCGTGCAGTGGTCCCTTCAGCGCACCGATGGCTCCGGTGACCGCCGAGTGCAGGTCCGAGAGGGTGGACGTGATGACCCGTGCCGTGAACGTCGAGGCGTTAAAGCTGTGCTCGGCGTACAGGATCATGGAAACGTTGAAGGCCTCCACCACCTCCGGTACCTGCTCCTCGCCAAACGCCATCCAGAGGAAATTGGCCGAGTAGCCAAGGTCGTCGCGGGGCTCCACCACGGACTGCCCGTGCCTGCGGCGCTGGTCGTACGCCACCACGGCCGGCATGGCGGCGAAGAGGTCCACCGCTTTGGCCATGTTGGCCTCCCGCGACGAGTCTTCCGCCAGCGGATGCCTGGCCCCCATCACCGACGCGGCTGTCCGGCAGACATCCATGGGGTGCGAGCTGGTGGGCAGGGTATCGACCACCTGCTTGACCACCGGGTCCAGGGCGCGCCCGGCCCGCTCCCGGGCAGTGAATTCAGCTAGCTGGTCCTGGCTGGGCAGTTCCCCGTTCCAGAGCAGGTACGCAACTTCCTCGAAGCTGCACCGGGAGGCGAGCTCCTGGACCGGGTAGCCGCGGTACAGCAGTGAGTTGGTGTCCGGGTTGACCTTCGAAACGGATGTGTAATCCACTACGACGCCGGCGAGACCTTTTTTGATGTCCTGTTCAGCCATGCTGAAACTCCCTTGTTCCTGTCGCCTTTCGGATGCCGGCCGCGGCCGGCGGTGGTGGTTTTTAGTGCTTCCCGGGGACCTGGAAATTGAAGACCCCGGTGTCGAAGCGGTTGTAGGCCTCGTAGTCAACGAGGTCGTACAGCCGCGCACGGGTCAGCATGCTGCCCACCTGTGCCTCCTGTGTTCCCTCAGCCTTAATCGAGTCCAGCGTACGCTCAGCAGCGCCCATGGCACTACGGAGCAGGGTCACCGGATAAATCACCATGTTCACGCCCACCCCGGCGAGCTGGTCCACGGTGAAGAGTTCGCTCTTTCCGAACTCCGTCATGTTCGCCAGGATTGGCACGTCCACGGCGTCGCGGATGGCCTGGAACTCGTCCAGGGTGGCCATCGCTTCGGGGAAAATGGCGTCCGCACCGGCATCCACGAGGGCGCGGGCCCGGTCCTGGGCCGCTGCGAGTCCGTCGGTGGCGCGGATGTCGGTGCGGGCCATGATGAGGAAGTTCGGGTCGCGGCGTGCATCGGCCGCGGCGCGGATGCGCTTGGTGGCAGTCTCAAGGTCCACCACGTTCTTGCCGTCGAGGTGGCCGCAGCGCTTGGGGTTGAACTGGTCCTCGATGTGCAGCCCGGCCAGCCCGGCATTCTCGATTTCCTGGACGGTGCGGGCCACGTTCATGGGTTCACCGAAGCCGGTGTCCGCATCCACGATGGCGGGCAGGTCCGTCATGCGGGCGATCTGTCCGGCGCGGGTGGCGACTTCGGTGAGGGTAGTCAGGCCGATGTCCGGCAGGCCGAGGTCGTTGGCCAGCACGGCGCCGGAGATGTAGACGCCGGCGAAGCCCTTCTCCTCGATCAGCCGTGCCGAGAGCGGGTTGAAGGCGCCCGGGAACTGCTGGATGGTCCCGGAGGCCAGGAGTTCCCGGAACCGGATCCGCTTCTGCTCCGGAGTGGTCTTGGAGTACAGCATCAGAACAGGCCCTTCGGTGCCGCGCCCAGGTCGATGACCCCCGGCGCCGCAGTGATGTTCAGTTGGTCCAGTTCGCCGGCGGCGAGTTCCGGGAGGCGTTCGGCGGCGGCGAGGAACCTTTCGATTTCTGCTTCCTCCACCAGTCCGGCGGCGAGGGTGCGGAACTTGTTGACGTACTGCTCCCGGCCGAAGGGGCGCGCGCCGAGCGGATGGGCGTCGGCCACGGCGATCTCGTCCGTGATGACTGTGCCGTCCGCCAGGATGATCTCCACGGAACCGCCGAAGGCCTTCTCGGCAATGTCCAGCGAATGGTAGCGCCGCGTCCACTCAGGATCTTCCTCGGTGCTCACCTTCTGCCACAGGTCCACCGTGTCCGGGCGTGCGGCGCGTTCGGGGGCGTAGGAGTCCACGTGGTGCCACGCGCCGTCCTGCAGTGCCACCGTGAAAATGTAGGGGATGGAGTGGTCCAGGGTTTCCCGGCTGGCCTTGGGATCGTACTTCTGCGGATCGTTGGCGCCGGAGCCGATCACATAGTGCGTGTGGTGGCTCGTTTTGATCAGCACGGACTTCACGTTCGCGGGGTCGGTAGCCTCGGGGTGCTCACGGTTCAGCTTCCGCGCGAGGTCGATCCACGCCTGGGCCTGGTACTCGGCGGAATGTTCCTTGGTGTACGTGTCCAGGATCGCGCGCTTGGCCTCCCCGGCTTCCGGCAGCGGGACCATGTACGAGGCGTCCGGGCCGTCCAGCATCCAGGCGATCACCCCGTCCTCGCCTTCATAGATCGGCACGGGCGAGGTCTGGCCCCGCATGGCACGGTCCGCGGCCTCCACGGCCATCTTCCCTGCGAACGCCGGAGCGTGCGCCTTCCAGGTGGAGATTTCGCCCTTGCGCGACTGCCGCGTGGCGGTGGTGGTGTGCAGTGCCTGTCCCACGGACTGGAAGATGGTCTCGACGTCGAGCCCCAGGAGCGTGCCGATGCCCGCCGCAGCCGACGGGCCCAGGTGGGCCACGTGGTCGATCTTGTGCTTGTGCAGGCAGATGGCCTTGACCAGGTTCACCTGGATCTCGTACCCGGTGGCGATGCCCCTCACCAGGTCGTGTCCGCTGGCCCCGGTGTGCTGGGCAACGGCAAGGATCGGCGGGATGTTGTCGCCAGGGTGCGAATAGTCGGCCGCCAGGAAGGTGTCGTGGTAGTCCAGTTCGCGCACCGCCACCCCATTGGCCCATGCCGCCCATTCGGGGGAAACGCGCTCGCCGATACCGAAGACCTTGGCCCCCTGGCCCCCGGTGCTGGGACCATGCGCCAGCGCCTGGGCCCGGGCGGCCACGATGGGGCTGCGGTTCAAGGACGCGATGGCAACCGAGGCGTTGTCGATCACCCGGTTGATCACCATGTCTGTGACCTCGTCGGTGACCGGGACGGGATCGGTGGCTACCTTGGCGATCTTGTAGGCGAGCTGCTCCTCGCGGGGCAGGTTTTCCTCGCTCTTGTAAACGCGGACGTGGTGTTCCTTAACCATGGTGCTCCTTGTCGTGGGGCGTGTGCGTGTTTTTGACGTGTGAAAGGCTTCTGTGCAGGTGGAGCGTGGTGGCTGCCTCGGCCAGCCGGGGGTTTCCGGCGGCGATGGCCTCGGCGATGGCCGCGTGCTCGGCGGCAGCGGCAGTGAGCCGGTGCGCGTCGTCGGCGGCAAGCCTGCGGACCCGGACCAGGTGCACACGCAGGCCGCGCATGGCCTGGGCCAGGTAGGAGTTGGAAGCAGCAGCATCGATGGCCGCATCGAGGCGCCCCGCGAGCTCGTAATAAGCGTGCCGGCCCGGGTCGCTGCCATCGATGAGGGCGGGCGCTTCGAGGAATTCCTTCTGCAACTGCACGAACACGGCAGAGTCGCCGCGTTCGGCTGCGAGCGCTGCCGCTTTGCACTCCAGGGTTTCGCGGAGCTCGAAAAGTTCGTCGATGTCGTCGAGTGAAACGTCGGTGACGACGACGCCGCGGCTGCCGGCCGTCGTCGTCAGCCCTTCCGCCGTGAGACGGCTCAGCGCCTCCCGGAGGGGCGTGCGCGAGACGCCTAGGCGTTCCGACTGTTCCACCTCTGCCAGCACCGTGCCCGGCAGGAGGCGCCACTCGGTGATGTCATCGCGCAGCGCTTCGTAGGCCCTGTCGCTGGCGCGCATCGTTGCCTCCTTCGGTGGTTTGACCTTTCCAGTGTATACAGAACCCGGACAAAAACCAGCCCCTGGACGCAACTGTGGCAGAAATTCGCCACGCATGTATACATTGCTCTTGTTTTCCCTCCGACGGCCGGGCTAGCATGGCGTCATCACAATGTCGTGGACGGGATGCGCTTCATGGTTACCAACAGCTATCGGGACACGTACGAACACAGCCTCAGGGAGCCGGGGGAGTTTTGGCTCAGCGCGGCCGCAAGGGTCTCCTGGTCAACGCAGCCCCGGCGCGCCCTGGACTCCAGTAAAGCGCCGCTGTACGGCTGGTTTCCCGACGGTGTCCTCAATACCTCCTACAACGCCCTGGACCGCCATGTGGAGGCCGGCCGGGGGGACCAGGATGCCCTGATCTTCGATTCGGCCATGCTCGGCATCCAGCGCCGGTTCAGCTATGCGGAACTCACCGGCCTCGTGGCGCGCTTTGCCGGGGCCCTCCGCAACCGCGGCGTGGGCAAGGGCGACCGCGTGGTGATCTACATGCCGATGATTCCCGAGGCCGCCATTGCCATGCTTGCAACTGCACGGCTTGGGGCAGTGCATTCAGTGGTGTTTGGCGGATTCGCCCCAAAGGAGCTTGCGTCCCGCATTCGGGACGCCGCCCCCGCCCTCGTGGTCACTGCCTCGGGCGGAATCGAACCGTCGCGCCGCATTGAATACCTCCCCGCCGTCGCGGACGCCCTCGCCCTGGCCGGCGTGCCGGATCTCCCCGTTATTGTCACGGCACGGGAAGGTTTCGCCGCCACGGCAGCGGAGCACGGCTGGCTGGACTGGGATGCTGAAATGGCCGCCGCCGAACCGGCCGGGCCGGTGGATGTCGCTGCTACGGATCCGCTGTACATCCTGTACACCTCGGGTACTACCGGGACGCCCAAAGGCGTGGTCCGGGACAACGGCGGACACGCCGTCGCCCTCAGTTGGACGCTGGACAACATCTACGGCATCGGTCCGGGGGACGTCATGTGGACCGCCTCGGATGTCGGCTGGGTAGTGGGGCACTCCTATATCGTCTACGGCCCTCTGCTGGCCGGCGCCACAACGGTCCTCTACGAGGGAAAACCGGTTGGAACCCCGGATGCCGGCGCTTTCTGGCGCGTGGTCCAGGACCACGGCGTCAACGTCCTGTTCACGGCGCCCACGGCACTGCGGGCCATCCGGAAGGCGGACCCGGAAGCAACCCTGCTGGGCGCCTACGACATTTCCAGCCTGCGTACCCTCTTCACGGCAGGGGAGCGGCTGGACACGGACACGTTCCACTGGGCCTCGCGGACGGTGCGTGTTCCCGTGGTGGACCACTGGTGGCAGACGGAGACGGGCTGGGCGATCTGCGCCAATCCCCGGGGACTGGAAGAGCTGCCGATCAAACCGGGTTCGCCCAGCGTTCCCATGCCGGGGTTCAAACTCCGCATCGTGGACGGACTCGGGGAGGACTTGGGGCCCGGAAGCGAAGGCAACATTGTGCTGGACCTGCCGCTGCCGCCCGGGACGCTGGCAACGCTCTGGGGCGACGACGAACGCTACATCTCCTCCTACCTGCAGGCTTTCGAAGGCTGCTACGCCACCGGGGACTCCGGCTACCGGGACGGGGACGGCTACGTGTTCGTCATGGGGCGGACCGACGACATCATCAACGTTGCGGGGCACAGGCTGTCCACGGGCGCCATGGAACAGGTCATTGGGCAGCACCCGGCCGTGGCCGAGTGCGCGGTGATCGGCCTGGCGGATCCGCTGAAGGGCCAGCGTCCCAGCGGCTATGTTGTGCTCAAGTCCGGGGTCGACGTGCCGCAGGACGTCCTGGAAAAGGACCTGGTGGCGCTGGTGCGCCGGGATATCGGGGCCGTGGCGGACTTCAAGCACGTGACTGTGGTGGATGCCCTGCCCAAGACCCGGTCAGGAAAGATCCTCCGCAAGACCATGCGCCAGATTGCCGACGGCGGGGAATACACGGTGCCGTCCACCATCGAGGACGCCGGGGTGATAGACCAGCTCATCGGGATCCTCCGCCCCACGGCAGGGTGAGATCCCGGCGCAGTTCAGCGCCCGCTCCAGCGGTACTCGTTCTCCGGCCTGCCCGGGGTGCCATAGCGGGCAGTCCTGGAGACCGTACCTGCATCGGCCAAATACTCCAGGTAGCGCCGCGCAGTGACACGGGACATGCCGAGGGCGTCCATGACTTCCGTGGCCGAGACGGCATCGCGCTGCTGTTTGACGAAGTCCTGCACTGAGCCCAGCGTGGAAACCGAGAGGCCCTTGGGCAGGGGGAGTTCCGACGGTGCCCGCAGGCTGGCGAAAGCCTGGTCCACTTCGCTTTGGGACGCGCCGGTTTTCCCGGATCCTGCGTCATGGCCTGCGAGCTGCTGCCGGAACTGCCGGTAACTCTCCAGCTTGTCGGCGAAAGTGGCGAAGGTGAACGGCTTGATCAGGTACTGGACCACCCCAATGGCCACCGCGCTCCGGACGATCGCCAGTTCCCGCACGGCCGTGATGGCGATGATGTCCGCCAGGATGCCGGCCGCCCGCATGCGCCGCGCAATGTCCAGCCCGTGGAGGTCCGGGAGGTTCATGTCCAGGAGGACCAGCTCCACCGGGTTGCCTGCGGCGGAAAATTCGCCGAGCAGGCGGAGGGCAGACTGGCCGTCAGGAGCGCTTCCGGCCAGTTCAAAGCCCGGCAACCGCCCGATGTAGGCCGCGTGTGCGGCTGATGCGATGGCCTCGTCCTCAACGATGAGGACCCGGATGTTGCTCACGGTGTGTGCTCCTTCTGCGGGGACACCGCTGCGGGAAGAAATACTTCGAACTTCGCTCCGCGCCGTCCGTTGATGGTCAGCGTACCGCCCAGGCGGTGTACTGCCTGCCGGACCAGCGCCAGCCCGATGCCCCGTCCGCCGGGTCCGGAAGGCTTGGTGCTGAAGCCGTGCCGGAAGATGTTGTCCGCTGCCTGGGAGTCCAGCACGGCGCCGGAATCGTGGACGGCGATGTCCAGCCCTTCCTCGTCCGACTCCACTGTCAGCTGCACCCGCCGCGGCGGAGGAGCGTCTGCTGCCGCGTCAATCGCGTTGTCCAGCAGGTTTCCCAGGATGGTGACCAGGTCCTGCACCGCAACTCCCGCCACACTACCGGAACCCAGCGTGGCAACGTCCAGCTGGACGCCGCGTTCGTGGGCTTCAGCCACCTTGCCCATGACCAGGGCACCCAGCACGGGCTCATCCACCGAGCTGACCATGTCGTCGGTCAGCTGCTGGCTCAGTTCCAGGTCCCGGGTGGCAAAGTCCAGGGCTTCCTGGGTCCGGCCCAGTTCCAGGAGCGAGACCATCGTGTGGAGCCTGTTGGCGTGCTCGTGGGTCTGGGCCCGGAGCGCTCCGGAGAGGGTACGCATGGTTTCAAGCTCGTTGCCCAGCGCCTCAATCTCGGTCCGGTCCCGCAGCGTGGCCACCGTGCCGTAGACGGCTGACCTGCCGCGGTTCCCCGGAACCCCGGGCGCCTTGGCCGGTCCCTGGTTGACCACCAGGACCCGCGAGCCGGTAAGGACAATTTCGTCCTTGGCAGTCCGCCCCGACTCGAACAGCTCCCGGAGCTCCTCCTCGAGCGGCAGCTCCGCCAGTGTCGGCGGCCGGGTGGGGTCCTTGCTGCCGGACCCCTCAAGGCCCAGCAGTTCGGCCGCGTGGTCGTTGTACATCACCACGCGGCCCTTGGCATCGATGAGGATCAGCCCTTCCCGGACCGAGTGCAGGACGGACTCGTAGTATGCGAACAACTGCGAGAGCTGTTCCGGCCCCCAGCCGCGGGTGACCCGGCGAAGATACCGGCCCAGCAGCCAGGAGGCCAGCGAGCCTCCCAGCAGCAGGGCAAGGCCAATCGCCAGCAGGGCAGGCAGGCGTCCCGCGAACGCAACATCCACCGTGCGCACCGTGACACCCGCCGCCACCAGCGCCTTCACATTGCCGGCCTCATCCTTGACCGGGACAATCGTCCGCACTGACGGGCCCAGCGTCCCCGCCGTCACTTCCGTGTACTGCTCACCCCGCAAGGCGGCGTCGATCGAGCCGATGTAAGGCCGGCCGATTTCCTCCTCCCGCGGGTGCGTCCAGCGGGTCCGGTCGGGAGCCATGATGGTCACGAAGTCGACGTCGGCAGCGGACATAACGTCGCTGGCGTAGGGCTGCAGGACGGCTGAGGGGTCCGGGCCGGCAGCTGCCTCCAGCACCAGCGGGCTGGCTGCGATCGAAGCGGCGATCCCCGCCATGCGCATTCCGGCCTCGTCATAGGCGCGGTCACGGGCGTCAACGTAGGTGGCTGAACCAACGATGGCGATGAACACCACCACAATCAGCAGGTTCGCCACGAAGAGCCGGCGGGCGATACTCCAGGGGTGGATCATCCGTACCTCCCACGCACCTTCCACGACCAATATGAACGCAACGGTGAGCTGGGTCACGGCGTACCCAATGATGGATATCACACCGGAGGACGTGTTGAGCCCAGATACTGTGCCGCAGCGTCTATCAGATTATCCATACAAGGAGACACATCATGGCTTCTCAACGAGGAGAGTCGCTTGACACCGTGAAGACGCGGCGCAAGGGCATCGACAAATCGCACTACCTGTACATCGCCGTCATCGCCGCCGTGATCCTCGGCGCCGTGGTGGGCCTGATGTTCCCGGAGGTCGGCAAGTCCCTCAAGCCGCTCGGCGACGGGTTCATCAAACTCATTAAGATGATGATCGCCCCGGTCATCTTCTGCACCATCGTCCTTGGCATCGGCTCGATCGCGAAGGCTGCCACGGTGGGCAAGGTAGGCGGCCTGGCGCTGGGCTACTTCATCCTGATGTCCACGTTCGCGCTCGCCATCGGCCTGGTGGTGGGCAACCTGATCCACCCGGGTGAGGGCCTGAAGCTGGCCCCCTATGACCCTAACAAGAAGGCGGAAGTAGACAGCACCGTTGCTTTCCTCCTTGGCATCATTCCGGGAGATATTCCGGTCCTGCCCACCCTCTTTGCCGCCATCCTCGTAGGCTTCGCCCTCCAGAAGATGGGCCCGCAGGGCGCTCCCATCCTCAAGGCCATCGGCCACGGCCAGGTCCTCGTGTTCCGCATCCTGATCATGATCATGTGGCTCGCCCCCGTGGGTGCCTTCGGTGCCATCGCCGCCGTCGTGGGAGCCACCGGATTCCAGGCCATCGTCAGCATGTTCACCCTGATGGCTGCCTTCTACATCACCTGCGCACTGTTCATCGTGATCATCCTGGGCGGCCTGCTCAAGGTTGTCACCGGCGTCAACATCTTCAAGCTGATGAAGTACCTGGGCCGCGAATACCTGCTCATCTTCTCCACGTCCTCCTCTGAAGCTGCCCTGCCCCGCCTGATCGCCAAGATGGAACACCTCGGTGTCTCCAAGCCCGTTGTTGGCGTCACGGTGCCCACCGGCTACTCGTTCAACCTTGACGGCACGGCCATCTACCTGACCATGGCCTCCCTGTTCGTTGCCAACGCCATGGGCACGCCGCTGGACCTGGGCGCCCAGATCTCCCTGCTGATCTTCATGATCATTGCCTCCAAGGGTGCAGCCGGCGTCACCGGTGCCGGCCTCGCCACGCTGGCTGCCGGCCTCCAGGCCCACAAGCCCGAGCTGCTGGGCGGCGTAGGCATGATCGTGGGCATCGACCGGTTCATGTCCGAGGCCCGCGCCCTGACCAACTTCACCGGCAACGCCGTAGCCACCGTCCTGATTGGCACGTGGGTCAAGGAGATCGACGGCGTACAGGTCAACAGCGTCCTCTCCGGCGAGGAACCCTTCGACGAAGCAACCATGCTGGCCCACCACCACGGTGAAGCCGCTCCGGAGCAGGCTGAAGCCCGCCCGGTTCCGGCCAACGCCTGACCACTCCGGCCAACAGGCAACCGCCCCCGCAGCAAGCGCTGCGGGGGCGGTTCCTTGTCTGCGGAGCGGTAACCTTCGACCTCAGCTAGAGGGTCAAGGCTCAACATGGGCCGAAAGTCAAGTTCCCTCGAATGCCGTGTCGGTCGCTGTAACCTTGGGAAGAAGAAGGAACGGCGCTGGCAATCAGCGGCAGGAAATCACCGTCATCGAAAGTGTGGATAGATACGTGAGCAGCGAACAGGGTTCGGCAACTCTGGAGGGCACGGAATTTGACCTGGACAACGCGGTGATGGGGCCCACCGGGCGCCCATACCGCGAGTTTCCGGAACCCGCGCCGCTGTCCTCCCACGGTCCGGCCCGGGTCATCGCCATGGTGAACCAGAAGGGCGGCGTCGGCAAGACCACCTCAACGATCAACCTCGCCGCGGCGCTGGCGGAATACGGCCGCCGCGTCCTCCTGGTCGACTTCGATCCCCAGGGTGCGCTTTCGGCGGGCCTCGGCGTGAATCCACACGAGCTGGACCTCACTGTCTACAACGTGCTGATGGACCGCAAAGTGGACATCCGCGACGCCATCCACCAGACCGGCGTTGAGAACGTCGACCTGCTGCCGGCCAACATCGACCTCTCCGCCGCCGAAGTCCAGCTCGTCAATGAAGTTGCGCGCGAGCAGGTCCTGGACCGGGCCCTCAAGAAAGTCGAGGACGACTACGACGTCGTCCTCATCGACTGCCAGCCCTCCCTCGGGCTCCTGACCGTCAACGCGCTCACCGCGGCGCACGGCGTCATCATTCCGCTGATCTGCGAGTTCTTCGCCCTCCGCGCCGTGGCGCTGCTGGTGGAAACCATCGACAAGGTGCAGGACCGCCTCAACCCGCGCCTGCAGGTGGATGGCGTCCTTGCCACCATGTACGACGCACGGACGCTGCACAGCCGCGAGGTCATCACCCGGCTGGTGGAGGCCTTCGGCGACAAGGTCTTCGAGACCGTCATCAAGCGCTCCATCAAGTTCGCGGACGCCACCGTGGCCGCCGAGCCGATCACGAGCTACGCCGGCAACCACGTGGGCGCCGACGCCTACCGCCGCCTGGCCAAAGAGCTGATCTCGCGCGGCGGCGCACCCTAGCCACGCCGTGGCCGAAACCAAGCCCGGCTTCGAGGTGCGGCTGGCCAACTTCACGGGTCCGTTCGACCTCCTGCTGGGGCTGATCGCCAAGCACCAGTTGGACATCACCGAGGTGGCCATCGCCACGGTGACCGACGAATTCATCAAGTACATCCGGAAGCTGCAGGAACTGGGCGAGGACTGGGCCCTTGACGAAGCCAGTGAATTCCTGGTGATCGCCGCGACACTGCTGGACATCAAGGCTGCCAGGCTCCTTCCCGCCGGGGAAGTGGAAGACGATGAGGACATGGCCCTGCTCGAAGCCAGGGACCTGCTCTTCGCCCGGCTGCTCCAGTACAAGGCCTTTAAGCATGTGGCCGGGCTCCTGGGCGCAACCCTGCACCAGGAAGCACGGCGTTTTCCCCGGCAGGTTGCGCTGGAGGAACACTTCGCGGCGATGCTCCCTGAACTCGTCTGGAAGCACACGCCCGAACAGTTCGCAGCCATGGCCGAAGCGGCGCTGCAACCCAAGGCGCCCAAACCCACGGAGGTCGGGCTGGCCCACCTCCACGGCGGCAATGTCAGCGTCAAGGAGCAGGCAGAGATCGTGGGGTTGCGGCTCCAGCAGGAATCGCCGCTGACTTTCCGGGCCATCATTGCGGACGCCGAGTCCACCCTGGTGGTGGTGGCCAGGTTCCTGGCGCTGCTGGAGCTATTCCGGGACAAGGCAGTCTCCTTCGACCAGCTTTCGCCGCTGGCCGACCTTGCCGTCCACTGGACAGCCGGGGGCCGGCAGTGGTCGGCGGAGAACCTGAGCGAAGAATTCGAGGAGCAGCTGTGACCAAGGAAGCTACCGAAGCCATGCGCCAAGGGGAGGTGGACCTCGAAAGCCTTCCCGGCGGGGCCAAGGCTGCCATCGAGGCCGTGCTGATGGTCATCGACCAGCCGGCAACAGAGGAAGAACTGGCTGCCGGGCTTGGGCTGACCGTTGAAACGGTCAGCACCCTGCTGGCCGAACTTCAGCGCGAGTATACCGGCTATACTGTTAAAGCCCCGGATATGGAACAAGCCAGCGCCGCTGGTTTCGGCTCCAGCCCCCGGGGTTTTGAATTGCGGAACATCGCCGGTGGCTGGCGGATCTATTCCCGCGCGGAATTCGCCGACATTGTCGGCAAGTACGTGCTGGAAGGGCAAACGGCCAGGCTCACCCAGGCGGCCTTGGAAACGCTGGCGGTCATCGCGTACCGGCAGCCTGTCTCCAGGGCAAGGGTGTCCGCAATTCGGGGCGTCAATGTTGACTCTGTGGTCAGGACACTCGCCCAGCGCGGGTTGATCGAGGATTCGGGAACGGACCCGGAGTCCGGGGCCATCCTCTACCGGACCACATCGTATTTCCTGGAGCGGATGGGAATCGGCTCGGTGGCCGAGCTGCCGCAGCTGTCTCCACACCTTCCAGGGTTGGACGGCATCGCGGAGTACTACGACGCCGACGGGATCTAGGCGGGTTCGCCCGGCCTGGGCAAAGAGTATTTATCAGGGCAGACTATTTCTGCACGGCTGGTTAAGGTTGTCTGTGGACACCTTTCCGGCCAAACAATTGTAAGGACGGGTCATGACACAGGCGGGACGCCAGGGTTCACCACGTAACAGTTCGGGACGCAACGGTTCGGAACGAAACAGAACACAGCGCAACACCTCCCAGGGTGGGAGTTCAGCGGGCGGGTTCCGCAGCGGTGCCCCCAAGCGGGGCGGCGGGTTCGGCAGCGACCGCCCGCAACGCGCACCCAAGCCGCGCGAGGAGCGCTTCATCGATCCGGATTTGGCTTCGGACGGCCCGCAGCAGGGCCGCGGCGCGGTTGATCCAAAGGCGGCCAGGCCGTCCTCCCGGAAGCCTGCAGCCCGCAAACCCGGGGCCAAGAAAGCACCGGGCACTCCCGGCGCCCTCAAGCCGAAGCCACGCACCGGCGCCCCGGGCGCCGCGGCCTCCCGCGCGTTCGGCAGTGAACGCTTCGGCCAGAACCTGGGGCCGGTGCGCAGGCCGTCCCGCAAGAAGGGCCCGCGGGGCGATGTTCCCCAGTCGGAGCTTCACGACGCCGACGGCGTGCGCCTGCAGAAGGTCATGGCCTCGGCCGGGGTTGCCTCCCGCCGCGTCTGCGAAGAGATGATCGCCGAGGGCCGTGTGGAAGTGGACGGCCAGGTGGTCACCGAACTCGGCGTCCGCGTCGACCCCAAGACCGCCGTCATCCACGTGGACGGGCTGCGGATCCAGCTGGATGAAGACCTGGTGTACATGGTGTTCAACAAGCCCAAGGGCGTTGTTTCCACCATGGAGGACCCCGAGGGGCGTCCTTGCATCAGCGACTTCCTCAAGAACAGCAAGAACAAGGGCGAACGCCTGTTCCACGTTGGCCGCCTCGACGTCGCCACCGAAGGCCTGCTCCTGCTGACGAACGACGGCGAACTCGCCAACCGCCTGACGCACCCTTCCTACGAGGTTCCCAAGACCTACCTCGTGCAGGTCCGCGGTCCCTTCCCGCAGGGGATTGGCGCGCAGCTCAAGGAGGGTGTGGAACTCGAGGACGGCTTTGCGTCCGTGGACTCCTTCCGGCTTGTCGACTCCACTCCGGGCCACGTCCTGATCGAGGTAGTGCTGCACTCCGGCAAGAACCGCATTGTCCGCCGCCTGTTCGACGCCGTCGGCTTCCCGGTCCTGCGGCTGGTCCGCGTGAAGGTGGGCCCCATCGGCCTGGGAGACCAGCGACAGGGCAGCATCCGCAACCTCGGCAAGCAGGAAGTCGGCCACCTGCTGGCATCCGTAGGGCTCTGAGGCATGTCCGCTTTCCACAGCCAGGGCCGCGGGCACCTGGACGGTCCGGTCGTGGTCCTTGGCACCGGACTGCTGGGCACCAGCATCGGGCTGGGGCTGCGCGGGCGCGGCGTGCCCGTGTTCTTGTCCGACCCCTCGCCCACCAACCAGGCGGTCGCCGTGGATATCGGAGCGGGCCGGCCACTGGCTGAGCTGGATGGCAGGGTTCCGCAGCTCGTGGTGGTTGCCGCTCCGCCGGACGTCACGGCCGATGTCGTGGCAGCAGCCCTGTCCGAGTACCCTGACTCGGTTGTGGTGGACATCGCCAGCGTTAAGGCTGAGATCCTGGGCCAGCTGCGCCGCCGCGGCGTTGACCTCTCCCGCTACGTGGGAACCCATCCCATGGCCGGACGGGAAAAATCAGGTCCCGTAGCTGCGCGCGGCGAGCTGTTTACCTCGATGCCGTGGGTGGTGTGTCCGTCGGAGGAGACCTCCGCCGCCGCCCTCCAGACGGCCCGGTCCCTGGCCGCAGACCTGGGCGCCGTCGTCTCCCAGTTCACGGCCGACGAACATGACGAAGCCGTGGCCCTGGTCTCGCACCTGCCCCAGGTGATGTCGTCGCTGGTGGCGAGCCGGTTGCAGGGCACACCCCTGCACGCGCTGTCCCTGGCCGGCAACGGCCTGCGCGACGTCACCCGCATTGCTGCCAGCGATCCCGCCCTCTGGGTCCAGATCCTTGGCGGCAACGCGGCGAAGGTGGTGGACATCCTGTACGGCGTCCGGGATGACCTCAACCGGCTGATTGGCACCTTGGAAAAGCCCACAGCGCCTGGGGCGAGGCTGGACCTCGCCCAGCTCATGAGCGAAGGCAATGCCGGCCAGGCACGCATTCCGGGCAAGCACGGCGGACCCCCGCAGGCATACTCCTGGCTGACCGTCCTGGTGGATGACAAACCGGGGCAAATCGCCCGGCTCCTCACCGAAATCGGGGAGATCGGCGTCAACCTGGAGGACCTCCGCCTTGACCATTCGTCCGGCCAAAACGTGGGTATGGTGGAAATATCCGTGTTGCCGAACAAGCACGACCACCTGATCGAAGCACTAAACGACCGCGGATGGCGGGTACTTCAGTAATGACACAGGAACTTCTCGACACCATGCCCGCGCTCCGCGTCGGACGGCCGCTGGTGGTGGCCATTGACGGCCCCTCCGGCTCCGGCAAGTCCAGCGTGAGCAAGGAGGTGGCCCGCAGGCTCCGGCTCGCCTACCTGGACACCGGCGCGATGTACCGCGCCCTGACCTGGGATTGCGTCGCCAGGGGAATCGACCTCGACGACGCCGCAGCCGTGGAGCAGGCCGCCCGGGACCTGGTACTGGACCTGAGCACCAGCCCGCACGACGACTACGTCCGGGTTGACGGCGTGGACGTCACTGACGCCATCCGCGAACCGGCAATCTCTTCGGCCGTCAGCGCTGTGGCCACCACCCTCGGCGCCCGGACTGAACTTATCCGCCGCCAGCGGGAGCTCATCGAAAAGCACCACCGCCGCATGGTGGTGGAAGGCAGGGACATCACCACCGTCGTCGCGCCCGGGGCGGAAGTCCGCATGCTGCTCACCGCCAGCGAGGAAGCGCGGCTGCGCCGGCGCGGGATGCAGCTCGGCGGCACCCAGGACGCCGAGCAGCTGGCGGCCCAGGTGACCCACCGCGACGCGAAGGATTCCACGGTGGTGAACTTCACGAAGGCGGCCTCCGGGGTTGTCACGCTGGACTCATCGGACCTCGACTTCGAGCAGACCGTAGCAGCGGCCCTGGTGATCGTCACGAAGGCCCTCAACCGTGACTGACGGCAAGCGGGGTGTCCCGTCCGGGCTGACCATGACGTGGAGCAGGCCTGTGGGCTGGATCCTCGACCATCTGGTGTACCGGACCACCGTCACGGGCAAGGACAACGTGCCCACCGGAGGCCCGGTGATTTTCGCCGCGAACCACATCAGCTTCCTGGACGGGCCGGTCATGTTCGGTGCCTCGCCACGGCCCATGCACATCCTGGTCAAGCAGGAAATGTTCCAGGGATTCCTCGGCCGGGTGCTCAACGCCTCCGGCCAGTTGCCGGTGGACCGGAGGGGCGACCGCGCGGCACTGCAGCGCTGCAAGGAAGTGCTCGACGCCGGACGGTGCGTAGGGATCCTTCCCGAAGGTACCCGGGGGAGCGGGGCGGCTGCGGACATTAACGGCGGCGTGGCCTGGCTGGCGCTGAACTCCGGAGCGCCGGTGGTTCCGGTGGCCATCCTGGGTACGCGCAGAGGCGACGAACACCTTGATTCAGTGCCCCGGCCGGGCAGGCGTTTCCACGTCAGCTTCGGAAATGCCCTCACCCTTGGCCGCAGGGCCGGGGAAAGCGGGCGTGCTTCAATGGACAGGGCGGCGCTGGAAATCCGCGCTGCGCTGGCTGGGCACGTCCAGGACTCCGTTCAACTCAGCGGGCAGCCCCTGCCTACGGCAGATGCCCATAAAGACTTAACAGCAGTAGCCGGGACGCCGGCAGATGACCACTAAGGACAGTGCAATGAGCGATACGACTCAAACTCCCGGCCACCCCGGCGCCGGCGAAGACGACTACACGCCCACGGGCACGGACCAGGTGGCCGAACGGCTGGCTGCCATTGACGACGAGGAGGCCGAGCTCCGCGCCGCGTCCCTCCGGGCGGGCCTGGAGGACTATGACCTCGACGAGGAAGACGCCGCACTGCTCAGCGGCGAGTACGGCGACGAGGACTTCGACGGCCCCGTCAAGCTTGATCCGGTCCTGGCCATCATCGGACGGCCCAACGTGGGCAAGTCAACCCTCGTGAACCGCATCCTGGGCCGACGTGAAGCAGTGGTTGAAGACACCCCCGGTGTCACCCGCGACCGCGTCATGTACTCCGCCAGCTGGAACGGACGCAACTTCACCCTCGTGGACACCGGCGGCTGGGAACACGATGCCCGCGGTATCCACGCCCGCGTGGCCGAGCAGGCCGAGATGGCCGTTGAACTCGCCGACGCCGTGCTCTTCGTGGTGGACTCCGCAGTAGGGGCTACGGCCACCGATGAAGGCGTCATGAAGATGCTCCGCCGCAGCAAGAAGCCGGTCATCATGGTGGCCAACAAGGTGGACGACTTTGCGCAGGAAGCGGACTCGGCCACCCTGTGGGGCCTGGGCTTTGGTGAGCCCTACCCGGTGTCGGCGCTGCACGGCCGCGGGGTTGCGGACCTGCTGGACCACGTGATGGACGTGCTCCCCGAGTTCTCCACCATTGAGGGAACCGACCGTTCCGGCGGCCCGCGGCGCATTGCCCTGATCGGCCGCCCCAACGTGGGCAAGTCCTCGCTGCTGAACAAGCTGGCAGGCACCGAGCGCGTGGTGGTGGACAACACGGCCGGAACCACCCGCGACCCCGTGGACGAGTTCATCGAACTCGGCGGCCGGACGTGGCGCTTCGTGGACACGGCAGGCATCCGCCGCCGCCAGCACATGGCGCAGGGGGCGGACTTCTACGCCTCCCTGCGGACCCAGGCCGCACTCGAAAAGGCGGAGGTCGCCGTCGTGCTCCTCGCCGTGGATGAGGTCCTCAGCGAGCAGGACGTCCGGATCCTGCAGCTCGCCATTGAGTCCGGCCGTGCCCTGGTGCTGGCGTTCAACAAATGGGACCTGCTCGACGACGAACGCCGGCGCTACCTGGAACGTGAAATCGAGCAGGACCTGGCTCACGTGAACTGGGCACCCCGGGTGAACATCTCTGCCAAGACCGGGTGGCACAAGGACCGCCTGGTTCCCGCCCTGGACCTGGCACTGGAGAACTGGGACAAGCGCATCGCCACCGGCCGCCTGAACGCCTTCCTCGGCGAACTCGTTGCCGCGCACCCGCACCCCGTCCGAGGCGGCAAGCAGCCGCGCATCCTCTTCGGCACCCAGGCGTCCAGCCGGCCCCCGAAGTTCGTGCTGTTCACCACCGGATTCCTGGACCCGGGATACCGCCGCTTCATCACCCGCCGCCTCCGGGAAACCTTCGGCTTCGAGGGCACCCCCATCGAGGTCAGCATGCGGGTCCGGGAAAAGCGGGGCAAGAAGCGTTGATTCCGGTGATCTCCGCAACACGCGGAGCGCCGGAAGCCGGAAAGTGTCACTGGCACCCTCCGGAATCGTGTAAGCTCTTCTAGGTGGTTCGGCCGGACTGCTGGTGAACTCCTCGGAGTGATTTGAGGGTTCAGCTCAGCGGAGAACGGCGGAACCAGCGGGCTGTAGCGCAGCTTGGTAGCGCACTTGACTGGGGGTCAAGGGGTCGCAGGTTCAAATCCTGTCAGCCCGACCACAAAGCCGCGGAAACTTCAGGGTTTCCGCGGCTTTTTGCATTGGCGGGATTCCCGTGATGACGCGATGAGCCCGACCAACCTGACGATCGGCACCCACGGCGGGATCACCATCCGCCGCCGCCCGAGGGGTGCCCTGCACAGGGGCCAGCTAGCCGAGGGCGGCGTCGAGGGTGACGAAGCCGTAGCCTGCCGCCGGGAGCTGGGAGATCACCTCTGGGAGGGCCGCGGCGTCGAGCGTTGAGCCGTCGTCCGGGTTGGAGCCGAGGTGCATGAGGACGATCTCCCCGGGCTGCGCGGAAGCCAGGACGCGCTGGACGATGAAGCTCGGGCCGCGCGTTCCGTTCATGGTGCCTTGCCAGCCCAGGGTGTCAACGGTCCACCGGACCGCCGCGTAGCCAGCGGCGTTGACGTCTGCGATCGTGCGGGAATCGCGGGCGCCGAAGGGGAAGCGGAAGAACGGGCGCGGGTCTCCTCCAGCGGCCTCGATGGTCCTCTGCGCGCTGCTGATCTCGGCCGCGATCTGGGCGTCGGTCAGGGTTGTGAAATCTGGGTGGGTCATGGAGTGATTGCCGATCCGATGCCCCGCGTTGTAGATCAGCGCCGGGTTGGAGGGGAACTGGTTGACCCAGTCTCCGGTGAGGAAGAACGTGCCCGGGACGCCGTGGGCTGCGAGGGTGGCGAGGATCGATCGGAGGGCGGCGTCGTTGGCGCCGGCGTCGAACGTGAGTGCGACAACCTTCTGCGTGGTCGGAATGCGCTCAAGATCCACGCCTAGGAGCGCCGACGGGACGCTGGTGTAGATGACCTCGATCCTGCCGCTGGCCGCGTGCCACAGGATAGAACCGTGCTGGAAGTCGTTGCGGCGGCCGCCCGTGATGCTGTACTCGCCGCTGATCGGGTAGCCGAGCCGGCTGCGCTCCCAACCGAGGGCCACCCACTGGGCTCGGATGGCTCCGTACACCTCGTGGGCTCCCGTGGCAGGCGACCAGTAGATCGACGAGCCGGCGTTCGTGCCGCTGAAGTGGTTGAACCGACCGACCCCGTCGGGGGTGCCGGTCTCATCCGTCACGGGGAATCCAAGCACGCCGGCCGGTCCGCCGAGCTCCAGGTAGTGTCCGCGGATGGCTCCGTGGACCTCGTACGCTCCGGTGCCGGCGCTAAAGTAGATCGCCCCTCCGGCGAAGTTGTTGTGGCGGCCAGCGGCGCCGGGGGTGGAGGTCTCGTCGGTGAGCGGGAAGCCCAGGAAGCCGGCCGGTCCGCCGAGCTCCAGGTAGTGTCCGCGGATGGCTCCGTGGACCTCGTACGCTCCGGTGCCGGCGCTAAAGTAGATCGCCCCTCCGGCGAAGTTGTTGTGGCGGCCAGCGGCGCCGGGGGTGGAGGTCTCGTCGGTGAGCGGGAAGCCCAGGAAGCCGGCCGGTCCGCCGAGCTCCAGGTAGCGTCCGCGGATGGCTCCGTGGACCTCGTACGCTCCGGTGCCGGCGCTAAAGTAGATCGTGCCGCCGGTGTAGTCCTGGGCGCGGCCCCCAGCGACGTCGTACGCGCTGCCGACTGGCGTGCCGAGAAACGATGCGCTGCCGCCGAGCTGCTCATAGTGCTGGAGGATCGCGTCGTCGCCGGCCTGCTCGACCACCATCGACGCCGGAACGCTCCGTTGCGCAGCCACCGCTGATGCGGCGGACGCGGGCGGCCCCAAGGCCGTGCCCCCGAGGCCCCCGCCGAGGGCGAGGGCCAAGGCCATTCCGAGGACGGCGGATCGAGACCGGCGCATTGTGACCCCTTCGTGCTGACCGAGACATGCGAGCCTTGGTCAAGACGCTACGCCCCAGGGGCATGCCCGGGCAGGGGCAGAGGTCCCGAATCGCAATCAGATCACCCGCGACACCCCGTCCGCGGTGCTGCCGCAGTTGCCGCGTTCCGGGGTCCCATGTCATGTTCGAGCGGATGACCGCGGGCGGTACGCTGTTGCAGGACCAAGGCCTCATTTCCGCAGCCAAGTCGTCCACAATGACGGTCGACATCTACCAGCTTGGCTGCCGGATCTTCCTACTTCAGGAACTTAGAGGTCCTGCGGTCAGCCAGGATCTTGCCCTTGGTCTGGCAGGTGGGGCAGTACTGCAGGGCGGTATCGGCGAAGGAAACCTCGCGGACAGTATCTCCGCACACGGGGCACGGCTGACCGGCCCGCGCATGGACGCGCATGTGGCTCCGTTTGACGTCCTTCAGGTCCTTGGGCGGCTTGCCCTGCGCCTCGGCCATCGCCGTGCCAAGGATGGTGTGGATGGCGTCGTACAGGACCTGGACGGTTCCGCGGTCCAGGGACTTGGCCGTGGCAAAGGGGGAGATCCTTGCCGCATGCAGAATCTCGTCGCTGTAGGCGTTCCCAATCCCGGCGATGACGCCCTGGTTCCGCAGGAGCCCCTTGATCTGCTGGGAGCTGCCGGCAAGGATCTCAGCCAGCATGTCGGCGTCGAACGCCTCAGCGAAGGGGTCCGGCCCCAGCGACGCTATACCCGGCACTTCCTGCGGATCCCGGACCACGTAGACCGCAAGGCTCTTCTTCGTTCCGGCCTCGGTGAGGTCGAAGCCGCGCGGGCCCCCGGGGCCGGTGAAGGCAAGGCGGGCGGCGATGTGCCCTTTTCCCATTTTCAGCTGGGCGTCGGTGGGGGAGTCCGTGAAGCGGACCCAGCCGGCCCTGGCCAGGTGAAAGACGAAGGAGATGCCGCCGGTGTCAATGCTGATGAACTTGCCGAAGCGCCGTACGCCTGTGACGGTCCTGCCCTCGAGGGCGCTGAACGGGGGATCGGCCGTCTTGAGGACGGCGAAGGAAACGATCTGCACTTTTGACACGACCGCTCCCTGCAGGTGGTCACTCAGGAACCCGGCAAGGCCGGCGACCTCGGGCAGCTCAGGCATCCGCTAGCTGCCTTCCCCGACGTGGACGCCGGCTGTGCATGCGCTCATGCGTCCCATCTTGGCAGAAACCCCGCCGAACGCCCGGGCAGATGTGCCTATACTTTCAGCGGCGGCCCGTTCCGGGGCCCCGTTGACATTGGTGTTCGACCCGATGAAAGGCCCCTGATGAGCAACATTCCCGAAGATCTGTCCTACACAGCCGAACACGAGTGGGTCACCGCCCCCAATGCCGACGGCGTGGTCCGGGTAGGCATCACCGACTTTGCCCAGGACGCACTCGGGGACGTTGTCTACGCCCAGATGCCTGAAGTTGGCACCAAGATTACGGCGAACGAAGTTGTGGGCGAGGTGGAGTCCACCAAGAGCGTCAGCGACATCTATGCCCCTGTAACCGGCGAAGTTGTGGCCCGCAACGAGTCACTGGACACCGATTCCGCGCTGATCAACACAGATCCCTACGGTGAAGGGTGGCTCATTGAGATCAAGCTCGCCGAAGCTGACGCCGTTGAATCATTGCTCAGTGCATCGGAGTACGAACAGCAGGTAGGCTAAAGCTAACCGGTATTTCCGGTCCGGCCCCGCCGTGAAGGCAGAACGTCTTCGCACGTCAGCGGCCGGATCGGCGGGCCGGGACCGGGCCTGCGTTGCAGGTCCGGAGGGCAGATGTTGGTTGCAGGCCTGAGGGCAGCAACGGAAAGAGGAGGAGTCCATGGCTGGCCACACACAGAACCCTGCCGACGGGGAACACGGCTCGGGTGCGGCCAGGGCGTCGGAGACTACTTCGATCCATCTCACCCCGGTGAGGGATGAGCCCACGATTGCCCCCAAACTCTCGTCCGATGAGCGCAGCTCGGTTGAGGCGCTCCCGGCCGGGTCAGCACTGCTGGTTGCGCACAGCGGCCCCAACGCCGGCGCCCGCTTCCTGCTTGATTCCGATGTCACCACGGCCGGACGGCACCCGGATGCGGATATCTTCCTGGACGACGTCACCGTTTCCCGCCGCCATGTCGAGTTCCGGCGCACCGCCCGGAGTTTCGAAGTGGTGGACAAAAACAGCCTGAACGGCACCTACGTCAACCACGACCGCGTGGACAGCGTGGAGCTCAAGTCCGGCAGCGAAGTCCAGATCGGCAAGTTCCGCCTCACCTTCTACATGAGCCCTGCCAACGCTGCAGGCCGCGGCTGAACCGGGGACCGCTGCCTGTGGCAATGGCACAACCGGAACGCCGGGGACCCCAGGTCCTCAACATCGGGGAAGTCCTCGCACAGCTCAGCGGGGACTTTCCCGGCATGACTGCGTCCAAGATCAGGTTCCTTGAGGAAAAAGGGCTCATCAACCCGCGCAGGACACCGGCGGGCTACCGCCAGTACTCGGACGGCGACGTCGAGCGGCTGCGGTTCGTCCTGGCCCTGCAGCGTGACCAGTACCTCCCCCTGAAAGTCATCAAGGACTACCTCGATGCCATCGACAGGGGCGAACGCCCCGAGAACCTCCCGCCCGGCGTCGTGGTGTCCCCGCGCATCGTCTCGGATGAGCTGGCGGCGGAACTGCAGAACCGGGGGCGCAAGCTTACGGAAGAGCAGCTCCGCACGGAATCCGGTGCCAGTGTGCCGCTGCTGCAGTCCCTCCTGAGTTTCGGCCTGATTAGCCACAGCAATGGCCAGTTCGATGAGCACGCCCTCCAGGTGGCGCGCGCCTGCGTCCAGCTGGAGAGCCACGGGCTTGAACCCCGCCACCTCCGCCCCTTCCAGGCGGCTGCGGAACGGGAGTTTGGCCTGGTGGAGCGCGTCGTGGCGCCATTGGCGTCCCGCAAGGACTCCGCGTCCCAGGCACGGGCAGCTGAGGCCGCCCGTGAGATTAGCGACCTCTGCCTCACCCTGCACCGTGCCTTGGTGCAGGACCATATCTCACGCATGGACATCTGATGATTGAAGTCGAGATTGTGGGCGTTCGCATCGAACTGCCTTCCAACCAGCCACTGGTCCTGCTTCGGGAAATGCACGGGGAACGGCACGTCCCCATATGGATCGGGACGCCTGAAGCCAGTGCCATTGCCCTTGCCCAGCAGGGCGTGGTCCCGCCCCGCCCCATGACCCACGACCTCCTGGTGGACGTCGTGGAGTCGCTGGGGCACTCGGTGGTCAGCGTGAACATCGTTGCGGTGGAGGACAACATCTTCTACGGCCAGCTGCAGTTCGAGAACGGGACAACAGTCAGTTCGCGGGCCTCGGACGCGCTGGCCATAGCCCTGCGCGCAAAGTGCCGGATTTGGTGCGCGGATTCAGTCATGGATGAGGCCGGAGTCCGCATCACCGAGCATGACGAGGGCGAGGACACGGAACCCGGTCCCACCGTTGATGAAGAGCGCGAACTGCGCCGGTTCCGGGAGTTCCTGGACGATGTTGAGCCCGAGGACTTCGACGGCTGAGGTCACGTTAAGGTTAAAGTTGAGGGTGAATCTTTCGACACGCCCCTTTTAACCCTGCAGGGTCTTTGACCTTGCGACCCCCCGGGCCTAACGTCGAAGTATCGAGTTCCCATTGCTTACGGCAGCCGCGCAAGTCACACTGGAAAGTGCGCCCCGCGAAAATTACATGCATGGTCTTCATGCACTGCTGCTGCAGCAGTTTCCCCGGGAGCGTATGACAAGGAGGATCCAGGTGAGTCCCAAAGGTGAAGCAGGCGGGCTGAAGCAGCCCACGGCTGGTGTTGCTGTGCCGGCGAGCGGTGCCCAGGGCCTCCTGTTTACCGAAGACCTTCCTGTGCTGGATGAGGACGCGGGCTACCGCGGGCCCACCGCATGCAAGGCGGCCGGCATCACGTACCGCCAGCTCGACTACTGGGCACGCACCGGCCTGGTGGAGCCCGCGGTCCGCGGCGCCGCCGGTTCCGGCTCCCAGCGACTGTACGGCTTCCGCGACATCCTGGTCCTGAAAGTCGTCAAGAGGCTCCTGGACACAGGGGTATCGCTGCAGCAAATCCGCACCGCCGTGGAACACCTGCGGGAACGCGGCGTCGAAGACCTCGCCCAGATCACCCTGATGAGTGACGGCGCGAGCGTCTACGAGTGCACCTCCGCTGACGAGGTCATCGACCTCGTCCAGGGCGGCCAAGGTGTGTTCGGCATTGCCGTCGGACGGGTCTGGCGTGAGGTGGAGGGCAGCCTGGCCTCGCTTCCCAGCGAGCATGCCGCTGAGCCGTCCTTTCCGGACGACGAACTGAGCAAGCGCAGGGCAGCGCGCAAGATCAGCTGAAATATTGAGCAAGGGGCCGCTCTCCATCCGGAGGGCGGCCCCTTGGCTGTTAACCAGGCGGGTTGCCCTACCTGGCGCGGCTGCGCAGGCTGCTGCCCACAGCCATCAGGTTGGCCAGCAGTTCATCGAACAGGGCCGCAGCGGACTTCGCGGAATCACCGGGCCAGTGGTGCACGGGGTGGGCGGCGCCCTGGATCTGCTGCCAGTTGGCCTGTTCCGGAATCCGCGGGCTCAGGAGGAGTTCTCCGAACATGGACTCCATCTCCGCAAGCCGGTACGCGTGTTCCGAGGAACCCGACCGCACCCGGTTGGCCACGATGCCTGCCGGGGAAAGGTTGGGGGCGAACTCCTGGCGGAAAAGCTGGATGGCCCGCATGGTCCGCTCGGTGCCGGCCACCGAGAACAGGCCGGGCTCGGCAACCAGCGCCACCTTGTCGCTGGCGGACCAGGCCATCCGGGTCAGGCCGTTCAGGGACGGCGGGCAGTCCACTAGGACAAGCTGGTAGTCGTCCCCGGTGGCCAGGACAGAGGAGAGCCTGCGCAGGTCGCGGCGGCCCAGGTCCGGCCGGTCATAGATGCCGGTGTAGGCAGAGCCGACGGCGACGTCCAGTACGGCGGAGCCGGTGCCGTTGGACTGGGTCTTGGCGGTCCAGCTGCTGCGCACCACGTTTTCGGACAGCTTTGCCCGGCGGGGACTCTTGAGCATCCGGCCGATATCCAGCTGGTCGCCGGGCTGGACTCCCAACGCAGTGGTGGCATCCGCGTGCGGATCAAGGTCCACCACCAGCGTGCTGATGCCCGCGGCCAGCGCCGCAGACGCCAATCCTGTGGTGACGGAAGTCTTGCCGACTCCACCCTTAAGGCTGCTGATGCTGACTACTTGCACTTGAGAGACCAAAACCTAACGCCGGATGCCGTGTTGGGGGTAATGTTTGCTCCGGCAGTGCCGAAGCCGGACGGTCCTGCCGCCCTACTCATCATATGTTGATGCGTCGGCGAATCCTGCTTTATTGGGCGTCGGCATGGCACCGACTGTGCTGCCGGGGCGGTTTCCGCCCGAGCCGGCAGAAGGCTTCGGGACATGACGGGGAAATTAGTGATGGTGGCCACAAAGATTTGTGTTTGTCCTTGTAGGTCCTAGACACTGTGACCACTCACCGATCCACCCGCAATGATGCAGGAGAAGTATGTTTTCCAAAGTTCTGGTGGCCAACCGCGGCGAAATCGCGATCAGGGCCTTCCGCGCCGGCTACGAGCTGGGCGCCAAGACGGTTGCCGTTTTCCCCCATGAAGACAGAAACTCGATCCACCGCCAGAAAGCGGACGAGGCCTACCTGATTGGCGAAGAGGGCCACCCCGTCCGAGCTTACCTGGACGTAGAAGAAGTAGTGCGGGTGGCAAAGGAGTCCGGTGCGGACGCCATCTACCCGGGCTACGGGTTCCTTTCCGAGAACCCGGACCTCGCCCGGGCCGCGAAGGCCGCGGGCATCACCTTTGTTGGTCCGCCTGCTGAGGTCCTTGAACTCGCGGGCAACAAGGTAGCGGCGCTGAAGGCAGCCCGCGACGCCGGCGTTCCCGTCCTGAAGTCCAGCGCGCCCTCCAAGGACCTGGACGAACTGATCGCTGCGGCCGACGAGATCGGGTTCCCCATCTTCGCCAAGGCAGTGGCCGGCGGCGGCGGCCGCGGCATGCGCCGGGTGGACACCCGTGAGGCCCTGCCCGAAGCCCTGCAGTCAGCCATGCGCGAGGCCGATGCCGCCTTCGGCGATCCCACCATGTTCCTGGAACAGGCCGTCCTGCGCCCGCGGCACATTGAGGTCCAGATCCTGGCCGATGCCGAGGGCAACGTCATGCACCTCTTCGAACGCGACTGCTCCATCCAGCGGCGCCACCAGAAGGTCATCGAGATCGCCCCGGCCCCCAACCTCGACGAGGGCATCCGGCAGGCGCTGTACCGGGATGCCGTCAAGTTCGCCAAGGCCCTGAACTACGTCAACGCCGGCACGGTGGAGTTCCTGGTGGACACGGTCGGGGAGCGCGCCGGCCAGCACGTCTTCATCGAGATGAACCCGCGCATCCAGGTGGAACACACGGTCACCGAGGAAGTCACCGACGTCGACCTGGTGCAGGCACAGATGCGGATCGCCGCCGGAGAAACACTCGCCGACCTCGGCCTCTCCCAGGACACCGTCAAGCTGCGTGGCGCGGCGCTGCAGAGCCGCATCACCACGGAAGACCCCGCCAACGGCTTCCGTCCGGACGTCGGAAAGATCACCGGCTACCGTTCCGCCGGCGGCGCGGGTGTGAGACTCGACGGCGGCACCGTTTACTCCGGTGCCGAAATCAGCCCCCATTTCGACTCCATGCTCGTCAAGCTCACCTGCCGCGGCAGGGACTACCCGTCCGCCGTCGCCCGTGCACGCCGGGCCCTGGCGGAATTCCGCATCCGCGGCGTCTCCACCAACATTTCCTTCCTGCAGGCAGTGCTTGACGATCCCGACTTCATCGCGGGGGACGTCGCCACCTCCTTCATTGACGAGCGCCCGCAGCTGCTCAAGGCCCGCGTCTCTGCGGACCGCGGCACCAAGCTCCTCACCTGGCTGGCCGAGGTCACGGTCAACAAGCCCAACGGCGAACTCAAGGTCCACTCCAACCCGGCCAGCAAGCTGCCGTCGGTCAAGGACAAACAGGCCGTTCCGGGCTCCCGGCAGAGGCTCCTCGAGCTGGGCCCCGAAGGCTTTGCCAAGGCGCTTCGCGAACAGAACGCGGTGGCCGTCACGGACACCACGTTCAGGGACGCCCACCAGTCGCTGCTGGCAACCCGCGTCCGCACCCGCGACCTGGTGGCGGCCGGACCCGCCGTCACCGCGCTGCTGCCGGAACTGCTGTCCGTTGAAGCCTGGGGCGGGGCCACCTATGACGTGGCGCTCCGGTTCCTCGGCGAAGACCCCTGGGACCGCCTCGCTGCGCTGCGCAAGGCGCTCCCCAACGTGTGTTTGCAGATGCTGCTCCGTGGCCGCAACACCGTGGGCTACACGCCGTACCCTGAAGAGGTGACCGAAGCCTTCGTGAACGAGGCTGCCGCCACCGGCATCGACATCTTCCGGATCTTCGACGCCTTGAACGACGTCAGCCAGATGGCCCCGGCCATCCGTGCGGTCCGGGCCACCGGCACCGCGGTGGCCGAGGTGGCACTCTGCTACACCGGGGACATGCTGGACCCGGAAGAGACGCTCTACACGCTTGACTACTACCTGGGTCTTGCCCAGAAGATCGTTGACGCCGGCGCCCACATCCTGGCAATCAAGGACATGGCCGGCCTGCTCCGTCCCGCCGCGGGAGCGAAACTCGTTTCAGCCCTCCGGGAACGCTTCGACCTGCCGGTGCACCTGCACACCCACGACACGGCAGGAGGCCAGCTGGCCACGCTGCTGGCCGCCGTGGATGCCGGTGTTGACGCTGTGGACGTCGCGTCGGCGTCGCTGGCAGGAACCACCAGCCAGCCCTCGGCCTCTGCCCTGGTGGCAGCCCTGGCGCACACTCCGCGGGACACGGGGCTCAGCCTGGCTGCGGTCAGTTCGCTGGAACCGTACTGGGAAGCGGTCCGCCGCGTATACGCACCGTTCGAGTCCGGACTTCCCGGCCCCACCGGTCGCGTCTACCAGCATGAGATCCCCGGCGGCCAGCTCTCCAACCTGCGCCAGCAGGCCATTGCGCTGGGACTGGGGGAGCGCTTCGAAGCCATCGAGGACATGTACACCGCGGCCGACCGCATCCTTGGGCACCTGGTCAAGGTGACGCCGTCCTCCAAGGTGGTGGGCGACCTCGCCCTGCACCTGGTGGGCTTGAACGCGGACCCGGCGGACTTCAACGAGAACCCGCAGAACTACGACATCCCGGATTCCGTGATCGGCTTCCTGTCCGGCGAGCTCGGCGATCCGCCAGGAGGCTGGCCGGAGCCCTTCCGCACCAAGGCCCTGCAGGGCCGCAGCGTGAAGGTCAGGGACGTGGAGCTCAGCCCCGAGGACAGCGCTGCCCTGAAGTCCGATTCCAAGACCCGCCAGCACACGCTGAACCGGCTGCTCTTCGATGGACCCACCAAGGACTACCTGAAGAGCGTCGAGACCTATGGCAACATCTCCGTCCTGGATACCCGCGACTACCTCTACGGCCTGCAGCGTGGCACTGAGCACGAGATCCAGCTGGAGAAGGGCGTGCGGCTGATCGCGTCGCTGGAAGCGGTATCCGAGGCGGACGAAAAGGGCATGCGCACCGTCATGTGTACCCTCAACGGCCAGTCCCGGCCCGTCGTGGTGAGGGACCGCTCCGTGGTCAGCAACGTGAAGGCTGCCGAAAAGGCAGACCCGGCCCAGCCCGGCCACGTGGCCGCACCGTTCGCGGGCGCCGTTACGGTGACGGTCAAGGCCGGCGACGAGGTCAAGGCAGGAGACACGGTAGCCACCATCGAGGCGATGAAGATGGAAGCATCCATTACGACGCCGGTGGCCGGCAAAGTCTCACGGCTCGCCATCTCATCCATCGAGCAGGTGGAGGGCGGGGACCTGCTGCTGGTGGTCGAGCAGTAGAGCCCGGACGCTCGATTAACAATTGAAGGGTCCTCCCCGTCGGGAGGACCCTTCCTTGTGGTGGGCTGCGGTTGAGGCAGGGCCCGATCCTCTGCGTGCTATTCCCCCCGCCCTGCTAAGGCCGCTTCGCGGCGAGCGGGGGCGCGGGGCCCCTTTTACGCACGCTGCCGGACCGGGCCCTGCCTCTTTGCGGCGCTTCCTACGGACGGGGCGAGCTGTACATCTCCTCGATGACAGTTTCGAAGTCCTTCATGACCTGGGCCCGCTTGACCTTCATGGACGGCGTCAGGTGCCCGGACGCTTCGGTGAAGTCGGCCGGCACGATGCGGAAGGACTTGATGGCCTCGGCCTGGGAAACCGACGCATTCGCGGCCGTGATCAGGTCCTGGACTGCCGCCTTGACTACCGGGTTCTTGGCGGCGTCCGCCAGGGAAGTGTCTGCCGGGAGGTTGTGCCGCTGCAGCCAGCCGGGCAGGGCTTCCTGGTCCAGCGTGACCAGGGCGCCGATGAACGGCCGGTTGTCGCCGACCACCAGCACCTGCGAGACCAGCGCATCGGCCCGGATCTGGTCCTCGAGCAGGGCGGGGATGACGTTCTTGCCGCCCGCGGTGACAATGATCTCCTTCTTGCGCCCGGTAATCCACACAAAGCCGTCGTCATCGAGCCGGCCGATGTCCCCGGTACGGAACCATCCGTCGTCGAACGTTTCGCCGGTGAGGTCGGGCCGCTTGTAGTAGCCGCGCATTACGCACACGCCCTTGGCGAGGATCTCGCCGTCCTCGGCGATCTTCACGGCATTTCCGGGCAGGGGCTTTCCCACGGACCCGATCTTGATCAGCGACGGGGTGTTCACCGTAATGGGTGCCGTGGTTTCCGTCAGGCCGTAGCCTTCAAGCACCTGCAGCCCGATGCCCTGGAAAAAGTGGCCCAGCCGCTCGCCCAGCGGGCCGCCGCCGGACACCGCATGGGCAACATGGCCGCCCATCGCGGCCCGCAGTTTGCCGTAGACCAGTTTGTCGAACAGTGCGTGGCGCAGCCTGAGGCCCAGGCCGACGCGGCCCTCCTGCCGTGCCTTGGAGAAGGCGATGGCGGTATCGGCTGCCTTATGGAAGATGGCTCCCTTGCCGGCGTCCTCCGCCTTGGTCATGGCAGAGTTGTAGACCTTTTCGAAGACCCGCGGCACCGCCAGGATGAAGGTGGGCTCGTAGCTCTGGAGGTCCGCCAGGAGGTTCTTGATATCCGGTGTGTGCGCCACGGTGGTGCCGGCAGCCATGGCCAGGACGGAGATGAAGCGGGCAAAGACGTGCGCCAGCGGGAGGAACATGATGGTCTTCGCGTTCTCGTGGACGATCTCGCCAATGATGGCCAGTGCGTTGTCGGAAAGCTCGACGAAGTTGCCGTGCGTCAGTTCGCAGCCCTTGGGCCTGCCTGTGGTGCCGGACGTGTAGATGATGGTGGCGGTATCACCCAGGGTGGCTGTTTTCCTCCGGGCTTCAAGATCCTCGTCGCTGACCTCCCGGCCGGCTTCGCGGAGGGCGTCAAGTCCCTCGCCTTCCAGCTGCCACACGTGCTGGAGGGATGCCAGGCCTTCCGCCGTTACCGCCTGGCGGATGATGTCCTCATGGTGGGCTGCCTCGCCGAAAGCGGCCACCGCGCCGGAGTCGCCCAGGTTCCAGGCCACCTGGGAGGGCGAGGAAGTTTCGTAGATGGGGACGGAGACGGCGCCGGCGAACCAGATTGCGAAATCCACCAGGGACCATTCGTACCGGGTGCGGGACATGATGCCCACGCGGTCGCCGGCACCCACTCCGCTGGCCATCAGCCCCTTTGCCAGTGCCCGGACGTCGGCCACGAAATCAGTGGCGGAAATGTCCTGCCAGGACCCGGAGGCGTCGCGCCGCGAAAAGAGTGCGGGGTTGCCGGCCTTGGCTGCCTGCCGCAGCACCAGATCGGTGATGTTGGTTTCCGGTGGGACTACAACAAGAGGCGGAACACTGAATTCGCGCACTATAGCTCCTTTGATATCCGAGGTCCCGCACGGGGGCATGCCTAAAGCCTAGTACGCCGGTGCGGGGCCGTGCAGTATATAAAGTTACTGGCCAGTAACTTTCCCGTCAACGACGCCGGAAGACACGCGGGCGGCATCCGTGGCTGCCGCGGGCTTCGGCGGAATATGCGCACCTAGAATGGGGGATTATGTATGTACCGCCCCCCGGCGAACAGGCCGGGCCCCTCAGAAGACCTGCCCCCTGGAGGCGCCGGCCCACCACTTCCAGGGCAAGGACGCGGCACGACGGCGAAGGCTTCCGTGAGCACCTGCGCCTCGGCCGCAAGGGCCTCGCCATTGGGATCGACATCGGCGGGACGAAGGTGGCCGCCGGCGTCGTTGATGCAGACGGCCGCATCCTCAGCGAGGCACGGCGTGCCACCCCCGGCAGCGATCCCCGGGCAGTGGAAAAGGTCATCGTGGAGTTGGTCGAGGAACTGGGCAAGGGGCACCGGATCTGGTCCGTGGGCATCGGCGCCGCAGGGTGGATGGACCTCGACGGCGGGACGGTGCTTTTCAGCCCCCACCTCGCCTGGCGCAATGAACCACTACGCGCCAACCTGCAGCGGCTCCTGCGCCGGCCGGTGCTCCTTTCCAACGACGCCGACGCCGCCGCGTGGGCGGAATGGCGCTTCGGTGCGGGCCAGGGGGAAGACCGGCTGGTCTGCATCACGCTGGGTACCGGCATCGGCGGTGCCATGGTGATGGACGGCAGGGTGGAGCGCGGCCGTTTCGGTGTGGCAGGGGAATTCGGGCACCAGATCATCATGCCGGGCGGGCACCGCTGCGAATGCGGAAACCGCGGCTGCTGGGAACAGTACGCCTCCGGGAATGCGCTGGGCCGGGAAGCAAGGATCCTGGCGCGGGCCAACTCCCCGGTGGCGCAGGACCTGATAGCGGCCGTGGGCGGGCGGACCGAGGCCATCACCGGTGCGATCGTGACGGAACTGGCGCTGGCAGGCGACCCGGTATCACGTGAATTGCTTGAGGAAGTAGGGGAGTGGCTCGGGCTGGGACTCGCCAACCTTGCTGCCGCCCTGGACCCGGGACTTTTCGTCATCGGCGGCGGCCTGTGCTCGGCAGGGGACCTGCTGGTGGAACCTGCCCGCAAAGCTTTCGCCCGCAACCTGACGGGCCGCGGTTTCAGGCCTGCCGCGGGGATCCAGCTGGCGGCCCTGGGGCCGAATGCCGGACTCATCGGTGCTGCCGATCTGTCCCGCGTCAGCAGCAGGACGCGCCGCTAGACGCGGGCGCCGTCGTCGTCCTCGTCCTTCTCCTGCGGAAGCTGCATGATCAGGTACACGGTTCCCAGCACGAACACGGCGACGATTCCCACGATTGCCAGGAGCGGCGCGGAGCGCCAGAACATCGCTGAGAACAGCAGCGCCACCGGTCCGCCCACGGCGGCGAGCCAGGCAAGCATGGTCAGCGGATCCGTACCGGCGAGGCTGGGTGGTTCCTCCGGGACGAACGCACCGTCTTCCCCGTCCACGTCATAGTCGCGTGGCCCGGCTGGAGCGTCTGCGTCTGCGCCTGTGCCTGCGTCGTCCCCGGCAGCCTGCCGTTCGGCCGCAGACATCTCGGCAGGTGCCGCGCCAGCCAGGCCCAAGGGATCGAAGTCCCGGAACGAGGCTGGCCGTCCACCCGCCGTCGAATCGTCCCGTGGAGCGGCGGCAGCGCCCGGATCGGTGCCGGCGCCGTTGGCGCTGCCGGTGCCTCCGGCGGGGGAATCGGCTTCCAGCCGGGCCACCAGGTCCAGCCAGACGGCGTCATCCTGGTTGGCGCCCTGGTCAGGGGAGCCCGGGTCAGGCCTGTTCATGGGACGCGACCTCCAGCGTTGAGGGCGCACTTGCCGTTGAACGCCCGGGAGCCCCGCCGGAAGCAACCGAGCGGATGAACTCAACGGATCCCTGAAAAATCCGGTCGGCATCATTGTCCAGGGTTGCCACATGGTAGCTGTTCTCAAGGTAGACCAGGTCCAGGGGAGCATGGGTGAGCCCGCGGCGGAGCGCCACGAGGCTTGAGTCGGACACCACGTGGTCAACCGTGGAGCGGAAGGCCTTGACCGGGGCCGTGATCCGGGGAAGGAGCCTGATGGTGTCCTTGAACATCTTGTTGACTTCGTGCGCCGCAGCAACCGGGGTCCGGGGGTAGGCGCCCTCGTCCATGCCTTCCTTGAGAATGTCGTTGGCGATGGCCGGCGTACTTTTCATCACCAGCTTCAGGATCCCGGCGATCGGTGCGCGCGGGTCATCGATGACCAGCCCCGGGTTGACCACGATCACGCCGGCCACGGGCCGGGTGGCCGCAATCCGCAGCGCCAGCGCCCCGCCCATGCTCAGCCCGGCCGCAAAGACATAGTCGCAGTCCGCATCCAGTTCAAGGTAGGCCTCGTCCAACGCCCTGTGCCATTCCTGCCACCGCGTCCGTGCGAGTTCCTGCCAGCTGGTGCCGTGGCCGGGCAGCAGGGGCATACGGACGGCGAAGCCGGCATCGGCCAGGCTCCGGGCCCAGGCGCGCAGTCCGTGCGGACTGGCGGTAAAGCCATGTGAGAGGACCACGCCGACGCGGGGCCCGTCGCCGATGGAACTGCTGCTGAACGGGCTGTGGTCCGGGCCGGAGGTCATGGGGTCTCCAATGAGGTCTTCTGGCGGGCGAGGGCGTGGAAGAAAGCGCTGGATTTTGCATGGATCTCCGGCGCGTCCACGTCCAGCGTAGCCACATGTCCGCTGCTGTGGAGGTCCACCACTTCAGCAAGGTTTCCGCCCAGGCCTTTTCGGAGCAGTGCCAGCGAAGTTTGCGGAACCACCGCGTCCGTGCGCGACTTGAACACCTGGACCGGGGCAGCCACCGTGGGCAGGCACCGCGCCGCCGCACCAAAAAGTCTCTTCAGTTCGTGCACTGCCGCCAGGGGAGTGCGTGAATAGTCGCCGTCATTGGTGGCTGCCGCCGTCGGCTGTTCCTCCTGGATAGGAAGGGTTGTCCGCTGGAAATACTTCAGTACGCCGATCACCCGGACCCGCCGGTCGTAGAAACTCAGGCCCGGGTTGACCACGGACACTCCGGCCACGTTGTGCCGGGAAGCGGTCAGCAGCGCTATGGCGCCGCCCATCGAGAGTCCGGCCACAAAGGTTGTGTCGGTCCGTCCTTCCAACTCCAGGTAGGCAGCCTCAAAGCTGCGGTACCAGTCGCCCCAGCGTGTCCCTGCCAGTTGGCGCCAGTCGGTTCCGTGGCCCGGCAGCAGGGGAACGGTGACCGCATAACCCTGCGAAGCGAGGTGCTCAGCCCACGGCAGCAGGCTGAGCGGGCTGCCGGTGAAGCCGTGGCAGATGGCCACACCGGTGCGTGCATTGGTTCCGTGGCCGGGATAGCTGAAAGCGGCAGGAGGGGACGGGGTGCTGCTTTCGCTCATGCCTCCATCGTGTCACTGTTCCGGACAAATCTCACTAGAGTAGGGTTGCATTGAACTGCTGGCCAGGCCCGACGCGGGGTCCGGGGGCCGCCTTCCGGAGAGGTTTCTCACGTGTTCTATTGGGTCATGAAGCGGATTTTCCTTGGTCCTGTGCTGAAGCTTCTTTTCCGCCCCTGGGTTAAGGGGCTGGACAATATTCCTGCCGAGGGCGCGGCCATTATCGCCTCCAACCACCTGTCGTTTTCCGATTCGATTTTCATGCCGCTGATGGTGCGGCGCCCCGTGGTCTTCCTGGCCAAATCGGAGTACTTCACCGGAACCGGGATCAAGGGCAGGCTGACCGCGCTGTTCTTCCGCCTGACCAACCAGTTGCCCATGGACCGGTCCGGCGGGGCTGCATCGGCCGCCTCGCTGAGTGCCGGAATGGAGGTCCTCAACCACGGCGGCCTGCTGGGCATCTACCCCGAGGGCACCCGGAGTCCGGACTCGAAGCTGTACAGGGGCAAGGTGGGCGTGGCCAGGCTCGCGCTGCAGGCCGGAGTTCCGGTGATTCCGGTGGCCATGATCGGCACGGACAAGGTGCAGCCCATCGGCAAGCGGCTGCCAAACATCCGCAGGATCGGCATGATCTTTGGTGAGCCGCTTGACTTCAGCCGGTATCGGGACCAGGCAGAGGACCGGGATATCCAGCGGAAAGTCACGGACCAGATCATGTTCGAACTGATGCGGCTCTCCGGGCAGGAATACGTGGATGAGTACGCCGCCGTCGTGAAGCTCCGGCTGGCGGGAAAGCCCCCCGAACCCGTGGCCGCCGCGGAACCCCTGGTGTCGCCGGCGCCTGCCGGGGCCGGGGCCGGGAGTCCGTCCGGCGATGCGGGCCCGGCGGAAGGCGCCGGAGGCCTCCGGAAAGCGGAGGACGACGGCGGGGCTGCCGCCAGGGAGTGAAGCGGTTGTGACGCGCCCGGGCGGGTGCGTGACGGTACGGTGTCCCGGGGCCCGGCGCGACCGTTAGTCTTAGATGGTGACTGAGCTATCTGCAAAACCCGCCTTTTCGCTGTCCAGCACCGCCCAGAGCGGAGCAGCCAACTATCCCGGACTCGACGACTGGCGGGACCTCCCCATTTCCCAGCAGCCCAGCTGGCAGGACCGGGACGTGTTTGAAGCCTCCGTGAAGGAGCTCTCCGTACTTCCTCCCCTGGTGTTCGCCGGCGAGGTGGACGTCCTCCGCGAACGCCTGGCTGCCGCTGCCCAGGGCAAGGCTTTCCTCCTGCAGGGCGGTGACTGCGCGGAGACCTTCGAGGCCGCGACGGCGGACAAGATCAGCGCGCGCGTCAAGACCATCCTCCAGATGGCTGTGGTGCTCACGTACGGTGCGGCCATGCCGGTCATCAAGATGGGCCGCATGGCGGGCCAGTTCGCCAAGCCCCGCTCCTCCAACGACGAAACCCGCGACGGCGTGACCTTGCCCGCCTACCGCGGCGACATCGTCAACGGGTACGACTTCACGCCGGAGTCCCGGGGCCACGACGCCTCGCGCATGCTCCGCGCCTACCACACGTCCGCTTCCACGCTGAACCTCATCCGCGCCTTCACCCAGGGCGGGTTCGCCGACCTGCGCTCGGTGCACCAGTGGAACAAGGGCTTCACCGAGAACCCGGCACACGCACGCTATGAGTCCCTGGCCCGCGACATTGACCGCGCCATCAAGTTCATGGCCTCCTGCGGCGCCGACTTTGAGGCGCTCAAGCGCGTCGAGTTCTTCGCCAGCCACGAAGCCCTGCTGCTGGACTACGAGCGCGCGCTGACCCGGATCGATTCCCGCACCGGATTCCCCTACGACACCTCCGCGCACTTCCTCTGGATCGGGGAGCGGACCCGCGAACTGGACCACGCGCACGTCGACTTCCTGTCGCGGGTGCGGAACCCCATCGGCGTGAAGCTGGGCCCGTCCACCACCGGCGACGATGCTCTCCGCCTGATTGACAAGCTTGACCCGGAGCGCGAACCCGGCCGGCTGACCTTCATCACCCGCATGGGTGCGGGCAACATCCGCGAGAAGCTGCCCGCCGTCGTCGAGAAGGTCACCGCGTCAGGCGCGCAGGTGCTCTGGGTTACCGACCCCATGCACGGCAACACCGTCACGTCCCCCAACGGGTACAAGACACGCAACTTCGACGACGTCATTGACGAAGTGCGCGGCTTCTTCGAAGTGCACCACGCCCTTGGCACCGTTCCCGGCGGCCTGCACGTTGAAATGACCGGCGACGACGTCGCGGAGTGCCTTGGCGGCGCCGACCCGGTGGACCAGGACGCCTTCCTGGACCGCTACGAGTCAGTCTGCGATCCGCGGCTGAACCACATGCAGTCGCTGGAAATGGCGTTCCTGGTGGCCGGCGCCCTCGCCAAGCACTAGGCGGCGCGCACTTCCCACGTGAACGGTGGTGCGGCCGGCAGGTCCGGCTACACCACCGTCAGGGTAACGACTGATCCCTCCGGAACCTCCTTGTTAACCGGATCCTGGTCCCGGACCGTGCCGAAGAAGCCGCCCAGGATATTGTTCACGCGTACCTGGAAGCCCAGGCCCTCCAAGGCCTTCCGGGCATCAGCGGCCTGCTTGCCGATGAAGCTGGGCACCTGCACCATCCGGGGTCCCTTGGAAATGGTCAGCGTGACGGTGCCGCCGCGGGTAAGCGTTCCGGTAGCCGGAGCCTGGCTGACAACCGCGCCCTTCGGGACGTCCCTGCTGAACACTTCCTCGCGCGCAACCTCAGCCGTGAGGCCGGCCTCCTCGATGGCATCAACGGCATCCTTCTCGTCCTGGCCCACCACCGAAGGGACAGGAATGGGCTCGGGACCCTTTGAAACCACCAGGCTGACGGGCGTGCCATGCCGGACGGCCGTACCGGGAGCGGGGTCCTGGGACAGGACTGTGCCGGCAGGGACCTTCTCATGAAACTGTTCCGTCACCGGGCCGAGCGCCATTTCCGCCGCGTTGAGGCCAGTCTTGGCCTGCTCCAAGGTGCCGCCGTCCAGCTTCGGCAGCGGGAACAGCTGGGGACCCTTGGAAACAAGTAGCGAGACCGGCTGGAACTTGCGGATTTCGGCGCCCGCCGCGGGTTCGCTGCCCACCACGAGGCCTGAGGGCACGTCGTCGTCGAAAATGTCCTTGGTGGTGGACCGGAACCCGGCCTCGTCCAGGAGCTGCTGTGCCTGCGCCACTGTCTTGTTGGCCACGGAAGGGATGGTGGCGGCGGCGCCCGGGCCCATGCCGAAGAACCAGCCCGCCCCGGTTGCCAGGAGGGCAGCAATCAGCAGGACAACTATCCACAGGATTCCCCGGCGGCGCGGGCTGCCCTCACGCAGCGTACGGGCCGGGGTGGCGGCCGCACGGGCCCGTGCCCTCTCGTCCTCCTTGTCCGCCTTGCGCTGGGCGCGCTTGCCCAGCGTCGGAGGCGGTGGAGACCACGGCTCGACATCGTCGCCGGGCGGTGTGAGGGTGTGCCGGGCAGCTTCGGGTTGGGCAGGACCGGCGTAACGAGGCTGGCCCTGTGACGGCGGGTAGGCGGGCGCAGCCGGCTTGCCGAACGGCATCACAGTTGTTGGATTGTTGGCCCGGCCGATTACCTCTGTGGGGTTCTGGTGGCCAGGATCCTGGAACCGCCCGGGATCGGTGGGCGGTGCGGGAACCTGGGAGTGGGCCATGGCGCCTCCGGCCGCAGCCGCCGGCGGATGCAGGTCCAGCTCCGCATCGGTGAGGTTGGTCCGGATATGCCGAAGCTCCTGGAGCAGCGCGTTCCCGTCCACGGGCCGGTTTTCCGGATCATTGGAGGTGCACCACTGCACCAGCTCGTCCACTTCAGCAGCCAGTCCGGGAACCAGGGCCGAAGGCGGTCCCACTGTCCCGTTCACATGCTGGTACGCCACCTGGATGGGGACATCGCCGTTAAACGGCTGCTGCCCCGTGAGCATTTCGAACAGCATGATGCCCACGGAGTAGATGTCGCTGCGCGCGTCCGCCGGCTTTCCAAGGACGAGCTCAGGGGGGAGGTACGCAACTGTTCCGAGCAGGGCGCCGGTGCTCGTGGAAGTGGTGACGGCGCGTGCCAGCCCGAAATCTCCAATTTTGATCCGTCCATCGTCGGAAATCAGGACGTTTTCCGGCTTGACGTCACGATGGATGAAGCCGGCGGCATGCGCAGCGCCTAGTCCTTCAACCACCGGGTCGATCAGCGCGAGGGCAAGTCGGGGCGGCAGCGCACCCTTCTCGGCGATGACGTCACGAAGGGTGTGGCCCCTGATGTATTCCATGACCAGATACGCAGTACGGCCGTCGTTCCCCTGGTCGAGCACCCCCACCACATGGGGGTGGGACAACCTGGCTGCCGCCTTCGCCTCCCGCCCCAGCCTGCCCAGGAAATTCTCGTCTGCCGAAAGGTGCGGATGCAGCACCTTGAGCGCCACGTCCCGTTCCAACCGCTGGTCCGTGGCCAGGTAGACAGTGGACATTCCGCCCCGCGCAAGCTTGGACCTGACGGCATACCGGTTGTCCACCAGTGTCCCAACAAGGGGGTCTGACACGTGTTCCTGCACCCTTCGATCCTAGTCCCCGCAATGAAACGGGCCCGAACCGTTGCCGGTCCGGACCCAAGTCAAATCTTCCTGCGAGCCGGCTGCGGGTGGTGCCGGGCGGTGCAGGTCAGCCGAAGTTCTTCTGGTGGGCCTTGATGGCGGCGACGTAGGCCTTGGTGTCGTCGTACATCCCGTATTTGCTCACTGAGTATTGGCCCTGGTAGTAGCCCGCAATGGCAGTGTCCGTGTCCTTGCTGGTGGCGAGGAGACGGCGGATGATGGCGACGCCGGCCGTTGCATTGTCGTAGGGGTCCAGGAGGTTCAGCTTGCGCCCCACCAGATCCGATGCCCACTGCCCGGAGCTCGGGATGACCTGCATGGTTCCGATGGCGTTCGCCGGAGACACTGCGCGCTGGTCAAACCCGGATTCCTGGTGCGCAAATGCAAGGGCGAGCGAGGGTTCCACGCCCATCCTGCGCGCGGTGTCAGCCACGATGTTCCGCATTTCGCTGCGGGAGGGCACCGGAGAGGCGTTCAACAGGGCTTTGTTCTCGTTGGCCGAGCTGACCACCGCAGAAGGGTAACTGAATCCGAGGAATGAACTTGGGACGAGGGGCGTCACTGAGGCAGCCGGCTGCGGGGCCGCCGGCTGGGCCGAGGCTCCAGGGATGGCCAGTTTGTTGCCCGGGTAGATGACACTGGTCATGCTCAGGCGGTTGGCAGAGAGCAGTTCGGAGAGTTTTACGCCGTGGCGCGTGGCGATGGCCGAAAGGGTATCTCCGGCTTTCACCGTGTAGGAGCCGGAAGCCGGCGCCGGAGCCGGAGCCGCCGGTACCGGCGCAGCCGGCGCGGACGTTGAGGCCAGGCCTGCCGAAGCAGGAGCGGCAGCGGGGGCCGGGGCAGTTTCGCCGGCGCCCACCTTGATCTTCTGGCCCGGGTAGATGATGGAGCGCATGCTGAGGTTGTTCCAGGCAAATACGTCAGCCAGGCCCACGTTATGCCGGGCCGCAATGGCGCCCAGCGTGTCGCCTGCCTTGACGGTATAGGTGGCACCGGATGCCGCGGCGGGAGCGGGAGCGGCAGGTGCAGGAGCGGCAGCGGGGGCGGCCGGCGCAGCGGCTGAGCCTGAGAGCTTGATCTTCTGGCCCGGGTAAATGATGGTGTTCGGCTGGAGGTTGTTCAGTTTCAGGATGTCAGCGGTGTTGAGGCCGAACTTTCCAGCGATCGCACTGATGGTATCGCCGCGCGCAATGGTGTACTCGGCGGGCGCCTGCGGCTGGGTAGGCCTAAAGGCGGCCGGGATGGCAGTGGACACGGCGGAGGCGGGGATGACCGCCGCAGTGGCTTTTGCAGCCTGGGCTTTCATGGCTGCGGCAAGCGTTCCCGGGATGGCACGGACTGGTTGCACGGCTGCAGCGGGCTGGGCCAAGGCCAAGGATGACAATACAACCGCTGGCAACGCCGCAGTGGTGGCAGCAAGCATTGGCAGGCTCGGCTTGGGGGGCTGCTTGTGCGAGCGGGACATCGTCATGGAAAGAATCCTCTTCTCAACTGCGGGCGCGGGCGGGGGTGCCGCTGTCATTTCTCGATACTACTGTTACTGCTGTTAATTTTGTTACGTATGTGGTCAATGAGAATCTCTCACGGATTTCGAAATAGCACAAGAATTCCGGGAATGGCCGCAAGGAAGAATTCCGGGTGTGTCTGCAGGTCAGGAGCGCCCTATAGGGGTATCGACTAGGCGGCAGGGCGCACAGCGTGGCAACCTTGATCCGTGAGTAATGTAGAAGAGCTTGTGGGCGAATGGTTGCCCCTACCCGACGTCGCCCGTTTATTGGATGTTTCCATCACCAGGGTTCACAGCCTGCTTGATGAGCGTGCCCTTGCGGCATTGCGTGTCGGGGAACGAAGAATCCGTTCCGTGCCGGCCGAGTTTATCCAGGACGGCCAGGTTGTAGACAGCCTCAAGGGCACGATTGTTGTCCTGGCTGACGCCGGGTATTCCGATGAGGACCTGATCGTTTGGCTTTTTACCCCGGATGAATCGCTGCGGGGACGGCCCATTGACGCCCTGCGCGAGGGCCGCAAAACGGAAATCAGGCGACGGGCCCAAACCCTCGCCTGGTAAACCACTGGCCGGGGATGTTCGGCAACACCAAAAGCCCGCCATCCCCGGCCAACAAAGCGTGGTTGCTCAGGAGGCGCGGCTGACTGTAGCTTCAGCCAGCCTCCGCAGGGCGGTTTTCGGCAGTTCGTCCAGGGGGAGCGATTCAAGCGCCTCGAATGCGGCCGCCCCAAATTCATTGATGAGGACTTCGGTGGCCGCCAACGCACCGGATTCCTCGATAATGCGCCGGAGTTCAAGGATGTCCTCTTCGGAGAGGTCCGGGCTGCCAAGCCTGGCATCGATGAAGGCAGACTCGGCTGCCGATGCCTGGTCCAGCGCCAGGGCAACCAGCACAGTGCGCTTTCCTTCCCGCAAATCGTCCCCGGCAGGCTTGCCGGTTGTCAGCGGATCACCGAAGACACCCAGCACGTCGTCCCGGAGTTGGAAGGCTTCGCCCAAGGGCAACGCAAAAGCGGAGTAGCCGCGGAGCAGCTCATCCGAGGCTCCTGCCAATGCTCCACCCAGGGCCAGTGGATGCTCCGTGGAGTATTTTGCGGACTTGAACCGGATGATGGACTGTGCGCGGGTCACGGCCCCGGCCCGGTCCCTTACCGGACCGGCAACTTCTTCCAGGATGTCCAGGTACTGGCCGGCCATCACCTCCGCCCGCATGAGGTTGAAAATCAGCCTGGCCCTGGTGCCGGCGGCTGCCCGCTCGCCAATGTCCGTGAACGCCTCTTCGCTGAAGGAGAGGCACAGGTCACCTGTCAGGATTGCCGCCGCGTGCCCGAACCGTTCGCTGTCCAGCGCCCAGCCCCGCGACCCGTGCAGTTCGCTGAAACGGCGGTGGACGCTTGGGCCGCCCCGCCTGGTATCCGACCGGTCGATGATGTCGTCGTGGATCAGGGCCGCCGCCTGGAACAATTCCAGTGCGGCGCCTGCGGTCACCACCTGTTGTGCGGCGGGCTGTCCGCCCGCGCCTCGCCAGCCCCAGTAGCACATCAGCGCGCGCAGGCGCTTACCGCCCGTGACCAGGTTGGAGATGGAACCCATAAGGGGTTCGATATCCGGAGAGATGCCGGACATGATGGCCTGCCGGGAGGTGAGGAACCCCGTCAGCTCGCCGGCAACCGCCGCAACGAAGTCTGCCTGTTCATTCCTCAGCTGTTCCGCTGCCGTCACTTGGCGGACTCAGCTGCCACGTTGGCGCCGATGGTGAATGTGGCAACGCCCGAAGCTTCAACCACCGAGAGGTTGACCGTTTCGTTGTCCCCGCGGACAAAGTCCTTGGACGCCACTGCTCCCACGGCTTCGCCAGGAACTGCCTTGAAGCCCTGCCCTTCAAGGGCCTTGGTGTAATAGTCCACAACCGCAGCGGTGGGGGCTGCGATGCTTCCCACCAGGGCGGCAGTGGCGGGGGCTGACGCCTTGTCAAAACTGCTCGATACCACCTTGGCTCCCGGCATAAGGGGAAGGAGCTGCTGCGGGAAGCCCTCCACCACCGCCCCGACGGTCGCCGAGGTATTGGGCGACGCGGAGGGGCTGGGGGAAGCTGTGATGGTTGATCCGGCAGTTCCCGGAGTCGAAGCGGAGGCAGAAGGATCCGGGGCTGCTGACGGAGTCGGGCTGCAGGCTGCAAGCAGCAAAGCCGCGCCGGCAGCGAATACTGCCAACCCTGCTGGCTTAAGGTTTCCAAAGACCGTCACAGGGACATTCCTCCTGGTGTTGATGCCGGATTCAGCCTCCAGTTTAGTCAGTACAAAACGGATAGGATTGCAGCCGTGGGGCCCGAAGGTAAGAACCAGCCGCCCGGAGCGCGCCTTCCGGGACGCAGGCGCAAGTGCATCATGCACGTGGACATGGATGCCTTCTATGTCTCGGTGGAGCTGAGGACCCGTCCTGAACTCATGGGCAGGCCCGTCATCGTCGGGTTCCCCGCGGACCGTTCCGTGGTCCTCTCAGCCTCCTACGAAGCCAGGGCATTCGGCGTGAAGTCGGCCATGCCGATGGCCGTGGCCGCCCGCATGTGCCCCCACGCGGTCATCATCGAACCGCGCCACAAGCTGTACTACGAAGTGTCCGCCCAGCTGATGGGCATTTTCGAATCCATTACGGAGCTCGTCGAACCCCTCAGCGTCGATGAGGCCTTCCTCGACGTCACCGGCGCCATCAGACGCCTGGGTGCGCCGAAGGGAATTGGGGAAATGATCCGGCGGCAGGTTAGCTCTGAGCTGGGCATCACGGCGTCGGTGGGGATAGCGGAATCAAAATTCGTGGCGAAAATTGCCTCCACCCGCTGCAAGCCGGACGGACTGCTCATGATCGCGCCCGATGAGACCGTGCCGTATCTTCATAGCCTGCCGGTCGGCGCCCTGTGGGGAGTAGGTGCCAAGACGGCGGAGGTGCTCGCGAGGATGGGCATCAGGACCGTTGCGGACGTGGCGGCAACGCCGGTCTCTTCCCTGAAGAAGATGCTGGGCGCCACGGGGGAGCACGTCCACCAGCTTTCCTGGGGCATAGACCCCCGGCCCGTCACCCCGGTCCGGCTGGAGAAGAGTATCGGGGCGGAAGAAACGTTTGCCGTTGACACCGCCGACGACGCCCTGCTCCACCGGGAACTGCTGCGCCTCTCCCACCGCACGGCCGCGCGCCTGAGGAGTTCAGGCATGGTGGCCCGGACCGTCGCCCTGAAGCTCCGGTTCGCGGACTTCTCCACCATCACGCGCAGCAGGACGGTCCAGACTCCCGTGGACAGCGCCCAGCTGATCTACGCAGTCGCCCTGCAGCTGCTCGAGTCCGTGGGGGACAGGGCAATGACCGTTCGGCTTGTGGGGGTGCGCGCCGAGCAGCTCGAAGACGCTGCCCGGACCTCGCTTCAGCTCAGCATCGACCGGCGGGACGACAACTGGCGGGCGGCTGAGCAGGCACTCGACGAAGTGGCACGCAAATTCGGCAGCAAGTCCGTCCTTCCCGCCCGCCTCATGGAGCCCGGAAACACCCCCGAATAACGGCCGCCGGAAGCCTTGGCGGGGCCGCCGCCAAAGTCTTTTCCGTCTTTCAGAACAGCCCTCGACAAACTATCCTTAGATATACATAGTTTTCGAGTGACTGGACTTACTGCCGGACCCTCTTGGACATGCTCCCGCTCCTGCGACGGCATGCCGGGTTACCGATTTCCGCTTTTGCCGGCGGAGCGGGAACCTCTTAGGCATAACAGCCGTTAAGGGTGCAGAAGTAGTGGCTGGGATCAGCCCGGACGTTGGCCTACAAAAGGAGGTCGTGATGCCGCTGTCGGAGCACGAACAGAAGCTGCTTGAGCAGCTGGAGAAGCAGCTTCACGAGGACGACCCGAAGTTCGCGAATTCCATGGGTTCAGACCCGGGGCGTTCATGGTCCACGAGGCACGTGGTGATTGGCGTCCTCTGCGCCCTGGCTGGCGTCTTCCTGCTACTCGTGGGTGTCACTCTCCAAAACATCTTCGTCGGAGTCCTGGGCTTTGTGGTGATGGGCGGCGGCGTCTATTTCGCCACCATGCGGAGCAGTTCGGCCGGGGCGAAGCCGGGATCCAAGGCCGGCGGCCGAAAGCCGGGGAAGTCCAGGAGTTCCTTTATGAGCAGCCTTGAGGAACGGTGGGATGAAAGGCGCAGGGGAGAACCCTAAACGCCTCCCGCCGAATTACTCCCGGCACCTCCACTTCGCTCCCTGTTGGAGGGGGCAGGCGAAAAGACCCGCACTTTGCGGGTCTTTCCGCATTTAAAACGCGCCCGATAAATACGGCCGGAATTGAAGAACGTCGTGGATGCGGCGCATGCCGGGCGATCACCAGCAGTTTTGCCGGCAGGTGATGCCGGCGCCAGGAACTTGCCGTCAGCCCGTGGGGCAAAAGTCCTCCACTTTCCACCACCGGCAGGAATCCCTGCAATTCCGGCGTTCTTTTCCCATAAATAACCTGCCATCGGGCCGCGTTCGCGTTGACTGTGGGGGAAAGTGGAGTAATGTGGAGGACATAAGAGGGTGGTTGCAACATAGGGGATGTGCAGTTCCTGACAGCGGACAGGCGGTGGGCCAGTGTTTCTGGGCACTCACTCGCCACGTCTGGATGAAAAGGGACGGATCATTCTCCCCGCCAAGTTCCGGGAGGAACTTGCCAGCGGGCTGGTGCTCACAAGGGGCCAGGAACGTTGCATCTACGTCTTCAGCGAGAAGGAATTTGCGCGGGTCCACGAGCAAATGCGGGAGGCGCCAATCTCCTCTAAGCAGGCACGCGACTATATCCGCGTCTTTCTCTCTGGAGCCTCTGACGAGGTACCTGACAAGCAGGGGCGCGTTACCATTCCACCCGCGCTCCGGGAATACGCAGGCCTCGGCAGGGAACTCGCCGTGATAGGCGCCGGATCCCGGGCCGAGATCTGGGACGCCCAGGCTTGGAATGAATACCTCGCGGAGAAGGAAACAGCCTTCTCTGAAACTGATGACCCCATTCCGGGCATTCTCTGACCGGAACAGGACAGCAGGCAGCTTCTTGGATGAGATCTCCAGCCGCCCATCGGCTGGCCATCCTGGCTCACTTCCCCGGAGCCAGGCTGGCGGACGATAGGCGCGGATGGGGATCTGGTCCCAGAAGCCACCACAAGGTGACACCAACGGCGAGAAAGGACGAGGCATGAACGAACACCCCAAGCCAACGTCCGAACGCCATGTGCCGGTCCTGCGGGACCGGTGCATCAATTTGTTGGCACCTGGATTCGAGGCGGCCAGGCTCCGCGGCGAAACGCCGGTGGCCGTCGACGCGACCCTGGGCATGGGCGGCCACTCCGAGGCCATGCTGCAGCGCTTTCCGGACCTGCACCTCATCGGCATAGACAGGGACGAGGAAGCACTCGCCCTCGCCGGGGAGAGGCTGGCCCCTTTCGCCGCCCGCACGGACCTGGTGCACGCCGTTTACGACGAGATAGCGGACGTCCTGGCGGACCTGGGCGTCGCTGAAGTCCACGGAATCCTGATGGACCTCGGAGTGTCATCCCTCCAGTTGGACGAACGCGAACGCGGCTTCGCCTACTCCTTCGACGCCCCGCTGGACATGCGGATGGACACCAGCCGTGGGCAGACCGCGGCAGACGTAGTAAACAACTACAGCGAAGAGGAACTCGTCCGGATCATCCGGAAGTGGGGCGAGGAGAAGTTCGCCGGCCGGATCGCCAACAGGATTGTCACCGCCCGTGCCACCAAGCCCTTCACCACCACCGGAGAACTCGTGGAGCAGATCCGGGCGGTAGTTCCGGCAGCGGCGGCCAAGTCCGGCGGGCACCCCGCCAAGCGCACTTTCCAGGCGCTGCGGATCGAAGTGAACGAAGAACTCGACGTCCTTGAACGCGCCGTGCCTGCCGCCGTCGACTCCTTGGCCCTGGGCGGGCGCATCGTGGTCATGTCCTACCACTCCCTCGAGGACAAGATCGTCAAGAGCGTCCTGCAGGCACGTTCCAAATCCTCAGCTCCGCTCGGGTTCCCGGTGGAGCTGGAAGAACACAAGGCCGAACTTAAGACCCTGACCAAAGGCACCGAGGTGCCCACCGCCGTCGAGATCGCCGAAAACCCGCGCGCTGCATCAGCAAGGCTGCGCGCGGCGGAACGAATCAGAGCCAGGAGAGCTGCATGAGCACCGCTGCCGTCAAGAACTTTCCCGCCGCGTCCGGCAGTTCGGCGGCCGGCAGGGCCCTTCCGGCACACACCCCCGCGGACGGCCGGAAGGGCCGGACTCCGCTGTCAGTGGTGCGCACCGTACCCCGCAAGCGCCGCGCACCATTCGTAGTGCTCTGCTTCGCCCTGCTTGCCGTGGCCCTGGTGGCCGTGCTGGTGTTGAACATCTCCGTGTCCACCGCGCAGTACCAGCTGGTGGAGCTGCGGGCACGGCAGAGCACGCTGACCAAGCAGAACCAGGACCTCACCCAGCAGGTGCAGAACTTCGAAGCGCCCCAGAACCTGGCGGCCAAAGCTTCGGAGCTCGGTATGGTGGCCTCCACGGTCAAGGGCCAGATCGACCTGTCCACCCTGACGGTCACGGGCAAGGCGACACCGGCAGTTAAGGGCGGTCCCGCCGGGGCCGTTATTCCCGCACCTGCCGTGGCAGGGCAGCTGATTGTGGTTCCGCCGGCAACCAGGGGTGAACCGCTGGCAAGCCGCAAACCGGCAGAGGCGGGAGCCCAGGGTGCTGCAGCGGCTGATGCTGCGGGCTCCAAAGCAGCGACCCCGGATGCGGCCACGCCTGCCGGTCCACCTGCCGGCCTTCCCGCAGCGGCGGCTGCCGCAGCGGCTGCTGCAGCAGTGGAGCTCCACGGCGGATCCGTCCCCGCACCCGAGCAGAAGGTGCCCGGGCAGTAAAACGGCAGGTCTGACAGGCAGCAGGGTCGAGCAGCAAGGAATTTCACGGTGGCGCAGAGGTCCGGCAAGGCAGTCAACAGCAAGGTGCCCAATGCCACCAAGCGCTTGCGCCTGGGGCTTGGCATCATGCTGACGCTCCTGTTGGTGGTGGGCGGCAAACTCTTCCTCGTCCAGGGGCTCGATGTAGGGGGCATGGCGGAAGCCGCCCTCAACAGCCGGATGAAACAGACCGTCCTGCCGGCGGAACGGGGCAGCATCCTGGACTCCCGGGGCACCGTGCTGGCCAACAGCGTGATCCGCTACAACGTGGTGGTGGACCAGCGGGTCAACACAAAAACGGAGACTTTCAAGCGCCTGGACGACGCCAAGGAGAAACTGGTTGATGTCAGCCGGGAACAGGGGCTGACGGAACTGGCGGCTGCCCTGGGCATGGAGAAGGACGCCATCCGCGAGGCCGTCACCGGGCAGCAGCCGTATTACATCGTGGCCAAGGACGTAAAGCCCGATGTCGAGGACCGCATCTCGCAGCTCCAGATTCCCGGCATCGTGACCGAAGGCATCAGCAAGCGCGTCTATCCCAACGGGTCGGTTGCCGGCGGGATCATCGGCTTCCTCCAGGACGGCACCACCGGCCAGGCCGGCATTGAACAGACCCAGGACGAACTCCTGAAGGGCTCGGACGGCAAACGGCTCTTTGAGATCGGTGCGGACGGCCTGCGGATCCCCGTGGGGGTTGACGAACTGACGCCCCCGCAGGACGGGAAGGACGTCAAGCTCACCCTCAACTCGGACCTCCAGTACTTCGCCCAGCAGGCGATCCAGAGCCAGTCCGACAAACTGGGCGCCGAGTGGGGCGTCATCATCGTGATGGACGTCAAGACGGGCAACCTGGTTGCCATGGCCGACACCAATTCGCCGGATCCGAATGACCCTGGCCGGGTAGCGGCCAAGGACCGCGGCGTCCGTGCCGTTACGGCCGCCTACGAGCCCGGTTCGGTTGAGAAGATGATGACGGCGGCGGCGCTCATCGAAGAGGGCAAAGCCAAGCCGCTGGACACGTTCACCCTCGGACCCACCTACACGGTGGACGGGCAGACCTTCAGCGACTCCTTTGCCCATGGAACCGAGGAGCGGACCCTGGCCGGCATCCTGGGCTATTCGATGAACACCGGCACCGTCATGGCCGGGCAGCGCCTGAGCAAGGAACAGCGCTACGACTGGCTGAAGAAGTTCGGGGTGGGCGAAGCCCCGGACATCGGACTGCCGGCCACTGCCTCCGGCATCCTGACGCCCTGGGAACAGTGGGACGGCCGGCAGGAATATACAGTCCTGTTCGGGCAGGGGGTTTCGCAGTCCACCCTGCAGACAGTGCGCGCGTTCCAGTCCATCGCGAACAATGGCGTGATGCTCCAGCCCCGCCTGATCGACTCCTATGTCTCCGCTGACGGAACAGAGGAAAAGGTTCCGGCCGCGGAGCCGCGGCAGATCGTTTCCGAGGACACCGCCCAGCAGGTCCAGGACATCCTCGAAAGCGCAGTCACCGAGGGCCAGATCAAGGACGCGGCCATCGACGGGTACCGGGTGGGAGCCAAGACGGGCACCTCCGAGTCTCCCTGCGACGACGGCAAGTCCGGGTTCTGCGGCTACACGGCCTCAATGGTGGGCATGGCACCCATGGATGATCCGCGGTTTATTGTGGAGGTGGTACTCCAGCGGCCCAAGGGCAGCATCTACGGGATTACCAACGGGCCGGTCTTCCGGTCGGTCATGAGCCAGGCACTGCGGACCTACAACGTCCAGCCGTCCACGGGCGAGCCGGCCAGACTGCCCCAGTTCGCCAAGTAACACCCCGGCAGCATCCGGAGCAGCCGCCGCTGCTACGGTTCATCCATGCCGGACACGGTCCACTAGCACCATCGGAGATCCCTTGTCAGAGTTCAACCCGTCCCACCATCATGCAGCCCCGCAGGGACAAGCCCCGCAGGGACAAGCACAGGACGAACAAGCACAGGACGAACAAGCCCTGCAAGGACCCGCACGGCTGGGACCGGACCAGCCCCGCTTCCGGCCGTCCGCCGTTGATGCCGTCCGGCTGGACAGCATCGGCGAGGCGGTCGGCGTCGTAGTTCCGGGAGCCTCCGCTGACGTGGCGGTGACCGGCATCTCCCTGAACTCCCGGACGGTTGAACCGGGCGACCTGTACGTCGCCCTTCCGGGCGCAACCCGGCACGGCGCCGACTTCGCTGCCCAGGCCATTGCGGCGGGAGCGGCGGCCATTGTGACGGACGACGCCGGTGCCCGCCTCCTGGCCTTGTCCTCCGACACGTCGGTTCCGGTGCTGGTGGTCGATGCCCCGCGGAACGTGGTGGGCCCGCTGTCCGCCATGATCTACCGGGGCAGCCAGGAGGGGGCGGCGCTGCAGCTTTTCGGCGTGACGGGCACGAACGGCAAGACCACCACCACCTACTTCATCACCTCGCTGCTGCGGTCCCTGGGCAAAAAGCCGGGCCTGATCGGGACCATCGCGATCCTGGCCGGCGGCGAACCGATTCCGAGCCTCCTGACCACGCCGGAGTCCCCGGAAGTCCACGGGCTGCTGGCACTGATGCGGGAGAAAGGACTTGCTGCGGCCGCGATGGAAGTCTCCTCGCACGCCATCTCCTACCAGCGCGTGGACGGAGTGCAGTTCGACGTTGCAGGGTTCACCAACCTCACCCAGGACCACCTTGACCTGCACCACACCATGGAGGACTACTTCGCCACGAAGACCGAACTGTTCACGCCCGCCCGCGCGCGGAAGGCCGTGGTGACGGTCGACGACGAATGGGGGCGCCGCCTCGCAGCCAGCACCCAGGTGCCCGTCACCACGCTCGCCACCGTGCCCGGAAACAGTGCCGACTGGACCGTCACGGAGGCAAAGCCCCGCGGGCTTGGCACGGAGTTCACGCTCAGCGGGCCCGGCGGCACTGTCCTGACGGTCCACACGGGGCTTCCCGGGACCTTCAACGTTGCCAACGCAGCCCTGGCCGCGGTCATGGTCCTCACAGGCGGCGTTGACGCCGCTACGCTGCAGGCGGCCCTGCATGCGGGCGACCCCTTCACGGTGGCCGTCCCGGGGCGCATGCAGCTGGTCTCCGAGCGGCCGGCCGCCGTGGTGGACTTCGCACACAACACGGACGCGCTGGCCAGGGCGCTGGAAGCCGTCCGGTCGGCCGAACCGGAATCCCGGCTGATCGTGGTGTTTGGCGCCACAGGCCAGCGCGACCAGGGCAAACGGCCGGCCATGGGCGCGATCGCGGCCCGGCTTGCGGACACCGTGATCGTCACGGACGACGACCCCCACGACGAGGACGCCGCAGCCATCCGCGCCGACGTCCTCGCAGGGGCGCTGGAAGCCCGGGCCAGTGAGTCCCTGCCCTGCGAGGTGCTGGAGGTTTTCCCCCGCGACAAGGCCATTCAACGAGCCGTGGAACTCGCCCGGCCACAGGACAGCATCCTGGTTGCCGGCCGCGGCCATGAAGTATGGCAGGAGGTGAAAGGCGTCAACCTCGCACTGGATGACAGGGTGGAACTGCGCAGCGCCTTGACAGCCAGGGGATTCAACGTTCTCCAAGACGACCGGATAGAGTCCTAGACCGAGATGATTGCATTTACCGCGGCGGAAATCGCCGACATCACTAAAGGGCGCCTGGACGCCGATCCCGGGATCACGCCTCTGTCGGTGGTCACCGATTCCCGCGAAGCCACGCCGGGATCGCTCTACGTCGCAAAACCCGGCGAGTATGCGGACGGACACGACTTCGTCGAAGCCGCCTTCACCGCCGGTGCCGCCCTGGCACTAGTGGAGCGCCCAGTGGCAGCACCGGACGGTTCGCCGTACCCGTCCGTGGTGGTTCCCGACGCCGTGCTCGCGATGGGCGCGCTGGCCGCGGAAGCCGTCCGGAGGATCCGTGCCGCCCGCGCGGAGGCCAACGAAGAACTGACTGTCATCGGCATCACCGGCTCTGCCGGAAAGACCACCACCAAGGACCTGCTTGCCGGCATACTTTCCCGGCACGGCGCCACTGTGGCGCCGCAGGGGTCCTACAACGGTGAAATCGGAGTGCCGCTCACCGTCTTCACCGCCGGAACCGACACCCGCTACCTCGTGATCGAGATGGGCGCCACCGGCATCGGCCACATCAGGTACCTGGCCGAGATGGTCAGGCCTGACATCGGAGTGGTGCTCGGCGTCGGGACAGCGCACGCCGGCGAATTCGGGGGAGTGGAGAACATCGCCCGCGCCAAGGGCGAACTCGTGGAAGGCCTGGCAGCCTCCGGCACAGCCATCATCAACCTCGACGACGAGAGGGTGGCGGACATGCGCGCACGCACCTCCGCGTCCGTCGTCGGCTTCTCCGCCGAAGGCCGGCCCGGCGCCGGCGTGCAGGCGCTCAATGCGGACACCAACGCGGAGGGCCACCCGGAATTCGAACTCCTCCTTCCCGGTGCGGACACGACCCACCACGTCAGCAGCCGCCTGATTGGTGCCCACCATGTCAGCAACTTGCTGGCAGCGGCCGCAGCCGCGTGGGCGGCAGGAATTCCCGGCACGGACATCGCCGCGGCCCTCAGCGGCCAAACGGCAGCCAGCCGGTGGCGCATGGAGCGCACCGAGCGGGAGGACGGCGTCACCATCATCAACGACGCCTACAACGCCAACCCGGAGTCAATGCGCGCAGCCCTGCGCACACTCGCGGACCTGGGCCAAGGAAGGCGCACCTGGGCAGTCCTGGGCGCCATGCTCGAACTCGGCGAGGATTCCATCCGCGAGCATACGGCCGTGGGCACCCAGGTGGTGCGCCTTAACATTTCCCGGCTGGTGGTAGTGGGCCGGGAAGCCCGTGCCCTCTACGTATCCGCCGTCCAGGAGGGCTCCTGGGGTGACGAATGCGTCTTCGCCGAGACCGCCGACGACGCGTACGAGCTGCTGTCAGCGGAACTCAAACCCGGCGACCTGGTGCTGTTCAAATCATCCAACAGCGTGGGACTTCGCCATTTGGGCGATCGGATAGCATTACCCCCACAAACCCCGCAGCCCGCCGATGAAAGGAGCACACAGCTGTGATTGCACTTTTGATCGGCGCCGGACTGGCGCTCCTCTTCGCCCTGGTGGGCACGCCGCTGTTCATCCGGCTCCTGGTCCGCCGCGGCTACGGCCAGTTCATCCGCGACGACGGCCCGACCTCCCACCACACCAAACGCGGAACACCCACCATGGGCGGGACCGTCGTGGTGGCAGCGGTCCTTTTGAGTTACGGCCTGACGCACCTCATCATGCTCATGGTGAATCCGGATTCGCCTGGCCCGTCCGCCTCCGCCCTGATCCTGCTGTTCCTCATGGTGGGGATGGGGCTTGTCGGATTCCTGGATGACTTCATCAAGATTTCGCGGCAGCGCAGCCTGGGGCTCAACGCCAAGGCGAAGCTGATCCTGCAGGCAGCAGTGGGCGTCATCTTCGCTGTGCTGGCCCTCAACTTTCCGGATGAAGACGGCCTCGCGCCGGCCTCCACCAAGATCTCCCTGGTCCGGGACCTGCCCTGGCTGGACCTCGCCTTCGGCGGAACCGTGCTGGGCGCCATCCTTTTCGTCATCTGGTCCAATCTGATCGTCACTGCCGCCACCAACGGCGTAAACCTCACGGACGGCCTTGACGGACTGGCGGCCGGGGCCTCGGTCATGGTCTTCGGCGCCTATACGCTGATGGGCATTTGGCAGAGCAACCAGGCCTGCGGCTCGCCCCGGGAAGCCGGCAGCGGGTGCTACCAGGTCCGGGACCCCCTGGACCTGGCCCTGCTGGCCGCCATCATGAGCGCTGCCCTGGTGGGATTCCTTTGGTGGAACACCTCGCCGGCCAAGATCTTCATGGGGGATACCGGCTCCCTCGCCATTGGCGGTGCGATCGCAGGTTTTGCCATCCTTTCCAGGACGGAGCTGTTGCTGGGGATCATTGGCGGACTGTTCGTCCTGATCACGCTTTCGGTGATCATCCAGGTGGGTTATTTCAAAGCCACAGGCGGTAAACGCGTCTTCAAGATGGCGCCGCTGCAGCACCACTTCGAACTGAAGGGGTGGGCTGAAGTGACCGTGGTGGTCCGGTTCTGGATCCTCGGCGGGCTCTTCGTCGCCGTGGGCCTGGGAATTTTCTACGCTGAATGGGTTGTGCTGCTGTGACCGTTTCCCCACGCCTCCAGGAGCTCGTGAGCTGGGATTCAGACTGGGCCGGGCTGCGGGTGGCAGTCACCGGCATCGGCGTGTCAGGGTTCGCCGCCGCTGACACGCTGATTGAACTCGGTGCCCGCGTGGTGGTGGTTGACGCCGCCACCAGCGATACAGCGAAAGCCCACGCTGAAACCCTGAAGATCGTCGGCGCCGCCGACGTCCTGCTCGGCGATGATGCAGTGACGCGCCTGCCAAAGATCGACGGCAAACTTCCGGAGCTGATCGTGACATCGCCGGGCTGGCGTCCGGACCAGGCCCTGCTGGCCGCTGCTGCGCGGGCGCACATCCCGGTATGGGGCGACGTTGAACTCGCCTGGCGGGTGCGCGTGCGGGAGGGCCGCAAGACAGCGGACTGGCTGGCCATCACCGGAACCAACGGAAAGACCACCACGGTGGGACTTACCGAATCCATGCTGCGCGCCGCCGGACTGAAGGCCATCGCCGTGGGCAACGTGGGTACGCCGATTCTGGATGCCATTCGGGACCCGGTCGAGTACGACGTTTTCGCCGTCGAACTCTCCAGCTTCCAGCTGCACTGGTCGGAATCCCTCTCGCCGGTGGCCAGCGTGTGCCTCAACGTCGCCGAGGACCACGTTGACTGGCACGGCTCCTACGACTCCTACCTTGCGGACAAGGCCAAGGTCTACGAACGCACCCAGAAAGCCTGCCTCTACAACGCCGAGCAGATTGAAACCGAGCGGATGGTGGAAAACGCCGACGTGGTGGAGGGCTGCCGGGCCGTCGGTTTCACTACCCTCACCCCCGCCATCAGCATGCTGGGCGTGGTGGAAGGCCTGCTGGTGGACAGGGCATTCATCGAAGAGCGAAGGGACAGCGCCGCGGAACTTGCCTCGATGGCCGACCTTGGCGCCATTGCACCCCGGCACATGGTGGCCAACGCACTGGCGGCCGCAGGCCTGGTACGCGCCTACGGCGTGGAGCCCAGGGCCGTGCGGCAGGGGATCCAGGACTACGTGCCCGGGAACCACCGCATCCAGCCGGTGGCCCGCCACAACGGAGTCCTGTGGATCAATGATTCCAAGGCCACCAACCCGCATGCGGCCGCCGCTTCGCTCGCTGCATTCAGCAACGTCATCTGGATCGCGGGAGGACTCTCCAAGGGTGTCACCTACGACGACCTTGTGCGGGAGCACGCGCACCGGCTCAAGGCGGTGGTCCTGATCGGAACAGACACTTCCGCGCTGGCCGGCGCCCTCTCGCGACACGCGCCCGATGTCCCGGTGATCCAGCCGGCGGCGGGTGACACTGGACAGGTGCAGACTGCTGCAACAGACGGCATCCAGGCCGGTTCCCCCCTGGCCGGGAAACCGGTGATGGCCCGGGCGGTTGCGTCAGCAGCCCAGCTGGCCGGTTCCGGCGATACTGTGCTGATGGCCCCGGCAGCTGCTTCCATGGATCAGTTCTCTTCCTACGCTCACCGCGGTGACACTTTCATCGAAGCTGTCCGCGAGCTGGTGGAAGGGCAGGCCCAGACCGGCGAGGAGTAACAATGGTCAGCACGCCAACACGCCCGCCTGCCCGGCAGCAGGCCGGCAAGCCGCGTCCCGGCTCCTCGGCATCGCCGGCCAGCCGTCCCGCCACTGCCGTAACCCGGCTGCGGGCCGGCTACCGCAAGTTCTGGTCGGCGCTGGAAGGAACCGGAACTTCCCGGAACGGCTCCACCTACTACCTCATCCTGGGATCCACCCTGGCGCTGACGGCGATCGGCATCATGATGGTGCTCTCTGCGTCCAGCGTCGAGTCGATCGCCGCCGGCAAGTCACCCTACGGCGATGCCCTAAAGCAGGGGATGTTCGCCGCAATCGGCATCTTCACCATGTTCGTGCTGTCCCGCATCAATGTGGTGTGGCTCAAGCGGCTCGCATGGCCCGCCATCATCGGCGCCGTGGTCCTCCTGGGACTGGTGCAGCTTGTGGGTGCGGAGGTCAACGGCAACAAGAACTGGATCGACCTCGGCGGCATCACCTTCCAGCCGTCCGAAGCGTCCAAGCTGGCCCTCGCCCTGTGGATGGCTACCGTTTTGGCCAGGAAGGGAAAGCTCCTCAGCCTCTGGCAGCACGTCGCGGTCCCTGCCGTCCCGATGGCCATCATCATCGTGGTGCTGGTCCTGGTGGGCAATGACCTCGGAACGGCCATGATCATCATGATGATCACGGCTGCCGCCCTCTTTTTTGCCGGGGCACCCCTGTATCTCTTCGGTATCGCAGGCCTGGTGGCCGCCGCCGGAACGGCCGTCATGGCTGTGACCAGTTCGAACCGCATGTGCCGGATCACTTCGTGGTGGACCGGCGAGTCCTGCGCCGACGGCATCGACGCCAACTACCAGGCCACCAACGGGCTCTACGGGCTGGCGTCGGGTGGCTGGTTCGGCGTTGGGCTGGGGCAGAGCCGGCAGAAGTACAGCTGGATCCCCGAAGCCCACAACGACTTCATCTTTGCCATCATCGGCGAGGAACTCGGCCTGGTGGGGACCGTCGTCGTCCTCATCCTCTTCGCCATCCTGGGCGCCGCGATCTACCGTGTGGTAGTGGCGCAGGCGGACATGTTCCACCGCGTGCTGGCCGGCACCATCATGGTGTGGCTGCTGGGCCAGGCCACGGTCAACATGTCCGTGGTGACCGGCCTGATGCCCGTCATCGGTGTGCCGCTGCCGTTCATCTCCTACGGCGGCTCGGCGCTGCTGATGTCGCTCTGCGCCATCGGCGTGGTGCTCTCCCTGGCCAGGGAGCAGATGGCCCCGTCCATCCGGCCCAAGCGGATGCTCAAGTTCAAGGCCAAGCCGGCGCGGAAAGACGCGGCCCGGAAGAAGACTGCAAGAAAGCGTGCCTAGCCCTCCATGACCTCCAAAACCCCTTCCATCGTCCTGGCAGGCGGCGGCACCGCCGGGCACATCAGCCCGCTGCTGGCCATCGCCGCCGCCCTCCGGAGCGCGTCTCCCGCTGCCGCCATCCTTGCCGTCGGCACGCCGTCCGGGATGGAAACCAGGCTTGTTCCGGCTGCAGGAGTGGAGCTGGCGACCATCGACAGGGTTCCGTTCCCACGGAAACCTTCGGCTGACCTGGTGCGGCTTCCCGCCCGGCTCGCCGGCGCCGTGCGCCAGGCCGGAGCCATCCTGGACAAAGCGGCTGCGGACGTCCTGGTGGGCGTCGGCGGCTACGTGTGCACGCCCATGTACCTGGCTGCCCGCAAACGGCGCATCCCCATCGTCATCCACGAGGCAAATGCCCGGCCGGGCCTCGCAAACCGGGTGGGTGCCCTGATGACCCACAGGGTGGCCGTCGCCTTCGCCAACACCCCTCTGCGCCATGCAACCCACGTGGGAATGCCGATGCGTTCCGAGATTTCCGGGCTGGACAGGGCCGCGGCGCGCACCGCCGCCCGGGAGGCCCTGGGCCTGGACCCGGCACAGCCGGCGCTGATCGTCACCGGGGGATCCTCCGGGGCGCAGAGCATCAACAGGACCATCGCCGCCGCAGTGGACCGCCTTGCCGGCGCGGGCATCCAGACCCTGCACATCACCGGGCGCGGCAAGACCGTCCTGGACGCCGCCGGCAACCCCCTCGCGGCCGACGGCTACCGGCAGGTGGAATACATCGACGGCATGGAGCTTGCCTATGCCGCGGCGGACGTACTGCTCGCCCGTTCAGGTGCGGCCACGGTATGCGAGGTTGCCGCGGCGGGGGTACCGGCAGTCCTGGTGCCGCTGCCCATTGGCAACGGCGAGCAGGCCCTGAACGCTGCAGGATTGGTGGCTGCCGGGGGCGCGATCCTGGTCAGCGACCGGGACTTCACGGCCGAATGGGTGGACAAGGAGCTGGTTCCGCTGGTCACGGACCAGCCACGGCTTGCCGCAATGTCAGCCAGTTCCTACCGGCTTGGCATCCGGAACGCCGATCAGCGGATGGCTGATCTCATCCTGGAAGCGGTGAAAGCATGAACCACGCCAAAATTCCGGCCCTTGAATCGCTGGGCAGGGTCCACTTCGTGGGCATCGGGGGCGTCGGCATGTCAGCCGTGGCCAGGATCATGGTGGCCCGCGGCGTTCCGGTCAGCGGCTCCGACGCCAAGGACCTGCCGGTCATGGCCGACCTCGCGGCGGCCGGTGCGCGCATCGCCGTCGGATATGCCGCCGCGAACCTTGGTGACGCCCAGACGGTTGTGGCCGGCTCGGCCATCCGCCCGGACAACCCGGAGCTTGTTGCGGCGAGGGAAGCCGGCCTGCCGGTGCTGCACCGGTCCGAGGCGTTGGCGGCCACCATGGGCGGCGACACGGTGGTTACCGTGGCGGGAACCCACGGCAAGTCCACCACCACCTCCATGGTCACCGTCCTGCTCCAGGGCGCGGGCCTGGACCCCTCGTTCGCCATCGGCGCCAATGTCCCCGCGCTCGGCGTCAACGCCGCCCACGGAAGCTCCGGGATCTTCGTGGCGGAGGCCGACGAGTCCGACGGATCCTTCCTCAACTACCGGCCCAGGATCGCCGTGGTCACCAACGTGGAGCCGGACCACCTGGACCACTACGGAACGGCTGAAGCGGTCTACGAATCCTTTGACCGGTTCACCGCGCTGCTGCCCGCCGACGGGGTGCTGGTTGCCTGCGCGGACGACGCCGGCGCGCTGGCCCTCGCCGAAAGGACCCGGCAGCGGGGCACCACGCGCGTGGTGCTTTACGGAACCGGAGAGGGTGCGGACCTCCTGCTGCACGACGGCGGTCCCGGCGACACGGCCGTCTCCACACCGTCGGGCCGCTATCCGCTTGACCTGCAGGTGCCAGGGCGGCACAACGCGCTGAACGCGGCGGCCGCCTTCGCTGTCGCCCTTGAACTGGGAGTTGACCCCGGCATTGCGGCCGCCGCCCTGGCGCACTTTTCCGGTGCCTCCCGCCGCTTTGAGCTCAAGGGCGAGGCGAGGGGAGTGCGGGTGTTCGACGACTACGCCCACCACCCGACGGAAGTCCGCGCTGCCCTCGCCGCAGCCCGCTCCGTTGCGGGGGACCACAAGGTACACGTCCTCTTCCAGCCGCACCTGTTTTCCCGCACCCGGGAGTTCGCGCAGGAGTTCGCCGATGCCCTCAACCTGGCCGACACCGCCTTGGTCCTGGACATCTATCCCGCCCGTGAGGATCCCATCCCGGGTGTAACCAGCCAGCTCATAGCCGACCACCTGGATGAGGGCGGCCGGCTGGTGGCGGCCGGGGACGCCGTCGCACTCCTGGCTGCTTCCGCCGCGGACGGGGACATCGTGTTGACCGCAGGCGCCGGTGATGTCACCGCGTATGGACCGCAGATCGTAGAGGCCCTGCGTGGCTAGCACCCGCCGGCCCACCTACACCTCCACCGGCCGGTCCGGCGGAGGCGGTGGCGGGGACGATGTCATTTCGGCGTCCCGGAGTGTCCCCGAGCCTGCTCCCGAAAAACCGCAGAAGCCGAAGAAGCCCCGGCAACCCGCAAAAGCGGTCATCCGCGGTTTCGGCCGTGGCAACGGTAAGGGGAACAAGGCGGAGGCCCCGGCGCCGTCCGGGACAGCCGGGGCGAACGTGGTGGCTTTCCCCGAGCCGAAAGGGAAGCGGCGGAAACGGAATCTCCTGACGGCGGCGGGCATCCTCGTTGCGGTTGTGGCGGGGCTGCTGGCAACGGCCATTTTTTCCCCGGTCCTGGCTGTCCACACCATCTCCGTGTCCGGGACGCGCCTGCTGACGCCTGCCCAGGTGCAGGCCGCGCTGGAGCCATTGCAGGGGAAGCCATTGCCGCAGGTCACCGACGAAGAGGTGGCCCGGCTGCTGGAACCGCTGGTCCAGGTCAAGTCCGTGTCCGCGCAGGCGAGGCCGCCGTCCGGCCTTGCCGTGGCTGTGCGGGAAAGGGTGCCGGTGGCGCTGGTCAAGCAGGGGGAGCAGTACCAGCTGGTGGACGTAGACGGCGTGCAGTTGGCTGCCACGGCCGATCCTGCCTCGGTGTCGCTGCCGGTGATCGACGGCGGCGCGGGCACCATCGGCCAGGATCTCTTCCGTGCCACGGCCGCAGTCCTTGGCGCCTTGCCGGCAGACGTGCTGGCGAAGCTGTCCAACGCCTCCGCCCAATCGGTGGACGCGGTGGAGCTCAAGCTCGTGGACGGCCAGACCATCATCTGGGGCAACGCCGGCGAAAGGGAACTCAAGGCCAAAGTGCTGGCCGCGCTCCTGAAGGTTCCGGCCGACCCCAAGAATCCCGTGAGGGTCTACGACGTGAGCGTGCCCCGGCACCCGGTGACCCGCTAACGCTTTATTTTCCGGTATTAATCCGACACGCGGAGCCGGTTATTGAATGTGGCAACCAGAGGAAATACCGTCACAGACATGAGTTACTTGACATAACTATAACCTTCAACTCGAAGGTTAAGGTTGCAGGCTTCAAGCTCTCCATCAGTTTTCGCAATAAGACACGAACAAGGGACACGTAACGTGGCAGCTCCGCAGAATTACTTGGCCGTCATCAAAGTCGTCGGCATCGGCGGCGGTGGCGTGAACGCAGTCAACCGCATGATCGAGGTCGGCCTTCGAGGTGTTGAATTCATCGCCATCAATACCGACGCCCAGGCCCTGCTCATGAGCGACGCGGACGTGAAGCTCGACGTCGGACGCGAGCTGACCCGCGGGCTGGGAGCAGGCGCCAACCCCGAGGTGGGGAAGCAGGCCGCCGAGGACCATGCGGACGAGATCGAGGAAGTCCTGCGCGGCGCCGACATGGTCTTCGTGACGGCCGGCGAAGGAGGCGGCACCGGCACCGGCGGCGCTCCCGTCGTCGCCCGCATCGCCCGTTCCCTGGGTGCGCTGACCATTGGCGTGGTCACCCGCCCCTTCACGTTCGAAGGCCGCCGCCGTGCGGGTTCCGCAGAAGCAGGCATCGACGCCCTGCGTGACGAAGTCGACACGCTGATCGTGATTCCCAACGATCGACTCCTGTCCATCAGCGACCGCAACGTTTCCGTGCTGGACGCCTTCCGGTCTGCCGACCAGGTGCTGCTGTCGGGCGTCCAGGGCATTACGGACCTCATCACCACCCCGGGCCTGATCAACCTCGACTTCGCGGACGTCAAGTCCGTTATGCAGGGTGCGGGCTCCGCGCTCATGGGCATCGGCTCCGCGCGCGGCGAGGACCGGGCGGTCAAGGCTGCCGAACTCGCCATCGCGTCCCCGCTGCTGGAGGCCTCGATCGACGGTGCCCACGGCGTCCTGCTGTCCATCCAGGGCGGTTCCGACCTCGGCCTGTTCGAGATCAACGAGGCCGCGCGGCTGGTGCAGGAAGTTGCCCACCCGGAGGCAAACATCATTTTCGGCGCCGTGATCGACGACGCCCTGGGTGACGAGGCCCGGGTGACGGTCATCGCTGCCGGCTTCGACGACGTCAAGGCCACTTCGCCCTCCATGGACCAGTCCCAGCCGCAGGTGGCGCCCCAGCGGCCCGCCGCTCCGGCCGCTGCTCCCGCCCCGTCCCAGGCGCCGTCCGCCGGCAGCCACCAGGCGCACGTCCAGCCTGTCCATGCAGGGGTAGGTGCAGGCCTCAGCAACTGGGGGCAGCAGCGCCCGTCCGCCGTTCCGGCTGACTCCGGCTTCGATGTGGACCTTCCCTCCGTGGTGGAACCTGACCTGACCGGCAGCCACTCGGATGACCTGGATGTCCCCGACTTCCTGAAGTAGGCCGCGGCTTGTTCCATTGGCGCGCCGAGATCCTGCCCGGGGTGTCTGCGGCGTTCACTGACACCGGTGCCGGAAACCTTGCACTCCACGTGGGCGACGACCCCCTGGCGGTGCGGCGGCGCCGTGAACAGCTGGAGGCTGCCACGGGTATCGGGCCTGACGGCCTGCGGTTCATGAACCAGGTTCACGGAACTGCCGTTGCCGTGATGGAGCGCGCCAGCGTGGCTCCGCAGGCCGACGCCATGGTTTCGCACGGGCTGCCGCTCGCGGTGATGGTGGCCGACTGCATTCCGGTCCTCCTCGCCGGCGAGTCCGCCGACGGTCCCGTCCTGGCCGCCGTGCACGCGGGGCGGCCAGGCGTGGCCAACGGCGTCATCCCCTCGGCCGTGGACAGCATGAGGTCCTTGGGCGCTTCGGGCATAAAAGCCTGGCTTGGGCCATCCATCTGCGGCAGCTGCTACGAGGTTCCTACGGCACTGCGGGATGAGGTGGCCGCCCTTGTGCCCGCGACGCGGTCCACCACCTCCTGGGGCACGCCGGCACTGGACCTGCCGGCCGGCGCCCGGAGCCAGCTGGAGCGCGCCGGGGTAGACGTGGAGTACGCCGGTCCGTGCACCTTCGAGACGAACTCGCTCTATTCATACCGCCGCGACAGGAACACGGGGCGTTTCGCCGGCTTGGTCTGGTGCCATGGGTGAGCCCTCCGCGAACGGCGGCGAGGCTGGCCGCCGGGATGCGCCCGGCAGGGATCCACGCACCGCAGAGTTGGCCGGCCGGCTGGAAGCGGTCCGCGGCCGGATCGGTGCTGCCGCCGCGGCGGCCGGACGTGGGGACCGGCTGCCCACACTGATCGTTGTCACCAAGTTCCATCCGGTGGAGGACATCCGGCGGCTCGCGTCCCTCGGCGTCACCGACGTCGGGGAAAACCGCGACCAGGAGGCAGCCGGTAAAGCGGAACTCCTGGCCGACTGCGGGCTCACCTGGCACTTTGTGGGACAGCTGCAGACCAAGAAAGCCAAGTCGGTGGTCCGCTATGCCGCCGCCGTCCATTCGGTGGACCGGCCCCAGCTTGTGGATGCCTTGGCCAAGGCCATGCGGATCCAGCAGGACAGCACGGTACGGGCGCCCCTGGACTGCTTCATCCAGGTCAGCCTGGAAGAGGACGCCGGTGCCCACCGGGGCGGCGCCGCCCCGTCCGAGGTGCCGCTGCTGGCCGACCGGATAGCAGCAGAGGAGGGCCTTCGCCTGGCAGGCCTGATGGCCGTGGCCCCGCTTGGCGCTCCGCCCGGGCCCGCCTTCGAGAAGCTTGCCGGGCTTTCGGCCCTGCTGGTTGCACAGCATCCCGGTGCCACCGCCATCTCCGCCGGCATGAGCCAGGATCTTGAAGCCGCCATAGCCTTCGGGGCGACACACCTGCGAATCGGTTCCGATATTCTCGGATCGCGTCCCCCGGTGGGGTAGCGTCGGTCCTATTGGAAGTGATGGGCGGGGGACTCCAGTGCTGTCAAGTCATTGGGCGGCCCGCATACGGGACACGATTAGGAGTCGACCATGGCCGGCGCTCTGCGCAAGACAATGATCTATCTTGGGCTCGCCGACGGCGATGAGCATTACGAGTCCGAGCACCAGTCAACACGTAAGGATGAGGACGAAACTATGGAAGCTGACCGCGAGGAGCGCCGTGCACCTGCACCCGTCCGCGAGGTCAGCCGCGAAGCGTCCTACACCCCCGAAGAGGAATACCGCGCCCCAGTGACTCCCATTAAGCGAGCGGCCTCGAGCCGCGAAGAAACCAGCGGACTTCGCCAGATCACCACAATCCACCCCCGTTCATACAACGATGCCAAGCTCATCGGCGAGAGCTTCCGGGACGGCATTCCGGTGATCATGAACGTTACCGACATGGGCGAGGCCGATGCGAAGCGCCTGGTGGACTTCTCCGCCGGCCTGGTTTTTGGACTCCGCGGGAGCATCGAGCGGGTCACCAACAAGGTCTTCCTGCTGTCGCCGTCATACGTTGAGGTCATCGGCGATGACAAGAAAGCCAGCGAAACACAGGCAAGCTTCTTCAACCAAAGCTGAGCACCAGGCGGTGCGTGGATGCCAGACAGGGACACCTGTCTGGCATCTGTGCTGAAATAGAACGGACACATCGGCAGCACGCCGCGGTGCACATATGGACATGGAGATATGAGTTAAGTCATGGGAATCGCTTTCGGACTTGTCTATCTCGCGCTGCTTCTGTTCTTTGTTGCACTGATCATCCGACTGGTCTTTGACTGGGTGCAGATGTTTGCGCGGGAGTGGCGCCCGCGGGGCGTAGCCCTGGTGGTGGCCCACGCCGTGTATTCAATCACCGATCCGCCCCTGAAAGTGCTTCGCCGGCTGATCCCGCCCCTGCGTTTGGGCGGCATCTCCCTGGACCTTGGTTTCCTGATCCTCTTCATTGCCGTCAGCATTGCGATGGGGATCACCAGGGGACTTGCCTGATTTACCCGAAATAGACCTAGCAGCGCAGGTGGACCCGTCCGGGAACAGCTACTGTGAAGCGAAGAAAACTCGTGTTTGACACCGCAGTGTTGAATTAGAGTAACCAGACCAAATTTAGGTACCGTAGTTTTGACGGCCGGAAGGCCTACTGACTAACTAGACCAGTGAGGTGACCAGATGGCTTTGACGCCAGAAGACGTTGTCAACAAGCGCTTTCAGCCGACCAAGTTCCGCGAGGGCTACGACCAGGACGAAGTTGATGACTTCCTGGACGAGATCGTTGTTGAGCTCCGCCGCCTGAACCAGGAGAACGACGAACTTCGCAAGAAGCTCGCCGAAGCCGGGTCCAGCGTTCCGGCCAGCTCGGCCGCTTCCCCCGTTGTGGAGAAGGTCCCCGCGCCCGTCAAGGCCGACAAGGATGAGGCACGCGAAAAGGCGGAAGCCGAAGCCAAGGCTGCCGAAGCAGCGAAGAAGAAGGACGTTCAGCCGTCCGCCCCTGCCGCGGCAGCCCCCGCAGTCTCCACCGCGGTCGGAACCCCCTCCGCTGAGTCCGCAGCCGGCCTGCTGGCCATGGCCCAGCAGATGCACGATCGGCACGTCGCCGACGGCCAGGCCCAGAAGGACAAGATCATCGCCGAAGCGCAGATCGAAGCCAGCAGCCTGGTCAACGACGCACAGGAGAAGTCCCGCAAGATCCTTGGCGCCCTCGAGCAGCAGCGCTCCGTCCTGGAGCGCAAGGTTGAACAGCTCCGCGGCTTCGAACGCGACTACCGTTCACGCCTCAAGGCCTACATCGAAGGCCAGCTGCGCGACCTGGATGCCCGCGGTTCCGTTGCTACGCCGGAAGTCAGCGAAGCCAACTAATCCGTCAAGCACGTATTCTGAAAGCCGGTGGCTGAGGATTCCTCGGCCACCGGCTTTTGGCATTGACACCGGTTTTATGAATGAAAGCACCATGACTGACGAACTTGCTGCGGACCCCGCACGCCCTGTCCCACCTGCCCCGCGTCCAGGCCGCGGGGTGCTGCTCTCCGTCTTCGCAGGGTTTGCACTTTTCGCCTACATCCTGGACCAGCTCACCAAGCTGTGGGTGACGTCCAGCATGGTGGAAGGCGAACGGATCCCGGTGCTCCCGCCGCTGCTGCACTGGTACTTCATTCGGAATTCCGGCGCGGCGTTTTCCATCGGAGAGAACGTCACCTGGGTGTTTTCCATCATCATGGCCGGTGTGGCTGTGGCAATTCTCTTCCAGATCCGGAAACTGGGGTCGCTCTGGTGGTCCCTCGCGCTGGGCCTGCTCCTGGGCGGTGCACTGGGCAACCTTACCGACCGGCTCTTCCGGGAACCGTCCTTCGGCATGGGACACGTGGTGGACTTCATCCAGCTTCCCAACTTCGCGATCTTCAACATCGCCGACTCGGCGGTGGTTTCCGCCGTGTCCATCATCTGCATCCTGACACTGCGCGGCATAGCCCTGGACGGCAGCCGGCTCACCGCTGAACGCAAGGACAAGTCCGGCGATGCCTGAAACGATGCCTGAGCGGATTGTCGTTGCCGACGAATACGGAGGAACGCGGGCCGATGCCGGCCTTGCCGGACTCCTGGGCATCTCGCGTTCCCTTGCCGCGTCCCTCCTTGCCGAGGGCCATGTGCAGAGCAAGGGCAAAACGCTGGGCAAGTCGGAAAAGCTGGTTGCGGGCGACGTGCTCCACGTCAGCAGGCCGGAACGGCGTGACCCCCTGGAAGTCGTGGAGGAAGTTGTGGAAGGCCTGAAGATCCTGCTGGATGACGAGGATTTCGTCGTCGTTGACAAGCCGGTGGGCGTTGCCGCCCATCCGTCGCCCGGGTGGGTCGGGCCCACGGTGGTGGGTGGCCTGGCCGGGGCCGGCTACCGCATCTCCACCTCCGGATCGCCGGAGCGGGCGGGCATCGTGCACCGGCTCGACGTCGGAACGTCGGGTGTCATGGTGGTGGCAAAGTCCGAGCGCGCCTACACGGCCCTGAAGCGGGCCTTCAAGGAACGAACGGTGGACAAGGTCTACCACGCCGTTGTCCAGGGCCTTCCGGACCCGCTGGCGGGAACCATTGATGCACCCATCGGCCGGCACCCGGGGCATGACTGGCGCTTCGCGGTCATCGAGGACGGACGCCACTCCGTCACGCACTATGAGGTGATTGAAGCCTTCGGCAAAGCCAGCCTGGTGGAAGTCCACCTGGAAACCGGCCGCACCCACCAGATCCGCGTGCACTTTTCCGCGCTGCGGCATCCCTGTGCCGGAGACCTGACCTACGGTGCCGATCCGCGGCTTGCTGCCACCCTTGGCCTGACGCGGCAGTGGCTGCATGCCCGCGAACTGGGATTCGAGCACCCGGTGACGGGGGAGCCCGTCCGGGTCACCAGTGATTATCCGCAGGACCTCGCTTTTGCCCTGGAAGTGCTCGCGTCCGGGCAGGCCTGACGCAGGCCAGCCACACCCGGCGCATAGAATAGTGCGGTGACTTCCAGCAACGACTCGTTTGTCCATCTCCACAACCACACCGAGTATTCGATGCTGGACGGCGCCGCCAGGCTCGGCGAGCTGTTCGATGAGACGGAGCGGCTGGGCATGCCGGCCCTCGCCACCACGGACCACGGCTATCTCTTCGGGGCCTTCGACTTCTGGAAAAAGGCCACCGACAAAGGGATCAAGCCGATCATCGGCGTCGAAGCCTACGTGACTCCGGGAACTGCCCGCGGCGACAAGAGCCGCGTGCGCTGGGGTGAGGAACACCAGCGCAAGGACGATATTTCCGGCGGCGGCTCCTACACCCACATGACCCTGCTCAGCTACAACAACGCAGGCATGCGGAACCTGTTCCGGGCGTCCTCCATCGCCTCGCTGGATGCAGTCTTCGGCAAATGGCCGCGCCTGGACCGGGAGCTGCTGAACACCTACTCGGAGGGCCTGATCGCCACCACGGGCTGCCCGTCCGGTGAAATACAGACGCGGCTGCGGCTGGGCCAGTACCGCGAGGCGCTCGAGGCCGCAGCCGAGTTTCGGGACATTTTCGGGGCGGAGAACTACTTCTGCGAACTCATGGACCACGGGCTGGACATCGAGCGGCGCGTCACCGGGGATCTGCTGCGGCTCGCCAAGGAGCTGAACCTCCCCCTGGTGGCCACGAACGACCTCCACTACACCCACGAGCACGATGCCAAGGCCCACGAGGCCCTGCTGGCCATCCAGTCCGGTTCAACCCTCCTGGAACCCACGTACGACAACGGCGGGTCCCGCTTCGCCTTCTCCGGCAGCGGCTACTACCTGAAGTCGCCCCGGGAAATGCGGGAACTGTTCCGCGACCACCCCGACGCATGCGACAACACCCTCCTGATCGCCGAACGCTGCGAAGTGTCCTTCAACACCGGGGCCAACTACATGCCGCGGTTCCCCTGCCCGCCGGGCGAGGATGAAACGTCCTGGCTGGTCAAGGAAGTGGCCAAGGGACTTGAGTACCGGTATCCGGGCGGCGTCCCCGACAACGTCCGCGCCCAGGCCGACTACGAACTGGGCGTCATCACCTCCATGGGTTTCCCCGGCTACTTCCTGGTGGTGGCGGACTTCATCAACTGGGCCAAGAACAACGGCATCAGGGTTGGCCCCGGCCGTGGTTCCGGCGCCGGCTCGATGGTGGCCTACGCCATGCGCATCACCGACCTGGACCCCCTGCGCCACGGCCTGATCTTCGAACGGTTCCTGAACCCGGACCGCGTCTCCATGCCCGACTTCGACGTCGACTTCGATGACCGGCGCCGCTCCGAAGTCATCGACTACGTGACCCGGAAGTACGGCGACGAACGCGTGGCCATGATCGTCACGTACGGCACCATCAAGACCAAGCAGGCGCTGAAGGACTCCTCGCGCGTGCTGGGCTACCCGTTCAGCATGGGTGAAACGCTCACCAAGGCCCTGCCGCCGGCGGTGATGGCCAAGGACATCCCGCTGGCGGATATCCAGAACCCGGAGGCCAAGCGCTACGGCGAAGCGGGCGACTTCCGCCAGCTCATCAGCACGGACCCCGAAGCTGCGAAAGTCTTTGAGACCGCGCTGGGCATCGAGGGCCTGAAACGGCAGTGGGGCGTGCACGCAGCCGGCGTCATCATGTCCTCGGATCCGATCATCGACGTCATTCCCATCATGCGCCGGATCCAGGACGGCCAGGTCATTACCCAGTTCGACTACCCCACATGTGAGGGCCTCGGCCTGATCAAGATGGACTTCCTGGGCCTGCGGAACCTGACGATCATTTCCGACGCCCTGGAAAACATCAAGATGAACCGCGGCATCGACCTGGACCTGGAAAACCTGGAACTCGACGACGCCCCTTCCTATGAGCTGCTGGCCCGCGGCGACACCCTGGGCGTCTTCCAGCTCGACGGCGGACCCATGCGGTCCCTGCTCAAGCTGATGAAGCCTGACAACTTCGAAGACATTTCCGCCGTGCTCGCCCTGTACCGGCCGGGCCCCATGGGCGCGAACGCCCACACGGACTATGCGCTGCGGAAGAACGGGATCCAGGAAGTCATTCCCATCCACCCGGAACTGAAGGAACCCCTTGCGGAGATCCTGGGCGGAACGTACGGCTTGATCGTGTACCAGGAACAGGTTATGGCGGTCGCCCAGAAGCTGGCCGGCTACTCGCTGGGCCAGGCAGACATCCTCCGCCGCGCCATGGGCAAGAAGAAGAAATCGGAACTGGACAAGCAGTTCGCCGGTTTCTCCCAGGGCATGCAGGACAACGGGTACTCCATGGAAGCCGTGAAAACCCTCTGGGACATCCTGCTTCCCTTCTCCGACTACGCCTTCAACAAGGCACACTCGGCCGCCTACGGCGTCATTTCCTACTGGACCGCTTACCTCAAGGCGCACTACGCGCCGGAGTACATGGCCGCGCTCCTGACCTCCGTGGGTGATGACAAGGACAAGTCGGCGATCTACCTCAACGAATGCCGGCGCATGGGCATCACCGTGCTGCCGCCGGACGTGAACGAGTCCGCGCTGAACTTCACCCCGGTGGGCAACGACATCCGCTTCGGCATGGGCGCCATCCGCAACGTCGGCGTCAACGTGGTGGAGGCCATGGTGGCTGCCCGCGAAAGCGAGGGCGCGTTTACGTCGTTCAAGGACTATCTGATGAAGGTCCCCGCCGTGGTCTGCAACAAGCGGACCATTGAATCGCTGATCAAGTCCGGCGCCTTCGACTCGCTGGGCCACCACCGCCGGGCCCTGGCCATGATCCACGAAGAGGCCATCGACTCCGTCATCACGCTCAAGCGGAACGAAGCGATCGGACAGTTCGACCTCTTCGCAGGGTTCGACGAAGCCGAATCCGAGTCATCCCTGAGCATCGAGATCCCGGACCTGCCGGAGTGGGAGAAGAAGGACAAACTCTCCTTCGAACGGGACATGCTGGGACTCTACGTTTCGGACCACCCCCTGCAGGGCCTCGAAGGGCTGCTGAGCCAGCATGCGGAGATGAGCATCACCTCCGTCCTGGGCGAAGACGGACCGCAGGATGGCGCGATCATCACCATCGCCGGCATGATCACGTCGCTGAGCAGGCGCATTGCCAAGGCCAGCGGCAACGCCTACGCCAGGGCCGAAGTGGAGGACCTGGGCGGCTCGATGGAAGTCATGTTCTTCGGCCAGGTCTACGGCCCCATCGCATCTGTCCTCGCCGAGGACCTGATCGTGGTGGTGAAGGGGCGCCTGCAAAAGCGCGACGACGGCGCCATCACCCTGAACTGCATGGAACTGTCCGTTCCGGACCTCAGCGAGGGGCTCAACGGCCCGCTGGTGATCACCATGCCCACCTACAAGGCCACGGAAGCGGTGGTCACCGAACTGGGCGACGTCCTCCGTACCCACCGCGGGAACTCCGAAGTGCGGCTGCACCTGCAGGGTGACACCCGGACGGAGATCATGGGCCTGCCGGTCCACCTGCGCGTGAACCCCAGCCCGTCCCTGTTCGGCGACCTGAAAGTGCTCCTCGGGCCCGCCTGCCTGGACGCCTGACGGAGGCACGGACGACGGCGGGCGGCAAGTACCGCCGTCGTCGTCCGGAGCTAGTGCCTCAGATCTCGTAATCCAGCGGGACCGGCTGGCCGTACGCCCCGCCGTGGTACAACAGGGGAGAGCCGTCCCCGCCCACCTGCCCGTCCACCACCTGGACCACAACAACGGCGTTGTTTTCGAAGGACAGGCGCATCTGCACTTCGCCGATCAGCCAACCGGCTACGCCCTTAAGCACCGGCACGCCGTGCGGACCCACCTCCCAGTGGTCCCCCTCAAAGCGGTTGCCGGCACCGGCAAACCTGTCAGCGAGCTGCTGGTTCTCCAGGCCCAGCATATGGACCCCCAGGTAGGTGGTGTTTGCCACGGCCGGCCACGACCGTGAGCTGCGGGCCATGTTGAAGGTGAAGCGCGGCGGCTGCGCGGAAAGCGAGGCAACGGAGGTGGCGGTGAAACCGTAGGGCTGGTCCTGGTAGTTCACCGTGATGATGGCGACGCCCGCGGCATGGCGCCGGAACATCTCCTTGAACGTCCGTTCGAACGGAACGTCAGCTGTTGTCACGGAAACTCCTGGTGGGCTGGATGGTTTGGTATTTATGTTCTCCTTCAAGGGTATGGGTCCGGCGCGCCGGTGGAGAATCCCCTGGAGCCCGCGCACGGCGGCTATCCTGCCGAAACATTTGTTAAGGTTTGTTGCATGACGAAAGCCACCCGCCGCACGCGCCCGCGGCTGTCCTGGGCGTTGTTCGCGGTCCCTGCAGCGGCGGGTGTCCCGGTGGGCATCCTGTGGTGGCTCCTGGCTCCTGGCGGCCTCAACCTGGTCACCCGGGATCCGGCCCTCTCCAGCGGCACCAATCCGGTTGTCTGGCTCCCGCGGGACCTGACGCTGGCCGGCCTGCTGGTCCTTGCCGGGTGCCTCCTGGCCGTTTTCCTGGCGGACCGGAAGCGCGCGGATCCGCAGGCGGACCTCCTGATGGGCCTGGCTGGTGCCCTGTGCGGCGCAGTGGTCGCCTGGCAGGCGGGGCTCCTCAGCGCGCAGTTATGGGCGCCCGCCGTCGATGCCTCGGCGAATGCCAGCATCGCTTTTTCGCTGCGCGCCTGGCCGGTGCTGCTCCTATGGCCCGCCGCCACGGCCGTGTCCGTTTTCGCGCTGGAGCTTCTTAACCTCTTGGGCGGGAAGTCCGACGACGGCACCCACCAGTCGCGGCACGCTGCGGCGGGGCCCGTAAAATAGACCAGTGACCATTTCTTCGGAGAATCCCGCCAGCCCAGCCGCCGCCGTCGTAAACTTCCGCACCGTTGACCTGCGCGGCCAAAGCCTGACCCTCGCCGGCTTGCGCGCCGCTGTCCCGCGCGCCCAGGGCCAGACCGTGGCGGACGCTGAAGAAAAGGTCCTGGACATCATTGCGGCCGTCCGGCGGGGCGGCTTCGAGGCACTGGGAGAACTGGCCCTTCGCTTCGACGGCGTGCAGCAGCGCCACCCGCTGGTTCCGCAGGAGGCCCTGGCCGCCGCGCTCGAGGAACTCGAGCCGTCCGTCCGCAGCGCACTGGAGGAGTCCATCAGCCGCGCACGGCGCTTCGCCGACGGCCAGCGTCCCCGGAACATCGAGGTCCGGCTCGGCGACGGGGCCGTGGTGGCGCAGAACTGGGTGCCGGTTGCGAGGGTGGGACTCTACGTCCCCGGCGGCCTCGCCGTCTACCCGTCCTCTGTGATCATGAACGTTGTTCCGGCCCTCGCTGCAGGGGTGCGCTCGATTGCCCTGGCCTCGCCTCCGCAGAAGGAGTTCGCAGGACTGCCGCACCCCACCATCCTTGCCGCCGCCGCACTGCTGGGAATCACCGAGGTGTATGCCATCGGCGGCGCCCAGGCCATCGCCGCGTTCGCCTACGGTGTTGAGGCAACGGATGCCGGCCCGGCGCTGGAGCCGGTGGATGTGGTGACCGGGCCGGGCAATATTTTCGTTGCCACCGCCAAGCGCCTGGTCAAGGGCGTCGTGGGGATCGATTCGGAGGCCGGCACTACGGAGATCGCCATCCTGGCAGACTCCACGGCCCGGCCGGCCCTCGTGGCCGCCGACCTCATCAGCCAGGCTGAGCACGACCCCAAGGCGGCCTCGGTGCTGATCACCGATTCCGAGGACCTCGCCACGGCGGTCCGCGCCGAACTCGGCCGCCAGGCGGCGGCAACCAAGCACTCGGCGCGCGTCCTCGAAGCGCTGTCCGGCCCGCAGTCCGGGGTGGTGCTGGTGGACAACCTGGAGCAGGGCATCGCCGCCTGCGACGCCTATGCGGCCGAGCACCTGGAGATCATGACCCGGGACGCCGCCGGCGTCGCCGCCAGGATCCGGAACGCCGGCGCCATCTTTGTGGGCGACTACAGCCCCGTCAGCCTGGGGGACTACTGCGCGGGGTCCAACCACGTCCTGCCCACCAGCGGCACCGCCGCTTTCTCATCCGGCCTGAACGTCACCACGTTCCTGCGGGCCATCCAGGTGGTCAACTACAGCCGGGAAGCGCTTGCCGAGGTCAGCGGGCACATCGTCAGCCTGTCCGGCGCGGAGGACCTTCCCGCGCACGGGGAGGCAGTGACGGCCAGGTTCGCCTGAAAACCCCCAGGAACCGATATCTAGTAGCCCCAACCACAACATGTAGTATTACACGCTTGTTATTAGCGGTGCCCAGGACATAAAATGGAGGCGCTGAAGTTGCGCCTGCACTGGCGCCTGGGAAGGAGGGTGGCACTATGTACTGTCCGTTCTGCCGCAACCCGGACTCCCGGGTAGTGGACAGCCGCATGGCGGATGACGGCTCAGCCATCCGCCGGCGCCGCCAGTGCCCGGAATGCGGCCGGAGATTCACCACGGTGGAAACCACCAGCCTTTCCGTGATCAAGCGGTCCGGCGTGGGGGAGCCCTTCAGCCGCAGCAAGGTGATCAACGGAGTACGGAAGGCCTGCCAAGGGCGGCCCGTCAGCGAAGACGACCTCGCGCTGCTGGCGCAGGAGGTCGAAGAGCAGATCCGTTCCTCTGGCGCTGCCGAGATCGACGCCCACGAGGTGGGCCTGGTCATCCTCGGTCCGCTGCAGAAGCTTGACAAGGTCGCCTACCTGCGGTTTGCTAGCGTCTACCAGGCTTTCGAATCCCTTGAGGACTTCGAAACTGCTATCGCCCTGCTCCGGCAGGAAGAGGATGGCGCCCCGGGAATTGCCGCGAAGGGCGCGAAGAGCTCCGAGAAGAGCCCCCTGTAGTCTCCGGTGGCGGCAGCGGAGGGGAAGCCGCAGCCGCCACCGAAAGACTGAGCCGTGCCGCCGTCGACTGCCGGGCAGTTGGCGGCGGCACGGCTTTTGCTACTTTGCGAGCTTGTGCTTCAGGGCGATTTCGATGGCGGCACCTACGATGCCGGCCTCGTTGCGAAGGACCGCCGGCACGATGGGGGTCCGGAGTCGAAGGTTGGGCAGGTACTCGTCGGCACGCTTGGAGATGCCGCCGCCCACAATGAACAGTTCGGGCGAGAACAGGAATTCGACGTGGGAGAAGTAGCGCTGCAGCAGGACGCTGTATTCGTCCCAGGACAGCCCGTCGCGTTCCCGTGCCACCGCCGAGGCTTTGGATTCGGCGTCGTGGCCGTCGATTTCCAGGTGTCCCAGTTCAGCATTGGGGACCAGCTTGCCATCGAAGATAAAGGCCGAACCGATTCCCGTGCCCAGGGTGATCACCAGGACGGTGCCCTTGACGCCGGCCCCGGCGCCGTAGCGGGCTTCCGCCAGCCCGGCAGCGTCGGCGTCGTTGATGACCTCCACCGGCCGGCCCAGCCGGGCGGTCAGGAGCGCGTCGATGTCCGTGTTGAGCCAGCTCTTGTCCACGTTGGCCGCGGAGTGCACCACGCCGTGCTGGATGATGCCGGGGAAGGTCACGCCCACGGGCGAGCCGGCGGCCGGGGCCTCGGGCCGGGCAGAAAGCTCGGAAACCACCAGCGCCACGGCCTCGGCAACGGATTCCGGGGTAGCCGGCTGGGGGGTGGGGACCCGGAACCGTTCACCCAGCAGTTTGCCCTTCTTCAAGTCGACGATGCCGCCCTTGATTCCGGTGCCACCGATGTCGATGCCGATCAGGGGGGCGTTCTTGTTCGACTTTTCGTCATTCTTGGCCAATGGGTATCCGTTCGTGGCAGAGGCGGGCAGGGTAGGAGCGGCCGGAAAGCCGCCTGGGATTTGTGTCCGGTCAGGAACCGGGGAGGGCGTGCAGCGATCAGTACATCAGGCTGGAGGCCAGGTGAACAGGCTACGGCAGGGTCAGGATCTCCGCGCCGGAGTCCGTCACCAGCAGGGTGTGCTCGAATTGGGCAGTGCGCTTCCGGTCCTTCGTGACCACTGTCCAGTCATCCGCCCACATGTCCCACTCCACGGTGCCGAGCGTCAGCATCGGCTCGATGGTGAAGACCATGCCGGCCTCGATCACCGTGTTGTAGGCCGGGGCGGCGTCGTAGTGCGGAATGATGAGCCCTGTGTGGAAGGCTTCACCCACGCCGTGGCCGGTGAAATCCCGCACAACACCGTAGCCGAAGCGCTTGGCGTAGGACTGGATGGCGCGGCCGATCACGTTGATTTCCCGGCCCGGTGCCACTGCCTTGATGGCCCGGTTCAGCGACTCCTGTGTCCGTTCCACCAGCAGCCGGGATTCCTCGTCCACATCGCCCACCAGGAAGGTGTAGTTGGTGTCTCCGTGGACACCGTTGATGAAGGCGGTGATGTCGATGTTGAGGATGTCGCCGTCGTGGACCACGGTGCTGTCCGGGATGCCGTGGCAAATGACCTCGTTCAGGGACGCGCACAGCGACTTGGGGAAGCCCCGGTAGCCCAGGGTGGAAGGGTAGGCGTGGTGGTCAAGGAGGAACTCGTGGCCCACCTTGTCCAGCTGGTCCGTGGTGACGCCCGGCTGGATGTGTTTGCCCACTTCCACGATGGCCTGGGCGGCGATCTTCGAAGCTACCCGGATCTTTTCGATCGTTTCGGGGGATTTGACCTCGGAGCCGGTGAACTTTGCCGGGGCAGGCTTGCCCACGTACTCCGGCCGGGGGATGGACGCCGGGACGGGACGCTGCGGACCTATGGTCCCCGGGGTGAGGGTGCCGATGGGTGCAGTCGAGGCAAGGGAAGGCATAGATTGATCATATAAGGCACTGCAGAACGCCAAACAACCGGAAGCCGCGCGGGACCTGCGAAAGAATCTACGTTACGCGGATCACGCCGCGGCTTCCCCGCCGCCGGAACGAGGAGCAACGATGACTGAGTACTGGTACAACGTCAGGACGCATGAGATCGAAGAGGACCGGCTGTCCGACTGGAGCCAGCTGATCGGGCCTTACAAGACGCGGGAAGAAGCCGAACACGCCCTTGAAAAGGTCCGTGCCCGCAACGAGGCGTGGGAAAAGGACGACGACGACTGACCGCGGGGATGGCAGGCCCGCCTGGTGCGGGCGTGCGTTGCCGGCGGCCGGCCGCCCGGCGGTGGAACCTGTCCGGCGCTAGAACGAGTGTTCAGGACCGGGGAACCGGCCGGACCTGACGTCCTCGGCGTAGGCAGTGGCCGCATCCATCAGCGTGCTCCGCAGGTCCGCGTACTGCTTGACGAACTTGGCCATCCGGCCGCCCCGAAGCCCCGCCATGTCCTGCCAGACGAGCACCTGCCCGGTTGTTTCCTTGCCGGCGCCTATCCCTACGGTGGGAACGGAGACCGCCGCATCCACTGCGGCCGCCGTTTCGGCCGGAACCATTTCCATCAGCACGCTGAAGGCCCCCGCATCAGCCAGCGCGACGGCGTCGTCAATCAACCGCTGTGCGTCGCCGCCGCGGCCCTGGACGCGATACCCGCCCAGTGCGTGCTCGCTCTGGGGGGTGAAGCCGATGTGCGCCATCACCGGAATGCCGGCCTGCACCATGGCTTTCACGGTGGGGGCATAGTATTTGCCGCCCTCGATCTTCACGGCGTGCGCCAGGCCTTCCTTGAGGAACCGGACACCCGCGGCCACGGCCTGCTCAGGGGAAACCTCGTAGCTTCCAAACGGCAGGTCGGCCACGATCAGCGCGCGCTTGGCGGACCGCGCCACCGCCCGGCACAGCGGGAGCAGCTCGTCCACGGTCACCGGAAGGCTGGTTTCGTTGCCGAAGACGTTGTTCGAGGCCGAGTCGCCCACGAGGAGCACCTCGATGCCGGCAGCGTCGAAGATCTCCGCCGTGTACTGCTCATAGGCGGTCAGCATCGCGAACCTGGTCCCGTCCCTCTTGGCCTGCTGGAGGTGGTGGATGCGGACCTTGGCGGGCTTCCGTTCCGAAGCGGACGCAGCCGCCTGCCCGGGCCCGCTGCCGTAGGGGGCGGGGACGTCGGCGGACATGCTGGAGTCGGAGCTGTTGCTTGAGGCCATGGCACGAGCGTAGTGCGGTACCGGCCGTCCTAGCTACCGGCGGTCATCGCCCCCGGTGGTGATAAGCGTCATAGAAAGGCGCCGGAGCAGGTCCCCGGAAGCGGGCGAGGGGTGCACTCCGGAGGCAAAATCGGGCGGGGAGGTGTTAACGCTGTGTTACGCGCGGGGCAGGCTCCAGCATCGGGGCCGAATGCTTAGTACAGTGTTGGTGAACTGCTGCCGGCTTTTCCCCTCTGCGGACCCGGAGCATGGACGTTGACCGGAGAAGAGGCCATCATGGACCGCCAGCAAGAGTTTGTCCTGCGCACAATCGAAGAGCGCGACGTACGGTTCGTACGCCTGTGGTTCACCGACGTCGTGGGCTCGCTCAAGTCCGTGGCACTTGCCCCCGCTGAAGTTGAGGGCGCCTTCGAGGAAGGCCTGGGGTTCGACGGTTCCGCGATCGAAGGCCTGGCCCGGGTGTTCGAATCCGACATGCTGGCCCAGCCTGATCCCTCCACGTTCCAGATCCTGCCGTGGCGCGGCGAAACGGAGCAGACCTCCAGGATGTTCTGCGACATCCTCACGCCCGACGGCGAGCCGTCCGCGGCGGATCCGCGCAATGTGCTGAAGCGGACCCTCGCGAAGGCGGCGGACATGGGCTTCACCTGCTACACCCACCCGGAAATCGAGTTCTACCTCCTCAAGTCGCAGGAACCCGGGCCGGACGGTGCACCCGTGCCGGTGGACGAGGGCGGCTATTTCGACCACGTTCCCGGCGGCGTGGCACAGGACTTCCGCCGCACGGCAGTGACAATGCTCGAATCCGTGGGCATCTCGGTGGAGTTCAGCCACCATGAGGCAGGCCCCGGCCAGAACGAAATCGACCTCCGCTATGCGGATGCACTTCAGACGGCGGACAACATCATGACGTTCCGCACCGTAATCAAGGAAGTGGCACTCCAGCAGGGCACCTACGCCACCTTCATGCCCAAGCCGTTCACCGCCCATCCCGGATCCGGCATGCACACACACTTCTCCCTGTTCGAGGGGGACACCAACGCCTTCTATGAGGCCGGCGCGGAGTTCCAGCTGTCCAAGACCGCCCGCCAGTTCATCGCAGGCATCCTCAAGCACGCCCCCGAATTCACTGCGGTGACCAACCAGTTCGTCAACTCCTACAAACGGCTCTGGGGCGGCGGGGAAGCTCCCAGCTACCTGAGCTGGGGGCACAACAACCGCTCGGCGCTGGTCCGGGTTCCGCTGTACAAGCCGGGCAAGGGCCAGTCCGCCCGGATCGAGTACCGCGGCATCGATTCCGCGGCCAATCCCTACCTGGCCTACGCCGTCCTGCTGGGCGCCGGCCTGAAGGGCATCGAGGAAGGCTACGACCTTCCCGCCGCCGCCGAGGACGACGTCTGGTCGCTCAGCTCGGCGGAACGCCGCGCCATGGGCCACGATCCGCTTCCCGCCAGCCTCCATGACGCCATCCGGACCATGGAAGAGTCCGAACTGATGCCGCAGATCCTGGGAGAGCAGGTTTTTGAGCACTTCCTGCGCAACAAGCGCGCCGAGTGGCAGGACTACCGCCTGCAGGTGACGCCCTACGAGCTGCAGCGCAACCTCGGCATCCTCTAGGCGGCGGGCGTGAGCCTGGCACGCCGCCTCATTGCGGCCGGTTTCAGCGACCTTGAAAAGGGTGAGCGGTTCCTGGCTGCCCCGGAGCTGGAAGGACTGGACCAGGACAGGCTGTTCGCGGGCCTGCACATGGCAGCCAGCCCGGACACTGCCCTCCAGTCCCTGGTCCGCCTGATCGAAAAGCACCCGGACCTCCGGGACCTGGCCGCCGCCGACCCCGACACCAGCGAACCGATGTACAGGGTGCTCGGTGCGTCCGAGGCGCTGGGGGAGTTCCTGATCCGCCACCCGGAACACCTGGAGGCCTTCCGGGTCCGGGCGAGCCCCGAGCCGCTGCAGTCCGATCCTGCCACCCTGCGCGAAGTCCTCCTGCAGTCCGTGGGCGCCGACCCGCGTGCCGAGCGCCCGATGGCAACCAGCACCGGAGCCGACGCCTATGCCGCCCTGCGCACGGCCTACCGCAGGGGGGTGGTGGACCTCGCCGTCAAGGACCTGTGCGCCGCCGATCCGTTGGACTTCCTGCCGGCCGTGGGCGGCGAACTCGCAGACCTCGCCGGGGCAGCCATCGAGGCGGCCCTCGCGGTCTCGCGTGCCGAAGCCGCCGGCCAGTACGGCGCGGACGCCGTCGCCGGCGTCGGACTGGCCGTCATCGGCATGGGCAAATGCGGCGCCCGGGAGCTGAACTACATTTCCGATGTCGACGTCATTTACGTCGTGGACCCCGGCGCCCTTGAGGACGCGCAGGCGAGCACCATCGGCTCTGCCCTTGCCAGCGGCATATCCCGTGCCATTTCCTCCGTGGCGCGCGAACCGGGCCTGTGGGAGGTGGACGCCAACCTGCGGCCGGAAGGTAAGTCGGGGCCCCTGGTGCGCACCTTGGCCTCGCACGAGACGTACTATGCCCGCTGGGCCGAAAGCTGGGAGTTCCAGGCACTGCTGAAAGCGAGGACCATTGCCGGTGACGCCGCCCTGGGCCGCCGCTACGAGGAAGCCGTCGCGCCGCTGATCTGGAGTTCGGCAAGCCGTGACGGTTTCGTGGAATCCGTCCAGGCGATGCGGCGCCGGGTCACCGAGCACATTCCGGCCGCGGAGGAGCAGCGGCAGATCAAACTGGGCCGCGGCGGGCTCCGCGACGTTGAGTTCACCGTCCAGCTCCTTCAGCTTGTGCATGGAAAGGCAGATGAAACGCTGCGACGGCGTGACACCACCTCTGCCATCGCCGCGCTGTCCGCCGGAGGGTACATCGGGCGCGCCGACGCTGCTGCGTTCGACAACGCCTACAGGTACCTGCGGCTGCTGGAGCACCGTATCCAGCTTTTCCAGCTGCGCAGGACCCATCTCATGCCGGTGGCTGAACCGGCCCTCCGGTCGCTGGCCAAGGCCGTGCTGGGGCCCTTCTCAAACGAGCGGCCCCATCCTGACGCACTGCTGGCCACGTGGCAGAAAACCAAGCGTTCGGTACGGGAACTGCACGAGCGTATCTTCTACCGGCCGCTGCTCAACACGGCGGCCAAGCTCAGCAGCGAGGACGCGAAGCTGACCCCGGAAGCCGCCCAGGGCAGGCTGGCAGCCCTCGGATATCGGGATCCGCAGGGCGCCATGCGCCACATCGAGGCACTCACGGCGGGGGTCAGCAGGCGCGCCGCCCTGCAGCGGCAGCTGCTGCCAATCCTGCTGGACTGGCTGGCCGAGGGCGTGGACCCGGATGCCGGGCTGCTTGCGTTCCGGCGCGTCAGTGAAGCCCTGGGAACCACGCACTGGTACCTGGGAATGCTCCGGGACTCCAGCGCCGCAGCAGAACGCCTGTGCCACGTGCTCTCGAATTCCAGGCTGATAGCCGATCTCCTGGAGGTCTCGCCCGAGTCCGTGGCCTGGCTGGGCCACGACAAGGACCTGGTCCCCTTGAGCTTCGAAGCGCAGTGGCAGGAGATCACCTCCAAGATGTCCCGGCATGCGGATCCGGAGAGTGCCATGCGGCTGATCCGGCTGATTCGGCGGCGGGAAATCCTCCGGATCGCCGTGGCAGATTCAGCCGGGCTGCTGGCCCAGGACCGGGTGGGGACGGCGCTGGCGGACACCGACCGTGCTGCCGTCCTGGGTGCCCTGCGGGTGGCCGAAGGCATCGTCTCCGCCGGCGGGCCGCTTAAGACGGCCGTCCTGGTGGTGGCCATGGGCAGGCAGGGCGGCCGCGAGATCGGCTACGGTTCGGATGCGGACGTTATGTATGTGCACAGGGCCCTGCCCGGTTTCAGCCAGGAGGAAGCGCAGGAGCAGGCCGCACGGATCGTCGCGAAGGTCTCCACCCTGCTGACGCAGCCCCTTAAGCCGGCCATCATGGCCGAGCGCGTCCTGCAAATGGACGCGGACCTGCGGCCGGAGGGAAAGAACGGGGCCATGGTCCGCTCCTTGGACTCCTTTGCCGAGTACTACCGGAGATGGTCCCTGATCTGGGAAGCCCAAGCGCTCCTGAGGGCACGCCCCATGGCCGGTAACGACGATCTTGCCAAGGATTTCATCGAGCTCATTGACCCCATCAGGTACCCGGAAAGCATTGCGGATACCGAGGTGCGGGAAATCAGGCGGATCAAGGCGCGCGTGGAGGCAGAACGGCTTCCCCGCGGGGCAGATCCCGCACGGCACCTGAAACTGGGCCGAGGCGGGCTGAGCGACGTCGAATGGCTGGTGCAGCTACTCCAGCTTCGGCACGCCGGCCGGCACCCCGAACTGCGGACAACCTCGACCCTTGCGGCGCTGGAAGCCGCCGCCCAGCTGGGCTTGCTGGCCCGGGCGGATGCCGACCTCCTGGCCCGTGCCTGGCGCCTGGCCAGCCGCATCCGGTCCGCCAACGTGATCTGGAGCGGAAAGGCCTCGGACCTGCTGCCCTCTTCCCGCCGCGACCTGGAAGCCGTGGCGCGGTGGTGCGGGTACGAGCCCGGCCAGGCAGCCGTCCTTGAAGAGGACTACCTGCGGGTCAGCAGGCGGGCCCGGGCAGTCTTCGAGCGGGTTTTTTACGGACAGTAGCCGCCCCAGGCAGCCGGGCGACTCCCTGGCGATGGCTGCGATTGGCTGACACCCGCCCTGGCCGGTGCTACTTTGAGCCCATGGCAACCCAAATCTATTTCAACCTGCCCGTCAAAGACCTGAAACGCTCGGTGGACTTTTTTGCGGCCCTTGGCTTCTCCTTCAACCCGGACTATACCGACGAGAATGCCACCTGCATGATCGTCAACGAGAACGCCTACGTCATGCTCCTGGTGGAGTCCTTCTTCAAGACCTTTACCTCCAAGGACGTTGCGGACAGCAAGGGCTCCGCGGAGGCGATCATCGCCTACTCCGTGGACAGCCGGGAGGCCGTGGATGAGGCCGTCAGGACAGCCCTGTCCTCCGGCGGGTCCCCGTCCGAGAAACCCCAGGACTACGGATTCATGTATAACCACAGCTTCCAGGATCCGGACGGCCACCTCTGGGAAGTGATGTGGATGGATCCGGCCGGTCCGCCGGCCGAGTCCGCAGCCGGCGGCAATTCCGCCGGGCCGCAGGCCTGAGCGGCATGGGCCGGAGCGTATGGCTCATCCCGCTCCAGGACCTCGACGCCGACGCCCGGGCTGTCCAGCTGGGAGCCGTGGCAACCCTGGAGCCGGGCCCCGGGCAGGAGCGGTTCGTCGGTGACCCGCTCCGGATGGCCCTGGCAGGACTGGCTGAGGAATCGCGGCGGCCCTACGTCATTGAGTGCGCCGGCAGGGCCGTCGGCGTGCTGACCCTGCAGGCCGGGGCAGCACGCCTGGCAGGATGGCCGGACGAGGCGTCTGCGTGGCTGCTGAGGGGTTTCCTGATCGACCGGCGGGAACAAGGCCGCGGGCTCGGCGGCCTCGCCGCAGCCGCCGCTGTGGCGGCCGCTGAAAAACTCACCGCCCGGCACCAAACCCGGGAGGCCGGCGTCGTCCTTTCAGTCAACGAAGCCAATCCTGCGGGCGTGTCCGCCTACCGCCGGGCCGGGTTCGAGGACCGGGGCCAGTACACCGGAGGGGCGGCAGGACCCCAACGCATCATGTTCCGAAGTTTTCGGCCACAATAGCGTCTCGGCGCGGGGGCGCCGTTTGCACTGAGAAAGCGATTGCCCGATCATGTGGATTGGCGGTGTTCTCCAACCTTGTTGGGGGGAAGGCTGGAACGGTCTTCATCCCGGGGGGCATTCGTCAGGGGGTCCGGTTCCCGGTCTCAGCACGTCTGGAACCGGGCCCCCACCTCCATTTCCGTCCCGGGTGCGACTTTCCCGGGCACGCAAAAGGCGGCCACCGGATAACCGGTGGCCGCCTTCGCTGCCTTAGGAGTCCTGGAGACCAGGTCCGGGACTACACGCCGTAGTAGAGCTCGAACTCGTAGGGGTTCGGGCGCAGGGACAGCGGACGGATCTCGTTCTCGTACTTGTACTCGATCCAGGTATCGATCAGGTCCTGGGTGAAGACACCGCCGGCCTGCAGGAACTCGTTGTCCTCGCGCAGGGCCTCCAGTGCTTCTTCAAGCGTGCCCGGAGCCTTGGGGATGTCCTTGGCCTCTTCGGCGGGGAGCTCGTAGAGGTCCTTGTCGATCGGGGCCGGGGGCTCGATGCGGTTGCGGATGCCGTCAATGCCGGCCATCAGCTGGGCAGCGAACGCCAGGTACGGGTTGGAGGAGGGGTCCGGCGCGCGGAACTCGATGCGCTTGGCCTTCGGGTTGGTGCCCGTGATGGGGATACGGATACCGGCGGAGCGGTTGCCCTGCGAGTAGACCATGTTGACCGGAGCTTCGAAGCCCTTGACCAGGCGGCGGTAGGAGTTCACCGTCGGGTTGGTGAAGGCCAGGACGGCGGAGGCGTGCTTGAGCAGGCCGCCGATGTACCAGCGGGCGGTGTCGGACAGGCCGGCGTAGCCCTTCTCGTCGTAGAACAGCGGCTCGCCACCGTTCCAGAGCGACTGGTGGCAGTGCATGCCGGATCCGTTGTCGCCGAAGACCGGCTTGGGCATGAAGGTTACGGACTTGCCCCAGGCGTCCGCGGTGTTCTTGATGACGTACTTGAACTTCTGCAGGTCATCGGCAGCGTGGGTCAGCGTGGTGAACTTGTAGTTGATCTCAGCCTGGCCGGCGGAGCCAACTTCGTGGTGGCTGCGCTCGACCTCGAGGCCGGCTTCGTCCAGTGCAACACACATGGCGTCGCGGAGGTCAGCCTGCTTGTCGGTGGGGGAGACCGGGAAGTAACCGCCCTTGACGGGGGTCTTGTAGCCGAGGTTTCCGCCCTCTTCCTCGCGGCCGGTGTTCCAGTGGGCTTCCTCGGAATCGATCTTGTAGAAGCTGCCCTGCGGGGAGGACTGGTACTGGACGTTGTCGAACACGAAGAACTCGGCTTCGGGAGCGAAGAACGCGGTGTCCGCGATGCCGGTGGATGCCAGGTACGCCTCAGCCTTCTCGGCAACGCCGCGGGGGTCGCGGTGGTACGGATCGCCGGTGCGCGGGTTGACGATGGAGAAGTTCAGCGCGAGGGTCTTCTCCATGCGGAAGGTGTCCAGGAACGCCGTGGTGACGTCGGGGATGAGCTGCATGTCAGACTCAGCGATGCCCTGGAAGCCGCGGATGGAGGATCCGTCGAAGAGCTGGCCGTTGATGAAGAAGTCGGCGTCAACACTCTTCGCAGGGACGTTGAAGTGCTGCTGGACGCCCGGAAGATCGGTGAAACGGATGTCGACGAACTTAATATCTTCGTCCTTGATGAACTTGAGGACTTCGTCCGCAGTCTTGAACATCTATGCTCCTTACGCATATGTAAATATCTGGCGTGCAAGCCAGCTGATCCAGCGCAATCCGAAGGCAGGGAAACAACGCGGTGTTCCCCTGCCTTCAGTACCCTGCCGCAATAGCCTGCCGTGTACTACCTGCTGTGTCTTGCCTTCCGGCGGATTGCTTGAAACTGGTAACAGCCTATGGACGCGGCATTTCCCGTCCATGTCCGCATTGTTTCGGGCAGGTTACAGAATGCCCTGATATGGCAACGCTATCCTCTGTCCACACTGTGGTCTAACCCCATCCACAGTGTGGTCGGCAGGAAGTCGCTAAACTTGGACGGTGGTAGATCGCAAAGACATCGGCTCCTGGCTCTCCGGCCCCGACACCTCCGGCATATCCAAGTATCCGGGGGAGCGGCTGGGACTGCCGGAGTCAGGGCCGGGCTCCATTGCGCGGGCGGGCCGCAGGATCGCCGCGATCACGATCGACTGGACCGTTGCGCTGCTGATCAGCAACTTCGCCTTCGCGGGCGACGCCTGGGCCACCCTCGCAATCTTCGCCGTAGAACAGGCCCTGCTGGTAGGGACCCTCGGCTACAGCATTGGACACCGTGCGGTGGGCATCCACGTGGTGAGGGCCGGGGGTGGTGCGCCGGGTCCTCTGGCCGCACTGGTAAGGTCCCTGCTGCTTTGCCTGGTGATTCCCGCGGTGATTTTCGATCCTGACCACCGCGGCCTCCACGACAAGGCAATGAATACGCTGCTGCTCCGCCGCTAGGGGCTCGAAGCCCCGGCGGCGCGGAGCGCACCCGGCATGCTAGACCGAACTTGGTTCCCGGACAGTGGCTGCGCCGGAAGGTGCCCCGGCAACGCTGAGGTACCGGCGCTGTCCTGCCCACCGTTCGAACAGGATGGTGGCGAACGGGAACACGGCGGACAGGCCCGCGAACAGGGCCACCACAAAGGGCCAACGCTGCAGCCGCCAGAGTCCCAGGGCGCAGACGCCATACCCCACGAACAGGGCTCCGTGAATGGGGCCCGCCACCTGGACGCCAATTTCCGTGGTGCCGGCGATCCACTTGAAGTACATGCCGATGAGGAGGGCCGCCCAGCTGAAGGCTTCCGCGACGGCCAGGATCCGGAACGCGCGGATCACTGCTTTGGTGAGGGTCATGGTGTTGTCCTGTCCTGCCTTGGGGGCTGCAAAGAAAACGCCCCGGCTGCCGGCCTAAGCCGGAACCGGGGCGGGTTCAAAACCTAGCGTCCGCGGTTGGGACGCGCCTTGTAGGGGTCAATGCCCTTGGGAATCGGGAGGCGGTTGCCCAGGGATGCAATCCGCTTCGACACCGCATTCACCTCAAGCTTGGTCAGTTCCTTCTTGAGCTTGCCCATCTTCTTGGCCACTTCGCTGAGGGGAACCTGGCCCTCGCCGCGGCCGCTTTCAATGACGTGCACGGTGACGTTGGGCAGGATGCGCGCGAGGCGCTTGCGCTCGGCCTCCAGCAGCGGCTTTACGCGGTGCGTGGGGCCTTCGCTGACGAGCACGACGCCGGGACGGCCAATTGCGCGGAAGACGGCGTCCTGCGTGCGGGGGTTGACGGCAACGGGCTGTTCCTCGGTGATCCAGCCGCGCCGCAGGGTGCCCAGGGCAGCGCCGGAGGCGCCGGGCTGATCCTCGATCTGCGCGAAGGCGGCACGCTCGGCCCGGCGCGACAAGATGAACGTGGCACCGAGCAGGCCCAGCGGGAGGCCGATGATCAGGCCGGTGATCCAGTTGTCCAGCCAGAAGCCGACCAGGAAGCTGACAGCCACAACGCCAAGGAAGACCAGCAGCATAAGCCACGGAACCATGGGGTCATGACGGCGCGTCATGGTGAAGACTTCGCCGATCTGCTTGAGCCGGCTGGGCTTCTTGACCTTGGCCTCTTTGGGCTTCCGCGAGAAGAGGCCACGCTTGACTGCGCTGGAGCCAGACGGAGTGGAGTTGCTGGAATCAGGGGATTTCGCCATAGTTCCTCAATTCTACGTGACCAAAGCCCAAGGGCCGGCACCGGAGTCTTCCGGTGCCGGCCCTTGGGTGGCGCTGTGATTTTGTGGCGGTGCGCAGCTCAGGAACGGGCGGCGAGCAGTGAGCTGGCTTCCTGGCGGGTGGTGCCGGAGTCCTGGATGCCGTCGGCGATGTGGGCGAGTTCGGCGGGGATGTCGCGGCCCTTCTTCCGCATCGCGGTGGCCCAGAGCCGGCCGGCGCGGTAGGAGGAACGGACCAGCGGGCCGGACATGACGCCCAGGAAGCCGATCTCGTTGGCCTCGTCCTGGAGGTCCACGAATTCCTGCGGCTTGACCCAGCGGTCCACCGGCAGGTGCCGCTCGGACGGGCGCAGGTACTGGGTGATGGTGATCAGGTCGCAGCCGGCCTCGTGCAGGTCCCGCAGCGCCTCGGAGATCTCTTCCCGGGTTTCGCCCATGCCAAGGATCAGGTTGGACTTGGTCACCATGCCCAGGTTCCGGCCCTGCGTGATCACGTCCAGGGACCGCTCATAGCGGAACGCGGGCCGGATCCGCTTGAAAATCCTCGGCACCGTCTCCACGTTGTGCGCGAAGACCTCGGGCCTGGAGTCGCAGATCGCTTCGATGTGTTCGGGTTTGCCGGAGAAGTCCGGGATCAGCAGCTCCACCCCGGTGCCGGGGTTCAGTTCGTGGATCTTGCGGACCGTTTCGGCGTACAGCCACACGCCCTCGTCCTCGAGGTCGTCGCGGGCCACCCCGGTGACGGTGGCGTAGCGCAGCTGCATGGCCTGCACGGAGCGGGCCACCTTGGTGGGTTCGAACCTGTCCACCGGGGAGGGCTTGCCGGTATCGATCTGGCAGAAGTCACACCGCCGGGTGCACTCGGACCCGCCGATCAGGAACGTGGCTTCCTTGTCCTCCCAGCACTCGAAGATGTTGGGGCAGCCGGCCTCCTCGCACACCGTGTGCAGGCCTTCCTTCTTGACCAGGTTCTTGAGCTGGACGAACTCCGGGCCCATCTGGACCTTGGCCTTGATCCAGTCCGGCTTCCGCTCCACCGGGACAGCCGAGTTGCGCTGTTCAACGCGCAAAAGCTTCCGGCCTTCAGGTGCCAATGTCACAGTAGAGCTCCTTCGGGGGTAGCGACCAGGGCGTCTTCATTCTTGCGCAGTTCTTCGGTGATCCGGGAAACAAGGTCAGCGGGGGCAACGTCATGGCCGGTTTCCCGGGCAATGGTTGTCACGCCGGCATCCGTGATTCCGCAGGCGATGATCTGCGAGTACGGTGCAAGATCGTTGTTGCAGTTGATGGCGAAGCCGTGCATGGTCACGCCCTCGTGCACCCGGATGCCGATGGCGGCGATCTTCCGGTCCGGACCCTTGCTGTCCGCGGTGATCCACACCCCGGCCCTGCCCTTGATGCGCACGGCGTTGATCCCGTAGTCAGCGAGGACCGCGATGATCACGGATTCCAGGCGTTCGACGTAATCGCGGATGCCTGCCCGGTTCTTCAGTTTGATAATGGGGTATCCCACCAGCTGGCCCGGACCGTGCCAGGTCAGTTTCCCGCCGCGGTCCACCGGGACCACCGGGGTGCCGTCGAACGGCCGTTCGTGGTCCTCGGTCCGTTTTCCGGCGGTATACACCGGTGCGTGTTCCAGGAGGAGGACAGTGCTGGGTGCCATCCCCGCGACCACTTTGTCATGGAGTTCGCTCTGGATTTCCCAACCACGTGTGTAATCGACAAAATCCGGAGCAAGACCCAGCTGTGAAAACTCAAGAGTCATGGCATCCAGCTTAGACCCCGCGGCGTCCCGCGCCCGGTTTAGTGGTTAAGCTCACCCACCTGCAGGGGGCACGTCACAGGGGCTCCGGCACAAGCGCGGAGCCCCTGATGGCATGCCTGTGGATAACTTCTGCAGGCCCTGCCGGATTCGGCTAGACATGAGCTATGGAAGATTTGCAGGCACCCGAGGTGCCGGGCTTCGCCGTCGAACGCCTGCTAGGGCAGGGCGGGAGCGCGGTTGTGTGGCTGGCCAGGGAGCAGAAGACGGGGCGGAGCTTCGCGGTGAAATGCTTCCGCTCAGGCCCGGCCCGGTCAATCCGCCCGGAGACGGTGACGGAAGACGCCGTGCGGCGTGAGATCCGGATCCTGTCCGTCCTGGACCACCAGCACCTGGTCAAAGCGCGTGACGCCGTCCGGCTGGGAGGACAGCCGGACGGCGGGACGGCGCTGGTCATGGACTACGCTTCCGGCGGGTCCCTGGCCGCCCTTGTATCCAGCCGCGGCCGGCTCACTGTTGGCGAAACAGTGACGGTACTGACGCCCCTGGCCCAGGTCCTGGGCTACCTGCACAGCAAGGGATTCACCCACTCGGACGTCTCCCCGGGAAATGTCCTGTTCACCGGACAGGGCAAACCGCTCCTGTCCGATCTCGGCATAGCGCGGATGCTGGGTGACCCGGGCAGTACCGCGCTTTCCGGGACGCCCGGCTTCGTGGACCCGGCCCCGGTGGACGCAGTGCGGGGCCTCCAACCGGAACGGGACGTCTATGCGACGGCGGCACTCGGCTGGTTTTGCCTGACCGGCCAGGCTCCGCCCCGTACGGTTGACCGGCCGCCGCTTTCCCTCCTGGTTCCGGATGTTCCACGGGAGCTGGCGGCCGCCCTGGAGGCCGGGCTCAATGAAGACCGGAGGCGCCGGCCCACGGCGGCTGCCCTGGCCACGGCCGTCTACCGCAGTGCCTCGCCCCGGCCGTTGGACCTCGCGGCCTCGGTCCATCCCACGGTGATCCCGGAATTGATGACCCGCCGGCACATCCCGGCGCCGTCCCGGCGCGGAGCAGTCAAGGACAGGGCCGCGGCCGCCGGCAGGCGGTTCGCCGCTGCGAAGTGGGGGGCGCTGCCGCTTTCCAGGCAACGCATGCCCTTCCCGAATGCCACGGGTGAGGTTCGTCCTTCCCAAGGAAGGCACGCTCTCGCAGCGCCGGGCAGGGGGCGGCGCCGTTCTCCGGTGTTGCGGCGAGTGCTGCCGGCGGCCGCGGCGGTGGCTGCCGCAGGCGTGTGGTGGCTCGCTGGAACCGGTGGTACGGCCGCCGAAACTGCCCCCGCCGCCCGGGGATCAGCTGCCGCCGCTGCGCCGCCACCCGCGGCTGCCGGTACGGCAGCCGCTGGAACAGGGAGCGCCACTGAGGGCGGGGCAGGCCCTGCCGATGCCGCCAGGCAGCAGGCCGGGGACTCCGATCCCGTCCAGGCGGTGGAGGGACTCGCCCTCCTGCGGGACCTGGCTTTCAGCAGGGGCTATTGGGAACTGCTGGCAGAAGTCAATGCCAAGGATTCGCCGGCAGCGGCCTCGGACCAGCAGGCAGTGGAGCGCCTGCGCAGCTCCGGCCACATCCTCGACGGGTTCGCCAGCAACCTTGCGGAGCTTCGCACCGAGGACGGCGCAACAGCCGAGCGCGCCGTGGTGCGTGTCTTGTCCAGTTCCTCCGCCTATGAGGAGAAGGACGCCCAGGGCGTGGTCGTTGGGGCCGGGCCGGCCGCCGGAGCGCGCCAGCTCAGGCTGGTCCTCGTAGCCGGGGACGGCAGGTGGCGGATCAGCGAGATCCTGCCGGGCTCCTGATCTTGCCGGGCTCCTGATCCTGCCGCAGCGGCCGGCTGCCTTAGCCCAGGCCGGCCCCTTCTTTGCCGGCAACCTTGTCTTGGCCCGCAACCCACTGCGCGGCCTGTGCCAGCGTGGGATGCTGCCACTGGAATCCGGCCGCCCGAAGCACGGCAGGCTCCATGCGCTGGCTGGACAGCAGGAGTTCGTCCGCCAGCGCACGCATCACCAGCCGGAGGACCGGGGCAGGTACCCGCAGGGCCGCGGGGCGGTGCACGGCGCGGGCAAGCGCCGACACCAGGGTATTGACGTCGGCGTCCTCGGGAGCACACAGGTTGACCGGCCCGCTAACGCGGGACTCCAGCAAAAAGAGGAACGCCGCGGAAACATCCGGAAGGGTAATCCAGGGCCAGTACTGGCGGCCGTTTCCCAGCGGGCCGCCCACGCCCAGCCGGATCAGCGGCATCAGCCTGCCCAGGGCGCCTCCCTTCCGGCTGAGTACCACGCCCGTCCGGGTCACCACCACCCGCACACCCGGGGGAGCGGTGGCAGCGGCGTCCTCCCACTCCCCGCAGATCGCGGCCAGCGTCCCGGAACCCCGCGGCGCATCTTCACGGAGCACAGTATTTCCCGCGTTGCCGTAGTAGTTGGAGCCGGACTGGCTCAGCAGGACATGCGGCGGGGAATCCATCTGCTGCATCGCCCGGGTGAGGGTACGCGTTGAATCCACCCGCGAGCGGAAGAGCTCCTCAACGCGCCTGCGGGTCCATGGCCGGTCACCGATGCCGGCGCCGGAGAGATTGACGACGGCGTCAGCCCCGGCCAGGGCCTGCGGGTCCAGTTCCCCCGCGGCAGGGTTCCACCGGACTTCCGCGGCCGTGCCGGGCTTCCGCCTGACCAAGGACACGACGTCGTGTCCGGCGTTCCGGAAGGTTGCTGACATGGATTTGCCGATCAGCCCGGAGGCCCCGGCCATGACGATACGCATGGTCCATCTCACCACGCCACGTGCGCGGCGGCACCTCCCGACAGGCCGCAGGGGGGTTGACTATGATCGAACGATGACCTTTTCGAGCTACTTCCGTTTCCCGCATCTGCATGGTGATCTGGTCACTTTCGTGGCCGAGGATGACGTGTGGATTGCGCCCCTGGGCGGCGGCCGCGCCTGGCGCGTCTCGGCACTCCAGCTGCCCGCCCGCAATCCCCGCTTCACTCCCGACGGGAAGCGGCTGGTGTGGACAGTGGTCCAGGGAACGGCGCCTGAGGTGGTATCGGCGGAGGTCGACGGCGGGGGATACCGCCAGCTGACGTACTTCGGCCACAGCACCACGAGGGTAAAGGGCTTCACCGCCGGCGGTGCGGTAGTGGTCACGAGTGCCTTCCGCCAGGCCGAAAGCAGGCACACGCACGCGTACAGTGTCCCGCTGGAGGGCGGCTGGGCCGAGGAACTCCCGTACGGGCCGGTTGAGTCCGTGGCCTTTGGCCCGGAGGTGGGTGACGAGCGGCCAGTGGTGGTGGGCAGCGTGCTGTCCCGCGAACCCGCCTGGTGGAAGCGCTACCGCGGCGGCACGGCAGGGAAGCTGTGGATCGACACCGACGGCAACGGGGAGTTCGAGCGCCTCCTTCCGGAGCTTGAGGGCAACCTCGCTGATCCAATGTGGGTGGATGGCCGCATTGCGTTCCTTTCCGACCACGAGGGTTACGGCAACCTGTATTCGGTCCTGCCGGGCGGAAAGGACCTGCGCCGGCATACGGACCACGAGGACTTCTATGTCCGGCACGCCTCCACAGACGGCAAACGCGTGATCTTCGAGTCCGCCGGTGAGCTCTGGGTGCTGCACGACCTCAGTTCCGACGCCGTCCGGCTGGACATCAGCCTGGGCTCCGCATCGCAGTCCAGGCGCCCTGCACTGCTGAAGGCGGCCAAACACCTCGGCGCGGTGGTACCGGACACCAGCGGCACTGCAAGTGCGGTCGAGGCCCACGGCACCATCCACTGGCTCCGCCACAAGGATGGTCCGTCCCGCATCATTGAGGCAACGCCGGGGGTCCGCGCCCGCCTGCCCCGGCCCCTTGGCGACGGCCGGCTTGCCTACCTGGCGGACCACGATGGCGTGGAGGCGCTGTACATCAAGGACATCGCGGCCCCTGTGCCGCACCCTGCCGCTGCAGCCGGCACGGCTGCAGCGGGCACAAAGGGGACCAGCGCGGCATTGGACAACGGCGCGCCGCCGGAGGACGCCGTGGTGCTGCCGCAGCCCGTCCCTGCTGCCGGCGCTGCCGTGCTCGCCGGGAACACGCCGGCCGCCCATGCCTCGGACGAGCAGGCCGACGTCGCGCCTGAATCCGGCGCCCCGGCTGCGGAGGCACCGGCAGGGCCGGCCGCAACCCGCATCGCCTTCCCCAAGCCGTCGCGTGCCAGTGCCCTCGAGGCGAGCCCGGACGGTCGCCGGATAGCCCTGGGCACATCCTTCGGTGAGGTCTACGTGGCAGACACGCGCACGGGCGAGCTGACACTGGTGTCCAGCATCGGCGAGGGCACGGTTGCGGACCTCGCATGGTCCGGGGACTCGCAATGGCTCGTATGGTCGGAGCCGGTCACGTCCTTTGGTTCGCGCAGCCGGCTGCGGCTGGCCAACGTGGCAAAGCCCGGAGCCCCGGTGGAAGTCACCGACGGGCGCTTCTGTGACCAGTCGCCGGCCTTCACCCCCGACGGCAAGTTCCTGGCCTTCCTCTCCAACCGCAGCTTCGATCCGGTGTACGACGGACACTCCTTCGACCTCTCCTTCCCCAGCCCCATCAAGCCATACCTTGTAGCACTCGCCTCGGAGACGCCGTCGCCCTTCGGCCCCGCCGTGGACTCCGACGGTGCAGGCACGCCGTCCGCCGAGGCAGCCGGGCAGCAGGACGGCACCGGCCCGGAGCAGCCGGAGGTCCGGGTGGATCCCGAGGGCCTGGCGCACCGGGTCATCACCGTGCCCGTGCCGCAGGGCAACTACACGTCCCTGAAGGCCGCCGAGGGGGCGCTGCTGTGGCTCGACTGGGCCTTGGCCGGCGTGACCGGTGATGGAAAAGCCAGCCAGGAGGACAAGGATTCCCGGCCCAGCCTGGTCCGGTACGACCTTGGCCGGCGCAAGCAGGCCACCCTCGTGGACGCGCTGGACAGCTACCGGCTGTCAGGGGACCGCAGCAAGGTGGTGCTGATCTCGGACAAGCAGGTGACAGTGGTCCCGGCCGACGCCAAGGTGGACGAGGAGTCCGGGAAGCTGGTCAAGGTTGACCTCGGCCGGATCAGGGTCATGATGGACCCGCTCAGTGTCTGGGGGCAGGCTTTTGACGAGGCCTGGCGGCTGCAGCGCGATTTCTTCTGGACCGAGGACATGGCGGGGCAGGACTGGGATTCCATCCACCGGCGTTACCGTCCCCTGGTGGAGCGCCTCGGCTCGCACGATGATTTGGTGGACCTCCTGTGGGAGCTGCACGGCGAGCTGGGGACGTCCCATGCCTACGTCCGGCCGGCGCCCGTCACCGAAAACGGCAGCCACGGCCAGGGCAGGCTCGGCGCGGACCTGGCGTACGTCTCCGGCGGGTGGGAGATCACCCGGATCCTTGCCGGCGAGTCCTCCGATCCGCTGGCCACTTCACCCCTGACCAGGCCGGGAGTCGGCGCAAAGGCCGGCGACTTCCTGCTGGCTGTCGACGGCGTGCCGCTGTCCGAAGGCATCACCCCGGCCATGCAGCTGGTGGGAGCAGCCGGGCGGGCTGTGGAGCTCACCCTCCTGAATGGTCCGGCACACGGGGCCGCAGCAGGCACCCAGCGCCGCGTCGCCGTCGTTCCCGTCAAGGACGAGGAGCGCCTGCGGTACCAGGAATGGGTGGCCTCAAACCGGCGCACCGTCCGCGAAGCCTCCGGGGGCAAGTTCGGCTACCTGCACATTCCGGACATGATGGCCAACGGCTGGGCACAGCTGCACCGGGACCTTGACACGGAAACTGCGCTTGACGGCCTCATTGTCGATGTCCGCCGCAACCGTGGCGGGCACACCTCGCAACTGGTCGCAGAACTGATCGGCCGCAAGGTGACCGGTTGGAGCATGCCACGCGGGGAAAAGCCGCGAACCTACCCGCACCACGCACCGCGCGGACCCGTGATCATTCTGGCCGACGAATTCGCTGGCTCGGACGGCGACATCATCACCCAGGTGTCCAAGCTCAGGGGGATCGGACCGGTCATCGGCACCCGCACCTGGGGCGGCGTGGTGGGCATCGACAACCGCTTCTCACTTGCCGACGGCACCGGCGTGACGCAGCCGCGGTACGCCACCTGGTTCGGCGGCGGCGTGGGCTGGGGCGTGGAGAACTACGGCGTCGACCCGGACATCGAGGTCACCTACCCGCCGCACGCCTATGCGGCGGGCCGGGACCCACAGCTGGAGTACGGCATTGGGGCGCTGAAGGAAATGGTCCAGGAGCTGCCCACGGACCGTCCGCCGGCCCGGGAAGGGTACCGCCGGCTGCGTCCGGCTCCGCTCCCGGCGCGCCGACAAGGCAACTGACCGGGGCCGCGCGGGAAGCAGAAAAAGGCCCCGCCTGTCCGGAACATTCCGGACAGGCGGGGCCTTTTGCCATCAGCGCCGGATCAGGACTCCAGCGTTGCATCCAGGGTGATGTCGATGCTGGCCAGGGCGCCCGAAACGGGGCAGCCCACCTTGGCCTCGCCCGCGATCTTCTGGAACTCCTCCTCGGAAATGCCGGGGACCCGTGCCGACATGGTCAGGTGGCTGCCGGTGATTCCGGTACCGGGGACAAACGTCACGTCAGCCTTGGTGCGGACTTCCTCAGGCGCGTGGCCCGCCTTATCGAGTTCGTTGCTGAACGCCATCGAGAAGCACGCGGCATGGGCTGCGGCGATGAGTTCCTCCGGGCTGGTCTTGCCGTTGGCCGCTTCGGTACGGGCCTTCCAGGTGACATCGAACGTGCCCAGGCCTGAGGTGGCCAGGCTGGTGGTACCGGCGCCTTCCGTCAGGTTGCCGTTCCATACTGCGTTTGCTGAACGCGTTGCTGCCATGTTCACTCCTCAGATTGATCGAATCCGGGGCAGGCCGCTGCCTGGACCCCGCCGTGTCCCATCCTAGGGACTTCGGCGGCTGCTTGCACCGGGTGTCCGCTGTCAGTGGATTATGACCCGGCGGCGGGCTGCCGCCGGCGGACCATCACTTCCAGATGGTGGCGATGGCGATGTTCAGCAGCGCGAGTCCGCCCACGGCGTGCGCCAGGCCGGTGCTGATTGGCTCGTTGTTCTTGTACTTGCGGCGGCCGATGAACGCCAGTACGCCGACGGCGAGGGCGATCACGAACTTGATGCCCAGCTTGGCGTAGTTGGCGTCCATATCCAGGGCCGGGATCAGTCCCATCAGCGCGACCCCGGTCAGCAGCTGGAGCATGGCGCCGTCGAACTGGCGGGGGTGGACGGTGGGCTTCTTCATCTGGCCGATCCAGATGCCGACGATCATGGCGGCGCCGACGATGTGCAGGAAAACCACGATGTTATAGACGATGTTCATGGGACCAGTGTAGCCAAGGGTTCTACGGCTTGTAGTAGTCAGGTTCCGTAGCAGTTAAATGACGACGGCGGTGCAGGCCGCCCAGTGGATCCCTACCGGTGCCTGCACCGCCGTCGTGCGTTCCGGCCTGTTACAGCCCCAGGTCAGCCTCGAAGGCGCCTTCTTCAAGGCGTGCCTTCAGGGTCTGGAGGAACCGGCCGGCGTCCGCGCCGTCCACCAGGCGGTGGTCGTACGTCAGGGACAGGTACATCATGGAGCGGATGGCGATCGAGTCGTCGCCGTTCTCATCGGCCACCACCACGGCGCGCTTGACGATGGCGCCGGTGCCGAGGATGCCCACCTGCGGCTGGTTGATGATCGGGGTGTCGAACAGGGCCCCGACCGAGCCGATGTTGGTGATGCTGAACGTGCCGCCGGACAGTTCGTCCGGACCGATCTTGCCGTCGCGGGTGCGGCCGGCTACGTCGGCGATCTTGCCCGCCAGTCCGGCGAGGTTAAGGCTGCCGGCGTCGGAGATAACAGGGACCAGCAGGCCCTTGTCGGTGTCGACGGCGATCGCCAGGTGCTCGGCGTTGTGGTAGGTGATTTCCTGCTTGTCCTCGTCGTACGCAGCGTTGAGCTTGGGGTGCTGCTTGAGGGCCTCGGCCACCGCCTTGGCGATGAACGGCAGGAAGGTCAGCTTGACGCCGTTCTGCGCCTGGAAGGAGTTCTTGGCGCGGGCACGGAGCTTGGCAACCTTGGTCATGTCCACTTCGTGGACCTGCGTGAGCTGCGTGGAGACCTCAAGGGATTCGCGCATGCGGCGGGCAATGACCTGGCGGATGCGCGGCGCTTTCTGCGTGGTTCCGCGCAGCGAGGAGACTGCGCCGTTGGATGCTGCAGCGGCGGATGCTGCCGGCGCGGACGCGGCCGGAGCTGCTGCCGGTGCAGCCTTTGCCTCGGCTGCGGCAATGACATCCTGCTTGCGGATGCGGCCGCCGACGCCGGTGCCGGAGAGGGAGGTGATGTCCACACCGTGCTGGTTTGCCAGCTTTCGGACCAGGGGAGTGACGTAGCCGGACTCGCCGCCGGCGGCGGGTGCCTCGGCTGCGGCCGGAGCGGCCTGCGGTGCCGGTGCCGGAGCTGCCGCGGGGGCCGGAGCTGCTGCCGGTGCAGGTGCTGCTGCGGGGGCTTCCTGCTTCGGCTCTTCCTGCTTGGGGGCTTCCTGGGCGGGGGCGGCCTGCGGTGCTGCGGGTGCGGGCGCTGCTGCCGCGCCTGAGCCGATGACGGCCAGGACGGAGCCCACCTCTGCGGTTTCGTCCTCGTTGACGCGGATCTCCTGGAGGGTGCCGGCCACGGGGGAGGGGATTTCGGTGTCTACCTTGTCCGTGGACACCTCCAGCAGGGGCTCGTCCACCTCGACGGCGTCGCCGACGGCTTTCAGCCAGCGGGTGACCGTGCCCTCGGTGACGCTCTCGCCGAGGGCCGGGAGGGTGACCTCGTGGCTCTCGCCGCCGCCGGCGGCCGGAGCCTCAGGCGCGGAAGCTTCCTGGGCGGGGGCCTCCTGTGCAGGTGCCTCCTGTGCAGGGGCTTCGTCCGGTGCGGGGGCTTCAGTGGACGGGGCCTCGGCCGGTGCGGCCTGCTCAGCGGCAGGGGCCTCTTCGGCGGGGGCGCCGGCGCCGGAGCCGTCGCCGATGCGGACCAAGGGAGCGCCGACCTCGGCGGTCTCGTCCTCGGCAACCAGGATTTCCTCAATCACGCCAGCTACAGGAGAGGGGATTTCAGTGTCTACTTTGTCGGTGGAGACTTCGAGCAGCGGCTCGTCCACCTCTACCCGGTCACCTACCTGCTTGAGCCAGCGGGTGACGGTTCCTTCGGTGACGCTCTCACCGAGGGCGGGCAAGTTAACGGATTCAGACATGTCGTCCCCGTTCTCCTTATTGATCTTTAGTGCGGATGGTTGCTGCCTGTTGGCCAGCCTAGTGCACCCGGCATTCCGTGCCGGGTGCACCAGGCCCTTTGGTGCTGAGGGAAACTAGCCGTGAAGCGGCTTGCCCGCGAGTGCCAGGTGGGCTTCGCCCAGGGACTCGTTCTGCGTGGGGTGGGCGTGCACCAGCTGGGCCACATCCTCCGGGTAGGCTTCCCAGTTGACGATCAGCTGGGCTTCGCCGACCTGCTCGCCCATGCGGGCGCCGATCATGTGGACGCCCACCACGGGGCCGTCCTTCTGGCGGACCAGTTTGACCAGGCCGGACGTGCCCAGGATGGAGCTCTTGCCGTTGCCGGCGAGGTTGTATTCCTGGGTCTGCACCTGGTCCTCACCAAACTTTTCCTTGGCAGCCTTTTCGGTGTAGCCGACGGTGGCGATTTCGGGGTCGGAGTAGGTGACCTTCGGGATGTTGATGTCCTCGACGACCACCGGCTTCAGGCCGGCGATTTCCTCGGCCACGAAAATGCCCTGCTGGTAGCCGCGGTGCGCCAGCTGCACGCCCGGCACGATGTCGCCGACGGCGTAGATGTTGCCGACGCCGGTGTGCAGGCGTTCGTTGGTGATGACGAAGCCGCGGTCGATTGTGACGCCCGCTTCCTCGTAGCCAAGGTTGGCGGTGACGGGGCCGCGGCCTACGGCAACGAGGAGGAGATCGGCTTCGAAGGTCTTGCCGTCCACCAGGGTGACCTTGACGCCGTCGTCATTCTGCTCGACGCCCTGGAAGAACACGCCGGTGGAGAACTTGATGCCGCGCTTCTTGAAGGCCCGTTCGAAGTTCTTCACGATGGTGGCGTCCTCGTTGGGAACCAGCGAGGGCAGGCCCTCGACGATCGTGACGTCCACGCCGAAGGACTTCCAGACGGAGGCGAATTCGACGCCGATCACGCCGCCGCCCAGGATGATGGCGCTCTTGGGAATGGAATCCATGGTGAGGGCCTGGTCCGAGGTGATGACCTTGCCGCCGATTTCCAGGCCCGGGAGGGTGCGGGAGTAGGAGCCGGTGGCCAGGACGATGTTCTTGCCCTTGTAGGCCGTGCCGTTAACCACCACCGTGTCGGTGCCCTGGAGCTTGCCTTCACCCTCGATGACGGTGATGCCCTTGGACTTGATGAGGCCCTGGAGGCCCTTGTACTTGCCGGCGATGATGCCGTCCTTGTACGCGTTGACGGCGTTGATGTCGATGCCGTCGAGGGTGACGTTCACGCCGTACTTTGCGGAGTCCCGGGCGTGGTCGGCCAGCTCCGCGGAGTGCAGGAGGGCCTTGGTGGGGATGCAGCCGTTGTGGAGGCAGGTGCCGCCCAGCTTGGCTTTCTCCACGAGGCCGACGGTGAGGCCAAGCTGTACTGCCCGGAGCGCGGCGGCGTATCCGCCGCTGCCGCCACCGAGTACCAGGATGTCGAATTCTTGCGCAGTTGCCTGATCGGCCACTTAGACGCTCCCTCGCGTGAACGATGACGCGGTCCTGCGCATCATCTGGTCTTGGAACCTGCACTGCTGTGATTATTCCAGCAGGCGAATTCTCTTGCATTTGTGACTACCGTGGTTCACCTTAGCGAACCACTTATCCATGCTCCACCCTGGCACCGCGATTGTGGAGCGCTTGTGTCGAGTGTCACGCGGCTTTGTGGCATAGGGATCACCGGTCCCGCAAAGCCGCGTGCCAGCCCGCTGCGGGCCGCCGGATGTCAGGCGGCAGCAGCCAGGACGTCCTCCACATAGGCCACCAGGGTCCGGACCGTGCAGCCCGTTCCCTGCTTGTGGGTGTAGCCATAGGGGCTCCCGTTGTTGAAGGACGGCCCGGCGATGTCGATATGGGCCCAGGGGATCTGCTCCCCGTCCTTGCCCTTACCCACGAATTCACGGAGGAAAACAGCTGCGGTCATCATGCCGCCATGGCGTTCGCCGATGTTCGCGAGGTCGGCGACCTGTGAGTCAAGGCTGGGACGCAGTTCCTCGGGAAGCGGCATCGGCCACACGAGCTCTCCGGCCCGGTCCGCTGCGGCCTTGAGCGGGCCGGTCACGCTGTCCGATCCCATGACACCCGCTGTCCGGTTTCCCAGGGCGATCAGCTGCGCCCCGGTGAGGGTTGCGACGTCGATGATGGCGTCCGGGTACTCGGCGCTGGCAGCGACGATGCCGTCGGCCATCACCAGCCTGCCCTCGGCATCGGTGTTCAGGACCTCAACGGTCTTTCCGCCGAACATCGTCAGGACATCGGCCGGACGTGAAGCGGCGCCGGAGGGCATGTTCTCGGCGATGCAGAGCCAGGCGGTTGCCTTCACCGGCAGGCCAAGTCCCGCCAGGGCCAGGACAGTGTTAAGGACGACGGCGGCGCCCGCCATGTCGCTCTTCATGTCACCCATGCCGAGGGCCGGCTTGATGGAGATTCCGCCAGTGTCAAAGGTGATGCCCTTGCCGACGAGCGCGATCTTTGACGTTGCCTTGGCGGGAGAGTATTCCACCTTGACCAGGCGCGGCTGGCGGGCGGAGCCCTTGCCCACGCCCATGATGCCGCCGAAGCCTTCCTTCTCGAGGCGCTTCTCGTCCCACACGGTGACCTTCACGGGCAGGCCCTTGGCCAGCTCCTTCGCGGCCTCGGCGAAGGACTCGGGGTAGAGGTGGCTGGGCGGCTGGTTCACCAGCGAACGGGTGGCGTTGACCGCCCTGCCGATCAGTGCAGCCCTTTTAAGGACAGGGGCAAGTTCCTTCTGGTCGGTCAGGTCAGTGAAAATGACCGCATTGCGGACAGGATCCTTCAGGCCTTCCCTGGAGGTGCGGAACTCGGTGAAGGAATAGGCCCCCAGGGCGGCACCTTCGGCCACGGCTGCGACGTCGGCGGCGGTCGCCGTCGGGAACGCCAAGGCAACCGTGGCGAAACCGGCGAGTTGGCGGATGGCGGAACCGGCCGCCCTGCGCAGTGCTTCCCCGGCCAGGGGCTGCGCAGCCGATACCTTGCCCACGCCGGCTAAAACCAGGACACCCGCGCCGGTCTCGGGGAGGCCCGGCAGGCGCACCAGCTGATCAGCCGCGCCCGTGACGCCGAGCGCCTTAAGGGAATCGGCCAGCGCCTCGGCGGACCTTGCCGTCAGCGGGTTCTCCAGGAGGACGGGACCGTCTGCACCCTGCCCCACGCCTATGACCACGGCGTCGCTGGGGCTCTTCTTCAGGTCCCGCGAGAGGGTACTAAGGTTGATTTCAGTATTCTTGACCACGGGGTCAGTCCTCGATTCTCGAAAGATGTTCGGGCAGGGGAGCATGTTCGGCGCTCTGCCATGGTTCCCCGGGTACGGCCGTTCGGAACGCAGCCCGGGAGTTGCAGGCCCGTCTGGCAGGCCAGTTCCGATCGTAGCCCGTGGCCGCAGCGCGCGGGGTATTTCGTGAGAGGTGCGCCACACCGGGCGCCGGAATGCGAGGCCGTCCCGGGGCGTTGTAAAAAAAGAATGTCCACCCGCACCTATGAAAGGAACATGCCGTGCTTGAACGGATTTCCGGCTCCCTGCTGGACCCCGGTGCGCTCTATGCGAGCAACATTGAGCTGTTCCACAGCCCCGGGCTCCGCGGGCTGAACCTGGTGATGGGCTTCACCGGATTCGCCGATGCCGGCCACGTGGTGAAGCAGATCAATGCGGAGCTGCTGGATTCCCTTGACGCCGAGCCGGTGGCGGTTTTCGACGCCGACCAGCTGATCGACTACCGCTCACGCAGGCCGCACCTGACCTTCGTGGAGGACCACCTCCAGGACTACCAGGAACCGAAGCTGGCCCTGTACCGCCTGGTGGACGGGCTCGGAAAGCCTTTCCTCCTGCTGGCAGGCTTCGAACCGGACCTGCAGTGGGAACGCTTTGCCCGCGCCGTGGTGGGCATCGTGGAGCAACTGGACGTCAACCTGGTTACCTGGATCCACTCCATTCCAATGCCGGTTCCGCACACCCGCCCGGTGGGCGTCACGGTGCACGGCAACCGGCCGGAGCTGATCGAGGGCATCTCGGTGTGGAAGCCCACCGTGGAGGTTCCCGCAGCTGTGGGCCACATCCTGGAACTCCGCCTGGTGGAGGCAGGACGCAATGTTGCCGGTTATGTCATCCACGTGCCCCACTACCTGGCCGAGGCCGAATACCCCACGGCAGCCGTCGCCGGCCTTGAATACCTGGGGGCGGCCACCTCGCTGATGCTGCCCTCGGACAGGCTCCGCGAAGCCGGCCGCGAGGTCAGCCGCCAGATTGCCGAACAGATTGACGCCTCCGAGGAAGTCCAGCAGGTGGTGTCGCGGCTGGAGACCCGCTACGACGAGAAGGCCGAGGGCACGGTCCGCCGATCGCTCCTCGCCGACGAGAATGACGAGCTGCCCAACGCCGACGTCCTGGGCGCCGCGGTGGAAGCGTACCTGGCGCGGGAGAACCCGGGGCAATAAAGGCCTGCAGCGTTGTCCCCGGGCATAATGAAGTGGTGACTGCACCCCGCGCCTGGCTTATCTGGACCATCGGAATCTTTGGGTACCTGGTAGCCGTGGCGCAGCGCACGTCCTTTGGCGTGGTGGGGCTGGAAGCCACTGAGCGGTTCCATGCCAGCGCGTCGGCGATCTCGTTCTTCACTGTCCTCCAGCTCCTTGTCTACGCCGGACTCCAGATCCCGGTTGGCCTGCTGGTGGACAGGTTCGGCTCGCGCGCCATGATCGCCGGCGGCGCCGCCCTGATGGGCCTGGGCCAGCTCCAACTCGCTTTTGCCGACACAATTCCCGGGGGAGTGGCCGGCCGCGTGCTGGTGGGCGCCGGGGACGCCATGACCTTCATCTCCGTGATCCGGCTGATTCCCCTGTGGTTCGCTCCAGCCCGGGTGCCCCTGGTGACCCAGCTGACGGGCATGTCCGGCCAGCTGGGCCAGCTGTTCAGCGTCATCCCGTTCGCCTTCGTCCTCCATCTCTCAGGCTGGACCACCGCGTTCCTGATGCTGGCAGGCCTGTCCGCGCTCGCCGTCGTCCTGGTCCTGCTGCTCCTGCAGGACGCCCCGCCGGGCACGGAACGGCCGCACGCGAAACAGGGCCTGCGGGCAACCGGCGCCTCCCTGGCCCGGGCCTGGCGCCAGCCGGGGACACGGCTGGGGTTGTGGAGCCACTTCACCATCCAGTTCAGCGGCACGGTGTTTGCCATGACCTGGGGCTACCCCTTCCTCATTTCCGGCCAGGGACTGGATGCCGGAACAGTTGCCGCCCTTATGGCGCTGTACGTCGCCGCCGCAATGGCGGTAGGGCCGTTCATCGGACGCTTCGTTTCAAGGCATCCGCTGCGGCGTTCCACCATGGTCCTGCTGATTGCCGGCGCTACAGCGGGGGCATGGGCTGCCGTCCTGCTGACTCCCGGACAGGCCCCCCTCTGGCTGCTGGCCGGCCTTGTCGTGGTGCTCGCCGTCGGCGGCCCCGGCTCGATGATCGGCTTCGACTTCGCACGGACGTTCAATCCGGCGCACCGGATCGGAACGGCGACGGGCATCGTCAACGTAGGCGGGTTCATCGCAGCCCTTGTCGCGATCTTCCTGATCGGGCTGCTGCTGGACGTCCTGTATGCCAGCGGTTTCTCCAACGGCGTCCTGTACGGGCTGGATCCGTTCCGTATTGCCCTGAGCGTCCAGTTCCTGCTGATCGGATCCGGTGCGGCTGCGATGCTGGTATGCCGGCGCAAGGTGCGGCGCCAAATGGCCGCGCAGGGCGTTATTGTTCCACCCCTGCGCAGCGCCCTTGCCCGCCAGCGGCGGGAAAACCTCGCGCGGCGCCGGCAGCCGACGCCTACGGACGGCGCCGACTAGTCCTGCACAGCGCAGGGTTCCCCACATAGCCGGACCAGGTCCTTACCCGGTGCAGGCGGTCCATGAAGGCTGGAGGCATGACACCTCCAGAACACCTGACAATCCGCAGCCCGGAAGACGTCCTGGGCTTCATTCCCCACTCGCTGGGCTACTGGCCGTCCGCAAGCCTGGTTGCCATGACATTGCAGGGCAAACGGCTGGGCGCCACGCTCCGTCTGGATCTGCCCGGCCCGGACGTCCTGGCGCAGCCCGCCGCCTTTGCCCGGACGGTCTGCACCTACCTTGAAGCGGACCGTAATGCCGACGGGTCGCTGCTGGCACTGTTCACCAACAATGGCTGGCTGGCAGGGCCGGACCGCTATGGCAGCCTGCTCGGGGGGCTGCAATGGGCGCTGGCCGGAGCAGGGATGCCGGTCCGGGATGCCTGGTATGTCGGCAGCGAGTATTGGCGGGACGCGTTGTGTGCTGATCCTGCGTGCTGCCCTTTTCCCGGACGTCCGGTGCAGGAGATCCGGGACAGCACCCTGAACGCAGAAATGGTGTACCGCGGAAGCAGCGTGGGCCCGGCGCCGCAGGAACAGGCGGCCGCGGTCCTGCCTGGTTCCAGCCTCCATTTTGCTGCTGTCCGGGAGGCCGAAGAGGCGTGGTTGGCACAACTGGACCTGCGCCGCGGAAGCAGGCCGCAGTTTGACGCTGTCCTGGAGGTCTGGGCGGCCCTGCTTAACCGTCCGCCGGGTGAACCGTGGCTGCCCGAGGCTGAACGCGACGGCTTCCTGCGGGCAACCCTGCTGGTACCGCGATGGCGGGACGCCGTCCTGATGATGGCTGCCGCCGGACGGGCGGCAGCGGAAGCCGGGGCCGCGCAGTTCGCCATATTTCGCGACGAATGCCGCCTTGAACCTGTAGCCCCGCCGGCAGGAGCCTCTGGCGCCGGCCCTGGCCGTGAAGCGGCCGCGCCCGGTGGAACTCCGAACAGCCGGGCGACGGAAACGGGTGTTCCCCGCTATGGCGATGTCCTGATGGGGATCCAGCCTACCGCCCCGGACTGGGAGAGGCTCGACGCCTTGGATCTCATTTTCCGGCAACTCGCACCGTCCGGAGGAAAGGCTGCGGCAGCATCGCTCACGGGAAGGGGCTGGATCGCGTGGTGCCGGGGCCGCGGCTCCTTCTCCGCGGCCTACCTCGCCCAGGCCCTGGATCTGGAACCCGGGTACCGGCTCGCGGAACTGCTGCTGGAACTGGTCCACAGGGGAACCGTCTGCGGCTGGGCGGCACGGAAGGAGGCCGCCTGGCAGAAATTTGGCCCCGACGCGGCGTGAGTGGCGGGCGAAGGGGTGGCGGGAGCGTGCAGCGGGCACGGGCCGGCGGGCTTGCCGGACGATGAGAACAGCGGAGAGGCCGTTAACCGGGAAAACATGAGACAATGGTTGCCGAGACCCGGTTGGGTCCGTGTATCGAGCGCCCAGGATTGTGCCCTTCGGGGAACATTACAGCGGCTCCGGCAGTTGTCTTAATAGACTCTGCCGGCCGTGGTAGCGCTTGGTTTTCACCACGGACTTGACAGGGTCATAGTGGTGTTGCCCGTATGGTGATTCCACAGACCACCGCTAGAAAGGTTTTCTGTGACCCCGTCTTCCACGAAGAAGGACCCCGCCGCCCAGGACGAACTGTCCGCCGAGGAGAAGCAGGCTGCGACCAACGCCAAGCGGGCAGCTACGCGGGCAGCCAACAAAGCATCTGCCGGTGAGGCCGCGGACGGCAAGCGCGAGCCCAAGAAGCGCGGGCCCAAGCCAGGCGCAAAGGCAGCTGCCGAGGCCGCCGGTAAGTCTGCGGCCGGTGGCGCGGACGATGTAGAAGAAGTCGACGAAGATCTCGACGACATCATCCTCGAAGGACCCGAGGTCATCGAGGACGACGCCGAGGCAGATCCCGCCAAGGGTGCCGCCGGCTCCGGCAAGGGCTTCGTCTACTCGGACGCCGATGACGACGACGCACCCGTGCAGCAGGTCATGTCCGCCGGAGCTACCGCCGACCCCGTCAAGGACTACCTGAAGCAGATCGGTAAGGTCGCGCTGCTCAACGCCGAGCAGGAAGTTGACCTGGCGCTCCGGATCGAAGCCGGACTGTTTGCCGAGGAAAAGATCAACGCTGACGACGGCTCCATGGATCCGAAGTACAAGCGGGAGCTTGAATTCATCATCCATGACGGCAAGCGCGCCAAGAACCACCTCCTGGAAGCGAACCTCCGCCTGGTGGTCTCGCTGGCCAAGCGCTACACCGGCCGCGGCATGCTGTTCCTGGACCTCATCCAGGAAGGCAACCTGGGCCTCATCCGTGCGGTGGAGAAGTTCGACTACACCAAGGGCTTCAAGTTCTCCACCTACGCCACCTGGTGGATCCGCCAGGCAATCACCCGCGCCATGGCCGACCAGGCACGCACCATCCGTATTCCGGTGCACATGGTCGAGGTCATCAACAAGCTGGCCCGCGTGCAGCGCCAGATGCTGCAGGACCTGGGCCGTGAACCCACGCCCGAAGAGCTGGCCCTCGAACTGGACATGACGCCCGAGAAGGTCGTTGAAGTCCAGAAGTACGGCCGCGAGCCCATTTCGCTGCACACGCCCCTGGGCGAGGACGGCGACTCCGAGTTCGGCGACCTGATCGAGGACTCCGAGGCCGTGGTTCCTGCGGACGCCGTGAGCTTCACGCTCCTGCAGGAGCAGCTGCACTCCGTCCTGGACACGCTGTCCGAACGTGAGGCCGGCGTTGTGGCCATGCGCTTCGGCCTGACTGATGGACAGCCGAAGACTTTAGACGAAATCGGAAAGGTCTACGGAGTCACGCGTGAGCGCATCCGCCAGATCGAATCGAAGACCATGTCCAAGCTCCGCCACCCGTCGCGGTCGCAGGTGCTCCGGGACTACCTGGACTAGGTCAGGACCGGTCAACACCGCGGCCCGCCGGCCGCCGCGCCCCAGGTGCGGCAGCCGGCGGGCCGCGTTGTTTCCGCCAGGTCGTGCACGACCGCTGCGCCGCGGGGCAGTGCCTTGAATCTTTACTGCTTAAAAGGATTGGGACCCCACCATGCGGCGGGGTCCCAACAGCTTCTGGAACCTAGTCGATTTCTACGACTGCCTTTTCGTGAAGCTTGCCCGTCTCGTCGTGCCAGTCGGAGCTCAACGGCTTGAGGGTCGCCTCCACTGCACGGGCGTGGTGGCCGCAGAACAGCAGTTCACCGCCGGAGGACTCCAATACAACCCGGACGTAAGCCTGAGCTCCGCAACGATCGCACCGGTCCAGTGCGTTGAGTGTGCGGTCTGCCACTGCTGTTGTCATGTCGGCCTCCTTAGTAGATCAGTACGTCTATATAACCAGCATTCGTAACAAAACCATCGCAAGGATGGGGCAAGTTCGCTGTGCGCGTATCCGCAAAGTTGGCTCAAGTTCGCCGCAGGGGCTGGCCGGCACAATCCCGCGTGGCGCGGTCCACACCCCCGGCCAGGTGTGGCAGCCGGTCTGCCGGTACCCGGCCGACTACCCTAGAGGAAGCGATCCACGCCTGCTGTTCCCGTCCCTGAAGGAGTTCATCACCAGTGGCACCAAGTTCTGATTACACTGCCCGGCACCTGTCTGTACTGGAGGGCCTCGAGGCTGTCCGCAAGCGCCCGGGCATGTACATCGGTTCCACCGACTCCCGCGGACTCATGCACTGCCTCTGGGAGATCATCGACAACTCCGTGGATGAGGCCCTGGCCGGCTTCGGCCACGACATCAAGATCATCCTCCACGCCGACAACTCCGTGGAGATCCACGATGACGGCCGCGGCATCCCCATCGACAAGGAACCCAAGACCGGCCTGACGGGCGTCGAAGTGGTTTTCACGAAACTGCACGCCGGCGGCAAGTTCGGCGGCGGCTCCTACACCGCCTCCGGCGGCCTGCACGGCGTCGGCGCGTCCGTGGTCAACGCACTGTCCTCCCGCCTCGACGTTGAGGTGGACCGCGGCGGCAAGACCTACAAGATGTCCTTCCGGCGCGGCGAGCCCGGGCGCTTCAAGGACGTCGGCTCCAAGGTCGACCCCGCCGCACCCTTCACCCCGTTCGTGGACGATTCCGTGCTGGACGTGGTGGGCAAAGCGAAGCGCGGGGTCACGGGCACCCGGATCCGGTACTGGGCCGACCGGCAGATCTTCACGCCGGACGCAAAGTTCTCCTATGACGAACTGGCCGCCCGCGCGCGCCAGACCTCCTTCCTGGTGCCCGGCCTCAAACTGACCGTGCGCGATGAGCGGAGGTTCCCGGGAACGCCCGGCGAGGCAGGAGTGCACGAAGAGGTCTTCCACCACGACGGCGGGATCTCCGAATTCGCGGAGTTCCTCGCCGCCGATCCCGCCGTCACTGACGTCTGGCGGCTGCACGGCTCCGGAAAGTTCAAGGAGACGGTTCCCGTCCTGGACGAGCGCGGGCACAGCCAGTTGGCCGAGGTGGAGCGGGACTGTGAGGTGGATGTCGCGCTGCGCTGGGGCATTGGCTACGACAGCACCGTCCGGAGCTTCGTTAACATCATCTCCACCCCCAAGGGCGGAACCCACCAGTCAGGCTTTGAGCAGGCCCTGGTCAAGACCTTCCGCAAAGCGGTGGAAACCAACGCCCGTAAGCTCAAGGCGGGCAACGACAAGATCGAAAAGGATGACATCTTCGCGGGCCTGACCGCCGTCCTGACCGTGCGGCTGGCGGAGCCGCAGTTCGAAGGCCAGACCAAGGAGATCCTGGGCACCTCGGCGGTGCGCGCCATCGTGTCAAAGGTGGTGGAGCGCGAGATCAGTGCCAAACTCGGCTCCGCGAACCGGAACGACAAGGCCCAGTCGGCCCTGCTGCTGGAAAAAATCGTCAACGAAATGAAGTCGCGGATCTCGGCACGCGTCCACAAGGAAACCCAGCGGCGCAAGAACGCCCTGGAAACTTCCTCGATGCCCACCAAGCTTGCCGACTGCCGTACGGACGACGTCGACCGCTCCGAACTTTTCATCGTGGAAGGCGATTCAGCGCTGGGAACCGCCAAACTGGCACGGTCCTCGGACTTCCAGGCCCTGCTGCCCATCCGCGGCAAGATCCTCAACGTGCAGAAGGCCTCGGTGGGGGACATGCTCTCCAACGCCGAATGCGCGGCCCTCATCCAGGTGGTGGGTGCGGGTTCCGGGCGCAGCTTCGATATCAGTGCCGCCCGCTACGGCAAAGTCATCCTGATGACGGACGCCGATGTTGACGGCGCGCACATCCGCACGCTGCTCCTGACGCTCTTCTTCCGCTACATGCGCCCGATGATCGAGAAGGGCAGGGTGTTCGCCGCCGTTCCGCCGCTGCACCGGGTGGAAGTGATCAACGCCGGCCAGAAGGCCAACGAGATGATCTACACCTACTCCGAGGCCGAGCTGCACGTGCTGCTGGCCAGGCTGGCCAAGGAAGGCAAGCGGTACAAGGAACCCATCCAGCGGTACAAGGGCCTGGGCGAGATGGATGCGGAGCAGCTGGCCGAGACCACCATGGACCCCCGGCACCGGATGCTCCGCAAAGTGGGGATCGCGGAACTGGAAGAGGCCGAGAAGACCTTTGACCTGCTGATGGGCTCGGACGTGTCGCCGCGCAAGGACTTTATTATCGCCGGCGCCGCCAGCCTGGACCGGGAGCGCATCGACGCCTGACGGGGCGGTGGAGCCGCCGGAGGTACGACGCCGCGGCTCAGCCCGGCAGCCCTGGTACCACCAGCAGGGCGGTGGGCAGCGCCAGCAGCAGTACGGATCCGGCCATCACCATGTTCCGGACCGGAGCCGGCAGCTCAGGCTGGGGTGAGAGCAGCCTGCTGACCCTGGTGGCCGTGGTGCGGGCCGGGTCCGGGCCGGGCGTGCCGGCGGCCGCCTCGAGCCCGGACAGCGCCAGGCTGGAAGCTGAGGGGCGGAGTTCCGCTCCTCCGGTGTTCCCGGCCGATCCGCTGGCCACGATGGCGATGGCCTTGATCAGCGTGGCCTTGCTCTCGGTTTTGAGCGCGACGTCGTCGGCCAGCATTTCGATCAGCGAATTCACCGACTCCTGGGCCAGGCGGGTGGTGGGCAGCCACGGCAGTGCTTGCCGCCACGCGGCAAAAGCCCACAGCAGCAGGTGGTGCCGTTGGTTCAGGTGGGCGTTCTCATGGATCAGTACCGCCCGGAGTTCAGCCGGTTCAAGGGCCGCCATCAGGCCATCCGAGAGGACCGTCACCGAGCGGGCGCCGCCGGGAAGGCAGTAGGCCACGGGGGAGTCATGGCTGATAACGAGCGTTCCCGTTCCTTCACCGGACGGTGAGGCCAGGAGGGCCAGCAGTTCGCGGTGCCGCCGGCGCTGGCGCTCGATCTTGTAGTAGGTCAGCAACAGTGTGAACACCAGGTGGGCGGTGAGCAGGGCGGCAGCGGACAGGGCGAAGATGTGCCAGAACCCCAAAGCCGTGGTGGGGGCATTGAAGAGCACCATTCCGGCCAGTGCCCGAAGCCCCGCAATCAGGTTGTCGCCGATCGGCTCCAGGCCGTAGACCAGCATGGCGCCGATCATCGACAGCCCGCCGGCCAGGGCGATCGCCTGCCACAGGATCATGGCAGTGAACGGCGAGCGGGCAGGCCACTTCGCCCGCGAGAGGAGGATAGGCACCGGCCACGCCAGGACTATCGCAAGGACCGCCAGCAGGTATGAGGCCCAGAACATGGTGCGTTACAGGTGGCCAAGCAGTTTGCGCAGCGTCTCGGCCTCGCCCTCGGAAACGGACCCAATGAAGCGTGCCAGCACGGCCTCGCGGTCCGGCGCCGACCCCAGCACTTCATGCATCAGCTCAGCGGTGTGGTCCGCACGGCTGGACACTGCCTGGTACCGGTGCGGGCGGGTGCCGCGTTCGCGCTCCACCAGGCCCTTCTTTTCCAGCCGGGACAGCACGGTAAGAACGGTGGTCACGGCAAGTTCCTTGCCTTCATGGGCTGCCGTGCCGTCCTGTCCGGCCGACGTCTGCGCCAGCCGGTCCCGCAGGGTATTAGCGGTGGCTGCTCCCTGGCCCGCCCAGAGCAGATCCATCACTGCCCGTTCCAGTTCACCAAGACTAGCCATTGCACTTTTCCTTTGTTCCCCGCGCCACCGCGTCGAAGCGGCGGTGGCTGCATGCTTTGCTTCAACTACAAGTTCTAATTTACCCGGTTTTCACAAGACTTTCTACGTTGGGTAGAACACTTCGCCTGCCCCCTCCCTTGCCTGCGGCTCCAGGGGAGTGGAAGCTGGTTTTTACACCGCTGCCGACGTTGTTCTACACTCGGTAGAAGTTCAGTTCTACAAAACGTAGAAGATCTGCATTTCGCTGACACGAGGGACCGCCTTGGACGCTATGGACGCGCTGGAAATCGCACGCTGGCAATTCGGCATCACCACCGTTTACCACTTCATGATGGTTCCGCTGACCATCGGCCTTGGCCTGGTCGTGGCCGTCATCCAGACCGCCTGGCACCGCACGGGCAACCCCGAATACCTACGGATGACCAAGTTCTGGGGCAAGCTGTTCCTCATCAACTTCATCATGGGCGTGGCCACCGGCATCGTCCAGGAGTTCCAGTTCGGCATGGCCTGGAGCGAATACAGCCGGTTCGTGGGCGATGTTTTCGGCGCGCCGCTGGCACTGGAGGCGCTCCTCGCCTTCTTCGTGGAATCCACGTTCCTGGGCTTGTGGATCTTCGGCTGGAAACAGCTCAAGCCGGGCATCCACCTGGCCTGCCTGTGGATTGCCGTCATCGGTTCCGTCTTCTCCGCCTACTTCATCATCGTGGCCAACAGCTGGATGCAGCACCCGGTGGGTGTGGAGATGATCGACGGCCGGCCCGTCATGACTGACGCCTGGGCCGTCTTCACCAACAACACCGCCCTCGTTGCAGTGCCCCACACGCTGTTCGGCGCACTGGCGGTGGCGGGCGGCTTCCTCCTCGGCATCGCCTGGTACCACCTGTGGCGGAGGCGGCGCGACGGCGTCGACACCGTGGGCGCCGACGGCAAGGTGGTCCCCGGCGAAGCAGCGGACATCCCCGGCCGTGACCTGAACGACCACAAGGTCTGGCTCCGGTCCCTGCGCATCGGCGCCGTGGTTGCCATGATTTCCTTCGCCGGCACAGCCCTCACCGGCGACCTCCAGGGCAAGCTGATGTTCGAGCAGCAGCCCATGAAGATGGCCGCGGCGGAAGCTGCCTGCCACGACGGCACCGGCTTCTCGGTCCTCAGCATCGGCAACATCGGCTCGCAGAACTGTGACGACATCGTGGCGCTGATCGAGGTTCCGGGCATCCTCTCCTACCTGGCCAAGGGGGACTTCACCACCGAAGTCCAGGGGGTCAACACCCTGCTGCCCGAATACCAGGAGAAGTACGGCACGAACCTGCCGGACAACCCGATCTACGGGGAACGCGCCGGGCAGGAGATCGACTACCTGCCGGTCATGGAGGTGACCTACTGGGGCTTCCGCATGATGATCGGCTTCGGCGGGCTTGCCGCCCTGGCAGGGCTGGTGGCGCTGTGGATCACCCGGAAGGGAACCGTTCCAGAGTCCCCGTGGCTCATGCGGCTGGCGGTCTTCGGCATCCTGGCCCCGTTCGGTGCCAATGCTGCCGGCTGGATCTTCACGGAAATGGGACGCCAGCCTTTTGTGGTGGCCCCCAATCCCGACCCCAGCGGCATCGACCAGGTGTTCATGTTCACCGCCGCCGCGGTTTCGCCGGGGGTGTCGGCGGGAGAGTTGCTGGCATCACTGGTAACGCTGACGGCGGTGTACGCGGTCCTGCTGGTGGTTGAGGTCAAGCTGCTGGTCAAGTACATCCGGGGCGGAGTAGTTTCCGCCATGCCGGAACTGGCGCACGCACCCGTGGACGAGAACGAGGACGCCACCCCGGGACCGGGCGGCCCAGGCGGCGGGAAACCCGCCGACGACGTCCTGGCCTTCGCCTACTAGCCCGTACCAAGCAGAGGAAACACAGAATGGAACTGCTCCCGACCATCTGGTTCATCGCCATCGCCGTGCTGTGGACCGGGTACCTCTTCCTTGAGGGCTTCGATCTCGGCGTCGGAATGCTCATGAAGCTTTTCGCCCGCAACAACACCGAACGCCGGGTACTGCTCAACACCATCGGCCCGGTCTGGGACGGCAACGAGGTCTGGCTCCTGACCGCCGGCGGCGCCACCTTCGCTGCCTTCCCGCTCTGGTATGCCTCCCTGTTTTCGGCCCTTTACCTGCCGCTCCTGGTGGTGCTCGTTGCCCTGATCTTCCGCGCGGTGGCCTTCGAATACCGCGGCAAGGTGGACACCGAAGAGTGGCGTGCCCGCTGGGACTGGGCCATCGCCCTCGGTTCCTTCTTCGCCGCTTTCGGAGTGGGCGCCGCGCTGGCCCTCACCACCACCGGGCTTCCCCTGAATGCGAACGGCGACCGTGAGGGCGGTCCGCTGGCCTGGTTCAGCGGCTACGCCGTGCTGGGCGGGCTCGCCGTAGCGGGTTTCTCACTGCTGCATGCGCTGGCCTTCCTGGCCCTGAAGACCGACGGCGACGTCCGGCACCGGGCCCGCCAGTGGTTCGTGCGGCTGCTGCCGGTGCTGTTGCTGCCCATCGCCGCGTGGGCCCTCAGCATCCAGTTCCTCGACGGCAAGCCGTGGACCTGGGCCCTGGTCATCCTCGCCGTTGCCGCGGCGGCCGCAGCCTGGGTCCTGGCCCGCAAGGCAGCCGAAGGCAAGGCCTTCCTGGCCCTGGGCGCCTTCCTGGTACTCGGAACCGCGTCCATCTTCGCCGCAGTATTCCCCGTGGTGCTGCCCTCCACCCTGGACAGCGCCTTTGACCTGACCATTTCAAACGCTTCCTCCTCGGATTACACTCTTGGCCTTATGAGTGTCGTGGCCGCCTTCGGCCTCCCCCTGGTCATCGCCTACCAGGCCTGGACCTACTGGGTCTTCCGGCGGCGTGTCAGCGCGGCGCATATCCCGGAGGCGCACAGCTTCCTGCCGGCCATCGCCGCCAGGGCCTTCACCACGAAGGGCTGACATGCGGCCAAGTTTCCCGCCCGGTCCCGCCACCCGCTCCGCCCTCTACCTCCTGGGACTGCTGGCTGCGCTCAAGGCGTTGTCCCTGGTGCTCATGGGCCAGGCGGTGGCATCAGCCCTCGCCGGAATGGTGGCGGGGGACCCTGGCTGGGCCGGCGAGATTCCCCTGGGACTGGCCGGCGCGGTCCTGCGGTCCCTGACGGTCTGGGGACAAGCCGTTGCATCCCGCCGGGCCGCCCTTGGCATCAAGGAGGAGCTCCGCGCGGGGCTCCTTGAACGGGCTCTGCGCAACGGCGTAAGGGAGACCGGACCGGCCGACGGCGGACTCGCCGTTTTGGCAACCCGCGGCCTGGACGCCCTGGACAACTACTACACCCAGTTCCTGCCCGCGCTGGTGAACTGCGCCACGATTCCGCTGCTGCTGGGAGCGCGGATCCTTTTCGCCGACTGGCTCAGCGCAGTGGTGATTGTCCTGACGGTGCCGCTCGTGCCGTTGTTCATGGTGCTGATCGGCCGGTATACCGAGGACAGCGTCCGCGAGGCGCAGGCCTCCCTCGCAAGGCTCTCCGCCCACATGCTGGAGCTCGCCAAAGGCCTGCCCGTCCTGGTGGGACTCGGCCGGGCCACGGCGCAGCGCAAGGCGCTGGAGGAGATCTCGGAGGAATACCGCGCCCGCACCATGGGAACCCTGCGCACGGCCTTCCTGTCGGCCCTGGCGCTGGAACTGATCGCAACCATCTCCGTCGCTGTGGTGGCGGTGTTCATCGGTGTCCGCCTGGTGCACGGCGACATGCCGCTCGAAGCAGGCCTGCTTGCCCTGATCCTGGCGCCGGACTGCTATCTTCCGCTGCGGGAACTGGGCACCGCCCACCACGCCAGCGACGACGGCCGGGTTGCCCTCGCCGCAGCCGCCGCTGTCACGGATGCTCCCGAGCCCCGCCCGCTTCCTGCAGCCAAGGCAGGAAGGCCCGGGGCGCCGGTCACCGTCATGGACCTTGCCGTGAGCTACGGCGGAAGGTCAGGGCCCGCCGTCGGCCCGCTCACCTTCTCGGCACCCCAAGGCAGGATCACCGCCCTGGACGGCGCCAGCGGTGCAGGAAAGAGCACGGTCCTCGGCGTCCTGGCCGGGACCATTGGCGACGGCGCCGGCACCACGGTAACCGGCACGGTCCAGGGCCTGGACCGGACCGCCCTGGCCTGGGTGCCGCAGCACCCCGCGATGCTCGCGGAAACCGTCCTGGATGAGGTGGTGCTCTACGTTTCCGGGGACATCCCTGGCGCCCGCGGCCATGCAGGCGCGGAAGCCGCCGCACGCGCCTGCCTGGACCGCGCTGCCGCCGGCCACCTGGCCCAACAGCACCCGGCGGAACTGAGCCCGGGCGAGCTGCGGAGGGTCGCCCTGGCCCGGGGGCTGGCGAAGATCGAGGCCGGAGCCACCGTCCTGCTGCTCGACGAGCCCACCGCGCACCTGGACGACGCCTCGGCGATGGCCGTCGAGGAGGCCATCAGGAAGCTCCGGGGCCGGGTGACGGTGATCCTGGTGGCACACAATGAACGCACCCGCAGCCTCGCGGACCACGTGGTGGCCGTGGGAGGGCCGGGCCGGACAGTCCCCGCCGCGGCGCACCCGGCGGATGCATTCCAGGCACAACCTGCTACCGCGGCCGGCTCCGCCGCCGGCGAAACGGCCGACGACTCAGCCGGCACGGCTGCCGGCGCCACAATCCCCGCCGCGCCCGAACCAGCAGACAGCCGCGCCACCGCCCGGCTGCTCGCAGTGCTCCTTGCGCCGGTGCGCGGCAAGTTCGCGGCCGCCGCGGTGGTGGGCACGCTGGCCGCAGTCTTCGCCGTGGCGCTGTCCGGCCTGTCCGGCTGGCTGATCATCCGGGCCAGCGGGCAGCCGCCCATCCTGTACCTGCTGACCGCCATCGTGGGGGTGCGGTTCTTCGGCATCGGGCGGGCGTTGCTCCGTTACTGGGAACGGCTCCTCCTGCATGATGCGGTGTTTGCCGCCCTCACCCGGCTCCGCGGACAGCTGTGGGAGTCGCTGAGCCGCAGGGCGCTCGCACTCCGCCGCCTGCTCCAGGGCGGCAACGTCCTGGGATCGGTGATTGACGACGTCGATACCGTCCGCGACCTCCTGCCCCGCGTTGTGCTGCCGCCCGTTACCGCCCTAGCCGTCTCCGCGCTGGCGCTGGCCACTACCGGCCTGCTGGTGCCGGCCGCGCTGCCGGCCGTCCTGGCCGCCGCCGCGGCCAGCCTGTTCATGGCGCCGGCCGTGGCATTGTGGGCTGACCGGAAATCTGCCAGCGCCGAACAGGTTCTGAGGTCCGGAGTGCTGCGGCGCATTTCCGCAGCCCTTGATGCCAGGGCCGAGCTGCACGCCAACGGCGTTGCCTTCGCTGTCCTTGCAGGACTGCGGGCGCAGGACCGCAATGCGACCCGGGCGTCCCGGCGCTCGGCCTGGGCGGACGGACTGGGCCACGCCATCACCACCGCTTCGTGCTGCGCCGCGGCTTTCGCTGCCGCCTTGCTGGCGGCTCCCGCGGTGTTCGAGGGCCGCCTCGAGCCCGCCACTGCGGCGGTGGTGGTGCTGCTGCTCCTCGCGCTCGTGGAACCTTACGCGGCGATGACGACGGCGGTACGCCAGTTCCCGGCGCTCCGGACGGTCATGCGGCGCGTCGCCGCCTCGGGCGCGCTGGACCGCGCCGCCCCCGATTCCGTGGGCAGCGCTGCGGACGGCCTGCAGGAGGTGCCGCCCCGGCACAACTGTGCTCCCGGCGTCGAACTCGAAAACCTTGCCGCGGCCTGGCCGGGCGGTGCGCCGGTGTTTGCCGGGCTGGACGCGGTTGCGGAACCGGGGCGTTGGCTGGCAGTCACCGGGCCCTCGGGCTCCGGAAAGTCCACCCTGCTCTCGGTCCTGCTGGGCTTCCTTCCGGCCGCCGCGGGGACTGCCCGGGTGACCGGCCGGGCCGCGTGGTGCCCGCAGGAGGCCCACCTCTTTGACTCGACCATCCGCGGCAACCTGCTGCTGGGCAAGCGTTCCTCCGGGGACCGGGCTGCCGGCGGCGACGCCGAACTTCGGGATGTGCTTGCGTCCGTTGGGCTGTCCGGCCTGGTGGAGGGGCTGCCGGCGGGCCTGGACACCCGGATCGGTCCCGGCGGTGCGTTCCTGAGCGGAGGGGAGCGCCAGCGCCTGGCGGTGGCCCGCACGCTGATGACGGGCGCGGAGGTGATCCTGTTGGACGAGCCGACGGCCCACCTGGATGCGGAATCGGCACAGGACATGCTGGCGGACCTGCGCGCGGGGCTGCGGAACCGCACTGTGGTGCTGGTGACCCACAACCCCGCTGACATCGCCCCCGGCGACGCCCGCCTGGTGCTGGCCGCCGGGTCAGGGAACACAGGACGCGCACCCGCGCCTGCGTATGCCCGGACCCGTGCCTCGACGGCGTATGCGCTTACCGCGGCAGAGGGGGATCAGCCGTCCACGTCGTGAAGGTGATGGACGACGTCGTGCAGGAAGTACTGGGCGAGGGTCAGGACGGTGAATTCAGAACCGTTGCTGCGCAGCCCTTTCCGTCCCCACTCAGCTTCGCGGACGCCGGCAAAGGACTCCGCCACCTGCTTGCCCTCTGCGGCCAGTTCAGCGCTCACCACGGCGGGATCGGCGTTGGCGTAGTCCTTGTCCAGCGCTGTCCGGTCCTGGTCCCAGTTCTCGAACCGGGCGTCGTCCGAATCCAGCATGAGGTTCAGCCTCTGGTCAAAGAGGCTGAAGACGTCCCGGACGTGGCAGGCGTACTCCAGCGCCGACCAGGTGTGCTCGTTCGGGCGCTCGGCGGCGTCCGGCCTGCGCAGGACGGCCCGCCAGCGGGGGAGCATGTTTTCGATGGTCCCGGGGACCGTTGACGGCGTGACCGTGGAAGCGTCAAAAGAGCATTCCGGGCAGGGACGGGTCAGGACCCAGGTCCAGTCCTTCTCATCAGGAACGATAGGCATGGAAGCAGTCTAGGCTGGATCAGGCAGTCTGGGCGGGATCAGGCCAGGCCATGGCGGGACCCACCACATCCACCGGCTGGGAGAGCGGGACTCCGGATCCGTCACGCCGGCCATGCTCCTGCGGCAGGGACCTGGCGACCCCGGCTGCCGAGGACGCCTTGGCCGGGCCGTGGCCTGCCCAGGCGAGCAGCAGCGTGTCCTCGCCCTTCAGGAAGCGGTGGGCCCGCACTCCGGCCGTCGCACGCCCCTTCACCGGATACTCGGAGAACGCGGTCACCTTGGCTGTGCCGGGGGCGGTGCCGGGAAGCGCGCCGGTGGTTCCCGCGATGGTCACCACAACGGCGGCCTCGTCCTTGGGCTGGATGGCGCCGAAGTACAGTACACGGTCCCCGGACGCCAGCTTGATGCCTGCCATGCCGCCGGCCGTACGGCCCTGCGGCCGCACGCTTGCGGCACCAAACTTCAGCAGCTGCGCCTGGCTGGTCAGGAACACCAGCTCGGCATCATCGGCTCCCGCAGGCACCACGTTGACCACAAAGTCCTTGTCCTTCAGGGAAATGACGTCCCAGTCTTCCCGGTTCAGCGGATAGTCCGGCTGCACCCGCTTCACCACTCCCTGGGCAGTGCCAATGGCCAGCACTTCGTCCAGCGGGACGAACGCCACCAGGGTCTCCCCCTTCAGGAGGGTCAGGAAATCCTTGGCGGGAACCCCGCCGGCGAGGTTCGGCAGGCCCGAGACCGGGGGCAGGACCGGCATGTCCATCACCTGGAGGCGCAGCATGCGCCCCTGTGAGGTGACCGCAGCGATTTCGCCCCGCGCCGAGGTCTTGACCACGGACGTGTATACATCGTGCTTGGCCCGGGGGCCGGCCTCCGCCAGCGGCTCCTGGTTGCTGGTGCGGGCCACCTGCCCGGACGCGGTCAGGATTGCCCAGCAGGGGTCGTCGGCGATTTCCAGGGCCAGCGGCGCGGCCTTGCCCTTCTTTCCCGCGGCCAGGGCGAGGTCGGCGGCAACGGTGGGGGCCACAGCCTCTGATTCCAGCAGGACAGTCCGCCGCGGCGTGCCGTGCTCTTCGGCGATGGCGCCCAGTTCGTCGGACACCAGCGTGCGCAGCCGTTCCTCTGAGCCCAGGATGGCCTCCAGCTCCGCGATCTCGCGGCGGAGCTCGTCCTGTTCCTTCTCGAGCTCGATCCGGGAGTACTTGGTCAGCTGGCGGAGGCGCAGTTCCAGGATGTAGTTCGCCTGGATTTCCGTGAGGTCGTAGATGGACATCAGCCGGGCCCGGGCGGCGGCGGCCTCATCCGAGGACCGGATGATCTGGATGACTTCGTCGATGTCCACAATGGCGATGAGGAGGCCCTCCACCAGGTGGAGGCGGTCCTTTTTCTTTCCCAGCCGGAAGACGGTCCGGCGGCGCACCACGTCGATCCGGTGGTTCACGTAGACGGTGAGCAGCTGCACCAGGCCCAGGGTCTGCGGCTGCCCGTCCACCAGGGTGACATTGTTGATGCCGAAGGAGTCCTCCATCGGCGAGTAGCGGTAGAGCTGCTGGAGGACGGCGTTGGGGTTGAAGCCGTTCTTCAGTTCGATGACCAGCCGCAGGCCGTGCTTCCGGTCCGTCAGGTCGACGATGTCGCTGATGCCGGTCAGCTTCTTGGCATTGACGGCGTCCTTGATCTTCTCGATGACCTTCTCCGGGCCCACCATGTAGGGGAGCTCGGTGACCACCAGGCCGGTCCGCCGCGCGGAAAGCTGCTCGATCTCCACCTTGGCCCGGGTCTTGAAGGACCCTCGCCCGGTGGCGTAGGCGTCGCGGATGCCGTCCAGGCCCACGATGCGCCCGCCGCTGGGCAGGTCCGGGCCGGGCACGAAGCGCATGATGTCATCCAGCGTCGCGTCCGGGTTGGCAATCAGGTGCCGCGCGGCCGCGATGACCTCCACGAGGTTGTGCGGGGCCATGTTGGTGGCCATGCCGACGGCGATGCCGGTGGCACCGTTGACCAGCAGGTTGGGGAACGCTGCCGGCAGGACGTCCGGCTGGGTCAGCTGGTTGTCGTAGTTGGGGACAAAGTCCACCACGTCTTCATCGAGGTGGTCGGTGAGGGTGAGGGCGGCGGCGGCCAGCCGTGCCTCCGTATACCGCGGAGCCGCAGGGCCGTCGTCGAGCGAGCCGAAGTTGCCGTGCCCGTCAATGAGGGGCAGCCGCAGCGAGAAGTCCTGCGCCATGCGCACCATGGCGTCGTAGATGGCGGTATCGCCGTGCGGGTGCAGCTTTCCCATGACCTCGCCCACCACGCGGGCGCTCTTCACGTGGCCGCGGTCGGGGCGCAGGCCCATATCGCTCATCATGTAGAGGATGCGGCGCTGCACCGGCTTGAGCCCGTCGCGGGCGTCGGGAAGGGCCCGCGAGTAAATCACCGAATACGCGTACTCCAGGAAGGACCCCTCCATTTCGGAGGTGACATCGATGTCCACGATGTTCTCCGTGTAGGGGGTGCTGTCTTCCACGGTGGGGGCTGGGCTTTGGCGGCGGGCCATGGGTGGGTAAATCCTTCTGGAGTGCTGTGCAAACGGTTTATTGTGCGCGAGCGGCGGTGCTGCGGGAGTTTTTGGCTAGGCTAAGCCTATGGTGGATCAGCCCGTGGACGGCGAATATCCGGAACATTGGGAAGCCGATGTCGTCCTGCGCGACGGCGGAACCGCGCATCTGCGGCCAATCCATCCCTCGGATGCGGACGCCGTCCAGGCATTCCACATGGGACAGTCGCAGAATTCAATCTACATGCGCTTCTTCGCGTTCAAGGCCAGGCTCTCCAGCAAGGAGCTCAAGCGGTTCACCGAGGTGGATTACCGGGACCGGGTGGCGTTCGTCATCACCATCGGCGGTGAAATCGTCGGCATCGGCCGGTATGACCGGCTCGACGACCCCGCCGAGGCGGAAGTGGCGTTCAACATCGCGGACGCCCACCAGGGGAGGGGCATTGGTTCCATCCTGCTGGAACACCTTGCCGCCGCCGCCCACGAAAACGGCATCCGCCGCTTCAGCGCCGAAGTGCTGCCGGAGAACCGCAAGATGCTGATGGTCTTTTCCGATGCCGGGTATGACGTCAAACGGCATTTTGACGACGGCGTCGTGAGCCTGGAGTTCAACATCGACCCCACCGAGAGGTCCCGGGCGGTGATGGAATCCCGTGAGCACCGCGCAGAGGCGAGGAGCGTCCGCGACCTGCTGACGCCGTCGTCCGTTGCCGTCATCGGTGCCAGCCGAAAATGGGGGACCGTGGGGTACCAGCTGCTGGAGCACATCATCGAGGGCGGCTTCCGCGGCAGCGTGTACGCCATCAACCCCGAGGCGCTGGAACTGGCGGGCATGATGTCCTTCGGCAGGCTCTCCGAAGTCCCCGAGCCCGTCCAGCTTGCGGTGGTGGCCGTCCCCTACGAGGAAGTCGCCGCCGTCGTGGCCGACTGCGCCGCGGCCGGGGTGAAGGGACTGGTGGTTGCTTCGGCAGGCTTCGCGGACGACGGCGAACGCGGCCTCGCGAGGCAGCGGGACCTCGTGCGGCAGGCCCGGGCCAACGGCATGCGGGTGATAGGACCGGCGTCCCTGGGAATTGTGAACACCCACCCCGACGTGTCGTTGAACGCTTCCATGGCGCCCGCGATGCCGCTGCGGGGCAGCCTGGGGCTGTTCTCCCAGTCGGCCGCCATCGGCGTCTCGCTCTATGCCGCCTCCAGCAGGCGCCGGCTGGGCCTGTCCACCTTCCTCTCCGCCGGCAACCGCGCCGATGTTTCCGGCAACGACATGATGCAGTACTGGGAGGACGACGCCGACACCTCGGCAGTCGGCCTGTACCTGGAATCCATCGGCAACCCGCGCAAGTTCTCCCGGCTGGCCCGCCGGCTGGCGCGCATCAAGCCGGTGATCGTGGCCAAGTCCGACGCCATGGGGCTGCGCCTGCCGCCCGGGCACGCCGTCCGCACCACCCAGGCGCCGGCGGGCGCCTTGGACGCCATGCTGCGCCAGTCCGGCGTCATCCGGGTGGAAACCATAGAGCAGCTGGTGGATGTTGCCCAGGTCGTCTCCGGCCAGCCGCTCCCGGCCGGGCCCGGCCTTGCCATCTTCAGCAACTCCCAGGCGCTGGGCAAGGTGGTGGCAGACAGTGCCGCCTCGCACGGCCTGGGCATTGGCCAGGTAGTGGCCGGGGTGGACCTCGACGCCGGCCAGTCGGTGGCCCTTCCCGCCCTGCGTTCGGCCCTGCTCGCGGCGCTGGAGTCGGACGCCGTCCACGCAGCCGTCGCTGCCCTGCTTCCGGCCCGCGGGCTCACCGTGGACAGCATCGCCGAGGTGCTGGCCGAATGCTCCGTGAAGTCCGGAAAGCCCGTGGTGGCCGCGTTCACGGGGATCCTGGATCCCTCTGTCTACGTTGAGGGGATGGTGGGGGCCGGGGAGCGCGCCGTGCCCTGCTTTTCCAACCCCGGCGCCGCCGTGGCAGCGCTCGCGGCCGTGGTGCGGTATGCCGAGTGGGTCTCCCGCGACCATGGACACTTCGTTGAACCCGAAGGCTGCGATCCCCAGGCCGCCCGGGCAGAACTCGAGGCCCACCTCCGCGACGTAAAAGGCGAGCAGCTCAAACGGCTGGACCCGGCGGCCACGCGTTCCCTCCTGGGCCACTACGGCATCACCGTACTGCCCTCTGCCGGTTTTGACAGCCCCGACGAGGCGGTGGAGGCCGCGGAGGCCCTCGGCTGGCCGGTAGCGCTGAAAACCACCGACCCCTCGCTGCGCCACCGGCTGGACCTCGGGGGAGTGCGGCTGGACATCCAGGACGCCGAGTCCCTGCGCCTGAACGTGCTGCAGATGCGCCGCATCCTGTCCCGTTACGGCGACCCCGCCCTGGAGGTGCAGACCATGGCGCCCGTTGGCCAGGCCTGCACGTTCCGGGCCATCGAAGACCCGCTCCTGGGGCCGGTCATCTCCTTCGGCCTGGCGGGCGACGCCGTCAACCTGCTGGACGACTGGGCCCACCGGGTGCCGCCCCTGTCCGCGGCGGACGTGCACGATTTCATCCGCGGACCGCGGGCGGCCCGGAAGCTGTTCGGCTACCAGGGCCTGCCCGCAGTGGACGTCGCCGCACTCGAGGACCTTGCCGGCAGGCTCGCGTGGCTGAAGGACAGCCACCCCGAGATCGCGCTGCTGGAATTCAATCCGGTGCTTTGCGGCGCCTCCGGGGCGGTTATCCTGGCGGCGGACGTCCGGATCGGCAACGCGGCCCAGCGCACGGACAGCGCCCGCCGGGCCATGCTCGGCTGACGCGGTTAGCAATGTGACCGGCCCATCTGTGAAAATGGGGGAATGAGCTCACAGCCTCCCGCGTCGGCGCCCGAAACGCCCGGCAATGAAAACCAGGCAGTCCGCCACAGCTCACATAACCACGGTGCCCAGGGCCAAAGCCTGGACGGCGCACTGCAGAAGGCCGGTTTCTACCCGCGCCTTGTTGCCGACGTGGTGGACGACGCCCTGGACGGCCGCGACTGTGTTGCCCACCTGGTGCACCTGGAAACCCACTTTGACCGGGCCGAGGTCCGGCGCCACATCACCGTTCTGGTGCTGACCGCGGACATGCTGGTAATTACCCACGTGGACGACCAGCAGCTGGACGAGGCCGGTGAACAGATCGTGGCCCAGATCTCCACGGAATCCGTCCCCGTGGCGCAGATCCGCTCCGTGGTGCTCAGCTACATGTACGCCCAGCCGCAGAACTATAAGCCATCGGATCCCGTGCGCGAGGTGACGCTGTCCATCGCCTGGTCCGGCGGCCAGCGGCTGGACATGGGCCCTGCCAGCTGCGGGGATCCCCAGTGCGAAGCCGACCACGGCTACAGCGGCACCATTGCGCAGGAAGACATCGTCCTCCGGATCAGCGCTGAGGCTGACGGGCTGCAGGCAGTCCAGGACGCCAAGTTGTTTGCCCGCGCGCTGCGCGCGGTCAACACGGGCTCCGCCGCCCCGGTGCCGCACATCCAGTCCCTCCCTCCGCGTCCGCGTCCGGGCGTGTTCGGCAACCGGCTGAGCCGCGGGCACCAGCAGCGCTGAGATGCCGGAAGAACGCCGCCTGACCATCCCCGCCGCAGTTACCCCGTCGCATGCCGCTCCAGTCCAGGCCGGCCGGACGGCCGACCTTCCGCCCGCCCCCGCCTACGGCCGGCGCTCCGTCGCGGATGTGCTGACCAGTGCCGCGGCCAGCCTGGGCCTCGATGGCTTCACCAATACGCTTGGCCTTCCTGCCGCGTCGCGTGTCTGCGTCGTGGTGGCCGACGGCCTGGGCCGGAACCTCCTGAAGCAGAAGTCCGCGCACACACCCTTCCTCAGGTCGGTCATCCAGGCCGGTCAGGGGGAAGTTCCCGTGTGGCTGGATTCGGCATTCCCCTCAACGACGGCCGCCGCTCTGGCATGTTTCGGTACCGGGCTGCCCCCCGGCCAGCACGGCATGGTGGGCTACGACGTGCTTGACCCGGAGCAGGACAAAGTGGTCAACATGCTCGGCAACTGGGACGCCGGGGTGGACCCCCTCGCCTGGCAGCCGTTCCCCACCGTGCTGGAACGGGCTGCAGGCCAGGCCGCCGTCACCACGGTCAGCCTTCCCCAGTTCGGCGATTCGCCCATGACCAGGGCTGCCCTGCGCGGCGGGACCTTCGTGGCCGGCACCACTTCCCACGCCCGGACTGAGGCCGCCGCCGAAGCCCTCGCCGTCCCCGGCCCGGCCCTGTTGTACTTCTACCTCAACGAGCTGGACAAGGCCGGGCACCGCTACGGCTGCCAGTCCGAATCCTGGGAGCACCAGCTTGAGGAGCTGGATGCCACCATGAAGCGGTTGAATGCCTCCCTGCCTGCCGGCACCACCATCCTGCTGACCGCGGACCACGGCATGCTGGATGTGCCGGAACAACAGCGCATCGACTTTTCAGCCGACCCGGCGCTGGTGGAAGGCGTCCGGCACACCGCCGGCGAACCGCGCATGGTGCACCTCTACCTGGAAACCGGAGCGGACGGCACAGGGCCCGACGCCGGCACACGCGAAAGGCTTCTCGCAGCCTGGCGCACCCGCTTCGGTACCCGCATCTGGGCCTTCACCAGGGAGGACGCCATTGCGGCGGGGCTCTTCGGCCCGGTTCGGCCCGCCGTCGAGGGCAGGATCGGCGACGTGATGATTGCAGCCCGCGATGAGCTGGCACTGTATGACACAAGGCGCGTCCGCCCCACGGCGATGGAAGTCGTGGGCCAGCACGGATCCCTGACCAAGGCTGAGCGGGAGGTCCCGCTGCTGTGCTTCACGGCAGGCGGCAGGAGCGTCCGCCGTGGCTGAACTCGTCTTCTTTTCGGGCACCATGGACTGCGGCAAATCCACCCTCGCGCTGCAGATGGATCACAACCACCGTGCCCGGGGCCGGGGCGGTGTGCGCTTCAGCCGCAACGACCGTGCCGGCGCATCCCGCATCTCCAGCCGGCTCGGCCTCGAAACCGACGCAGTGGAGGTGGCGGACGGCACGGACTTCTGGGAGGAAGTCATGCTGCGGCGCACCCAGGGCCAGCGCGTGGACTACCTGATTTGCGATGAGGCGCAGTTCTATACGCCGGAGCAGGTGGAACAGCTGGCGAAGGTCGTGGACGAGATCGACGTCGACGTTTTTGCCTTCGGTATTACCGCCGACTTCCGCACCAGGCTCTTCCCCGGCTCGCAGCGGCTGATCGAATTGGCGGACCGGGTGCAGGTTTTACAGGTGGAGGCACTGTGCTGGTGCGGCCGCCGGGCTACGCACAATGCAAGGACGGTGGACGGCGTCATGGTCACCGAAGGCGCCCAGGTAGTGGTGGGTGACGTCGACATGGCCGTTGACGGATCAGCGGCTCCGGCCGCAGGCCGCATTCCCGTGGTGGGCTACGAAACCCTCTGCCGGCGCCACTTCATGCGGCGGGTCACGGCCCATGGTGCCAACCTCATGGCTGAGCAGGACCAGCTGCTGCCGTTCGAGGTGGATGCGTGCCTGTGGCGCGGCACCGGCGGAACCGGGGCAGGCGCCTAAGCGTCCGGTGTCCAGCCGGCCGGCGCGCAGGCCGTGTACCTAGTCTCCGCGGGTCCCGAAGACTATCTCGTCCCAGGACGGAACGCTGGAGCGCTTGGGCCTCGAGGGCTGCCTTTCCGGTGCGCCCGTTTCCGGGAGCTGGCCGGTGGCAGGGGAGCTATCGTCAGTGCGCGGTGCCGGCCGGCGCGGGTTGCCGCCCAGCAGTTCGTCCAGTCCTGCTCCGCTGCCTGAGGCGCCGGTGCCGCGTGCCGCGTCAGGTTCCGCTGAACCGGAGGGGCGCTGGGGGGAGGCCACGATTGTTATCTCCCGGGTGTCTGTACTGACACCGTTGTGCAGCCGGAGGTTGTCTTCCACCGGGTCCGCGTGCGGGGGGATGAGGCTCAGCCGGGAAAGCATCGACGGGCGGGCATCCCGGCGCCGGATGAAGGAATCACCCTGGGCAGCCGGGGCACTGCCGGCGTCTTCCTCCGGCTCCGCCTCCTGTTCGTCTGCTTCCGGCGTGACCTCGGAGGGCCGGGGATGGGCAGCCGGCACGCCGTGCGTGAGGAGCAGGGCCAGGGCGTCGTCGGAATCCTCATCCACGCCAAGCCGCTGGCCCCGGCGTGAGCGCAGCATGTCCAGGAGGCCGTCGGATTCCTTTTCCTTGCCCGGCGCGTGGCCGGCATTGCCTGCCTGGCTTCCGGGAACGGCGTCGGCATCGGTCTCAAAGTCAAAGGGCCGGTCGGAAACGGCCGACAGCCGGCGGGCAGGAACGGGCCCGTCCAGGGGCTCCAGTTCGCTCAGTTGCTGGGCCCAGCGGTTGGCGTTCTGCAGCGACTTCCGTGCCGGGCTGAAGGTCCACAGTGCCGGGGGCTCCTCGCCTATGCCCGGAGTGGTGCCGTTCTTGGCTTCGAAAGTGGCCGAGACAGTCCAGGTCCCATCCTGGCGACGCCAGGAATCCCACTCCACCGTGGCCGGGTCGATGTCATGGGCGGCGAGCCGGTGCCCCACCATGTCATTCAGCGTGGCAGGGTTGTCGCCGAACGCGGACCGGTAGACGTCATGGCCGGGGGAAGGCGAGGCCACTTCCACTTTGCGGGCCTGCTGGGCCACGTACTCCCGTTCAGCAAGGACCGGCCCCTCATACCGTTCAACCTTGGCCAGCGGAAGCCCGGAAAGCTCGGCGACGTCGGCCGCAGTGGCACCGGCGCGTATCCGCGCCTGGATGTCCCGCGGGGACATCGGAACAGCTGGCCGCTCGGCCCGCGGCTTAACCGCAGGCCGGCTGGCCGTTCTCAGCGCTTCGTCGATCGGCAGCTGGAACATCTCGCCGCCGGCCCCGCTCAACAGGAGGTGAGTCCCGTCGTCGTGTACGCCTACAAGCCGTAGATCCTGCATACAAATCCTCCACCCTGGCATTACTATCACTCGAAACTTTGCCACCCGGGGGACGGGTTTTCCGTCAAGGGGCAGGGCGCGCCGCGATTTTCCGGGACAACGCTCGCAAATCCTCCGCCAGGCCCGGCCTTCACCGGGCACCAACCCGGCGCATCCCGCGTTATGAAGGGTGTTGTCCCAGACAATCGCACAGGAAGAAGGCCAGGGCCACGATGTCCACCGATTACGATGCGCCGCGCAAGTCCGAGGAAGACGCCACCGCGGACTCGCTGGAAGAGCTGAAGACGCGCCGGTCTGACAAACCGGTTGCGGTGGTGGATGAGGACGAAAGCGAGCTTGCCGCCGGCTTTGAACTGCCGGGCGCGGACCTCTCCGGCGAGGAGCTGGTGGTCCAGGTGGTTCCGGCCCAGGCTGACGAATTCACCTGCTCCTCGTGCTTCCTGGTACGGCACCGCTCCCAGATCGCCAGGGAGAAGGACGGCCGGTTCTACTGCAGGGACTGTGAGGGCTGAAGGGCTGCCGCCAGTTTGTCCGGGCGGCGGGTGGACGCCAGCCAGTACGGCGTCGGATCCGAGGGATCGGTGATGCCGATCTTGACGACGGGATCGATCCAGCCCCGGATGCAAAGGTAGGCCAGGCCGTTCAGCCGGGTGCCGCGTTCCGCCGTCGCTTCTTCACCGCGGAAGGGCTGGGCGGCACCCACGAAGCGGCGTTCAATGGTGGCCCGCCCCACGGTCAGGGTGTTTTCCGTGACCAGGATGGTGGGGGTGGAAAGGATCAGGAGGATGGCGATAATCGTGAAGAGAACCACCGCAGCCGTGTAGCCCGCAGCCGCGCTAATAGGTGCAAACACCAGGATTCCTGCACCTGAGATGCCCGCTGCGATGATCCAGATCCAGGCATTGGGCCACAGCTTTTCCCGGTAGACCACTGCGGCTTCGGATGATGGTGTGCCGGGAACGGGCGCGGCGGAACTGGATTCGGGCATGACGCAAGCTTTCCATCTTTCCCTGGCTATTTCATCCCGGCCGCTTCTGTCCCGGCGCCGGCGGCGCCTTCCCCGCAGCACAGTGCCTGCCCCCGGCAGGTGCCTGCGCCTAGGTGCGCGCGGCGGGCGCGGGTTAGAGTGAGTGACTGTGACTGATCATTCCGCAGCCGTAGACACCTTCACCGCAGAACCTGCCGGCCTGGCGCCGTCGGCCACAGCCCCCACACTGCAGGTCCAGCTGAAGATGCTGGATCCAGGCCTCGAGGCGCCCTCCTACGCGCACCCGGGCGACGCCGGCGCTGACCTTCGTGCCAGGGAGGACGTTGTCCTGCAGCCGGGGGAGCGCAAGCTGGTTCCCACGGGAGTGGCAATTGCCCTCCCTGACGGCTTCGTCGCCCTGATCCATCCGCGGTCGGGGCTTGCCACCAAACACGGGCTGACCATTGTCAACGCCCCCGGAACGGTGGATGCCGGATACCGGGGGGAAATAGCCGTCACCCTGCTGAACACCGACGCGAGCCAGTCCATTGAGCTGCACCGCGGCGATAGAATTGCGCAAATGGTTATCCAGCGTGTGGAGCACGCGCAGTTCATCCCCGTCAATGAATTGAGCGGGTCCGTGCGCGGTACGGGAGGCTTCGGATCCACCGGCGGTTTCAACCCGCCGGGGGCCTAAAGAACGATTTCCGTTCCCGCAGTCTTGCTGCCGGGCGCGTACAGCAGGACGGCGGGACCCCAACGGGCCGGACCGGCACATTTCACAACTAAGGAGACACCCCCATGGTCTTTGGGCTCGGCAGGAAAGCCAAGAAGGAACAGACAGCCGAACCGGACGACTCCCTGACCGCCGCGGAGGCTTCGGCCGACGCGGCGACCGCCACGGGCATCCGGGCAAACGGCCCGCTTGATGAATCCGAAATCACCAGCCGCGACGGCTACGTGGATCTGGGCGCGCTGCTGATCACGCCCAGCGAGGGTCTCCAGCTGCGCCTCGAGGTCGAGGAAGCCACCCAGCGCGTCGTGGCGGTCACGCTGGACCTCAACGGCTCCAGCCTGCAGCTGCAGGCTTTCGCCGCTCCCAAGACCGAGGGCCTGTGGGACGAGATCCGCGAGCAGATCGGCCAGTCCGTGGGTGCGCAGGGTGGCCAGGTGGAAGAGATCGACGGCAGCTTTGGAACCGAACTCGTGGCCAAGTTGCCTGCGGGGCTGCCTGACGGCAGCCAGGGTTACCGCGTGGCCCGCTTTGTGGGCGTTGATGGTCCGCGCTGGTTCCTTCGCGGAGTCCTGGGCGGACCGGCGGCCCTTGAACGTGAAGCGGCCGAGCCGCTGGAGGCGCTGTTCCGGCAGGTTGTGGTGATCCGCGGGGGCAGCCCCATGCCGCCCCGTGACCTGCTGCAGCTGCGCCTGCCCAAGGACACGGCCACAACGCCTCCTCCGCCTGCCCCCGCTCTTGGGGAACCGGAACGTGGTCCGGAAACCACACAGATTGGCTGACGCGGCCCCCGGGGACGGGCTCCAGCCCCGCCCTGACGTTCTCTCCCTGGACGAGCTTCCGGACAAGGGCCGCGTCGTCTGCCAGGGACGCATTGAATCGGTGACGTACCTCCCGGCGGACCAGGCACCTGCGTTCACCGCCATTGTTTCCGACGCCGAGCCGGGCCGGGCCGAACCAGGCAGGAGAGTCTCCGGCCAGGCCGGCCAGTCCAAGGCACATGGCAGGCTCCGGGTTGTATGGCTGGGGCGCCGCCGCGTGCCGGGCATCGAAGCCGGCGCCCGGCTCCGGCTTGAAGGAATGCTTTCCCGCAGCCAAGGCCTGCCCACCATGTTCAACCCACGCTACGAAATACTGTCCCGCCAGGAGAACGAATGACCGAGCCCCAGCCCGACCCGTCCTCCGGGCCCCCAAACCACGGCACCCCTGAGCGTGATGGAAGGCAGGGACCGGCCCGGGAGCCGTCACCGGTGGCCGGCCTTGCGGCGGAGTACGCGGCCAAGGCCGGGCTGCACCGGACACACGACGGCCGGGTGGACGTCCTGCGCAGCGCCGGCGGTGTCCAGGGCATTGCCGAAAGCATCGTGCCCGGGCTTATGTTCCTGGTGGCCTTCACCGCCACCAGGGAGCTGACGCTGTCCCTGGTGGCGGCACTGGCTTCCGCCGCGGTGTTCACCGTGGTCCGGCTGGTCCAGCGGCGCCCGCTCACCCAGGCGCTGGCCGGTGTGGTGGGCGTAGGCATCTCGGCCTGGCTCGCAAACAGCACCGGCAAGGCGGAGGACTTCTACCTCCCCGGTTTCTTCACCAACGCCGGCTACATCCTGGCGATGGTGCTGTCCATCTTCCTCAAATGGCCGGTGGCCGGCCTGCTCTTCGGATTCATCCGGAACGAGGGCCTTGACTGGCGCAAGGACGCGGTCCGGGTCAGGGCCTACCAGCTTGGCACCTGGATCATCGTTGCGGTCCTGGCGCTTCGGCTCGTGGTGCAGGTTCCGCTCTACCTCATGGGTCCGGACGGGCTTGCGGCGCTGGCCACCACCCGGCTGATCATGGGCGCGCCCCTGTACATCCTGGGTGTCTGGATTGCCTGGCTGGTGACCCGGCCGGCCGCCGTCGACGCCGGCACGGACTCCAACGGGGAGGACGCGGGCCTGAAAGCCTGACGCATCGACGGCCGGATCGTCCTAGCCGTCGAAGCCGTCGTCCTCGGGCGCCTGCTGGGCGGTCCTGGCGCCGGCCGGCAGCGGAGCGTCCGCCTCGCCGGCCGTATCAAGGGCGTCAGGCGCCAACAGGGCGCGCAGGTGGTCCTCAGCTGCAATGGTGGTGACGAAGAACAACTCGTCTCCGCCGTCGATCACGTCGTCCCGGCTCGGCGTGATGGGTGCATGATCACGCAGGATGGCCACGAGGGTTGAATCCTCCGGCCACCGGATGTCGCCGACCGTTTGGCCGATCACGTGCGAGTCGTGCGGCACGGTGAACTCCACGAGGGAAGAAACGCCGGTCTGAAGGGTGAGCAGCCGGACCAGGTCGCCGATCTCCACGGCTTCCTCGACGAGGGCGGTCATGAGCTGCGGAGTGTTGACGGCGACGTCAACGCCCCAGGAATCGTTGAACATCCAGTCGTTCTTGGGGTTGTTCACCCGCCCCACGGTGCGGCCCACCCCGAATTCGGTCTTGGCAAGCAGGGAAACCACCAGGTTGACCTTGTCATCGCCGGTGGCTGACACCACCACGTCTGCGTCTTCCACTTTGGCTCCCTGCAGCGTGCTCAGCTCACAGGCGTCGCCCACCAGCCAGTGTGCGCCGCGGAGGCCGCTGCGTCCAATGACCTCCGGCTTGAGGTCGATCAGGAGGATCTCATGCTTGTGCGCCAGCAGTTCCCTGGCGATGGACGAGCCGACGCTGCCGGCACCCACAATCACGACTTTCACTGGTACTCCTTGGCGGGTGCTTTGGCGAGGATATGGGCTACCTGGGCGCTGCGGTCAACCTGCAGCATCGCGTGCACGGTATCGCCGTCCTGGTAGGCGGTGGCAGCGTCCGGCAGGAGTCCCTCACCAAAACGGGTCAGGTAGGCCACCCGGATAGCGGCGGCTTTCTCAATGGTGCTCACCCGTTGTCCGATCCAGCTGGCGTCGAGATCGAGTTCGGCGAGCACCAACCGTCCGGACGGCTCCCGGAAATCGCCTGCGAGGTGCTGTTCGGGCAGGATACGCCGCAGTACCTGGTCCGCGCTCCAGCGCACGGCCGCAACTGTGGGAATCCCAAGGCGCTGGTAAATCTCGGCACGGCCGGGATCATAGATGCGGGCCACAACGTGGGGGACGTGGAACGTTTCCCTGGCCACCCGGGTGGCCAGGATGTTGGAGTTGTCGCCGCTGGAAACGGCGGCGAACGCGTACGCTTCAGCCACGCCGGCCTGTTTCAGGGTGTCCCGGTCGAAGCCGACGCCCGTGACTTTGCGTCCGGTGAATCCTTGCCGGAGCCTGCGGAAGGCGCGGTCGTCCTGGTCGATGATGGCCACGGAATGCCCGGCGTCCTCCAGCGTGTGCGCCAGCGTTGCCCCTACCCGGCCACATCCCATGATCACGAAATGCGCCACGGTCTCTCCTCTGTATTCCTGTCAAGGTCCTGCTGCTAGAACTCTACCGCCAGCGTGCCGGCTCCCGTTGTCCCCGGTCCGTCATGACATCGTCCGGGAATCAGACTAGCTTTGTGGGGTGTTGACAATATTGAACGCCGTCAAGCGTGTGCTGGTGGGCCGGCCATTTCGAAATGACCGGCTGGCCCATACGCTGCTTCCCAAGCGGATCGCACTTCCGGTCTTCGCCTCCGACGCACTTTCCTCCGTAGCCTATGCCCCGGACGAGATCCTGCTGACGCTGGCGCTGGCGGGCGTCAGTGCGGTGGCGTTCTCGCCGTGGGTGGGCGTGGCGGTGATGGTGGTCCTGCTGACGGTGGTGGCCTCCTACCGGCAGAACGTGCACGCCTATCCTTCCGGCGGCGGCGACTACGAGATCGCCGGTGAGAACCTGGGCAGGTACGCAGGCCTCACCGTGGCCTCTGCGCTGCTGGTTGACTACGTCCTGACCGTGGCGGTGTCCATCTCCTCCGCCGCCACGTACCTCACCACCGCCGTCCCGTCGCTGCACGGCAATCAGGCCGCCATAGCCACTGTCGGCGTCGTCATCCTTGCCCTGGTGAACCTGCGCGGAATCAAAGAGGCCGGCACCCTCTTCGCCATCCCCACCTACATTTTTATGGCATCCATCCTGGGCATGACGGCGGTGGGACTGTTCCAGGCGGCAACCGGGCAGCTGGGCCAGGCGCCCTCCGCTGCCTTCACGATCGTCCCGGCCCCCGGTTTCGACGAGGGCCTTGTGGGCCTCGCCGGCGCCTTCCTGCTGCTGCGGGCCTTTTCCTCGGGCGCCGCGGCGCTCACCGGCGTCGAAGCCATCAGCAACGGAGTGCCCAACTTCCGCCCGCCGAAGAGCAAGAACGCCGCCACCACCCTGCTGCTGCTGGGCGTCATCGGCGCCACCATGCTGGCGGGCATCATCTACCTGGCCAACGCCACCAAGGTGCACATCGTCCTGGACCCGGCCACCGAGTTCCTGCTAAACGGCAACCCCCTGCCGGAGGGGTACATCCAGAACCCTGCCATCAGCCAGATCGCCCAGACCATCTTCGGCCCGGGATCCATACCGTTCTACATCGTGGTGGCGGCCACCGGCGTGATCCTGGTGTTTGCCGCCAACACCGCCTTCAACGGCTTTCCGGTGCTGGGCTCCATCCTCGCCCAGGACGGCTACCTGCCGCGGCAGCTGCGCACCAGGGGTGACAGGCTGGCCTTCAGCAATGGCGTTCTGGCCCTCGCCGCAGGCGCGCTGGTACTGATCATCGCCTTCAACGCGGACGTCACCAAGCTCATACAGCTCTACATCGTGGGTGTCTTCATCTCATTCACCGCCAGCCAGCTGGGGATGATCCGGCACTGGGGGCGGCAGCTCAAGCTGGCCAAGGACAAGGCAGTCCGGCGCCGGATGGCCAAGTCCCGCGTCATCAACAGCATCGGCTTCGGCATGACGGCCACGGTCCTGGTCATCGTGCTGGTCACCAAATTCGAGCAGGGCGCCTGGATTGCCCTGCTCGCCATGGTCATCCTGTTCCTCATCATGTGGAGCATCAGGGCGCACTACGACAACGTGGCCAGGGAACTGGCCGTGGACGAGGACTCTTCGCCGCGCGCCCTTCCCACCAGGGTGCACGCCGTCCTGCTGGTGTCCCATGTGCGCAAGCCCGTGCTGCGGGCGCTGGCGTACGCCAGGGCCTCCCGGCCGTCCCGGCTTGATGCGGTGACAGTGGACATCGATGCCGAAGAAACCGCGCAGACCGTGGCTGACTGGGAAAAGCTCGAGATTCCGGTGCCGCTGACCGTGCTGGCCAGTCCGTACCGGGAGACGGTCACGCCCATCATGGAGTACGTCAAACACATGCGGAAGGATTCCCCCCGCGACCTGATCGTGGTCTACATCCCCGAATACGTTGTGGGCAAGTGGTGGGAGCAATTGGTCCACAACCAGACGGCCCTGCGCATCAAGACCCGGCTGCACTTTGAACCCGGCGTCATGGTGGCGAGCGTCCCCTGGCAGTTGAAATCATCCGAAGAAGCGAAAAACCTGCAGGACGTCCAATAATGGCAAACACCGAAACACAGCCGCCCCTGACCGGAGAAGCAGGCAGGGAAGTAGTGCTCGACGTCGGCCCGGTGGCCCACGGCGGCCACTGCGTTGCCAGGCACGAGGGCCGGGTGATTTTCGTCAGGCACGGCATTCCGGGGGAAAAGGTGCGGGTGCGGCTGACGGATGCGGAGGAAAAGGCCAAATTCTGGCGGGCGGACGTCGTCGAGGTCCTTGAAGCCTCTCCGGACCGCGCGGACCACTTCTGGCACCTGGCCGACTCAGCGCGGGCCTGGAGCCACGGACACCCCCCGGTGGGCGGAGCCGAGTTCGGCCACATCACCCTTGCCCGCCAGCGCAGCCTCAAAGCGGAAGTGCTTGCCGAACAGCTCAGGCGGCTCGCCGGCGTCGACCAGCTGCCCGCGGGCGCCGGGAGCGTGGAAGCCGTGGGCGGAACGGCCGACGGCGGGGACGGCCTTGGGTGGCGCACGCGCGCGGGCTTTTCGGTCACCCCCGGCGGCAAGCTGGGCATGCACGCACACCGTTCCACGCACATCGTTCCGGTCCGGGAGATGCCGCTCGCTTCGGAGGCAATCAACAACCTGCGCCTCTGGGACATCGATTTGCAGGGCATCGAGCGCGTGGAAGTGGCAGCCCCGGCCAACGGTTCCCGTCCGCTGGTGCTGCTGGCGCCAGGTCCGGGAACCAAGCCCAAGCGGCTTAGCGCCATCGCAGCCCAGTTGCCCGGCGAGGTGTCCGTAGCCACTTTCGACCCCGCTACCGAGGCCGTGCAGCAGCTTCGCGGCCGCACGTGGGTGCAGGAATCAGCGGCCGGGCACGACTACCGGGTCACCGGCGCAGGGTTCTGGCAGATCCACCGCGACGCGCCCGGGACCCTTGTGGGGGCTGTCACAGAATTCCTCCGCGGCGGGGGCTTCCTCCACCCCGGGGCCGTTGTTGCCGACCTCTACGCGGGGGCCGGGCTCTTCACCGCAGTCCTGGCTGACGCAGTGGGGGAGACAGGGTCCGTCCTGTCCGTGGAAGGTGCCGCCGGAACCAGCCGGGATGCACGGAAGAGCCTGCACGGGGCGCCCCAGGTGGAGATCGTCCAGGGCAGGGTGGAGCGCGTGCTCCGCCAAAAACCGCGGAGTTTTGACGCCCTGGTCCTGGACCCGCCACGGGCGGGGGCAGGGAAGGCAGTGGTGAGCCAGCTTGTTGAGGCCAGCCCCCGCGCCATTGCCTACGTGTCCTGTGATCCGGCGTCGTTCGCCCGGGACGTGGGGTACTTCCGCCAGGCGGGATGGGGGCTGTCAGGCCTCCGGGCCTTCGATCTCTACCCCCATACCCACCACCTGGAGACTGTGGCGCTGCTGGCGCCCCTTCCGTGATGCCACTGCCGTTTTCGACTACGATGGCCGTAGTAGTCCCACGTCGCGCTCCGTAATCACGGCCGGCCGTGTGCAATTTTCGGGCCCGAAACTAATTAGGGCTTCCTAACTAGCAGGCGGTCAACCGCGCGACAAAGATGAAACTGTTGCGAGAGGAGTCCTGCGATGAGCACTGTGGACAGCTTCGGTTCAAAAGGCAAACTTAATGTAGCCGGAACCGAATACGAAATTTTCCGGTTGAACTCCGTTGAAGGTGCAGAAAACCTTCCGTTCAGCCTCAAGGTATTGCTTGAAAACCTGTTGAGGACCGAGGACGGCGCGAACATCACTGCCGATCACGTCCGCGCCTTGGCAGGCTGGGATCCCAACGCCCAGCCCGATACAGAAATCCAGTTCACGCCTGCACGCGTGATCATGCAGGACTTCACCGGCGTCCCCTGCGTGGTGGACCTGGCGACAATGCGTGAAGCGGTCAAGGAACTGGGCGGCGACCCCAAGCGGGTGAACCCCCTGGCGCCCGCCGAGATGGTCATTGACCACTCGGTCCAGATCGATGCCTTCGGCAACTCCGGCGCACTGGAGCGCAACATGGAGATCGAATACCAGCGCAACGGGGAGCGTTACCAGTTCCTGCGCTGGGGCCAGACCGCATTCGACGACTTCAAGGTGGTTCCCCCGGGAACCGGCATCGTCCACCAGGTCAACATCGAATACCTGGCACGCACCGTCATGACCCGCGAAGTGGACGGCGCGCTCCGTGCGTACCCGGATACCTGCGTGGGCACCGACTCGCACACCACCATGGTCAACGGCCTGGGCGTGCTCGGCTGGGGCGTCGGCGGCATCGAAGCCGAGGCCGCCATGCTGGGCCAGCCCGTCTCCATGCTGATCCCGCGTGTTGTGGGCTTCAAGCTGAGCGGATCCATCCCGGCGGGCGCCACGGCTACCGACGTGGTGCTGACCATCACCGAGATGCTCCGCAAGCACGGCGTGGTGGGCAAGTTCGTGGAGTTCTACGGCGAAGGCGTGGCCGCTGTGCCGCTGGCCAACCGCGCCACCATCGGCAACATGAGCCCCGAGTTCGGTTCCACCGCGGCCATGTTCCCGATCGACGACGTCACCCTGGACTACCTGCGCCTTACCGGCCGCTCGGAGCAGAACGTTGCCCTCGTGGAGGCTTACGCGAAGGAACAGGGCCTCTGGCACGATCCTTCCCGCGACATCAAGTTCTCCGAGTACCTGGAACTGGACCTGTCCACGGTTGTTCCGTCCATCGCAGGCCCCAAGCGCCCGCAGGACCGCATCGAACTGACCGAGGCCAAGGACGAGTTCCGCCACGACCTCAAGAACTACGTTTCCCACGATGCCAACGCCGGTACCCTGGACGAATCGCTGGAGGAGTCCTTCCCGGCCTCCGATTCGCCCTCCTTCACGGCCGGCGCCACGCACATCTCCGACACCGACCGGGAGCCCCCGAAGTACTCGGCAGGCCACGGGGCAGCGGGCCGCATCTCCCAGCCTGTACCGGTCAAGACGGCTGACGGCCGCGAGTTCGAGCTGGACCACGGTGCAGTCACCATCGCCTCCATCACGTCCTGCACCAACACGTCCAACCCGTCGGTCATGCTGGCCGCCGCGGTACTGGCGCGCAACGCCGTGGACAAGGGCCTGACCTCCAAGCCGTGGGTCAAGACCTCCGTCGCCCCCGGCTCGAAGGTTGTCACCGACTACTACGAGAAGTCCGGCCTGACGCCCTACCTGGAGAAGCTCGGCTTCTACATCGTGGGCTACGGCTGTGCCACCTGCATCGGCAACTCCGGCCCGCTGGAAGCTGAAGTGTCGGAAGCCATCCAGGCCAACGACCTCGCCGTTGCTGCTGTCCTCTCGGGCAACCGCAACTTCGAAGGCCGCATCAACCCGGACGTCAAGATGAACTACCTGGCCTCCCCGCCGCTGGTCATCGCCTACGCCCTGGCCGGTTCCATGGACTTCGACTTCGAAACCGACGCCCTGGGCAAGGACCAGGCCGGCAACGACGTCTTCCTCAGGGACATCTGGCCCAACCCGGTTGAGGTCCAGCAGGTCATCGATTCCTCGATCGACAAGGACATGTTCGCCAGGGGCTACGAAGGCGTCTTCGAAGGCGACCACCGCTGGAAGGCGCTCGACACTCCCGCCGGCGATACCTTCGCCTGGGATCCGAGCTCCACTTACGTCCGGAAGCCCCCGTACTTCGAGGGCATGCAGGCGAAGCCGGAGCCGGTCAAGGACATCACGGGCGCCCGCGTGCTCCTGAAGCTGGGCGATTCGGTCACCACCGACCACATCTCCCCTGCCGGATCGTTCAAGTCCGACACCCCTGCCGGCCAGTACCTGCTGGCCAACGGCGTGGAGCGCAAGGACTTCAACTCCTACGGTTCCCGCCGCGGCAACCACGAGGTGATGATCCGCGGAACGTTCGCAAACATCCGCATCAAGAACCAGATCCTGGACGGCGTCGAGGGTGGCTTCACCCGCGACTTCACCCAGGAGGGCGGCCCGCAGGCCTACGTCTATGACGCCGCGCAGAACTACCAGGCGGCCGGCACCCCGCTGGTGGTCCTGGCCGGCAAGGAATACGGTTCCGGTTCCTCCCGCGACTGGGCTGCAAAGGGTACCGCCCTGCTGGGCGTCAAGGCCGTCATCGCCGAGAGCTACGAGCGCATCCACCGCTCCAACCTCATCGGCATGGGCGTCCTGCCGCTGCAGTTCCCGGCCGGCGAGTCCGCTGCGACCCTGGGCCTTTCCGGTACGGAGACGTTCTCGGTTGAGGGCGTCACCGCCCTGAACGAGGGCACCACGCCGAAGACCCTCAAGGTCACCGCAACTGCCGAGGACGGCACCTCGACGTCGTTCGACGCCGTCCTGCGCATCGATACCCCGGGTGAAGCGGACTACTACCGCAACGGCGGCATCCTGCAGTACGTGCTGCGCCAGATCTCCGCCAACTAGCGGGTTCCGCCAGCAGGCACCACCTCCCGAAGCCCCGGCCGGTCACCGACCAGCCGGGGCTTCGGCTTTGCATTTGAGCCGACGCGTTAGAGTTAAACGGCACGTCTACCATCCGAAGGAGGGGTCATTGGGAATCTTGGACACCATCCGGAATCCGCAGGACCTGAACGAGTTGTCCGAAGAACAGCTAAAAGAGTTGGCTTCGGAGATCAGGGAGTTCCTGATCACGAACGTCTCCCAGACAGGCGGCCACCTCGGACCAAACCTCGGCGTGGTGGAACTGACGCTGGCCGTGCACCGCATCTTCGATTCGCCGCGTGACAGCATCGTTTTTGACACCGGCCACCAGTCGTACGTCCACAAGCTCCTAACGGGGCGCCAGGACTTCAGCACCCTGCGCCAGGAGGGCGGCCTCTCCGGCTACCCGTCCCGCGCGGAGTCCGCACATGACATCGTGGAGAGCTCGCACGCCTCCTCCTCGCTGTCCTGGGCCGACGGCATCTCGCGCGCCCGGCAGCTGACCGGCGAAGGCGACCGGCACGTCGTCGCCGTCGTGGGCGACGGTGCCCTGACCGGCGGCATGGCCTGGGAAGCCATCAACAACATCGCCGCGGACAAGAAGCGCCGCGTTGTCATTGTGGTCAATGACAACGGCAGGTCCTATGCTCCCACCGTGGGCGGCTTCGCGGACTACCTGGCCTCGCTGCGCCCCACCATTGACTCCTTCCGCGCCACCCCCGCCTACGAACGGGCGCTGGACTGGTGGAAGAAGAAGCTGCAGAGCGGTGGACCCGTGGGCCAGTTCACCTACAAGAGCCTGCACGCCATGAAGAAGGGCATCAAGGACTGGTGGGCGCCGCAGGGGATGTTCGAGGACCTGGGCATGAAGTACATCGGCCCGGTGGACGGCCACAACCTCCAGGCGATGGAGCACGCCCTCGCCACGGCCAGGCACTACGCCGGCCCGGTGATTGTCCATGCCATGACCGAAAAGGGCCACGGCTACGCCCCGGCACGCGCCCACGAGGCTGACCAGTTCCACGCCGTCGGCATCATCGACCCCGAAACCGGCGAGCCCACCGGAACTGCCGGGGCACAGTCCTGGACGTCTGTATTTGCCGACGAGATCGCCGCCATCGCGGATGAGCGGAAGGACGTCGTGGGCATTACCGGCGCGATGCTCATCCCCGTGGGGCTGCACAAGTTCGCTGCCCGGCACCCGGACCGGGTGATCGACGTCGGAATCGCCGAACAGCATGCCCTCACCTCCGCCGCCGGCATGGCGTTCGGCGGCCTGCATCCGGTGGTCGCCGTCTACGCCACCTTCCTCAACCGCGCCTTCGACCAGCTCCTGATGGACGTTGCCCTTCACAAGGCAGGCGTCACGATCGTCCTGGACCGCGCCGGGGTCACCGGGCCGGACGGCGCCAGCCACCACGGCATGTGGGACATGGCCATGGTCCAGATCGTTCCCGGCCTCCACCTGGCCGCGCCTCGCGACTCCACCAGGCTGCGCGAGGAACTCCGCGAGGCAGTGGCGGTCAGCGACGCCCCCACGGTGGTCCGCTTCTCCAAAGGCTCCGTTGGCGCCGAAGTGGAAGCGCTGGAACGCCTCAGCGACGGCGTGGACGTGCTGGCCCGCAGGCCTAGCGGCTCAACCGAGAACGATGTCCTGATCATCAGTGTGGGCGCCATGTCCGAACTCGCGCTGGATGTGGCCAACCGGCTTGGCGCGCAAGGCATCAGCACCACGGTGGTGGACCCGCGCTGGGTCCTGCCCGTGCCGCGCTCCATTGTTGCACTGGCGTCCCACCACCGCCTGGTCATCTGCATCGAGGACGGCGTCCGTGCCGGCGGCGTCGGCTCACGGATCCGCCAGGAAATGCGCGCATCAGGCGTGGACACCGCCCTGAACGAGGTGGGCCTGCCGGTCGAATTCCTGGACCACGGCACCCGCGGGCAGATCCTCGAACGCGTGGGCCTGACGGCCCAGCAGATCACGCACGACGTCGTCGCGCAGGTTCTCGGGACAAAGGTCCCGTTTGCCCGTCCGTTGCCCGGCCAGCAGCACCCCACCACCGGCAGCCTTCCGATTCTGTGAGGGAAGAAGACGCACTGAAGTACCCGGGTGCAGTGGGGGAGTCCGGGCGGCCCATGCACACCACCACCACCCGGGTTCCCGCCGGGCTGAAGCCTGGCCAGCTGGTAGTGGCCAGGAACAGGAAATGGAACGGCAAGGCGCACTGGGTGGTGCCGGGGCGCTACCTGGGCGAAGACGAACACGGGTGGTGGATCTTCCAGGGAACCAATGAGTTCTGCTCCAGGCCCGGTGCGGCGTTCTACACCAAATCCGACGCCGTGCTGCTGGTTCCGCGCTCCGGCGACTGGGTTGCCACGTTCTACGATGACGTACACCCGAACCAGGTCCGGGTGTACGTGGACTTGGCTGTGGGCCACGAGTGGACAGTCATCCGGCCCGCCGTCACCGAGTTCCATGTGATTGACATGGACCTGGATGTCATCCGCACCGAAGACCGCGGCGTGTTCATCGATGACCAGGACGAGTTCGCCGAGCACAGTATCTCCATGCATTACCCGGACCGGCTGGTGGCGGACATCCAGAATGCCGCAGACCAGCTTTACCATGCCGTCAAGGCGCAACAGGCTCCGTTCGACGGCACTGACGTCGCATGGTTCACAGAGGGACGAAAATGAGCGGAATTGTCAGGGTCTACAAGCGCGACGACGAGGGCACCCTCCACTTCCGGGAGGCCTGGTATGACGGGGACTACAGCCAGTTCGTCATGAACTACGGCGCGGTGGGGCACCAGAGCAAAACGGAAGAGACCGACGTACCCGATGCGGAGGCAGCCGAGGGGCTCCTGGACGCCTTCGCGGCCCAGTGCGCCGAGGACGGCTACGCCGAAATCCCCGACGAGGAGCAGTTCTGGGTGGTAGCCCAGTTCGCACTCAAAACCAGGGAAGGCACGGACCGGGACCGCTACCTCGAAGAGAAGGCAACGGACGCCCTCATCAGCCACCTCGCCTGGCGTGGACTGGGAACCGTGGAGCGTTCCGGGTTCACGGATTACAAGCTGAACATCTTCTGCCTTTGCCCCGACGTGAACAAGGCCGTCAACGCCATCAAGGTCTGCACCCGCGGCGAGGACCTGGACTTCACCAAGCTGAGCATCGGGGCCGCCCCGTACAACGAGCCCGAGCACTTCAAGCTCAAGCACTCAGCCAAGCCCGCCACCGGCTTCAGCCTTTAGGAGCATCCCGTGACCGCGTACCGCCGCGTCGGCAAATCCGGCCTGACCGTCTCCACCGTGGGCCTGGGCTGCAACAACCTTGGCCGCGCCAACACCGTCACCGAATCCCAGGAAGCCACGGACGCCGTCGTCCACGCCGCACTCGACGCCGGAATCACCCTGTTCGACGTCGCAGACACCTATGGCCGGGAACCCGGCCTCAGCGAAACGATGCTGGGCAGGGCCCTCGGCAGCCGGCGCCCCGACGTCGTCCTTGCCACCAAGTTCGGCATGGACATGAAAGGCGCCAGCGGGCCGGACTTCGGCGCCCGAGGCTCCCGCCGCTACATCATCCAGGCGGTGGAGGCGTCGCTGCGGCGGCTGGGCACCGACTGGATCGACCTCTACCAGTTCCACACTCCGGATCCGCTGACCCCCATTGACGAAACCCTGTCCGCGCTGGACACGCTCGTCACCAGCGGCAAGGTCCGCTACCTCGGGCACTCCAACCGCGCCGGCTGGCAGATCGCCCAGGCCGAGTACGTCGCCCGCGAACTCGGCGGCGCGCGGTTCATCTCCACCCAGAACCACTACAACCTCCTGGACCGCCGGGCCGAACTCGAGGTGACCCCGGCCGCCGAGGAGTTCGGACTGGGCGTCCTGCCCTACTTCCCCCTCGCCAACGGCCTGCTGACCGGCAAGTACTCGCCCGGCCATGCCCCGGAGGGCTCCAGGCTCAGCCACACCCGCACGCACCTCGTCCACGACGCCGACTGGGACCAGCTGGACAGGTTCAGCCGCTTCGCCGGGGACCGCGGCCTGAACGAAGTCCAGGTTGCGTTCTCCTGGCTGGCCGCCCAGCCCTCGGTGGCCAGCGTCATCGCCGGGGCCACCCGGCCTGAGCAGGTGCGCCAGAACGCGGAAGCAGCGGACTGGGTTCCTTCTGACAAGGACCTTGCCGAGCTGGACGATATCTTCCCCGCAGCGCCCAAGGTGGCGCTCTTCTAGGAAACGACATGACCGCCTTCCTGCTGGATGTGGACACCGGCATCGACGACGCCCTGGCACTCGCGTACCTTGCCGCCCTCCCGGACACCGAGTTTGTCTCGGTCACGGCCACCCCCGGAAATGTGGACGCGGACCAGGTGGCCCGCAACACCCTGGCACTGCTGGAACTCTGCGGACGCCCCGGTGTGGAAGTGGCGGTCGGCGCGCGCGGACCACTGGCCATACCGTTGCTGACCACCCCGGAAACGCACGGCCCGCAGGGCATCGGGTACGCGGTCCTGCCGGAACCGGCCGGCGCTGTGTCGGCGCGCCACGCCGTCGATCTGTGGGTTGACCACGCACGCAACCGGCCGGGGGAGCTCACGGCCCTGATCACCGCGCCCCTGACCAACTTCGCGCTGGCCCTGCGGCAGGAACCCAGGCTGCCCGAGCTGCTGGCAAAGGTTGTGATCATGGGCGGAAGCTTCTACCACCAGGGCAACACCACGCCCACGGCGGAGTGGAACACGCACGTGGATCCCCACGCGGCCAAGGAAGTCTATGCCGCCTTCCGCGGGCAGCCGCCGGAGAAACTGCCGGTGGTCTGCTCGCTGGACACCACTGAGCGGATCGAGCTGCACCCGGCGCACGTCCAGCAGCTGGCCGAGGCGGCCGGCGCGACAGTTCCCGAGCTGGTGCTGCCCGGCCAGCCCGAAGGACAGCGCAGCACCTCGGACAACAAGCTCATCAGGCACCTGTCCGATGCCCTGCGGTTCTACTTCGAATTCCACCGCCACTATGACCAGGGATACCTGGCCCATGTCCACGACTTCTTTGCCGCTGGCGTGGCCGCGGGCACCCTGGAGTTCCAGGCACTGCCCGCCACCGTCGACGTCGAGACCGGGTCTCCGCTCCTGATGGGCACCACCGTGGCGGACTTCCGGGGACTGTGGGGCATTCCGCCCAATGCCAGGGTGGTGACGGCGAACCAGCCCGAAGCCGCCTTCCGGGAACTGGTGTCCGCCGTCGGGAGCATGGCCCGGCGCCTGGGCTGAGCGCCCCCGAAACCTCGCTGGGCCGCGCAAAACTGCCGCGGTAGAATGGTTCGCGTCCGGCCCGGCCACACGCCGCCGGCTGCTGCCGAGGTGACATAGGCGGCGCTCCGCCCGGCCCGGGAACTCCGGGCCACCCGCGCCCCGCACCCTGAAGGAACCTCCATGTCATCGCACTCCCTGACGTTGCCGTCCCCGGCGCCCGCCGCTGCCCGCAGGCGCCGGCTGCTGGAAATCCTCGGCGCCCTGGCCATCGCCGGCACCTACGTCTACCTGGTGCTGAACCAGCCTGCAGACATCACCGGGGGACCAGGCAGCGCGTCCGCCCTGATCGCCCTTTCCGGCTTCCTCGTCGGCGCCGTGCTGCTGATTGTCGCCGTCCTGCCCACGCTGCCGGCCTCCACCGTGGTGCTGATCCCCGTGGCGCTGGTGCTGAACATTGTGCTGGGCCAGTTCGTAGGCAGCACCCTGGTCCCGTTCTACCTTGACACCATCGGCACGGTCCTCATCGCGGTGCTGGCCGGCCCGGCGGCGGGCGCGGCGACCGGTGCACTGAGCAGCATTGTCTGGTCCTTCTTCAACCCCACCGTGCTGCCGTTCGCCGCCGGGGCCGCACTGATCGGCTGCCTTGCCGGCCTCGCCGCCCGCCATGGAATGTTCCGCCGCTTCTACCTCGCCCCCGTGGCAGGGTTCGTCACCGGCATCATCGGCGGCGTGGTGTCCGCGCCGGTGGCGGCCTTCGTCTTTGGCGGCACGTCCGGCGTGGCCACCGGTGCCATCGTCAGTGCCTTCCGCGCCATGGGCGACACCCTCCTGGCCGCCATCACCAAACAGGCGCTCATCTCCGACCCCATGGACAAAGCGATTGTGTTCACCGTGGTGGCCATCCTGGCGTACGCGCTTCCGCGCCGCGCACGGCTGCAGTTCCCGTTCATCCGCCGGCACCGCGTGCTGGCCGGGAAGATGCCGGAACAGGGTTCCTGACCAGTCTGATGCGCCTCCACCCGCTGACCTCGCTGGCAGCCGCCGGCAGTACGGCGGCCATTACGACGGCGGCAGCCAGTTTGCCGCTGTCCCTCGCCGTCGTGGCGGCGGCCGCCGTCGTGTCGGCCCGCGCGGGTACGGCGCGCAGGATGCTCCCGGCCGCCGCTGCTGTCCTGCTCCCGCTGGGGCTGTCCCTGCTGGTCCTGCATGGGCTGTTCTTTCCCGAGGGCCGGACCGTCCTGGTGCAGTGGGGGCCGGCCCGCGTCACCGCGGAGGGGCTTTCCTTTGCCGTGGAACGGGCGGCACAGCTGGGAGCGGTAATCCTTGCGCTCCTGGTGTTCTCCTTCAGTGTCAGCGTTCCGGACCTGGTGGCGGCGTTGTCCGCACGCGGCGTCCAGGGCCGGTTCGCTTTCGTGCTGGCGTCCACCCTCACCCTGCTGCCGGCCATCACCTCCAGGGCGGAGGGGATCCGGCAGGCCCAGGAATCCCGCGGCCTGGTGATCCGGCGCGGACTCCTGCACCGCGTGGCGGCCTTCCGCCGCCAGGCGGTCCCGCTGGTCCTGTCCCTGGTCGAGGACGCCGGAACCCGTGCAGCGGCGCTGGAGTCCCGCGGCTTCAGCAACCCGGGACCCCGGACCAGCTACCGCGTTGTACCGGATTCCCGACTCCAGCGCGTGTTCCGGGTTGTCCTGCTGGTGGCCTCCGCTGCGGCTGTCGGTGCCCGGCTCTGGTTTGCCGCGGAGGGGACCTAGGACATGGCTGGCGGCCGGAACGCCCTTGAAACCGCCGGACCGATACTCTCGGCCGGCATCAGGACCTTCACTTTCCATGACGACGCCGCCCCGGTCCTGCACGGGGTGGAGCTCGCCTTCGTCCCCGGAACGTTCACCGCTGTGCTTGGACCGTCGGGAAGCGGTAAATCCACCCTGGGCCGGGTGCTGGCCGGCTGGCTTCCGCCCGGAAGCGGGGGAACCCTCCATGGCTTCCTGGAGCTCGCGGGTACCCGCCTGCAGTTCGGCGGCGGCGGGGATCCACGCATCAATCCCGCGGAATGGGGACGCCAGGTCGGGTTTGTTCCCCAGGATCCAGCCGCCGTCCTGTCCACGGTGCGGGCCACGGTGGCCGAAGAACTCGCGTTCGGCCTCGAGAACAGGGCGGTGGAGCGCACCGCCATGAAGTCCACGGTGGAACGTACCGCCGCGCTCCTGGGACTCACGGACCTCCTGGACCATCACCCCGCCCGGCTTTCCGGCGGCCAGCTGCGCCGGCTTGCCATTGGCTGCGCCATCGTCACGGAACCTCGGGTGCTGATCATGGACGAGCCCTTCGCTTCGCTGGACAGCGCCGGCACCGCCGGACTGGCACAGCTGGTGCGGGACCTCGTCAGGCGCGGCACCGCCGTCGTGATCCTCAGCCAGGTGGTCGATACGCCGCTCCTTGACGCCGGGACGTGGCATGTTGTGGTGGACGGCAGGGTAACGGCCAGCGGCACCCCTGCCGAACTGCATCCGGGCTCCGGCCTGCTGCCGTCGGGCATCCGGCGCCCCGGCAGCCTGCCGGAAGGAAAGGATGCGGCACGGCCCCGCGGAGCAGCGCGCCCGGCCGTGCCAGCCAGTGTGCCGCCTGGCACGGCACCAACCGTCCCGGTGCTGGAACTCCGCGGCGTCTCCTTCGACTACCCGGATGGCGGGAGGAAGACCCCTCGCCGCACGCGGCCGGGAGGCGGTCCCGGCCCCGCCAGGCAACCGCGGGTGCTGCGGGACGTCAACCTGGCGGTCAACCCCGGGGAGATCGTGGCAGTGACCGGCCCCAATGGTGCAGGGAAATCAACGCTGCTGCGCCACCTCAACGGACTGCTGCGGCCCGCCTCCGGGCAGGTCCTCGTCCGTGGCTCGGACATAGCCGGGACGCCGGCCGGCGTGGTGGCCCGATCAGTGGGCCTGCTGTTCCAGCAACCCCGGGACCAGCTGTTCGAGCGGACCGTACTCCGTGAGGTGCGCTTCGGCCTGGACAGCCTCTTCCGGCCCGGTGAGGCGGCCGGCCGGGCCCTCGAGGCGCTGGCCGCCGTCGGCCTGGCAGGGGCTGCCGGTGAGCACCCCGCCGAACTGCCCGCGTCCAGCCAGCGCCTCCTTGCCCTGGCCACGGTCCTTGCCCGCAAACCCGCGGTCCTGGCCCTGGACGAACCCACCGTGGCGCTCGACGGCGACGGCCTGGCCCTGCTGGACGCTGCGGTGCGTTCCGCGGCAGGGGAGGGCGCCGCCGTCGTGCTGGTCACGCATGACCTCGCCTATGCCCGGTCAATGGCACACCGCGGTGTGGAGCTCGACGGCGGCCTGCTGGCCGGGTGATCCGGCCGGCTGATCAGGCCGGGCGGGACGCCGCTCCCGGCGGCAGGAAGCGCCTGCCGTTGACGCGTTCGGAGGCACCCACCCGGTCAAGGTACGGGGTGATGCCGCCGAGGAACATGGGCCATCCGGCGCCCAGGATCATGCAGAGGTCAATGTCCTCCGGCCCTGCAACCACGCCTTCTGCGAGCATGAGGCCGATTTCCTCCGCGAGGGCGTCCTGGGTGCGCCGCAGCACCTGCTCCGCCGTGGAAGGGGAGGTGCCGAAGGACATCAGCGCCAGCGTGGACTGCGGGATCTCCTTCGAGCCGTCCGGGCCGGCCGCCCAGAGGCCCTTCACGCCGTTGTCGATGAGCTTTTGCAGGTTGGCGGATACCGTGAAGCGTTCGCCGAAGGCGGCGTGGAGCGATTCCTGCACGTGCTGGGCCACGGGAAGCCCCACCATGGCGCCCAGTGTGAAGGGCGTCATCGGCAGGCCCATGGGCCGCAGGGCGTTGTCGGCCACTTCAGCCGGGGTGCCTTCGTCAAAGGCGGCCGTCACTTCACCCATCAGCCGCAGCAGGATCCGGTTGACCACGAACGCCGCGGCATCCTTGACCAGCACGGCAGTCTTTTTGAGGCCCTTGGCCAGCTCAAACGCGGTGGCGAGGACGGCGTCGTCGGTCCGCGGGGCACGGACGATTTCCAGCAGCGGCATGACGGCCACGGGGTTGAAGAAATGGAAGCCCACCACGCGCTCCGGGTGCTTCAGGTCTTCCGCCATGGCCGTGACGGACAAGGAAGAGGTGTTGGTTGCCAGGATGCAGTCCGGGGTAACGATCTCTTCCAGTTCCGCGAAGACCTGTTTCTTGACGTTGAGTTCTTCGAAGACCGCTTCGATCACAAAGTCGGCGTCCGCGAAAACCTCCTTGGACACCGAGCCCGTGACCAGTGCCTTCGTCCGGTTGGCGGCGTCCTGGCTGATGCGTGCCTTGCCCAGCAGCTTGTCCACCTCAGCATGGACATAACCCACGCCCTTGTCCACCCTGGCCTGGTCGATGTCCGTCATCACCACGGGGACCTTGAGCTGGCGGGCGAACAGCAGGGCCAGCTGGCTGGCCATCAGGCCGGCGCCAACAACTCCCACTTTTGTGACCGGGCGGGCCAGCTTGCGGTCCGGGGCCCCGGCCGGCCGCTTGGAGCGCTTCTGGACCAGGTCAAGGAACGCGTAGACGGTGGCGCGGAATTCATCGGTCTGCATGAGTCCGGCCAGCGTTTCGCATTCAAGCGCGGCGGATTCGGCCTGGGTCATGGTGCGGTTCGCCTCGAGGAGGTCCAGGACCTTTTCGGGGGCGGGCGCTGCATTGGAGGTCTTGGCCTCCACGAAGGCCCGCCCGGCCGCGACCGCACCGGCCCACCTGGCGGCAGTTTCGGGTTCGGAAGGGTCGACGGCGTTGGCTCGTTCCGGGATGACGTCGCCGGAGATGACTCCCGCCGCCCAGGCCAGGGACTGCTCCAGGAAATCGGCCGGTTCGAAGATGGCGTCGGCCATGCCGAGGCTGAATGCCTGGGGGCCGGTCAGCGTCCGGTTGTTGCTGAGCGGGTTTTCGATCATCACCTTCACGGCGTTTTCCGGCCCGATGAGGCGGGGCAGGATGTAGACACCGCCCCAGCCCGGGACCAGTCCGAGGAAGGCTTCCGGCAATGCCAGTGCCCCGGCTCCGGTGGACACGGTGCGGTAGGTGGACTGCAGCGCGATTTCGAGGCCGCCGCCCAGGGCTGCGCCGTTGATGAAGGCGAAGCTGGGGACTCCAAGGTTGGCCAGGGTTGCGTAAACGTCGTGGCCCAGCTGCGCCATCCACAGCCCGTGCTCGCGTTCTTCGAGGTTCTTGACGGCGGAAAGGTCGGCGCCGGCCACGAGGTAGTAGGGCTTGCCCGTTACTCCGACGCCGACGATCTCACCGCGGCCGGCGCGCTCGCGAAGGCCCTCCAGCACCGTGCCGAGCTCCACCAGGGTGTTGGGTCCCAGCGTGGTGGGCTTGGCGTGGTCCAGGCCGTTGTCCAGGGTGATGAGCGCGAACGTGCCGGGGCTGGGCTTGCCCGCCGGAGCGGGCAGTTCGATGTCCTGGACGTAGGAGTGCGTGACGGTCTCGTTCGGGAACATTTCTGCAAGCTTGGTGAAATCTGCGGCGCTCATGCGGCTCCTTCGGAAGCGGTTTCGGTGGCGGCGGAGCCCCCGGGCCGGGCTCCGCTGTTGTCTGTGTATTCCGGGTGATGCGGGTTTTCCCAGATCACGGTGGCTCCCATGCCGAGGCCGACGCACATGGTGGTGATGCCGTACCGGACGGAGTGGTCCTCCTCGAACTGCCGGGCGAGCTGGGTCATCAGCCGAACACCGGACGAGGCCAGGGGGTGGCCCACGGCGATGGCGCCGCCGTAGCGGTTGACCCGGGGGTCGTCGTCGGGAATGCCGAAATGGTCCAGGAAGCTGAGCACCTGCACGGCAAAAGCTTCGTTGATTTCAAAGAGGCCGATGTCCGCGATGGTGAGCCCCGCATTCTTCAGCGCCTTCTCGGTGGCCGGCACGGGCCCGATGCCCATGACCTCTGGTTCAACACCCGCGTACGCGTAGCTGACCAGCCGCATTTTGACCGCCAGTCCCAGCTCGGCGGCAGCCTCGGCGGACGCCAGGACTGCTGCGGTGGCGCCGTCGTTCAGGCCTGCGGCGTTTCCGGCGGTGACGCGGCCGTGGGCCCGGAACGGGGTGCGGAGGCCGGCGAGGTCGGCCAGGGAGGTGCCTGGCCGCGGCGGTTCGTCCGCGGTGTTCAGTGTCCAGCCCTGGCCGGGCTTCAGGGCCGCAACGGGAACCAGGTCCGGCTGGATGCGGCCGTTGCGGCGGGCATTCTCGAACTTGGCCTGCGAGGCGACGGCGTAGGCATCTGTTCGTTCCTTGGTGATCGCCGGGAAGCGGTCGTGCAGGTTCTCGGCCGTGTTCCCCATGTTGAGCGCGGCCGGGTCCACCAGCCGCTCTGACATGAACCGCGGATTCGGGTCGGCGCCTGAGCCCATGGGGTGGTTGCCCATGTGTTCCACGCCCCCGGCCACCACAACGTCGTACGCCCCGAAGCTGATCCCTCCGGCCACGGCGGTCACCGCGGTCATGGCTCCGGCGCACATGCGGTCAACGGCAAAGCCGGGAACCGTCCTGGGCAGTCCGGCAAGCAGGGCAGCCGTCCGGCCAAGGGTGAGGCCCTGGTCTCCGGTCTGGGTGGTTGCCGCAATGGCCACTTCATCGATCCGCGCGGGCGGCAGGGACGGATTCCGCCGCAGCAGCTCGCGGATGCACTTAACTATCAGGTCGTCAGCCCGGGTGCCGGCGTAGATGCCCTTGTCCCCGGCCCTGCCGAATGGTGTGCGGAGGCCGTCCACAAAGACGACGTCCCGGACAGTGCGCATGGATGCGCCGCTTCCCTGGTGGCTCACGTATAACTCCTCATCGAGACGTAGGCGCCGGTGCATGCCTTTGCTGGCAATGGCCCGGCGGCAATATGTTCGATGTTACTCGTGAGTAACTTAGCCCGCAAGGTCCCCGGATTGAATGGACCCCCTCTCACTTAATGCCCATTTTTGGCCAACGCTCTCTCACTCTCTTCAAGAAAGTGAGAGAGCGTCGGCGGTTTTCACGCATCAAGTGAGAGAGCGTCTGGGGAATCGGTTTGGGAGCCGGTGGCGGTGCAGACGGCTGCGCCTACTTGCCCGCTGCGGTGGCGTCCGCCTTGGCTTCCTTGGCTTCCTTGGCGGGCAGCGGCTGCGGGTGCAGGAACGCTTCAACGATGAGAGGTGTTGACAGTTCCACCTGCCACTCACGTGCGCCCAGGGCGCGGAGTTCGGTGGCGACTGCTGCTTCGGTGATCTCCGCCGGCGGCCGCCAGGCCACGCGCCGCAGGTAATCCGGGGTGAGCAGGTTCTCCAGCGGGAGGCTCAGCGACTCTGCCTTCGCCTGCAGCAGCGGCCGGGCGGTGGCCAGGCGGGCGGCCGCCTCCGGGTCCCGGTCCACCCAGACACGGGGCGGAGGCGGCGCGTTGGTGGGCAGGTGCAGCGGCGGGAGTTCTTCGAGATCCCGGGCAGCTGCGATGCAGCGCAGCCAGCGGGGCGCTTCACGTTGAGCCGCCCGGCCGTGGAAGCCCTTGGTGCCCAGCAGCTGCGGCACGGTGGTCGGCATGGCTTTGGCCGCCGCCACCAGGGCGGAGTCGGGAATCAGCCGTCCCGGTGCTACATCCCGTTTCTGTGCCAGGGAGTCGCGCTCCAGCCACAGCTCACGTACCGCTGCCAGCTGCCGGCGGTCCCTGATCTGGTGCAGGCCGGAGGTCTTCCGCCACGGGTCCACGCGGGCTGGAGGCAATCCGGCGGCCAGGATCGCCGCAAATTCCTGCTCGGCGTATTCCAGCTTTCCGTCGGCCTGGAGGAGCTCGATGAGTTCCTCCCGCAGTTCCGTGAGGACTTCGACGTCCAGTGCGGCATACCGCAGCCAGGGTTCAGGCAGGGGCCGGGTGGACCAGTCCGCTGCCGAGTGCTCCTTGGCGAGTCCGAAGCCGAGCAGCTGTTCGATGACGGCGGCCAGGCCCACGCGGGGCAGCCCGGCCAGCCGGGCGGCAAGTTCAGTGTCGAAGAGCTTGTCCGGCCACATGCCCAGCTCTGAGAGGCAGGGCAGGTCCTGGCTGGCGGCGTGCAGGATCCATTCGACGCCGCGGAGGGCATCGTTGATGATGTCCAGGTTCTCGAAGGGTTCGGGGTCGATCAGCCAGGTCCCGGCGCCCTCGCGCCGGATCTGGACCAGGAAAGCGCGCTGCCCGTAACGGAAGCCGGAAGCCCTCTCGGCGTCCACCCCTGCCGGTCCGGTTCCGGCGGCGATGGCCGCAGCGCAGCGCTCCAGGCCGGACTGCGTCTGGATGACCAGCGGAACGCCCTCCCGGGGAGCAGCCAGCTCAACGATTTCGGGGACGGGGCTGTCAAAGCCTTCCACCGTGATGTGGGGTGCGGCATCAGCGGCCGGGACGCCGGCCGTGGTGTTTTCCGGAATGTTAGGGGTCATGATGCCTCCAGTTTACCGGCCGGCCGGTAAACGCCTGCCTGCCGGGCCGGTGCCTTGCCCGGCCATCCCGTCCGCGGCCCTGCGCCATCGGTCCGCCTTCGGTCCGCCACTGACAAACGGTCTCAGTTCCGGCGGCGCAGCGTCAGCGGCGTCACGCCGTCCGGCAGGGGCGGCAGGCCGGCGAAGGTGCAGACCATGTCGGACCAGGCCTCAAGATGGGCCTGGACGTCGGACGTGGCGGGCGTCCAGGACGCGCGCAGTTCGATGTCGATGGATCCGGGCCTTTCGGACAGGGTGCCGAAACTCTCCGAGAGGACCCTGGTGGCAGTGCCGCCGGCGGCCCGGTACGCCGCCTTGTGGTTCTCCAGTGCCTCCACCAGCCAGGTCCAGGCGACTGTTCCGAGCATTTCGTCGTTGCCCATCTCGGGTTCCAGCTCCGCACGGATATAGGTGACAATGCGGAATTCCCCGTCCCAGACCTCGGAGCCTTGGGGGTCGTGGAGGAGGATGAACCGCCCCGTCGCCAGTTCCAGCCCGTCCTCGTCTTCCGTCCCGGACGCCGCAGCGAGTGCCATGGCGGCGGGGCCGTGAAGCGGGGTGCCGGGAGCACCGGAGCCGGGGGCAAAAACTTCTGCGCCCAGGGCCACGGCAAAGGGCGCCAGCCGGGCCGGCGCCGGGATCTCCGCCAGGCGCAGTTCCCGGCGGCACTGGGCTTTCCTGAGGGTTCCCAAAGCGTGGAGAAACTCCGGGGGAACCTGGTCAAGTGCGTTCACCTTCGCAGGTTACGCAACTGGGCGGGGCAGGGCGGTTAGGCTCGCCGCCGGCTTCCGGCGCGGACCGTCAGTTCCCGCCATTGTGCAGTTCCCGGCGGAGTGCGGCAACGAAGGCATCCACATCCTCTTCGGTGGTATCGAAGGAACACATCCAGCGCACCTCGCGCGTGGCTTCATTCCAGTCATAGAAGCGGAACGACGCGCGCAGCCTGTCGGCCACGCCTTCGGGGAGGACGGCAAAGACGCCGTTGGATTCGGTCTCCTGGGTGGGCCGGACGCCGTCGATGGTGTCGACGGCGGCGCGGAGCCGGGCGGCCATGGCGTTGGCGTGGGCGGCGGACCGCAACCACAGGTCACCTTCCAGGAGCGCGATGAACTGCGCCGACAGGAAGCGCATCTTGGAGGCCAGCTGCATGTCCATCTTGCGCAGGTAGAGGAGCCCGTGGGCTGCTTCCGGATTCAGTGCCACCACCACTTCGCCGAACAGCAGGCCGTTCTTGGTGCCGCCAAAGGACAGGATGTCCACCCCGGCGTCGCGCGTGAAGTCCCGCAGCGGAACCTGGAGGTGGGCTGCGGCGTTGGCCAGCCGGGCACCGTCCATGTGCAGCTTCATCCCCTTGGCATGGGCATGCCCGGCAATGGCCCGGACTTCCTCCGGCGTGTAGCAGGTGCCAAGTTCCGTTGTCTGGGTGATGGACACGGCCAGCGGCTGGGCGCGGTGCTCGTCCCCCCAGCCCCAGGCCTCCCGGTCAATCAGTTCGGGCGTGAGCTTGCCGTCCGGCGTGGGGACGTGCAGCAGCTTGATGCCGCCGATGCGTTCCGGCGCGCCGTTCTCGTCCATGTTGATGTGGGCGGTAGAGGCGCAGACCACGGCGCCCCAGCGGGGGAGCAGCGACTGCAGTGAAAGGACGTTCGCGCCGGTGCCGTTGAAGACGGGAAAGCACTCGATGCCTGGGCCGAAGTGGCCCTCCATCAGTTGCTGCAGCCGGGCGGTGTAGTCGTCCTCGCCGTAGGAGACCTGGTGGCCGTCGTTGGCGGCCGCCAGTGCCGCCAGCACCTCGGGATGGACGCCAGAGTAGTTGTCCGAGGCGAAACCCCGCACGTTCGGATCATGGAGGCGGATACCGGCGGCGGTTTCAGCGGTTGTTGTCATGGCTTTGCTCACGCTTTCAGTGTAGGTAAAGTCCGGGCCGGGGACAGTGACGCCGCCAGCTGCAGCCGCCGGCCGTTCAGTTCGGCGGCCGGGGCATCAAAGAGTCCGACGACGGCGCGCGCCAGGTCCTCGACGTCGGTGGCGCCCGCGAAGGATCGTTCGGGGTGGCGGCGGCGCAGTTCCTCATCGACCAGCGCCTTGACCACCAGCACGACGGCGGCTGCCGCGCTGCCGCCGTTCCTGCCGGTGGCGCGCCTGAAGCCATCAGCGATGGCAAGGGTCCAGGCTTCGGCCGCTGCCTTCGCGGCGGCGTAACTGGCTGTTGCCGCTGTGGGCTCGGCGGCGGTGGTGGAGGACACCATGGCGAACCGCCCGCACGCGGAGGCGGCGACGTCGTCGTAGAAAACCCGTGAGACGTTGCGGAGCGTGGTAATTGCTCCGCACTCAAGGAAGTCCCAGTCCTCGTCGGTCTGGTCCGCGATCCCCTGTGCGCCCCGCCAGCCGCCCACCAGGTGGATCACAGCATCCATCGGCCCGGCCGCGGCGGTGACATCAGCCCGCAGCTGCCGCACCTCCTCCAGGCGTGCGAGGTCGCACACGAAGGGGGCAACGCCGTCGCCCGCCCGTCCTGCCGCGGACCTGATCCGCTCCGGGTCCGAGCCCACGGTGAACACGCGGTGCCCGGCCTCGCGCAGTGCCCGGGCCACGGCGACGCCGGACGCGCCGCTGCCGCCCGAAACCAGGACGTTCAGCGGCGGTTTTGCCGGCTCCATAGCAGCTGTCACAGTGCGGATGCTCCAGTGATGCCGGCAGTGGATTCAATGATCGGGCGCATCTTCTTTTCCAGTGCTTCGTAGAACATGGACAGCGGGAATTCGTCATCGAGCACCTGGTCGGTGAGGCCGCGCGGCGGCCCCGCCAAGGGCAGCGCTTCCGGCCCCTTGGCCCAAACAGATGCCGGGTGGGGCGTGACGGTGGCGGAGATCAGCTGGTATGCAGCCAGCCAGTGGGCGGTTTTGGGGCGGTCGATGGAGCGCCAGTACAGGTCGTCGATGCGGGCGCCGAGGGCGATGACAGCATTGGCTACTTCATCCCAGTCGATGGTCAGCCGGGTGTCCGTCCAGTGCAGGACGCGCTGCTGGTGCAGCCACGCGAACAGCAGCTGGCCGCCCAGGCCGTCGTAGTTCCGGACGCGGCTGCCGGTGATCGCGAACCGGAAGATGCGGTCAAAGATGATGGCGTACTGCACCAGTTTGGCGTGGCGCCGGGCTTCCGGATCGGCGTCCTCGTCTTTTTCTATCCGCACGGATTCGCGGAACGCGGTCAGGTCGCAGCGCAGTTCTTCAAGGGAGTACAGGAAGAAGGGCATCCGCTGCTTGATCATGAACGGATCGAACGGCAGGTCGCCGCGCATGTGCGTCCGGTCGTGGATCAGGTCCCACATGACAAACGTGGCCTCGGTCAGGTCCTGGTCGGCGAGCATCTCCGCTGCCCCTTCCGGCAGTTCCAGGCAGGTGGTCTCGGCTGCGGCCTTGAGGACGCGGCGGAACCTGGCCGCCTCCCGGTCTGCGAAGATGGCCCCCCAGGTGAAGGTGGGGGTCTTGCTGACAGCGACGGTCTCAGGGAACAGCACGGCGGAATTGGTGTCATAGCCGGCGGTGAAGTCCACGAAGCGGATGGGAACGAACAGCTTGTTCGAGTAGTCTCCCGCCTCAAGGCCGGCAATGAACTCCGGCCAGATCACTTCGACCAGGACTGCCTCCACCAGACGGTTGCTGCTGCCGTTTTGGGTGTACATGGGGAAGACAACCAGGTGCTGCAGGCCGTCCCGGCGCTGTTTTTGGGGCTGGAATGCCAGGAGGGAGGAAAGGAAGTCGGGGGTGGCGAACCCGGCCTGGGCCCACCGCGAGAAGTCGGTGCAGGCAGCTTCCAGGTACGCCGCATCATGCGGGAAGGCTGGGCTGAGGGCACGAAGCGCATCGATGATCTCATTTACCAGGGCAGCAGCTGCTGCGTGGTGTGCGGGATCCGGAATGGAGCCGTCCTGGACCTGGAAGGCCTGGATGGCGGTGGCGGCTGCCTTGAGCCGGAGCCAGTCATTGTTTTCGGCTGAAATCCCGGTGACGGCGGTGGTCAGGGTTTCGGTCATCGTCGGCTGCCTTTCTGGTTGCTTGCTATCTATGGCGAGCGTAGCAAGCAACCAGCAGAGCTAATTGAAAAAGTAGCCAAACATAAGAATTACTTTGGCTCAGAGCCCTTTCCAGTGCCCGGAGCAGGTCTTTCCCTGCGGGATCAGGACTCCTGTTCCGGGCCTTTGACCTGCGGTTCCTCGGCGGGAACCAGCCGGATGGAGATGGAGTTGATGCAGTAGCGCTGGTCGGTGGGGGTCCCGTAGCCCTCGCCTTCAAACACGTGCCCCAGATGGGAGTCGCACGTGGCGCAGCGGACCTCTACCCGGTCCATTCCCAGCGTGCGGTCGTGGATGTAGCGGACGTTTCCTTCGGCAAGCGGGGCCCAGAAGGACGGCCAGCCGCAGTGGGAATCAAACTTTTCGTTGCTGGTGAACAGTTCCGCTCCGCAGGCGCGGCACTGGTACACGCCGGCAGTGTGGGTGTCCCAGTATTCGCCCGTGTATGGACGCTCGGTTCCCGCCTGGCGGAGCACGTGGTATTCCTCCGGCGTGAGCTCCTCACGCCATTGCGCGTCGGTTTTTTCCACGCCGTTGCCCGGGACGCCGGCCCCGGCCGGACGCGCCTCCGTGGCCGGCGGTTCCGTGGCTTTGTTTCCGAAGATGCTGTTTCCGAAGATGCTCATAGACTTGTCAACGCTTACGAGTCGCCGATAAATCCCGAGCCTGCATACAGGTGGAGTACCGGCACGCCCAGTTGGTCCTGTGCCTTGTTGGCCCAGTCCGTATGGAAGGTGTCAGCGACGGCATGCGGCCGGGTGATCACCACGGCCTGCCCGGCGCCGGTTTCACGGACCTTGGCGACCAGCCCGTTGACGGCCCCGCCATCCACTATTTCCCCGGTGACGCCTGTGCCCAGTCCCTCCAGGGCGGCCAGGGATACGGCCAGGGTCTCCGCTGCCTGTGCCCGCTCCTGCGTGGGATCGGGGGTGTGGGCAGTGAGCTCCCTGAATGCCTTGGCAATGTCCAGCATCGAAAGGTTTTCAAGGAAGTCCACCAGCAGGTGCCGCTCGGTGTTTGCGGGCACGAGCACCACCAGGCGCGTTTCCGCCCCGTCCACCAGGCGCTCGATGTTCAGGCGGTCGTCCGCCCCCAGGGGTTCTTCGGTCAGGATGACGATCGGTTCACTCATGGCCCTAGCCTAGTCCCGGAGCCGGTCCATGCGCAGGGGGCGCCGCACCGGCGACGGGCAGGGGCAGGCCTGACGGTCCGCGGCGAAATGCGGGCTTCGGTGCCCGGGCGGTAAGAATAGTTCCATGGCACCTTTCCAGCGAACCCGCCCCGCCCCCGTTCACGGCCCCGAAACCGGTGGAATGTCGTTGCGGGCAAAATGGGCAATCGGGGGAGCGATCGGCGGGGGCGGCCTGGCCGGACTCCTGGGCGCCGGTTCGTCGGCGCTGGCGGTGTACTTCGCACGCCGGGTCATTACTCCCGCCCGGCAGCGGACGTCGGACCAGGAGATGCTTGCCGTCATCAGGGACGGCCAGGGCCAGCGGGCCATCTTTGCCGCGACTGACGACACCACGGTTGACGGCGTCTACGGATTCTTCTTCGACGGCGGCAAGGGGCACGCACGGATCGGCCGCATCGTCTCCTACTCGCCCGCCGACAGGACCGTGCTGCGCGAGGTTGAGGCGGTATACGCCGGCGATCTTTCCGCAGCGCGCCGCGGCTGGTGGAGCGGGGCCGTCTATCCGGACCCTGCCGCCGCCGGAATTCCCTATGAGGATGTAAGCATCGACGTAGAGCGCGGGCAGGCTCCCGCCTGGCTGGTCCGCGCCGGCGGCACGGCCCGAACCTGGGCGGTGATGGTGCATGGACGCGGCGCCACCCGGCAGGAGGCGCTGCGCGCGGTCGGTCCCGCGCTGGAGCTGGGGCTCACCAGCCTCCTGGTTTCCTACCGGAATGACGGCCTGGCGCCATCCGCCGACGACGGCCGCTACGGCCTGGGCTCCACGGAATGGCGTGACATTGAAGCTGCCATCGAGTACGCGCTGGCCAACGGGGCGGAAGAAATCGTGCTGTTCGGCTGGTCCATGGGAGGCGCCATCTGCCTGCAGACCGCCGACCTGTCCCGCTACCGGCACCTGATCCGGGCCATGGTGCTCGATGCGCCGGTCACCGACTGGGTCAATGTGCTGGCCCACCATGCACAGCTGAACAGGATCCCCTCCCTGGTGGGGCGGTATGGCCAGCTTATGCTGGGGCACCCCCTGGGCAGGCGGCTCACCGGACTGTCCGCGCCCGTGGACCTGAAGGTGATGGACTGGGTGTCCCGCGCAGTTGAGCTGCGGACGCCCACCCTGATCCTCCACAGCGTGGACGACGAATATGTGCCCTACGAGCCTTCGGCCCTGCTTGCGGAGCGGAACCCGGAGATGGTGACCTTCGAGCCCTTCCACCAGGCCCGGCACACCAAGGAATGGAATGTCGACCCCGACCGCTGGGAAGGCCAGGTCAAGGCCTGGCTGCGGCAGCAGCTGGCTCCCAGGCTCAACCCGGGGGCCTTGAGCTCAATGGCTTCCGGTGGCGAGTGAGCTGATGGAGGCCGTGACGGCGTCCGTGAGGCGGACCAGGTCCGCCGGTGCCAGTTCGATGTCCAGCCCGCGCCTGCCACCGGAGACCAGCAGGGTGTCCAGCGCCAGGGCGCTGGCGTCCAGCACAGTGGGGGACGGCAGCCGCTGGCCCAGCGGTGAAATGCCGCCGAGCACGTAGCCGGTGCGCCGTTGGGCCGCCGCGGGATCTGCCATTGCCGCCTTCTTGGCTCCCAGTGCTGCGGCGAACGCCTTCAGGTCAAGGGCTCCGCTGACCGGTACGATTCCCACGGCCAGCCGCCCCTCCACTTCCACCATGAGGGTCTTGAAGACCCTCGATGGATCGACGCCCAGGACCTCGGCCGCTTCCGCACCGTAGCTAGCGGCTGCGGGATCGTGGGTATACGGGTGGAGCACAAAGGGAACCCCGGCCGCGGCCAGAGCCGCTGTTGCCGGGGTTCCCTGTGCTGCGCTCTTGCGTGCCATGGGTGCTTTCCGCCGCGGGTGCTAGGAACGTCCGGCAGTAGCCGCAGCGACCCTGCGCTTGATCCTCCCCAGCATCGCGGTCATGCCCCGCATGCGCAGGGGCGTGATGGCCCTGGTGAGCCCCAGGAGCTCGGGCATGTCGTCCGGAACCGAGAGGATCTCCTCGGCGGACAGCCCGTCCAGGCCCTCATGGAGCACGCCGGCGAAGCCGCGTGTTGTGGGAGCCTCCGCAGGGGCCTTGAAGAACAGCCGCACGGCGGCGCCGGGGCCGCCCTCACTCTCCGTCTCGATGGTCAGGAAGAGCGGCGACTGGCACTCCACGACCTGTTCCAGCAGTTCGGGGTGGTCCTTGAGCCGGTCCGGCAGTTCCGGGAGGCCCTGGGAGAATTCCAGCAGCAACTGGAGCCGCTCGGGTTCAGTGAGGGCCTGGAAGTCATCCACGATTGCCGCCAGGGCGGAAGGCAAGGCTTGAGTAGTCATCAGTCCAAGTCTACGCAATTACGCCGCCGCGGGCCGCGTCAGGCGCCGACGGCGGCAGGGACGGAACCGCGTTCCGCACCCTTGGCGATCGGTACGCGCACGGCGTTGCCCCATTCGGTCCAGGAGCCGTCGTAGTTACGGACGGTGTCGAAGCCGAGGAGGTATTTGAGGGCGAACCAGGTGTGGCTGGAACGTTCGCCGATACGGCAGTAGGCCACGACGTCGTCGCCTGCCTTCAGGCCTGCTTCGCCAAGATAGAGGGCTTCAAGTTCCTCCCGGCTGCGGTAGGTGCCGTCCGCGGCGGCAGCGCGTGCCCACGGGATCGACGCAGCAGTGGGAATGTGGCCGCCGCGCAGGGCGCCTTCTTCCGGGTACGCCGGCATGTGGGTGCGCTGGCCGGTGTATTCCTCGGGGGAGCGGACATCGATGAGCGGCTTGCCGAAGTGCGCAAGGACGTCTTCCTTGAAGGCGCGGATGGGAGCGTCGTTGCGCTCAACAACCGGGTAGTCGGCCCTGCCAGGTGCCGGCTTCTCCGTGGTGAGTTCGCGTCCTTCGGCAATCCACTTGTCCCGGCCGCCGTCGAGGAGCCGCACATCCTCGTGGCCGAAAAGGGTGAAGACCCACAGGGCGTAGGCGGCCCACCAGTTGGACTTGTCTCCGTAGATGACCACGGTGCTGTCACGGGAAATCCCCTTCGACGCCGCCAGTTCCGCGAACGCGGCCCCGTCCACGTAGTCGCGGGTCACTTCGTCATTGAGGTCCGTGTGCCAGTCGATCTTTACGGCGCCGGGGATGTGGCCGGTTTCGTACAGGAGCACGTCCTCGTCGGATTCCACTACCACCAGCTCTCCGTTGGCGGCAGCGCCACTTTCCAGGGCGGCAGCAAGCCACTCCGTGGAAACCAGCCGCTCCGGGTGGGCGTAGGCGGCAAACTTCTCATTCTGTTCAACGGGATAGGGCATTTTTCCTGGCCTTTCATTGAGGACACGGGCGGCCTGCTGGACCTGAAGGGGACCTGGTTCCACCCTAGCCAGCGCCCCGGGCCATGTCCGCATTCCGTTAACAGGGCGCAATGTTGCCTTCATCACGCCGGCCGCCACAGGGACCTGCGGCATTAAAAGCCCGGGCGCAATGCCGGTATCCTTTCTGGGGACCACCCACCAGCAGAACGGACCACCTTGGTACAGATCGAACAGCTTGCCGCCCGCACTCCGGCAGTTTCGGTGGATGAACTCCTTAAAGGGTTTTACCCGTCACCGCGATTCGGCCAGGTTTCCTTTGCCAGCTACCGCCCCGATCCCAAGCAGCCCAGCCAGTCCGCCGCCGTGCGGGCGTTGGAGGGCTTTGCCGACGGCGTCGGTTCCAACGGCGGTGGGGGGCTGTTCAAGAAACTGTTCGCGAAGAAGGACGGTTCCCGCGCCGGCATCTACCTTGACGGCGGGTTCGGCGTCGGCAAGACCCACCTTCTGGCCTCGTTGTGGCACGCGGCGCCCGGCCCGAAGGCCTTCGGCACGTTCGTGGAGTACACCAACCTGGTGGGTGCCCTGTCCTTTCGCAAGACCGTTGAGGCGCTCAGCAGCTACAAACTTGTCTGCATCGATGAGTTCGAGCTCGACGATCCGGGCGATACTGTCCTGATGTCCCGGCTGATGCGCGAGCTGGCCGACGCCGGGGTGAAACTGGCAGCCACCTCCAACACGCTGCCAGGATCGCTGGGCGACGGCAGGTTCGCGGCGGTGGACTTCCAGCGCGAGATCCAGGTGCTGGCAGACCAGTTCGACGTCATCCGGATTGACGGGGAAGACTTCCGCCACCGGGGCCTGCCCGCGGCGCCGGCCCCGCTGAAGAACAGCGAACTGTCCTCCCACATGAAGGCGGAGTTCGACGGAAAGACGGTTGCGCAGGACGAGTTCAGCACCCTGATTGCGCACTTGGCCGGGGTGCACCCCAGCCGCTACCGCCAGCTGATCGACGGCATTGACGGGGTGGTGTGGCGCAACGTGCACACCATCACGGAGCAGGCTGTGGCGCTCAGGTTCGTGGTGCTTGCCGACAGGCTGTACGACAAGGACGTGCCCATCCTTGCCAGCGGCGTGCCGTTCGACCAGCTCTTCACCGAGGACATGATGACCGGCGGCTACATGAAGAAGTACTTCCGCGCTGTCTCCCGCCTCACCGCGCTGGCCCGCGAGGGCCAGAACCACGAGCCGTCCTAGGCCTCAGGCGGCTGCCGGCCACCCGCCGTCGTCCTTGAATGCCGGCAGTCCTTAAACGCCAAAGGTGCAGGTGCCGCCTCCCGGCGGGACCTGCACCCCCTTGACGTGCTAGGGCAAGACCCTGGCCAAATCCTTGTTACGGAGTCCTGTCAGCCGGCGGAACCGGGTTGACGGGAGTGACCGGCGGAACCTGCTCAGCGGCAGGTGCCTGGCCCGGGGTTCCGTTCTTGTCAATGAGCTTGGAAGCGCCATTCTGGACTTTGTCGACGTGGCCCGAGTACTTTCCTCCGGTCTTGGTGTCGACGAAATCACCGGCCTTGTTGATGCCGTTCTTGATGGCCTGCTCGTTGCCGCGGATGAGACCCTGAGCCTTGCCCTTTAGATCGTCAATCAGTCCCACGAGCACCTCCCTTCAATCGCGGAGCCAGGTCGCTCCTCCGCGTTCGATCCTAGCCCCGCGGGGAACACCCAACAAGGAAACCGGGGGCTTTGGCCGTTCGCCCGTAGCGGATGCAGGCTACCGGGCAAGAAAAAAGCAGCTCCGGGGAGCTGCTGCATGTGGGCGATACTGGGATCGAACCAGTGACCTCTTCCGTGTCAGGGAAGCGCGCTACCGCTGCGCCAATCGCCCGGAACCGGAAGCCCGGTCTTATGGGATTTTAGAGTAAGAGAGCGGACGACGAGATTCGAACTCGCGACATCCACCTTGGCAAGGTGGTGCTCTACCAGCTGAGCTACGTCCGCGTATGAAGTGCGTTCCGGCCGGAGCCGGTGCGTACTGCATGAAGCAAGTTTCCTTGCTTGGTGGGCGATACTGGGATCGAACCAGTGACCTCTTCCGTGTCAGGGAAGCGCGCTACCGCTGCGCCAATCGCCCATTGCATCCGGTTCAATCCGGAAACCATGGTTTTCACCGAGGTGGGTACGGGATTCGAACCCGTGTATACGGCTTTGCAGGCCGCTGCCTCGCCTCTCGGCCAACCCACCGTGTAAGCGTCGGTTCCGGAGAACTTTTGCTGTGACAGTGTCCTGCGAGCGGACGACGAGATTCGAACTCGCGACATCCACCTTGGCAAGGTGGTGCTCTACCAGCTGAGCTACGTCCGCATTTTGGAGGGTTGATTCCTTGCCGTTCCCGGCATTTCCTCGCGTTCCAACGAGTAAAAACAATATAGGAGGTTCAGGGATTCTCCAAATCGCCCCCGCCAGGTGCGCGCGGCGTGACCGTGCTTCCCAGTGCTGGCGCGGAAGCAGGTGAGTTACAGGGGTGTAATTCACGACGGCGGACGGGGACCTTTTGGCTCTTCCCTTGCCCTGTTGCGGGGCCGCAGCAGGGCGGCCCGGGCGGGTCGAGGCCGGCGATTTTTGAATTACGTAAACGTCGGCTAGCATTCAAATGCATCAGGGCGATTGGCGCAGTGGTAGCGCGCTTCGTTCACACCGAAGAGGTCACTGGTTCGAACCCAGTATCGCCCACCGCACAGAGGTCCGTTTCCGCTCGTTCGCAGCGGAAACGGGCCTTTTTGTTTGCGGATCCTGCCTGCAGATTTTGTCGGCCCCCTGTGAAAGAGTTTTTCTATGACAGCTCCACTCCTCGCCCATGCCACCGAATACGGCCGGATGTACGCCCGCTCCACGTCGGAGCAGTTCTCGGTTCCCTCCATCACCACGGTCATCAGCCAGCAGCCGCACGGACTGGACGGCTGGTTCGGGTACATGGGAGCGAGCAGCCTGGCCAAGGATCCGCTGCTGGCGGACTGCCTGGGGAGCCCGGCCAAAATTAAGCAGGCCGTCAACCGTGCGGCCAAGGCTGCCGAAAACTACCGCGATGACGCGGCGAAGCGCGGGGACCGGGTTCATAACTATTGCGAGCAGGTGGCGCTTCGTGCGTTGGGGCGTCCCCACGCCATGAAGGAGGCCCGCGAGGCCTTGGCCGCCAACGGGGAAGAGGCCTTCGCTGTCCGGTTCGATGAATGGTGGGAGCTGTTCCGGGTGGAACCCATCGCCCCGGAAATCACCGTCTGGAACAACGCCGTGGGGTACGCCGGCACCCTGGACCTGGTGGCCCGCATCAACGGCCGCGTCTGCCTGATCGATTACAAGACCAAGGGCACCACGCGGGACGGCCTGGTCAAGCCGCTCGATGACAAAGTGGTGATGCAGCTGGTGGCCGGCATGAAGGCCGAAGAAAGCCTGGTGGACCCCGAGGCAGGGACGTGGGAGCCCTGGCAGTACGGTGAAAACCCTGTCCTGCTGGCGGTGGCCATCGGGGAGACGGAGGTCCGTCCCGTGCGCGCCAACCCGGAAGTCCTGAAGCATCACTGGTGGAAGTTCTGCGCCCTGCGGCGGGTCTGGGAGCTGTCCGCGGACACCATCAGCGCCGGCGCGGCGCTGCTTCCCATCGCCCCGCCGCCGCTGGCGCAGGTGCAAACGGCCTAGCAGTTTCTCTGCGCCTAAACTGGATTGGTCCCCTTTGCCGTCAATCGTGAGGAACTACAGCGCATGGCTATCCTGAATATCCGCATCATTGGTGACCCTGTGCTGCGCACAGTTGCCGATCCCGTGACGGAATTCGGGCCGGAGCTGGCCAAGCTGGTCGCGGACATGACCGAAACCATGGAGGACGTGGACGGTGCAGGCCTGGCCGCGCCGCAGGTGGGCGTAAGCCAGCGCGTTTTTACCTACCGCATCGACGGCGTCGAGGGCCACATCATCAATCCTGTGCTGGAAAACAGCGAGGACTACCAGCCCGACCATGTGGAAGGCTGCCTGTCCATCCCCGGCCTCAGCTTTCCGGTGCGGCGTTTCCGCGCCACCCGCGTCATCGGCGTCGACATGCACGGCAACCCTGTCACGGTGGAGGGGGAGGGGCTCCTGGCCCGCTGCTTCCAGCACGAGAACGACCATCTGGACGGCATCCTCTACACGGACCGGCTCGAGGGTGAGGACCGGAAGACCGCCCTGCGGTCCATCCGCAACGCCAACTACGACTCCATCGCCGAACGTACGACGACGAAACGCGCCAGGACTGTCGGGTCCAGTTTCGGCGGCCCCGCCCAAGGCTCCCCGCGGGGCTCGAGCTTCGGCGCCGGGGCAGCCGGCGGCGCAGGGTGAGGGTCCTGTTTGCGGGAACCCCCGCCGTCGCCGTCCCTTCGCTGGATGCGCTCGTAAAAGCCGGCTTCGAGGTTGCTGCTGTCCTGACGCGCCCGGATGCCCCCGTGGGCCGCAAGCGCGTGCTCACGCCGTCCCCCGTCGCTGCGCGCGCGGCTGACCTGGGAATCGAGGTCATCCACGCCGCCCGCGTGGACGCGGAGGCAACGGCCAGGATTTCCGGGGTAAACCCTGACGTCGCCGCCATCGTGGCCTACGGCGGACTGGTTCCGCCGGCCGCCCTCGGGATCCCGCGGCACGGCTGGATCAACCTGCACTTTTCCCTGCTGCCGGCCTGGCGCGGCGCGGCCCCGGTACAGCGCGCCATCATGGCAGGGGACGATGTCACCGGAGCGGTGACCTTCCAGCTGGAGGAAGGACTGGATACGGGACCCGTGTTCGGCACCCTCACGGAATCAGTGGGGCCGGAGGACACTGCGGGAGAGCTCCTTGAGCGGCTGTCCCACAGCGGCGCCGTGCTCCTGGCCCAGACATTGTCCGCCATCGAGGCAGGGAAGGCCTTCCCGCAACCCCAGGCGGGCGAGGTTTCCCACGCGCCGAAGTTGACCCTTGAAGATGGCCACCTTCAGTGGAACCATCCGGCGCTGGCGATCGGGCGGCAGGCCCGGGGCGTAACCCCCGAACCCGGTGCGTGGACCTTCCTGGACGGACAGCGCGTCAAGCTGGAACCGGTCCGGCTGCGGCCCGATGTCACCGGCCTTGCCCCCGGGACCCTGTTCCTCGAAGGCAAGAGCGTGCTGGTCGGCACGGGATCGCACGCCGTGGAACTGACCCGCATCCAGCCTGCGGGCAAAAAAATGATGGCTGCTGCCGACTGGGCACGCGGCATGGCTTCCCTTGAAAGTGTGGTGTTCGAATGAGCGCGTCCGGCGGCAATCCAGGCGGAGGCGGCAACGCCGGGCGCGGCGCCGCGGGCGGCGGCCGCGGCAAGGGGGGACCCCGGGACAGCAGCCGGCGGAATGCCCAGGGCCGTGAACGCAACCGCGGTCCGCAGCGCAGCTTCACGGAAAACGCGCCCTCCCAACGGACCCGCCGGGCCGATCCCGCGCGGCTGGTGGCCTTCGAAGTCCTGCGCGCCGTCGCTGCCGAGGACGCCTACGCCAACCTCGTGCTGCCGGCACGGATCCGCCACCACGGGCTGGACAAGCGCGACGCCGGCTTCGCCACCGAACTTACGTACGGTGCCCTGCGGGGCCAAGGCACCTACGACGCCATCTTGGCGCGCTGCGTGGACCGCCCGCTTGACCAGCTTGACCCGGCAGTCCTGGACGCGCTGCGAATCGGAACCCACCAGCTGCTGGCCATGCGCGTCCCTGCACACGCCGCCCTCGACCAGACCGTCGGCCTGGCGCGTGCCGTGATCGGAGCAGGGCCCTCAGCGCTCATTAACGCTGTCCTCCGCAAGGTTGCTGCGCGCACCCTTGAGGAGTGGCTGGACGTGCTGGTGGCCGGAGAGACCGACGAAACAAAAATCGCTGCACTCCGCTACGCCCACCCGGAATGGATCGTCCGCGCCATGCGCCAGTCCCTGGTGGCGCATGGCCGGCAGGCCAGCGAAGTGAACGACCTCCTGGAAGCGGACAACGCCGCCCCCGTGGTCAACCTGGTGGCCCTGCCAGGCCTGGGCAACCTGGACGAGGTGCTGGAGAACGGTGCCATTCCGGGCGAGCTCGTCCAGGGTTCTGCCCTTTCCAGCGGCGGTGACCTGGGGCGGTACTCCTCCGTCCGGGAAGGAACCACCCGGGTCCAGGACGTTGGCTCGCAGCTGGTGGCCCGCGCCATGGCCGCCGTTCAACTCGACGTGCCGGCAGGCGGGACAGGCAATTCGAAGGCGGAGGCGTGGCTGGACCTCTGCGCCGGCCCCGGCGGAAAGGCAGCCCTGCTGGGCGCCCTGGCCAGGCAGCGGGGCGCAACGCTGCTGGCCAACGAACCCGCTCCCCACCGCGCCAAGCTCGTCAGCCAGGCGCTCTCGGCCGTGCCGCCGGAAACCTGGCAGGTCCGGACCGGAGACGGCCGCGAGGTCGGATCCGAAGCGCCCGAATCATTCGACCGTGTCCTCGTGGACGTCCCCTGCAGCGGCCTCGGCGCATTGCGGCGCCGGCCGGAATCCAGGTGGCGCCGTTCACCCAAGGACCTCGCGGACCTCGGCCCACTGCAGCGCGAGCTGCTGGCCTCCGCCCTGGCAGCAGTTCGTCCGGGGGGAGTGGTGGCCTATGTGACCTGTTCACCGCATCCGGCGGAGACGACGGCCGTCGTGGCTGATGCCCTCCGCAAACGCGATGACCTGGAACTCCTTGACGCCGGAGCGGCGCTGGACGCCGTCAGCCTCCCCGGAAAGCTGGACGCCGGGCATGACTCCACGGCCCAGCTCTGGCCCCATGTCCACGGCACAGACGCCATGTTCCTCGCGCTCATCCATAAGAAGCCCTGACCCGTGAAAGGTTCCCCCGTGACGCAATGCTGCATCAATCCGAGCATCCTCTCGGCCGACTTCGTCAACCTGGAGGCCGAGCTGCAGCGCATCAGCACCGCTGACGCCGTGCACGTGGACGTCATGGACAACCACTTCGTCCCCAACCTGACCATCGGACTGCCTGTGGTGCAGCGCATCCAGGAGGTGAGCCCCATACCCCTGGACGCGCACCTGATGATCGCTGACGCGGACCGGTGGGCGCCGGGCTTCGCCGACGCCGGCCTGGCGTCCGTCACGTTCCACGCGGAGGCGTCGATCGCGCCCGTGAAACTGGCACGCGAACTTCGCAGCAGGGGGTCGAAAGCCGGCATGGCAATCCGGCCGGCTACCCCCGTGGAGCCCTACCTGGACATGCTGTCCGAGCTGGACATGCTGCTCATCATGACGGTGGAGCCCGGATTCGGCGGCCAGGCCTTCCTGGACCTCACCCTGCCCAAGATCCGGCGGGCCAGGGCTGCCATCGACGGCTCCGGGATCGGGGTGGCCATCCAGGTTGACGGCGGCATCACCGAAGAAACAATCGTCCGGGCCGCGGAAGCAGGCGCCAACGTATTCGTTGCCGGCTCCGCCGTCTACGGCGCCGAAGACCCCGCGGCGGCCATCGAGAGGCTGCGCCGGGAGGCAGGCAGGACGTTACACGCGGTGACGGGGGAATAGCCGGGAGCCGGTGCCGGTTATGGCACAATAGCAACACACATACGTGCTCCGGGGTCGGTGTAAGTCCGAACCGGCGGTGACAGTCCGCGACCCGCGAGCCGGTGGTTTCCGCAAGGAAATCCCGGCGGACGGTTGAACCGGTGAAATTCCGGTACCGACAGTTAAAGTCTGGATGAGAGAAGCACGTACAGCTGTATCTGTGGGGCCATTCCGGCGCCGCAGCCTTCTGCTGTCGTAAACCCCCGGAGCCATCGCGGTTCGAGAGGGAAGGAACGACACGGAATGAACCCCAAGCGATGGCTCTTCGATGCCAAACACCCTGCCGCTTCACCGGAGGGCGCAGCCGCCGCGCCGGTCGCCGCATGACGGCGGGCAACCCGGCCACGGCTGACGCAATCAGCACGGAGCCGCATCCGGGCCACCCCCCGGGGCACGCTGACGGGGTGGTTACCGCCTTCAGTGCTGCCGAGTCCGGAGCCATGGGGGCTGCCCTCGAGGCAGCCCTGCGGGGTCCGCGGGGGGCGAACCCGTTGGTGGGCGCCGTCGTCGTGGATCCTGCAGGCCGCCACCTCGTCACCGGTTTCCACCGCGGCGCCGGCACCGCGCATGCAGAGGCGGATGCGATCAGCCAGGCAACAGCCGCGGGCCTGGATCTCTCCGGCTGCACCATGGTGGTTACCCTGGAACCCTGCAACCACGTGGGACGCACAGGCCCTTGCGCCGAGGCCATCATTGCCGCCGGAATAACGGACGTGGTGTACGCGGTGGATGATCCGCATGACCCGGCAGCAGGCGGAGCTGCAACGCTGAGGGCCGCGGGCGTCCGCGTCCGCAGCGGGCTCGGGGCCGCGGAGTCCCTGGACCTGAACCGCCAATGGTTTGAGGCTGTGACGGCGAAACGGCCTTTCGTCACCCTCCACATCGCCCAGACGCTGGACAGCCGCATCGCGGCCGAGGACGGCACCAGCCAATGGATTTCCAGCCCGGAATCCCTGGCCGACAACCATGCCATCCGCAGCCGGATCGATGCCATCCTGGTGGGCACCCAGACCGTCCTGGTGGACAATCCGCGGCTCACCGCCCGGAACGCATCGGGAGCATTGGCAGCGAGCCAGCCGGTGCGGGCCGTTATGGGGCTGCGGGACGTCCCCGCCGGCGCCGCCGTACGCGGAACAGACGGACTGGTGGCGCATCTCCGCACCCGGGACCCGCGCGAGGCACTGACCATGCTGTACCGATCCGGGACACGCCACGTCATGGTGGAGGGAGGCTCGCGCATCCTGAGCGCGTTCCTCTCTGCCGGGCTGGTCGATGAACTCATCGTGTATTTGGCGCCCACCCTGCTGGGCTCCGGTACGCCGGCCCTCGGGAGCCTGGGGATCACCACCCTCGCCGATGCCCAGCAATGGGACTGGGACGGGTCCGACGGCGGTGCCGTGCGAAAGCTGGGCCGGGACCTGCGACTTCACCTTAGACCGCAACGGACCGTTGCACTGGATCCTCAACCAACCCGCGACAGCGCGGAGCCAGCCCAGGGAGGCTACTGATGTTTACCGGAATTATTGCCGAACAAGGGCACGTCCTGTCCGTGGAGCGGGACGGGAACGCCAGCGCTACCGTGCGGCTGCACGCGCCCGGCACCACCGAAGGGCTCGCGCTCGGCGGCTCCATCGCCGTCAACGGGGTGTGCCTCACGGCCACGGAGATCAACGGCAAGGAATTCAGCGTTGACGTGATGGGGGAAACCCTGGTCCGCAGCACCATTGGCGAACTTGCTCCGGGTGATTCGGTCAACCTTGAACGCTGCGTTCCGGCCGGCGGCCGGCTTGACGGGCATGTGGTGCAGGGGCACGTGGACGGCGTCGGGGTGCTGCTGGAACGCGAGGCCCTCGGCAACTGGGAGCGGCTTCGGTTCGGCGTGCCCGCCAACCTGGCGCGCTACATAGCGGAAAAGGGCTCCATCGCCATCGACGGCGTCTCGCTCACGGTGACCGCAGTCAGTGAGGCCAGTGAGCAGGCTCCCTGGTTTGAGGTGGGGCTCATTCCCACAACCCTGGCTGAAACCGGCCTCGGCGCCAAGAGCACCGGCAGCCGGGTGAACCTGGAAGTGGACGTCCTGGCCAAGTACACCGAACGCCTGCTGGCGTTCAATGCCCCGTCGCCCGCCGCCGTTGAGGGAGGGACCCGATGAACGCCGCAGTAAAGCTGGAACAGGCAGGGCCGGCCGGATCCGCCGCCCCTGCTGCCCGAACCGGCGGGCCAGCGGCTGCCCTTGGACTCGACACCATCGAAGAAGCCGTACGGGCCATCGCCGCCGGCAGGCCTGTGCTGGTGGTGGACAACGAGGACCGGGAGAACGAGGGCGACATCATCTTCGCCGCCCAGCATGCCACCCCGGCCCTGATGGGGTGGACCATCCGCTACAGCTCCGGTGTTATCTGTGTTCCGCTGTCCGGGGACCGGGCGGACGCCCTGGCACTGCCGCCGATGGTGGCGGTCAACGAGGACGCCAAAGGTACGGCCTACACGGTGTCCTGTGATGCCGCCTTGGGTGTGAGCACCGGGATCTCCGCAACTGACCGGGCCCTGACGGCCCGCGTCCTCGCGGATCCGCAGGCCGGGCCGGCGGCCGTGACCCGTCCGGGGCATATTTTCCCGCTGCGGGCCGTTAAAGGGGGAGTGCGGGAACGCCCCGGCCACACCGAAGCGGCCGTGGACCTGTGCCGGCTCGCCGGACTGGAAGCTGTGGGCGTAATCGCCGAAGTTGTCTACGACGACGGTGAGATGATGCGGCTGGACGGGCTTCGCGCCTTCGCTGCCGAACACGGGTGCCCACTGATCTCGATTGAAGACCTGGTGGCCTACCTCGAGGCAGCGGGCACATCGGTTGGCAGCAATACCCGGGCAGGACGCGCGGGCGGAGAAGAGGAGATACGATGACGGCTTCCGGAGCTTCGGGCAACGGCCACCACCTGTCAGGGTCGGGCAACGGCCACCACCTGGAGGCGGGCAACGGCCAGATGCCCCATCCCGTCAGCGGCGGACCCATCGTGCAGCTGCCGACGGCTTTCGGCGACTTCATTGCCCAGGCGTGGACGGACCTGGTCACCGGCCACGAGCACCTTGCCGTCAGCTCCCCCAACCCGCCCAAGGACGGGAAAGCACCCCTGGTCCGGCTGCACTCCGAGTGCCTGACCGGGGATGTCTTCGGCTCCTACCGCTGCGACTGCGGGGAACAGCTTGCCTACGCCCTGGAGATGATCGGCGAGCAGGGCGGCACCCTGCTGTACCTGCGCGGCCAGGAGGGCCGTGGCATCGGCCTCGCCAACAAGATCAAGGCCTACGCGCTGCAGGAGGCCGGCTTCGACACCGTCGAGGCCAACGAGCAGCTGGGCCTGCCGGTGGATGCCCGCTGCTACAAGGCTGCCGCCCAGGTGCTCGCGGAAATGGGGCTGCACGAGGTGCGGCTCCTGAGCAACAATCCGGACAAGCAGAACAGGCTGGCGAAGGCCGGTGTCAGGGTGGTGGAGATGGTCCCCACGGAGGTGCCCTCCCGCGACCAGAACATCCGGTACCTGCAGACCAAGAAGGACCGCATGGAGCACCGGCTGACGCTCGATACCCACGTGGCCGCCGTCCCCGCCGCCGCTGATTCCTTTGACCACGAACAAGACTGACCACGAACAAGACTGACCGCAGCACAAGACTGACCACACCACGAGACTGAACGGAACAGAACTGACTTATGAGCGGACACGGCGCCCCCGACATCGACCTCACCACCCTCAACCCCGCGGAAACCTCGCAGCTGCGGCTGGCCATCGTGGCAGCAAGCTGGCACACGCAGATCATGGATGGCCTCCTGGACGGCGCCCTGCGGGCCGCCAAGGACGCCGGGATTGCCGAGCCAACTGTCCTGCGCGTCCCCGGCAGCTTTGAGCTTCCCGTGGCTGCCGCGCGGCTGGCGCCGCACTTTGACGCCGTGGTTGCCCTCGGCGTCGTCATCCGTGGCGGAACCCCGCACTTTGACTACGTGTGCCAGGCCGCGACGTCGGGCCTCACTGATGTCAGTGTGCGCACCGGGGTCCCGGTGGGCTTCGGCGTCCTGACGTGCGATACAGAACAGCAGGGCCTGGACCGTGCGGGCCTGCCGGGCTCCAAGGAAGACAAAGGCCACGAGGCCGTCACCGCGGCCCTCGCCACTGCCGTTGTGCTCAAGCAGTACGGCAAGTAGCACGCCCCGCATGGCGGGCGCGTGTGTATTCGCTCACATCGCGCCCGTCATGCAACGGCCCGGGAAGCGCCCTTTGGGCCGCAGCAAGTAGGCTGTAGGGCGTGAAGAATTTCGAGACGCTGTTCGCTGAGCTCAGCGAGAAGGCAGCCACCCGCCCGGAAGGCTCCCGCACCGTCGCTGAATTGGAGTCCGGTGTTCACGGCATCGGCAAGAAAGTCGTTGAGGAAGCAGCCGAAGTGTGGATGGCTGCCGAATATGAATCCGATGAAGCCGCGGCCGAGGAAATCTCCCAGCTGCTGTACCACCTGCAGGTCCTGATGCTCGCCAAAGGCCTCACCCTGGAAGACGTCTACAAGCATCTGTAGCCACCGGCCCGGCGCGCCCCACGCCGCCGGTGCCCGCCGTGGCCTGCATTGCCTGAACACCTAGACCTCCCTCCACCCAGAAAGACCTTCCATGCTGCGAGTAGCCGTCCCCAACAAGGGCTCCCTGTCCGAAGCCGCATCCGCCATGCTGTCCGAGGCGGGGTACCGCCAGCGCCGTGATTCCCGCGAGCTGGTGATGGTGGACCCGGACAACGAGATTGAGTTCTTCTTCCTCCGCCCCCGCGACATCGCCGTGTACGTCGGCCAGGGGACGCTCGACGTCGGCATCACCGGCCGCGACCTGCTCCTGGACGCCGAGGTGGAGGCTGAAGAGCTCCTTCCGCTTGGTTTTGCTGCCTCCACGTTCCGTTTTGCGGGTCCCGTGGGAGACTTCGCCAAGGTTGAGGAACTGGAAGGGAAGCGGCTTGCCACGAGCTACGACGGCCTCCTCCGCGGCTACCTGGCCGGGCGCGGCATCAACGCCAAGGTGGTCCGGCTGGATGGCGCGGTTGAGTCCTCGGTCCGCCTGGGCGTCGCGGACGCCATCGCGGACGTCGTCGAAACCGGCAACACCCTCAAGGCCGCCGGGATGGAGATCTTCGGCGAACCCATCCTGAAGTCCGAAGCCGTCCTGATCCGCCGGACCGGCGAAGGCGGTGCCGCGAACGGCACGGCCAAGGAGATCGAGGTCCTGATCCGCCGGCTCCAGGGCGTGCTGGTGGCCCGCCAGTACGTGCTGATGGACTACGACATCCGCAAGGAGCTCGTGGAACAGGCCGCTGCCCTCACGCCCGGCCTGGAATCGCCCACGGTCTCGCCGCTGCGCGACTCGGACTGGGTTGCCGTCCGGTCCATGGTGCCCAAGAAGGAAACCAACCGGATCATGGACGAGCTGTACGATCTCGGCGCCCGCGCCATCCTGGTCAGCAGCATCCACGCCTGCCGCATCTGATTTCCAGGAGAATCCCATGGCTGTAGCTGTACGAGTCATTCCCTGCCTCGACGTGGACGCCGGGCGCGTCGTCAAAGGCGTCAACTTCGAGGGCCTGCGCGACGCCGGCGACCCCGTGGAGCTCGCCCACCGCTACGACAACGCCGGGGCGGATGAACTGACCTTCCTGGACGTGACGGCGTCCTCCGGCAACCGCGAAACCACGTTCGATGTAGTCCGCAGGACGGCCGAAGAGGTCTTCATCCCGCTGTGCGTTGGGGGCGGCGTGCGGGGAGTCGCGGAGGTGGACAAGCTGCTGCGCTACGGCGCGGACAAGGCGTCCATCAACACGGCGGCGGTGGCGCGGCCGGATGTCATCAACGAGATTACCCGGCACTTCGGTTCCCAGGTCCTCGTCCTGTCCGTGGACGCCCGCCGCACCCGCCCGGGATCCCGGCCAACGCCGTCGGGATTTGAAGTGACTACCCACGGCGGACGCACAGGCACCGGGATCGACGCCATTGAATGGGCCAGGGAAGCCGCGGACCGCGGCGTGGGGGAGATCCTGCTGAACTCCATTGATGCCGACGGCACCAAGGACGGGTTCGACCTCGAACTGATCAAGCTGGTCCGGGCCGCCGTCAAGGTGCCCATCATCGCCTCCGGCGGCGCGGGAGAGCCTGCGCACTTTCCGCCCGCCGTCGCGGCCGGAGCTGACGCCGTCCTGGCAGCATCCATCTTCCACTGGGGCCCGGACAACATGATGTCGCAGGTCAAGGACGCCATCCGGGACGCGGGTTTCGAAGTCCGCTGACCAATAGCAACGCGGGGTCACTTCCAGCCCAAAAACCTTGGTTTATTGAGCCGGATGTGACCCCGCGTTGCTTTTAGAGCCCGACTTCCGCTGACTGGAGCAGCGCGACGGCGTCCGGCTGGCCTTCGAAGGTCACCAGCGCGTGGCGGGTCCGGCCGTGGGCATGCATCAGCAGTTCGCCCGGCTCGCCCACGATGGCCACCGAAACAGGGGCCCGCTTGGCCACATGGCGCGGCCCGGACGGGCGCACCAGGACGATGCCCAGGTCCACACCGCGGTACAGGATCGCGGCGCGTTTGACGAGTTCGTCCCACAGGGCTTCCGAGTAGGCCTCGTCCAGTGCCCGGGGCGCCCAGCGGTCAACCGCCCGGCGGATATCCTCCGTGTGGACGAAGTACTCGATGAGGTTGGAGCTTTCGTCCAGCGCCTTGATGTTCATCGGCGACAGTGCCGGGGGCCCCGCGCGGAAGGTGTTGACGAGTTTCGCGTACTCCTCGGGCGTGGTGAGCTTCGCGGCGAGCCTGGCAGTCGCCTGGTCCGAGGCCTTGGCGAGGCGCTTGATGATCAGGCCCAGGCCCACGGCCGCCTTGCGTTCGCGCAGGTAAAGGTGGGCGGCAAGGTCCCTGGTACGCCAGCCCTTGCAGAGCGTGGGCGCGTCAGGTCCCGCCGCAAGCAGGGTCTCGGCAAGGACTTCTCGGGACGGTTCGACGAAATGCATCACTTGTGAAACTAGCACGACACGCGCAGGGTTGGGCAGCACGTCCGCCCCTGCTGGCGTGCCGTCGTTCACACACAATCGGGGGCCGGGTGGAGGCACTAGACTTGACCTGATGTCTGAGCAGCCCGCCCCCGTCCTGAACCCCGGTATTGCCGCGCCCGCAGCCACTTCGCCCGGCCAGTCCCCGGCTCCGCTGGCGAGCCCGCTTCCCGCGGAGCTGGCAGCCGCGCTGAAGCGTGACAGCGCCGGCCTAGTGGCCGCCGTCGTCCAGCAGTACGACACCAACGAGGTCCTGATGCTGGGCTGGATGGATGACGAAGCCCTGCACCGGACCATGACCACCGGCCGCGTTACCTTCTACTCGCGCTCCCGCCAGGAGTACTGGCGCAAGGGGGACACCTCCGGGCATGTGCAGTGGGTCAAATCGGTGGCGATGGACTGCGACGGCGACGCGCTGCTTGTGCGCGTTGACCAGGTGGGGGCCGCGTGCCACACCGGCACACGCACGTGCTTCGACGGCCGGGACCTGGCTGTTGCCACAGGCCAGGCAGGCTGACCCTTTTTCTGACCGCAGCCCGCTGCGGAAGGGGGCCGGGCCACCCCCTCCAAGCGCAACCACCGCCGGGATTCCCGGCCCCAGGCACCTGGCCCTTCCAGAACCGGCCCCTACCAGAACAGGCGGAACAGCATAGCCATGCAGGACCTTGGAATCATCAGCCCCGGCCTTGAGGAGTTCCGGGAACTGGCCGGCCACAGCCGCGTCATCCCCGTCCGGCTCAAGGTGCTCGCGGACGCCGAGACGCCCATCGGCCTTTACCGCAAGCTGGCGCAGGGGCAGCCTGGCACCTTCCTGATGGAATCCGCTGCGGTGGGCGGCGCCTGGTCCCGTTACTCGTTCATCGGCGCCAAATCCCGGGCGACATTGACCACCAAGGACGGCCAGGCGCATTGGCTGGGTGAACCGCCGGCGGGTGTTCCCGTGGACGGCAGCCCCGTCGACGCCATCCGCGACACCATCGAAGCCCTCCGCACCGACAGGTTCGAGGGGCTGCCGCCGTTCACCTCCGGCCTGGTGGGATTCCTGGGCTGGGAGACCGTCCGGCACTGGGAACGCCTGGTGAGCCCGCCGGAGGACGACCTGCACCTGCCGGAAATGGCGCTGAACCTGGTGACCGACATGGCCGTCCACGACAACGTTGACGGCACGGTGCTGCTCATTGCCAACGCCATCAACTTCGACAACAGCTCCGAACGGGTGGATGAGGCCTGGCACGATGCCGTGGCCAGGGTCAAGGCGCTCCTTGCCAAGGTCAGCAGCCCCGTTGCGCAGCCCGTGTCCGTCCTCGCTCCGGCGGCACTGGACTTCGCCTCCAGCGTCCAGGAACGCTGGGACGAAGCCGAGTACCTGGCGGCCCTGGACCGTGGCAAGGAAGCCATCGTTGACGGTGAGGTGTTCCAGGTGGTCATCTCGCGCCGCTTCGAGATGGAATGCAAGGCGTCTGCCTTGGACGTCTACCGGGTCCTGCGGAACACCAACCCCAGCCCGTACATGTACATTTTCAGCCTCGAGGACGCCGACGGCCGGGAGTACTCGATTGTGGGTTCCTCGCCGGAGGCCCTCGTCACGGTGACCGGTGAAGAAGTCATCACCCACCCCATCGCCGGCTCGCGCCCGCGCGGCAAGACGGTGGAGGCGGACAAAGCCCTCGCCGACGAGTTGCTGGCGGACCAGAAGGAACGCGCCGAACACCTGATGCTCGTGGACCTCTCACGCAACGATCTCTCCAAGGTCTGCGTAGCGGGAACCGTGGACGTCACGCAGTTCATGGAGGTGGAACGCTTCAGCCACATCATGCACCTGGTGTCCACCGTCGTTGGCCGGCTCTCGCCCAAGGCCAAGGCCTATGACGTGCTCAAGGCCACGTTCCCGGCCGGCACCCTGTCCGGGGCCCCGAAACCCCGCGCCCTGCGCCTCCTGGACGAACTCGAGCCGCATCGCCGGGGTATCTACGGCGGCGTGGTGGGCTACCTGGACTTCGCCGGCGACATGGACATGGCCATTGCCATCCGTTCGGCGCTGATCCGGGACGGGCGTGCGTACGTCCAGGCCGGAGGCGGGATCGTTGCTGATTCGGTCAACCCGACGGAGGCCCTGGAAACGGTCAACAAGGCAGCGGCACCGCTCCGGGCGGTCCACACGGCCGGTTCCCTGCAGAACATTTCGGCGGACTCGCTGCCCGGGGCGGACTCCCGGTGACTGGCAGCGGACCGGCGGCAGCGCAAACGGGGACTGCCGGCAGGCGCACGCCGGCGTGGGCACGCAAGTCCACGCTGGTGCTGCTTATTGCGGTCCTGGCGCTGGCGGTCTTCGGCACCACCACCCAAACCTGGATGACCGTCACGCTCGATCCGAACCAGGTGGGCCAGGCCGGGGCCGCGCAGGACGCGCTTGAGGTCCAGGGAAGCAAGGCTGCCACCACCGTCACTGCGCTGGCGCTGGTGGCCCTCGCCGGCGGCCTGGCGGCAGCCATAGCGGGCAGGATTGCGCGGTGGATCATCACCGCCATCATTGTCCTTGCCTCCGCTGGAATTGTTGCCGCAGCAGCAACAGTCCTGGCCAACCCGCTGGCGGCCGCCCAGGGCTCCATTGCGGAAGCGACCGGCATCACCGGAAGCCAGGCGCTTGTTGCCGTCACCGCCTTTCCCGTCCTCGCCGTCGTCGCAGGCTGCCTGCTGGCCCTCGCCGCGCTGGTTATTCCCTTCGCCGCGCGGCACTGGAAGGCGCGGACGAAATATGACGTGCCGGCCACGGGCAGCGTTGCCGCCTCCGGTCCCGTGGATGAAATCGACAGCTGGGACCGGCTGTCACGGGGCGACGATCCCACCTGACCCGGCGGATACGCACCGCCGCTCCCGGCAGGGTCCCGGCGGATAACCGGTCACCGGCCAAAAAATGGCAGAATGTAAGCAGTATTCACCCTGAGGAGATTTCCATGAGCAAAGCACCTGCGTCCGTTTCCAAGTCCGGCACCCGAACGGTGGCCCCCGGCGCCATCGACCACAGCCAGGAACTCGGCCACGGCAACAGCCCCGCAGCCTGGACCTGCGTCATCGTCATGCTGGTGGGCGCCCTCATCGCATCCATTGCCTTCGTGATCGCCAGCACGCCCATCTTCATCGCCGGCGCCGGCGTCATGGTGCTGGGCCTGATCCTCGGATACGTCATGCGCAAGGCAGGCTACGGCGTCGAAGGCAGCAAGCTGAAGAACTCCGGCCACTGATGTCCACTGTTCTCGATGACATCAATGCTGGTGTCAGGGAGGATATGGAGGCCCGGAAGCAGCTCGTTTCGCTGGCCGAACTGAAGGACCTGGCGGAGGCGGCGGCACCTGCCCGCGACGCGTGGGCAGCCCTTGGCGGAACCTCCCCGTCACGGAACGAGCTCAAGGTCATCGCGGAAATCAAACGCCGCAGCCCCTCCAAGGGAGACCTCGCCGCCATCGGCGATCCCGCGTCCCTCGCCCGGCAGTACGCCGACGGCGGTGCCTCCGTCATCAGCGTCCTCACCGAGCAGCGCCGCTTCAACGGGTCCCTGGCCGACCTCGATGCGGTGCGCGCCGCCGTCGACGTGCCGCTGCTGCGGAAAGACTTCACGCTGGACGAGTACCAGATCTGGGAGGCCCGCGCCCACGGCGCGGACCTGATCCTGCTCATCGTTGCTGCACTCTCGGACGCCCAGCTCGCCGAATTCAGCGGCCTCAGCCACGAACTTGGGATGAACGTCCTTGTGGAGACGCACACGGAAGAGGAAATCGAGCGGGCAGTGGCCGCGCAGGCGCGCATCATCGGCGTCAACGTGCGGAACCTGAAGACGCTCGACGTCGACCGTTCAGTTTTCGCTTCCCTGGCCGGGCGGATCCCGGCCGGCGCAGTCGTGGTGGCCGAGTCCGGCGTCCGCGACGCCGGCGACGTCACCCACTACGCCGCCAGCGGCGCCAACGCCGTGCTTGTGGGCGAGGCGCTGGTCAGCCACTCGACGCCGCGGGAGCGGATCGCCGAGTTCAAGGCAGCCGGCGCCGCCGCGATAGCAGCCCGGGGCTGAGGCCAACGCACCTGCGCACAGGCGGGCGGGATGGATCCCCGCCCGTCGAACACGCCCGGCAGGCTGCCCTGCCGGGACGACACACTTTTGCACCACCAACTCGAACAGGACGGGACTGATGGCTGAAGCACCCTCAGGAAACGCTGACAACAACGCCGCAGAAGCATTCCTGCAGGGCGGCTCCCTCAAGCACGCCCCGGGACCCTACTTCGGAGGCTACGGCGGACGCTGGATGCCTGAATCCCTGATCGCCGCCCTGGACGAACTCGAGGAGACGTTCAACAAGGCCAAGGACGACCCCGAATTCCGGGCGCAGATCGCGGACCTCAACAAGAACTATTCCGGCCGGCCGTCGCTGCTGACCGAAGCAAAGCGCTTTTCCCAGCATGCCGGCGGCGTCCGGGTCTTCCTCAAGCGCGAGGACCTGAACCACACCGGTTCGCACAAGATCAACAACGTGCTGGGCCAGGCGCTGCTCGCCAAGCGCATGGGCAAGACCCGCGTCATCGCCGAGACCGGCGCCGGCCAGCACGGCGTGGCCAGCGCAACCGCTGCCGCCCTGATGGGCCTTGAGTGCGTTGTCTACATGGGCGCAGAGGACTGCCGCCGCCAGGCCCTCAACGTGGCCCGCATGGAACTCCTTGGCGCCACCGTCATTCCCGTCACGAGCGGATCGCAGACCCTCAAGGACGCCATCAACGACGCCCTGCGCGACTGGGTGGCCAACGTGGACAACACCCACTACCTCCTGGGCACCGCCGCCGGCGCGCACCCGTTCCCGGCCATGGTCCGCTACTTCCATGAGGTCATCGGCGAAGAAGCCCGCGCCCAGATCCTTGAACAGGCCGGACGGCTGCCCGACGCCGTCTGCGCCTGCATCGGCGGCGGCTCCAACGCCATCGGCATTTTCCACGGCTTCCTGGACGATCCGTCCGTCAGGATCTACGGCTTCGAAGCCGGCGGCGACGGCGTGGACACAGGACGGCACGCGGCCACCATCACGCTGGGCAAGCCCGGCGTCCTCCACGGTGCGCGCTCCTACCTCATGCAGGACGACGACGGCCAGACCATCGAGTCCCACTCGATCTCCGCCGGCCTTGACTACCCCGGCGTGGGCCCGGAGCACTCCTACCTCGCCGACATCGGCCGGGTGAGCTACGAGCCCATCACGGACAGCGAGGCCATGGATTCCTTCCGGCTGCTGTGCCGCACCGAGGGCATTATTCCCGCCATTGAGTCCTCGCACGCCCTGGCCGGTGCCATCAAGGTAGGGCAGCGGCTGGCTGCCGAAGCCGCCGAGGCCGGCGGTTCCGCGCAGGACAAAATCATCATCGTGAACCTTTCCGGGCGCGGCGACAAGGACGTGGCCACCGCAGCCGAATGGTTCGACCTGTTGGACAAGGATTCCGCCGAGTCGGAAATCGGCAAAGAGGGGGAGCAGCTGTGAGCACCGCACAGACCACCAGCAAGTCAGCCGCGGCCATCGACAAGGCCCGTGCTGAAGGCCGCGCCGCGCTGATCGGCTACCTGCCCGCCGGCTACCCCAGCGTGGAGGAGACCATCGCCGCAGGCATTGCCCTGGCTGAGAATGGTGCCGACCTGATCGAGATCGGTATTCCCTACTCCGACCCCGTCATGGACGGCCAGGTCATCCAGGCCGCCACCACCGAGGCGCTTGCCAAGGGCTTCTCCGTGCGCCAGGTCTTTGATGTGGTTGCCGGCATCACCAGCAAGACGGACGCCGCCGTCCTGGTGATGACCTACTGGAATCCCGTGGTCCGGATGGGCGTGGACGAGTTCTCCCGCCGCCTGTCCGAAGCCGGGGGAGCAGGGCTCATCACCCCTGACCTCATCCCCGATGAGGCAGCGGAGTGGATGGAAGCATCGGATAAATACGGGCTGGACCGGGTGTTCCTCGTGGCGCCGTCGTCCACGGCCGAGCGCATGCAGCGCACCGTGGACGCGAGCCGCGGCTTCGTCTACGCAGTGTCCATCATGGGCGTCACCGGCGCCCGGACGTCCGTCAGCACCGCAGCCAAGGACGTGGTGGCGGCGGCACACGCCGCAGGCGCCGAACGCGTGTGCGTCGGACTGGGCGTCTCCTCTGCGGACCAGGTCCGCGAGATCGCCGCCTACGCCGAAGGCGTCATTGTGGGCACCGCCCTGGTGGCCGCAATCCGCGACGGCGGGGTGGACGCAGTAGCCGCCCTCACCAAGGACCTCAGCACCGGACTGAGCCGTGACACCGGACTGACCAGGGAAGAAGCCTAGGCCATGCAGACCCTCCTCCAGGCAGCAGCAATGGTGCCGGCCAGCATGCCGAGCCCGGACTGGTCCGGCTTCGACATTCCCCTGCCGTGGGGAACGCTGCGCATCCACGCCTACGCCCTGTGCATCCTGGCAGGCATTGTGGCGGGCCTGTGGCTCACCTCCGTCCGCTGGGCCAAGCGCGGAGCACCTGAAGGAAGCGTCTGGGACATCGTGGTCTGGGCCATTCCCTTCGGCATCATCGGCGGCCGCCTGTACCATGTGGTCTCGTCGCCGGACGCCTACTTCGGCCCCGGTTTTGACGGCACAGGCGACCTTTCCCTGATCCCGCAGATCCAGCGCGGCGGCCTCGGCATCTGGGGTGCCGTGGTCCTCGGCGTCGTGGGCGCGTGGATCGGTTGCCGCCGCAGCGGCGTCAAGCTCAGCGCCTTCCTGGACGCGGCGGCGCCCGGACTGCTGCTGGCCCAGGCCGTGGGCCGCTGGGGCAACTACTTCAACCAGGAACTCTTCGGCGGGCCCACCACCCTGCCGTGGGGCCTGCAGATTGACGCAGACAACCCGAACTTTCCGGCCGGAACCCCGGCGGACACCCTGTTCCACCCCACGTTCCTGTACGAATCACTGTGGAACGTGGCCGGCGTCGTCATCCTGCTCGCTCTGGACCGGAAGTTCAACTTCCGCCGCAGCCGGCTGTTCTGGCTTTATGCCATGTACTACACGCTGGGCCGGGTCTGGATCGAGGCGATGCGCATCGACGACGCCGAGCAGATCTCCCTGTTCGGCATCACCACCCGCCTGAACGTGTGGACCAGCATTTTCGTGTTCCTGGCCGCGCTCGTGGCGTTCATCCTGCTGGGCATGAAGAAGCGGACAGAGCCGGACAGCCCCTATCTTCCGGGCCGGGAGCCCGCCGGGGATGATGATCGGACGGCGGCCGTGGAGGGCGGCGACGAGGTCCGGGATCCGGACCCTGTTGTCTCAGATAGTGAATCGCGTGATAATCTCCCTGATAACCAAAGCGGTTCCCGGCATGCTTCCGTCCCAACGGAAGAGGCCGCGGCTGCGCCGGCGGGCCCCACGCCCGGACCGGACGCAACAGTTGCCGGAAAGTCCGGCAGCACAGCCACAGGAAGCGCGCCGGAAGCCGGCACTACCAAGTAGCGCGCGGGCCAGGCAGGGCAGCAGAGCCACCGCTCGAAGCGCCCAATCACCACAGCGTCGTGGCAGCGGGGCCGCCCCGGACAGCATGGAAATGCTGTCAGGTGTTGCCCGGGGCAGGGGCCTGCGTAACTGTTAGTTCAGCAGGCCATGCTGACCTACAATTTCCAGTAAATAACACTTTGTTGTGCCCATGTGAGCGGCGCCCGACGAGTGGGGCCAACGGTGTCCCTTCCATACGCACGATCAGGAGGAAGGACGTCTCCCATGACCCAAACTCTTCACACTCCCAGCTGGTCTGAACCAGATCAGCCTGAGACTGCCATGTCGCCGTTCAAGCGCTTCGCGGCCCTTCCGGAGGCACGCGGGCTCTACAACCCGGAGCAGGAGAAGGACGCCTGCGGTCTTGCGATCATCGCCACCCTCCGCGGAGAGCCCGGCTATGACATCGTGGACGCCGCCCTCACCGCCCTGCGCAACCTTGAGCACCGCGGTGCGGTGGGCGCGGATGAGGGCACCGGTGACGGCGCCGGCCTCCTCATGCAGATCCCGGACGAATTCTTCCGTGCAGTTACGGACTTCGAACTTCCCGCCCCCGGCCAGTACGTGGCCGGCACCGCTTTCCTTCCCGCCGAACAGCGCGAGGCCGACGCCGCCAAGGCCGGGATCGAGGGCCTCGCGGCTGACGAGGGCCTGAAGGTCCTCGGCTGGCGCGAAGTGCCTATCGTCGCCGACCTGGTGGGTGCCATGGCACGCGCCTGCATGCCCTACTTCTCCCAGCCGTTCCTGGCCTCCGCCACCGGCGAGGAGCTTGACCGCAACGAACTGGACTCCCGCGCGTGGCGGATCCGCAAACGGGCCCAGAACAAGTTCGGCGTGTACTTCCCGTCGCTGTCCTCGCGCACCATTGTCTACAAGGGCATGCTCACCACTGCACAGCTTGAGCCGTTCTACCCGGACCTTTCGGACAAGCGCTTCAAGACCAAGCTGGCGATCGTCCACTCGCGCTTCTCCACCAACACGTTCCCCTCCTGGCCCCTGGCCCAGCCGTTCCGCACCATCGCCCACAACGGTGAAATCAACACCGTCAAGGGCAACCGGAACTGGATGCGCGCCCGCCAGTCCCAGCTCGCCAACCCGCTGCTGGGCGATACGCCGGAAGAGCTGTACCCGATCTGCACCCCGGGTGCCTCGGACTCCGCGTCCTTCGACGAGGTGGCCGAGCTGCTGTGGCTCTCCGGCCGCCCCATCACGCACTCCATCATGATGATGATCCCCGAGGCCTGGGAAAACCACGCCACCATGGATCCGGCCCGCCGCGCGTTCTACGAGTACCACTCCCTCCTGATGGAACCGTGGGACGGCCCGGCGGCCGTCTCCTTCACCGACGGCAACCTCGTGGGCGCCACCCTGGACCGCAACGGCCTGCGCCCTGGCCGCTTCTGGATCACCGAGGACGGCCTGATCGTCTTCGCGTCCGAAGTGGGCGTCATCGACGTCGAACCCTCCAAGGTGGTCAAGAAGGGCCGCGTCTCCCCGGGCAAGATGTTCCTGGTGGACACCGACGCCGGCCGCATCATCGACGACGAAGAGGTCAAGGCCGAAGTCGCCGCCGCCAACCCGTGGGCGGAGTGGGTCAAGGACAACCTGATCGACCTCAACGATCTTCCCGAGCGCGAGCACGTGGTCCACACCGCCGCGTCGGTGAACATTCGCCAGCGCACCTTCGGCTACACCACCGAGGAACTGAAGATCCTGCTCGGCCCGATGGCCCGCACCGGCGCAGAGCCGCTGGGCGCCATGGGCTCGGACACCCCGGTGGCCGTGCTGTCCAAGCGCCCGCGCCTGCTTTTCGACTACTTCGTGCAGTCCTTCGCGCAGGTGACCAACCCGCCGCTGGATGCCATCCGCGAAGAACTTGTCACATCGCTGACCTGTGCCATCGGCCCCAACGGCAACCTCCTGGACACCAAGCAGGTGCGCCAGCCGCAGGTCCAGCTTCCGTTCCCGGTCATCAACAACGACCAGCTCGCCAAGATCGCCAACATCGAGAACGCCGACGGCGACAAGGTGGCCATGAAGGTCCGCGGGCTCTACCGCCCGGAGGGCGGCGAGAACGCGCTCCGTGCCCGGCTCACCGAGATCTGCGAGCAGGTCTCCGGCGCCATCAACCGCGGAGTCCAGTACGTGGTGCTGTCCGACCGCGACTCCAACGCGCAGTGGGCGCCCATCCCGTCGCTGCTGCTTGTCAGCGCCGTGCACCACCACCTGCTCCGCAGCGCCAACCGCACCAAGACCGCACTGGTGGTCGAGGCCGGCGACGTCCGCGAGACGCACCATGTGGCTGTCCTGATCGGTTACGGCGCTTCCGCGGTCAACCCGTACCTGGCCATGGAATCCGTGGAGCAGCTCATCGCTGCCGGCGACGTCACCGGGGTCACCCCGCAGGACGGCGTCTACAACCTGATCAAGGGCCTCGGCAAGGGCGTCCTGAAGATCATGTCCAAGATGGGCATCTCCACGGTGGCTTCCTACACCGGCGCCCAGACATTCGAAGCGCTTGGCCTGGGCCAGGACCTCGTGGACGAATTCTTCGCCGGCACCCACTCGCAGCTGGGCGGCGTGGGCCTGGACGTCATCGCCGCGGAAGTTTCGGCCCGCCACCAGATGGCCTACCCCGAGGGCGGCATCGAGCAGCCCCACCGCCCCCTGCTGGGCGGCGGCGAATACCAGTGGCGCCGCGACGGCGAGCCCCACCTGTTCAACCCGGAGACCGTCTTCCGGCTGCAGCACGCAACCCGTGAGCGCCGCTACGACATCTTCAAGGCCTACACCCGCGGCGTGGACGACCAGTCGCAGAACCTGATGACCCTCCGCGGCCTCCTCAAGTTCAAGAACGAGCGCCCCGCTGTTCCGCTTGAGGAAGTTGAGCCGGTGTCCAGCATCGTCAAGCGGTTCTCCACGGGTGCCATGAGCTACGGCTCCATCTCCCAGGAGGCCCACGAAACGCTGGCCATCGCCATGAACCAGCTGGGCGGCAAGTCCAACACCGGCGAAGGCGGCGAGGACGTGGACCGCCTGCTCGACCCGAAGCGCCGTTCCGCGGTCAAGCAGATCGCGTCCGGCCGTTTCGGCGTGACCAGCCTGTACCTGACCAACGCCGACGACATCCAGATCAAGATGGCCCAGGGCGCAAAGCCCGGCGAGGGCGGCCAGCTGATGGCGCAGAAGGTCTACCCGTGGGTGGCCCGCACCCGCCACTCGACCCCCGGCGTCGGGCTCATTTCCCCGCCCCCGCACCACGACATCTACTCGATCGAGGACCTCGCGCAGCTGATTTATGACGCTAAGCGCGCCAACCCCTCGGCCCGGGTGCACGTCAAGCTCGTCTCCGAGGTGGGCATCGGCACAGTTGCCGCCGGTGTCACCAAGGCGAAGGCCGACGTCGTCCTGGTCTCCGGCCACGACGGCGGAACCGGCGCCTCGCCGCTGAACTCGCTCAAGCATGCCGGTGTCCCGTGGGAGCTCGGCCTGGCCGAGACCCAGCAGACCCTGATGCTCAACGGCCTGCGCGACCGCGTGGTGGTGCAGGTGGACGGCCAGCTCAAGACCGGACGCGACGTTGTGATCGCCGCGCTGCTGGGCGGCGAGGAGTTCGGCTTCGCCACCGCCCCGCTGGTGGTTGAAGGCTGCATCATGATGCGCGTCTGCCACCTGGACACCTGCCCGGTGGGCGTCGCGACGCAGAATCCTGAGCTGCGAGCCCGCTTCACCGGCAAGCCGGAGTTCGTGGTCAACTTCTTCGAGTTCCTGGCCGAGGAAGTCCGCGAGATCCTGGCGGAGCTGGGCTTCCGCAGCCTGGAGGAGGCAATCGGCCACGCCGAGGTGCTGGACGCCCGGGACGCCGTCAACCACTGGAAGGCCGACGGCCTGGACCTGGACCCCATCCTGCACGGGCTGGAGTTCGACGACGACGCTCCGCTGCGGAACCTGACCGGCCAGAACCACGAGCTGGACAAGCACTTCGACCAGCGCCTGATCACCATGGCCACGGAGGCGCTGACCGACCGCAGCCCGGTGAAGATCGCCGTCGACGTCATCAACACCGACCGCTCGGTGGGCACCATGCTGGGCCACGTCGTGACCAAGACGTTCGGCACGGATGTCCTGGCGACGGACACCATCGACATCACCCTCAGCGGCACCGCCGGCCAGTCGCTGGGCGCCTTCCTGCCCGCCGGCATCACGCTGCGGCTGTACGGCGACTCGAACGACTATGTGGGCAAGGGCCTCTCCGGCGGCCGCATCATCGTCCGCCCGGACCGGACCAACGTGTTCAAGGCGGAGACGAATGTCATCGCGGGCAACGTGATTGGCTACGGCGCCACCAGCGGCGAGATGTTCCTCCGCGGCCAGGTGGGCGAACGCTTCCTGGTCCGCAACTCGGGTGCCACCGCCGTCGTCGAAGGCATCGGTGACCACGGCTGCGAGTACATGACCGGCGGCCAGACGCTGATCATCGGCCGCACAGGCCGGAACTTCGGCGCCGGCATGTCCGGTGGAACCGCCTACGTCCTGGACCTGGACACCGCCCGGGTCAACAAGGAAGCCCTGCAGTCCGGCGAACTCCAGCTCCGCGAGCTGGATGCCGAGGACCGCGACATCGTGCACGGCCTGCTGGTCAAGCACGTTGAAGAAACTGATTCCCAGCTGGCTGCGCGGCTCCTCGAGAATTTCGATGACACCGCAGCCCGCATTACCAAGGTGCTGCCGCGCGACTACGCGGCCGTGCTGCAAACCCGTCTCGACGCCATCGAAGAGGGCCTGGACCCCGACGGCGAAGAAGTATGGTCTCGAATCCTGGAGGTGACCGGTGGCTGATCCACGCGGATTTCTGAAAGTACGCCAGCGGGAAACCCAGCCGCGCCGTCCCGTTTCCGTCCGCATCATGGACTGGAAGGAGGTGTACGAGGCGCAGGAAAAGGGCACGCTGAAGGCGCAGGCCGGCCGCTGCATGGACTGCGGCGTCCCGTTCTGCCACCAGGGCTGCCCGCTGGGCAACCTGATTCCCGAGTGGAACGACCTCATGTGGCGGGACAAGGGCGAGGAAGCTATCGAGCGCCTGCACGCCACGAACAACTTCCCGGAATTCACCGGCCGCCTGTGCCCCGCTCCGTGCGAGGCGTCCTGCGTCCTGGGGATCAACCAGCCTGCCGTCACCATCAAGCAGGTGGAAGTCTCCATCATCGACGAGGCCTGGGACAACGGCTGGGTGGAGCCGCTGCCTCCCGCCCGGTTGACCGGCAAGACGGTGGCCGTCGTTGGCTCCGGACCCGCCGGCCTGGCGGTGGCCCAGCAGCTGACGCGCGTGGGCCACACCGTCGCGGTGTACGAACGCGACGACAAGATCGGCGGCCTGCTGCGCTACGGGATCCCCGACTTCAAGATGGAGAAGGAGCAGGTGGACCGCCGCGTTGAACAGATGAAGGCGGAAGGCACCCGCTTCCGGACCGGCGTCGCCGTGGGCACCGACGTGACGTGGGAGCAGCTGCGCCGGCGCTATGACGCCGTTGTGGTCTGCACGGGCGCCACCGTGCCGCGCGACCTGCCCATCCCGGGCCGGGACCTTGACGGCGTGCACTTCGCCATGGACTACCTGGTCCCGGCAAACCGCGCAGTCGCGGGGGAGCACATCGAAAACCAGATCCACGCCCAGGGCAAGCATGTAGTGATCCTCGGCGGCGGTGACACCGGGGCGGACTGCCTGGGCACCGCGCACCGCCACGGTGCGGCATCGGTGACCACCCTCGCCATCGGCAAGCAGCCGCCGGCCGAGCGTGCCAGCCACCAGCCGTGGCCCACGTTCCCCAACCTCTTCGAGGTAGCCAGCGCCCACGAGGAAGGCGGTGAGCGCACGTACCTTGCCTCCACCGTCGAGTTCGTGGGCGAGAACGGCAAGCTGACCGGCGTCAAGGTTGCCGAGACTGAATTCGTGGACGGCAAGCGCCTGCCCAAGGCCGGCACCGAGCGGATCATCCCCGCGGACCTGGTGTTCCTGTCGCTGGGATTTACCGGCGCCGAGCCCGCCGGGATCACCGAACAGGTCAAGGCTGAGTTCGACGGCCGCGGCAATGTGTCCCGCGACGGCTACTACATGACCAACACCGAGGGCGTCTTCGTGGCCGGCGACGCGGGCCGCGGACAGTCCCTCATTGTGTGGGCCATCGCCGAAGGCCGCGCCGCGGCTGCAGCAGTGGACAAGTTCCTGATGGGGAGCACCATCCTTCCCGCCCCCGTGGCCCCCACGGACCGCGCCATCGCCGTGCTCTAGGCATGCATCGGGGGTTCACCTCCACGACAACTAACCAATGCAAGAGACCAATAGGGTAGGTATATGAGACGCGCAAAAATTGTGGCTACGTTCGGCCCGGCAATCGCCAGCTACGAGAACACCCTCGCGGTGCTGGAAGCCGGCGTTGACGTCGCCCGCATGAACATGAGCCACGGCGACTACTCCGTGCATGACAACACTTATGAGAACGTCCGGAAGGCAGCTGCAGACCTCGGCAAGGCCGTGGCCATCATGGCTGACCTGCAGGGTCCCAAGATCCGCCTGGGCCGTTTCGTTGACGGACCGCACTTGCTGGCTGTTGGAGACACCTTCACCATCACCACCGAGGACGTTCCCGGCACCAAGGAAATCTGCTCCACCACGCTGAAGAGCCTCACCGAGGACGTCAACGTGGGTGATGCCCTGCTGATCGACGACGGCAAGGTGGCACTGCGTGCCATCGCCGTCGACGACGTCAAGGTGGTCGCCGAGGTGACCGTTGGCGGCATGGTTTCCAACAACAAGGGCATCAACCTTCCCGGCGTGGCCGTCAACGTGCCCGCGCTGAGCGAAAAGGACGAGGACGACCTGCGCTGGGCCATGCGCCGCGGCGTTGACCTGGTGGCCCTGTCTTTCGTCCGCGATGCCTCCGACATCACCCGCGTGCACGAGATCATGGACGAGGAAGGCCGCCGCGTGCCGGTCATCGCCAAGATCGAAAAGCCGCAGGCAGTGGAGCAGCTGCCCGAGATCATCGACGCGTTCGACGCCATCATGGTGGCCCGTGGCGACCTCGGTGTGGAGCTTCCGCTGGAGGAAGTGCCGATCGTGCAGAAGCGTGCCATTGAGCTGGCCCGCCGCTGGGCCAAGCCGGTCATCGTGGCCACCCAGGTCCTCGAATCCATGATCGACAACCCGCGCCCCACCCGCGCCGAGGCCTCCGACTGCGCCAACGCAGTGCTGGACGGTGCCGACGCGGTCATGCTCTCCGGTGAGACCAGCGTGGGCAAGTACCCGATCGAAACCGTCAAGGTCATGGCCCGGATCATCGAGTCCACCGAGGTCCACGGCCTGGAGCGCGTCCCCCCGCTGGGCACCAAGCCCAAGACCCGCGGCGGCGCCATCACCCGTGCCGCCGTCGAAATCGCCGACCAGCTGGACGCCAAGTACATCTGTGCGTTCACCCAGTCCGGTGACTCCGCACGCCGGCTCTCCCGCCTGCGCCCCATCAAGCCGGTCTTCGCCTTCACCCCGGTGGAGCAGGTCTGGAACCAGCTTGCGCTGACCTGGGGCATCCAGCCGGTGCTGGTCCAGATGGTGGACCACACCGACGAGATGACCGCGCAGGTGGACCGCAGCCTGCTGGAGATGGACCTCGTTGAGGACGGTGACCTGGTGGTCATCGCCGCCGGTTCGCCTCCCGGAAAAGCCGGCTCCACGAACTCGCTGAAGGTGCACAAGGTGGGCGACCTCGCCGACTCCACCCGCGTCGGCGAAGCAGTCAGCAACAGGGAAAAGCTCGGCCCCTGGCCGGAAAAGAAGAAGAAGGCCTAGGCTTTCGGACACCGAAAAGGACCCCTGCCGGTTGGCAGGGGTCCTTTTCGGTTTGCTCTGTGCTTTGCGGCTGGACCTGCCGGCTTTGCGGCAGGCCCAGCCAGCGGCAGTCAGTTGACCTGGTTGATGATGGTCTCGGCGACTTCGCGCATGCTCAGGCGGCGGTCCATGGACGTCTTCTGGATCCACCGGAAGGCTTCCGGCTCCGTGAGGCCCATCTTGGTGGTGAGCAGGCTCTTGGCGCGCTCCACAAGCTTGCGGGTGGCGAACTGCTCCTGGAGGTCGGAGACCTCGCTTTCGAGGGCCTTGATCTCCTCGTGGCGGGAGAGGGCGATCTCCAGCGCGGGGATGAGGTCCGCGGGGGTGAACGGCTTCACGACGTATGCCATGGCGCCGGCGTCGCGGGCACGCTCCACTAGTTCCTTCTGGCTGAATGCGGTCAGCAGCACGACGGGGGCAATGCGCGCCTTGACGATCTTCTCGGCGGCCGAGATACCGTCCATGACGGGCATCTTGACGTCCATCAGGACCAGGTCCGGCTTCAGTTCCTCGGCGAGCTGGACAGCCTTCTCGCCGTTGTCTGCCTCGCCCACAACGTCATAGCCTTCGCCGCGCAGGATTTCGATGATGTCGAGGCGGATGAGGGTTTCATCCTCCGCCACAATGACGCGGCGCGCCGGCTGGGACGTGGGTTTTGACTCCGTCTGTTCAGTCACGGGATCTCCTTGGAAAGGTACGGCGGGGACATCACTATCTTAGGTGCGCCCGGTCCGGTACTTGATCTGCATGGTCGGTTGCGGCGTCAGCGGCGCGATTCTGGAATTCAGCCTATCTGGATGTAGAGTAATTCCGCGTACGTGAAGCGATCGCGTTGCTCACAATCAGCTGTGGGCGTACCGGTTTGCGTCATGTATTCCGCGCCCGAGTGGCGGAATTGGCAGACGCGCCGCACTCAAAATGCGGTATCGAAAGGTGTGTGGGTTCGAGTCCCACCTCGGGCACAGTGTTTTCGCAGGTCAGAGGCTATTTACCCTATTGAGCGTGTACAAAACTTGCCATATTGGCAGTTTCAGGCGTATACGCAGCCCGACTCTACGTGATGGCAACGTGGCTTGTGGCCCCGATTCAGGTCCGCTTCATAGCCCTGCAGGAACAATCTTATTTCCAGGTCCGTAAGATGCGTACGCTAGGTGAAAGGACGTCCTGGCGATTTAGTCACCTCCAGCTACACGGTCGGCAACGCAGGGTCGTCGCACGAACTCACGCCGCCTTTGGGGACAGCGAACAGCGTTCCGCCTGGAAGGCCGATAATGAAGATTCCATCAAGTTATGGCGACGTGGAGATATGGCATGATGTCGGCGCAAGCAGGGGAGTGGCTCAGGCGATGACCTTGTGACAGCCCTGCGTTCACTCATTGAAAGCTCCATGGCTCACAGAGCCGAAGCGGAAGATACCACCCAAGCGGACATGCCGCCCAGCGGGCATTCTCAAATGATTCTTCGATACCCTCTACGCGGGCGTCTTTCATGAGTCAACGCAGACTCTTGATTCCCCCGACACAAGGGATCATAGTGCTGACTACGGGGTCCGACTGAACTCGTCCACAGTAAATGTTTGGGCGCTTTCGATGGATGTTCTAGGAGGCGCATGATGTCGGGTTGGAACGCCGACAACGGTGCAGGTCCGGCAGGCGCCGGAGCTGTCACAGTCCTTGATGGCTCCTCGTTTTGTTTGACATCGTCCAATGGTGACATGCACCCGGGCAGTCCCCACGGCGCGTTTTTCCACGATACCCGGTACATAGCTGAATGGAACGTCAGCGTTGATGACGCTCCGGTCGAAGCTCTCGCGGCGACCGCATTGGAACCCTTTCGGGCCCTGTTCATCGGCAGGGTAGGCGGCCACGCCGGCAGCGCTGACGTGCCGTCGCTGATTGAACGGGAAAGGGTTATTGGGGCCGGCCTGACCGAAACCATCACCATTGAGAATCATCTGGCCGTGCCGAACACGTTCAAGCTTGCCCTGACCGTTAGAGCGGACTTCGCCGATCTCTTCGAGGTCAAGGATGGGACGCCAGCCAGTCCGGGGAAGCAGCAGGTTCTCATTGAGGGCGATAGCCTCATTCTCGAATGTGTCGGGGCCGGTCGGCGCTATGGGCTGGTCATCCGTGCACCAGGGGCGGCCGTCGAGGCGCATCGGCTTGTCTTCACTCCAACAATTCCTGCACACGGAAAATGGACTCAAAGGTTTACAGCCACGCCCTATCTTGACGGGCAGGAAGTGATTTCGACTGCCTCATACGGCACGACTGAGGTTTCCGCCATGGCCCGGAAACGCCTCTCCTCCTGGCGGATGTCAATGCCTATACCCAATCTCGGCGACGCGTCCGTCCAAACTACAATCCTTCGAAGCCAGGAAGATCTCGGTTCACTCCGGATCTTTGACCCAAACCATCCCGACCGCATCGTGGCCGCGGCCGGAGCTCCGTGGTTCATGGCCCTGTTCGGACGGGACAGCCTGCTCTCATCCCTCATGTCCCTCCTACTCGACCCCTCCCTGGCACTTGGCACCCTTCAGACACTGGCCGACCACCAAGGCAAGGAAGTGAACCCCGCCACGGAAGAGGAGCCCGGCCGAATACTCCACGAGGTGCGTCTAGGTAACACCACAGAGTCCGTCCTCGGTGGCAGCAGTATCTACTACGGAACCGCTGATGCAACCCCGCTGTTCGTAGGGATCCTCAGCGAACTGGGACGGTGGGGTCTGGAACCGGAAGCTGTTCACGCGTTGCTGCCGGCCGCGGACCGTGCTCTGGCCTGGATTGAGAATTACGGAGACCGTGACGGAGATGGCTTTGTCGAATACCAGCGTCAGACTGAACACGGGCTGATAAACCAGGGCTGGAAGGATTCGTGGGACGGCATCAATTTCGCTGATGGTTCCCTCGCCCGAGGGCCCATTGCGCTGTGCGAGGTACAGGCCTACACCTATGGCGCCTATGTGGGGCGCGCCCTCATGGCACTCGACGAAGGCGACACTGAAACCGCTGATCTCTGCAGCGCCAAGGCCGTCCGCCTGAAGGAGGCGTTCAATGAGCGGTTCTGGCTGCCGGACCGGGGATACTTTGCCATCGCCTTGGACGGTGACAAGGAACCTGTAGATGCACTTGCCTCCAACATGGGTCATTGCCTGTGGATGGGAATCGTTGACACAGACAAGGCAAAACAGGTAGCCGAACGGCTGATGTCCCCGGAAATGTTTTCCGGCTGGGGCATCCGCACTCTGGCAAGTAACATGGGCGCCTACAATCCGCTGAGTTATCACAACGGCTCCGTCTGGCCGCATGACAGCACTCTCGCAGCGCATGGGCTGATGCGATACGGCTTTATCGAAGAGGCCCAGCGAATCGCCTACGGACTCTTCGAAGCAGCCGAACACTTTGGCGGCAGACTTCCGGAACTGTTCTGTGGACTGGACAGGACGCGATTCCCAAGCCCGGTACCGTATCCCGCAGCCTGTTCACCCCAGGCGTGGGCCGCGGCGGCACCGATCCACCTGATTCGTATGCTGATGCGGTTCGACCCGGTCCTTCCATGGCATGAGCTGTGGCTGGCACCGGAACTGCCACAGGGCTTTGGCCAGTTCAGGGTTGATAACGTGCCGCTGGCAGGCCACAGGCTGGCCATTGATATCACCCAGGACACCATCAGGGTCGATGGCCTTCCGGATTCTATAAAACTGCGGCTTGAAGCCCGGCCTGCTCTTCGCGAAATCCTGAACCTGACCCGGATGAAGTGACTGCACATGAGCAATTAGCGCCGGTGCCTTGCCTGGGAAGGATACCTGCGAGGACCGGTGGCCTCCGATCGGATGATTCAGTTGAAACATACGCGGACGATGCGGAGGGCTACGTCCGGAGCGTTTCTGAAATGAGGGGAATATACAACCGGAACAAGGCACAGCTACAACCGTGCTGAGCTGTTCTGATCCCCGGAGTTTGCGGCGAAGCGACCGGTGCTGGCGGGGAGCAGTTCTGTTTTGGCCGCCCCTGGTTCTCTGAAGCTACTGCGGCTGCTTTCCACCAGCCCTGCTGGACTCGTATTCTCAACGGTGCCCGCTCGACACGTGCCCAAGCCATGCGTTGCCAAGTTTCACTGATGTCACTGCTCCGATGGAACGAGCAGGACGGTGTAGAGTCCCAGTCCGGCAAGGACGACGACGTTGGCCGCGACGGCGGCGGCTGAAACCAGGTCGGGAGTAATGGCTTCCTGGTTGATGCCGCTGATTGCGCGATGGAAGCGTCGCTTGCGGGAGCTGTGGATGGCGAGTGCTGTGATGAGTGTTGCCGCGACAAGGGTGCCGGCAAACCAGCCGTGGTGCGGCATCCAGCGAAGGAAAACGGCGGCCGCAACCACCATGGACAGGGTGGTGCGCCCCCATGCCAGGTCCGTGCGTTCCGGCTGCAGCCCTGGGTCACCATGGGTTGGTGTTTGACGCATCGAGGTCACGGGTCAGAAGGGGCGCGCGAGGACGAAGACCATCATCGTCGCGGCGACTAGGGCACCGCCGATCGCCAGGATCGGGGCGGTCCAGGGCAGCGGGAGCGGATCCTGTCGGCGCATGGAGCGTTCAACGTTGAGCCAGCGGAAGAACGACCCGCCGCCAATCAGGAGTGCGAGCACGAGGAGTAAAACGGCGACCGATTGACGCAGTCCGTCGTTGAAAAGGTCGGCCGTGAAGGCTTCGATAGCTACACCTCCGGCAAGCAATGCCAACGACGTTCGGATCCAGGCCAGAAACGTGCGTTCATTTGCGAGCGTGAACCTGGGGTCAGGTTCGGTGCCGCCGCGCAGGACTCGTTCCGAGAAGCCAGATCGTCCGCCGCCGGCCTTTAGGTCCTCCATGATTGTCCTTCCGGGTCCATCGTGTGTTCTTCAGTGGGCGTTGATGCGGAGGCCTCAGTGCCGGTGACCGGTTCATGTTTCCGAGGCGTGCGGTCACCGCCCGGTCTCCAAATCCATGCCGGCGTCAGGAGGGCAGGTAAGCGGAAGAGGGGCTGTTGGCCTCTCTTCCGCTTACCTGCCCTCGGACTTATGCCCGGGTGCCCGCTTCCAAGGAGCCAGGCTCCGCGCCGACGGGGGTGGCGGAACCAGTGGGCAGTGAAGCGGCCGCGGGGACGGCAGTTGTATCAAGGCCGAGCCGGCGGCGGTCGCGCTGTTGGTTGACGAAGATTAGGGCAAGGACGCCGAATGTCAGCAAGAGACCCCCGGCCAGGGCGAAAGCTGCACGGTAGCCTTCAGCGGGGGTGGCCGCGCCGCCGATCAGAAAACCCGACACTGCCGGTGCGAACACACCGCCGGTGGTGAGGACTGCATTGGCGATTGAAAGGTTGGCGCCGCGTTGGCCGATGGTCGTTAGCTCTGCGACCACGAGGTAGGTGATGGCGAAGAGTGCCGGGGCGGTGCCGAAGCCGAAGACCATGAGGACGATGGACAGCACGGGGGAGGCGGTCATGGTGGCTGCGACCAGGCAGGCTCCGGCGAAGGTTCCGGCGCCGCCGAGTACCCAGCCGCGTGCCTTCCTGGTAGGGATTCCCTTCAGGTGCAGGCGCTGGGTCAGCGCGCTCAACCCTACCGTGGCAATGGTTCCCCAGGCCGCGGGGAGGGCGATCATGGCGCCGGACTGCTGTCCGCTGAAGCCCAAGACATTCTGGAAGTAGGCCGGTCCCCAGGACATGGCCAGGGTAAACGTCCAGTAGCCAAAGAACGAGGCAAGGACCGCGAAGATCCAGCTGGGGGAAAGAATGGTGCGCCAGTACCGGACCTTGGCCTCTGCCACGACAGGAGCTTCCTTCGGAGCGATACCGTCGATCTCCTGCTCGGCCTTCCGGCTGGTGTACGGGCCTTCCTTGCCGACAATGACCCAAAAAACAGACCAGATCAGCCCTACGATTGCCAGTACCGCGAACGCGGTCTGCCAGCCGAATTGCCCGATGACCCAGGCCAGGACGGGGGCAAATGCCACAATGCCCAAGGTCACGCCGGATGATGCCAGGGCCGCCGGGGTGGCACCCTTCTTCTCGGGGAACCACTTGTAGATGCCATGCATCAGAACCGGTGCGAGCGGGCCCTCGCCGGCTCCAAGCAGCAGGCGACTTGCCCAGAGCGCGGGCAGCGACGCGAACAGAAGGATGGGGACCTGTGCCACAGACCACAGCAGGCACAGGACCAGCAGGATCCACTTGCTGGAGACCCTGTTGGCGATGGGAGCCGCCACGAGCTGGGCCACGCCGAAGGTCAGGAACATGGCGCTGCCCACCAGGCCGAACTGTTCGGGCGTGATGCCCAGCTCTTTCATCAGCGGCACGGCGGCAATGCCGAGCACCGCCTTGTCAGCCCAGCTGAGCATCATGAGGAAGAGGAGGCTGAAGGTCATGAACCAGCCGTAGCGGTTGCGCTTGGCCCGGGACCAGGTGCGGGGATCGCGCGACGTTGCGGAGCCCGGCGTTATGGTGTGGGGAGTTTCAGACACGGTATGCCCAATCGTTGAAGGGGAGATCTTGCCGTTGGAGCGGCATTTCCTTGACTCTAAGCTTGTGTGATCCGCCTTACAGTTCAGCTTTCCGTTGGGTGGAAAGCGGCTTTCCGGAACGCCGCGCGACTCCGTGAATGTTGGCATCACCTTTTCCCATGAACGCCAACAAGGCCATTCCCGCAGTGCTCAGAGCGCAGGTCAGCCACCACGTGGTGCCCCAGCCGCCGGTGCTGATGGCGAGCAGAGCAAACAGCATGGGGCCCAAGAAGTTTCCCACGTTGAAGATCTGCTGCGTCAGGCCCAGTACGGCGGTGACAGAACCGTCTGCGGGGGCAATGCGGACAGAGTACCTGGTCACCGCGGCAGGGATGAGGCCGCCGACAGCGGAGAACACAGCGATGAACGCGAACTGGAAAAGGACGCCATTTCCGACGGTCTCCCAGCCCACGGCGAACGTCGCAACGGACGCTGCAGACATAGCCAGGAAGGTCCAGAACATGATTGTCCGCTCGGAGAGGCCGCGCTGGATTAGAGGTCCTGCGCTGAGTGCGCCGACCGCGTTGACCCCGCCCACAATAGCGCTGAGGATGCCAGGCAACGGGCCTTCCAATCCGGCTGACCGGTAAATTGACGGCAGGAAACCGAGCACAGCAATCCACTGCGCGGTATAGCAGGCGAATACCACCCCAGTGATCCATGGTTGGCGAGTGACCACTGTTCGCCCCACCTTGCGGAGCGCGGACTGCAGTCCGGGGACGGCAGGGGGCATATCCCTTGGTACCCGGCGCAGCAGCAGAGGCACCGGCAAAAGCGTGAGGACGGCCATTACCAGCCACCACTCGCGCCAGCCCGCGGCCTGCAGGAAGAGGGCCCCAGCGGACAGGCCTATCAGCGTTGCCACACCTTGAAATGCGCCCCAGCTTGCCAGCGCAACGTTCAACTGCTTGGGCGGAGTCACCTTGCGGATAAGTGCAGGGGCGACGACGACGGCCAGCAGGAATCCCACGCCTTCCACGGTCCGCGATGCCATCAACAGCTCGGTGGTGGGGGCAAGCGCTCCGAGCACAGAGGCGACACTGAGCAGGGCCAACCCGGTAAGCAGAAGCCTGCGCAGTCCTACCAGTTCACCACAAACGGCCGTTGCCAGCCCTCCGACGACGCTGGCAAGCTGGATGATGCCAAGCAGCAGGCCGGCCTGGATCAGCGTTGTACCTAGATCGGCTTGGATGCCGACCAAGGCGGCAGGGAGCTTCCAGATATGCATGGCAGCAGCGATGCCCGCCGCGAGGACGGCAAGCCAGGCGCTGCCCGCCGTCGTCCTTTTGTTATCTGGTGTCATTGCGGGCGGCGGCAGTCTCAAGAGTTGTCCTTGCGGCAGGTGACAGGGCGGGAGTCCTTGTTCGCCCTCCTCAGGCCGGCGCCAGCACCGGGGTGCCGATGGGAAATCGCTGGCCGCTGACGGCGACGTCCACGGGGCCGTCAAATGCTGAGGCGGCGCGGCTGCGCCACCATTGCGGCTCCGCGCGGCCCGCCAGGTGGGACAGGACAAGGCGGCCCACCCCTGCGGCGGACGCTATCCGGCCTGCCCCTTCCGGCGGGGTGTGTGCGATCTGCTGGTGGTTGAGGAATTCCGGCGAAAAGCCTTTGTCCGCATAGAAGCCAAGATTTACCGCTTCATGCACCAGGACGTCCGCGTCCTTGGCGAGCACCACCATGGCCTCGCATTCTGCTGTGTCGCCGGAGAACACCACGGAGCCGGCGTCGGTTTCGAAGCGGAAGGCCAGCGCAGGTCGCACGGGAGGGTGCTCCACCAGGATGCCGGTGACTTTGACCCTGTCATCCTCGTAGACGTCAAAGGGGCGGTCCGCTTCAGGTGACCTGTGCGCGGGGGTGGCCAGATCCACGGTGCGCACCAGAGACGTCAGGTCCGGGCGGGCCTCGTCGTGGACCCGGATGTCGATGTCATAGGAGAAGGCCTTCAAAGAGTGGGACACCAGCTCACCCGTCCCGGAAAGCCCTGCACCGCCGGTGCGGGTGGCATCCTTGCCCGGACCCACAATGGAGACGGGTCCGGTGAAGCCCTCCACCGGATTGCCCCAGTTCCACAGCAGAAAACCGGGCAGTTCCACCACATGGTCGGAGTGCAGGTGGGTGACAAAACCTGCCACGAAATCCTTGCCCCGGAGTCCCGCCTCGTGGGCTGCGCGGGAGCAGCCCAGACCGAAGTCCACCATGTAGAAGGCATCGCCCACTACCAGTGCGCTGGAGATACCGTTTTCCGGCCCGCGGATGGCCGGTCCGGCGGCGGTGCCAAGAGTGATCAGTTCGACGCTCACAGGAATGTCCTTCTGCAGTGTTGCGGGGTCAGGAGTGGGGACGTGCATTGATGACGCGGGTTTCCAGGTATTCCTCCAGGCCCCAGCGGCCACGTTCACGGCCGACGCCGGAAGCCTTCCAGCCGCCGAACGGGGCGTCCGGTTCCACCAGGGTGTGCTGGTTGACCCACACGGTTCCGGCCTCAATCCGCGAGGCGGTTGCATAGGCACGATCCTGGTCGGGGCTCCAGACGGAAGCGCCCAGGCCGAATTCCCCGGCGTTCAGGCCGGAAATGGTCTCTTCGAGGTTGTCGTAGGCCACGATCGGCAGGGCCGCACCGAACTGTTCCTTTTCCACCAGATCCATGCCCGGCTCGGCATCAATGACCACCGTGGGGGAGAGGAAGTAGCCGGGCAGGTCGCAGCCGGCGCTGCCGCCGGTGATGACACGGGCGCCGGCACCAACTGCGGAGTCCACCAGGGCGCGAACGAGTTTGAGCTGTGACTCGTTGTGCATCGGTCCCAGGGTGGTGCCGTCCGCGATGCCGTGGCCCAGTACGTGACGGGAAGCCTCGGCGGCGACGGCCTCGGCCAGTTCCGCGCTGCGGCTGCGGGGAACATAGACACGCTTGACCGCCATGCAGACCTGGCCGGCGTTGCGGAAGGCGCTGGCGACGATTCCGCGGGCAGTGACAGCGATATCAGCATCATCCAGCACGATGGCAGGATCGTTTCCGCCGAGCTCCATGGTGACGCGCTTGACCGTGGAGGCGGCCTGCTGGGCGATGGAGATGCCCACATCCGTGGAGCCGGTGAAGGAAATCTTGCGGATGCCCGGAGAAGTGCTCAGTGCAACATTAACGGTCCGCCGCGAACTCGTCCGGACTTGCAGCACCCCTGCGGGGAGGACCTCATTGAGCAGGTCCACCAGCGCAATGGTGGACAGGGGAGTGGAGGGGGAGGGCTTGGCGATAACGGTGCAGCCGGCTACCAGGGCGGGGGCGAGTTTCACACTGAGCAGGGAGATGGGGAAGTTCCACGGTGTGATGGTGCCAACAACCCCCACCGGCCGGTACTGGACCTCCAGGCTGCGGTCGGCGCGCGGTTCAAGCTGCTGGGCTTCGTCCCATTTGAGATCCGCATAATATTCGAAAAGGCCAGCAGCCACGGAGAATTCACCCTCAGCGTCCGCCTTGGGCTTGCCCTGCTCCCGGGAGAGCAGGGTGGCCAGCGAATCCAGATCGCGGCGGATCAGGGCAGCGCCTGTGCGAAGGGCAGCACGGCGGGCTTCGCGGTCGGCAGCCCAGCGGGGCGCGGCCCGGCGGGCGGCGGCAACCGCCTGCTCGACATCCTGGTCGGTGTTTTCCGGAGCGTGCCCCACGAGCTCAAGCGTGGCAGGGTCCAAAACCTGATAGTGGGCTGCCGTCATGGCCTGTCCTTTCGGCGGAATGGGATTTCTCATCCCAGTCTCATGGCACCGATCACACTCTGCCCGGACCTTTCCGTCCAACGGAAAGGCTGCGAGAATGGAGTGGTTCCCGTTGTCACTATGGAGTGAATCACGTCACGCACTAACGAGGAGTCTCCATGTTCCAAGAGCAGCTGCCCATCGTCCTTACGGGGGTTTCGTCCGGCATCGGCGCCCGGACAGCACAGATCCTCAGCAAGCGAGGTGTCCCGCTGATCGGCATTGACCGCAACGCTCCCACCGAATTCAGCGGCACATTCGTGCAGGCGGACCTGTCGAGCCAGGCCGGCATCGAGGCGGCCGCCGCAGCTGTCACGGCTGCCGCTCCCAACGGCATCGCGGGCCTGGCAAACATTGCCGGAGTCCCGGGCACCGCCCCGTGGCGCACTGTGCTCTCGGTCAACGTCTTCGGCGTCCGCGGGCTGGTCCGTGCGCTTGCCCCGCTGCTTGGCGAGGGTGCCGCCGTCGTGAACCTTGCCTCCAGCGTTGCCGTGAACTGGCGGGACGTGAAGGCGAAATGTTCCGATTTCGCGCTCGCGGACGATCAGGCCGCCGCCCTGGAAGCGGTTGCGGACGATGACGAGATCACAAGCGAGTCCTATCTCTTCTCCAAGCAGTGCGTGCGGGTGCTCACCGAGCACCTCGCAGCTGAACTGCTCCCGCAGCGCATCCGCGTCAACAGCGTCAGTCCGGGACCCGTGGCCACCCCCATCCTGGAGGACTTCAAGAAAGACCACGGCCGCGACAAGGTGGAAGGTGCCGGCGCCCTGCTGGGCCGTTTCGGTGACCCGGGGGACATTGCGCCGGTTATCGACTTCCTGCTCCGTCCGGAGTCGGGATGGGTGAACGGCTCCGACATCCGCGTGGACGGCGGCCTGGGTGCGTACCGCGGCTCCGGCCTCGCCTCTGTGCCCGGCTGAGTTCCCTCTACCGGAGCATGCATTAGATCACGACGACGGTGTCTCACCGTTCGCGCTAGGGGGCGCCGGCGTCGGGCCTTAAAATGGCAGGTGCGGCGTCGCACCCAATACGGCGCCGAGCTCGCCAGTACTCAGAAGGGTGACTCATGGCAAACCCTGCCCCGGCCGGCCGGTCCACACGCCGCCCGGGTACTACGGCGGCCCACAGACGTCCAGCTGACGACGGCGATGCTGCCGCCCATCAGGCAGCCAGTGTCACCTCACGGGCCCTGGCCTTGTTGGGCACCTTCGACACCGAACACTCGGTTCAAAGCCTGAGCGCAATGGCCCGGCGGGCAGGGCTGCCGGTGGCCACCGCGCACCGCCTTGCCGGTGATTTGGTTGCCTGGGGCGGCCTGGAGAAGCTGAACGGCGAGTACCGGGTGGGGCAACGGATCTGGCGGCTTGGCCTGCTGGCCCCCGCACAGCAGAACATCGCGGAGGTGGCTGCCCCGTTCATGCAGGACGTCCTCTTCGTCACCCACAACGTGGTGAACCTGTTCATCCTGGAAGGGCACGAGGTTCTGCTGGTGGAGCGGATGTCCGGCACTGGCGCCGGCCAGCCCTTCCGGCGGGTGGGCGCGCGCCTGCCACTGCATGCCAGTGCCGCCGGAAAGATCATGCTGGCCTACGGGCCCGAGGACCTGTTTTCAACGGCCGTCCAGCACCTGGAGCCGCACGCGCCCCGCACCATTACCAAGCCCGCAGCGCTGGCGACCGAAATCGAACGTGTCCGGGCCAACGGCTACGCCACCACTGCCGAAGAAGCCGGGCCGGACAACTACGGCCTGGCCGTCCCGGTGTTCCTGCCCAACAAGCAGGTGGTGGCCGCCTTGGGCATCGTGACCCGGGGCCGGTCCGCTCCGGTGGGAAGCGTGGTTCCCGTGCTCAACATCGCGGCGCGGGGCATTGCCCGGCGGCTCGGCGTGGAGCATCTCCCGAAGTAGCTCGGGCTTGCGACAGCTTCCAGCAGACACCCTTTCCGTTGGATGGAAAGCTTCCGGCGGCATGTGTCGTGGAACACCTAACCTCAAGTAAGCGCATAGTCCGGCCGGAGATCCGGCCTAAACCTGCTTTGCCAGGCGAGCCGTTCCAAAGGAAGTGAAGACTGATGACTGCATCTGCAGGAGCCACCATCGACGCTGTTGTCGACCAGGTGGACATTGTGGCGGACCAGGTGGTTTCCCTGGTGCTGCGGCGCGAGGACGGCCAGCCGTTCCAGCCCTGGCAGCCCGGCGCGCACATTGACGTCCATGTGGGCGACGGTTTGGTGCGTCAGTACTCCCTGTGTTCCTCACCGCAGGAGCTGGACCATCTGCGGATCGGCGTGCTGCACGTGCCTGAATCCCGCGGCGGGTCAAAAGCGGTGCATGCCCTGCTCCCCGGTACCCCGATCACCATCTCTGAGCCGCGCAACAACTTCCCCATGCGCGAATCGCGGCGCTACCTTTTCCTCGCAGGCGGCATCGGTATTACGCCCCTGATCCCGATGCTGGAGGCAGCCGAGACTGTCGGCAAGGAATGGACGCTGATCTATGGTGGCCGAAGCCGGAACACGATGGCGTTCGCGCAGCAGTTGGAGGACCGGTACGGCACTGACCGTATCCGTATCGTCGCCGAGGACGAGGTTGGCCGCCTGGACCTCGACCAGATACTCGGCATGCCCCGGGCTCACATGCTGGTGTACGCGTGCGGTCCCGGGGGACTGCTCGGCGCGGTGGAAGAGCGCTGCATGGGCTGGCCTCCGGGTGCACTGCACACCGAACGTTTCGTCGCCTCCACGCTTGGTGCTGCGGCGGCCAACGCGCCGTTCGAGGTGGAACTGGCCAGGACCGGAACAACCGTGACAGTGCCGAACGACAAAACTATCCTCGAGTCCGTTGAAGAGGTGGGCGTGCGCGTCCTGTCCTCCTGCCGCGGCGGGTTGTGCGGCACCTGCGAAACCCAGATCATTTCCGGTGAGCCCGAGCACCGCGACGCTGTGCTTTCGGAAGAGGACCGCGAAGCCGGTGAGGTCATGCTGGTCTGCGTCTCGCGCGCTGCCGCCGGCTGTCCGCGCCTCGTTCTGGATTTGTAGAAAAGCTCTGCCTTTTCGCGGTAGCCCACCTGTGGTCCAGTCGCTGACTGGACCATCCCAGCCAAGTTTCGTCACCAGGAGTGATTCCAATGACCGTAACCACCCATGAAGCCAATGTATTGGGCGAGGACCCCTTCGAGACCGCAAATCTCCTTGATCCGTACCCGTTCCTGGGGCGGCTTCGCGATGCTGGCGCCGTCTCCTATCTGGAGAGCACCGGCAGCTACGCTGTGGCCGGCTACCAGGAGGTATACGAGGTCCTCACAGACTTCGAAACCTACATATCTTCCGGTGGCCTGGGTCCGCGGGACATCCGGAAAGACTCGGGTTGGCGCCCGCCCAGCATCCTCGAATCAGATCCGCCCATCCACACGGTGATGCGCCGCGCCCTGACCGGTGTCATCAACCCCTCCACAGTCCGTGCCCTCAGGGAACCGTTTACGCCACCGGCCGTTGAGCTGACGGAGCAGTTGGCCCGCAGCGAGCGCTTTGACGCCATCACCGACCTCGCCGAAAAGTACCCCCTGCGTGTCTTCCCGGACGCTGTGGGGATTCCCGACGTCGGACGTGAACATCTGCTGCCCTACGGCAACATGGTGTTCAACGCCTTCGGCCCGGAGAACTACATCTTCAAACAGGCTTTCGCCCAGGGCGATGAGCACGCTGCCGCGGTAATGCGGAACTGCCAGCGCGAAAACCTCGACGACATCGGCTTTGGTGCCCAGATCTGGAAGCGCGTGGAGGACGGCCTGATCACCGAGCAGCAGGCCACGCTGCTGGTCCGAGCACTGCTGTCCGCCGGCGTGGACACCACCATCTTCGGCATAGGCAATACACTGTCGGTGCTGGCCCGTTACCCTGAGGCGTGGGCCCGGCTGCGGGAAAACCCCAAAATCGCGAAATTCGCCGTCGATGAAGCTTTGCGTCTGGAATCTCCGTTCCAAAAGTTCCACCGAACCGTCGCTGTGGACACCGTCCTGGGAGGCGTGCATCTCCCGGCCGGAGCGAAAGTGCTGGTCTTCCTGGGCGCCGCGAACCGGGACCCACGCAAATGGGGGGACAATGCCGACGAGTTCGACCTCGACCGCAATGCCTCCGGCCACGTTGCCTTCGGCATGGGCCTTCACCAGTGCGTGGGGCAGCCGATCGCCCGACTCGAAATGGAAATAGTGCTCCAGCAGCTGCTCCAACGGGTAGCAGCAATCGAACCGGACGGCGCGCCCGTGCCGATCCTGCACAACGTTCTCCGAGGGTTCGAGTCCCTGCCGGTGCGGATCACGGCGGCTTAGGCTTCGATTCGGTGCAAACATGGGCCTGCTCTTTCTGGCGTCGTTTGCCATCAGGGATTGAAGTTCAGCATCAGTCCGGCTAACAACAGGGCCGCCTTGAAGTCGACTCAGCCGCAGTGCTGGCACCTGCGTCAATCGCCAAGATTCCGGGGAAAAGATACGCGAGGCCGTGTCGCCCATATCGACCCTCCTGCCGCCGTCGACTCCGCGCCATGTGGATGGGGCGGAGACGGAACGGCTTGTGAGTCGGACTGAAAGGAAGACCATGAATTGCCTGGTTCGCTACCTGGGACTGATGTTCCAGCTGTCCCGCATCCAGGACCTGGCGTTGTGGGAGGCGGAGATGACGGAACCCACAAGGGCATTGACCTCGTCCGCTTGGATCGGCTGGTACGAGGAGGACGCTGCGGGCTGACCTGCGTCAGGGATCGAGATTGTCCCTGCGCGCAATCGTCTCGGAAGAGCATCTCACCGAAGATTCGTTTCAACGGTGATGTGTGTGGCATTGCAGACGAAGGTGCCACTGCAATTATCTCCCCTTGTGGATCGTATGGGCTGGTCAGGAGCTGGTGCTGGTGTGAGCCACGTTGGGCACGTCGGTGCTGTTGTAGCTACTTCCATCAGTTCCAGAGGTCTTGTGCTGTTCGTAGTGTGGCTTTTGTCCAGAAATGGCCGTTTTTCTTCACGGCGTGGTTGGGCGGTTAGAGGTTCACATGAGGAGGGCTTGAGCGCGCAGCTTCAATGACGTCGTTTGGTGATGGCGCTAGTTCATTGATTTTCATGACTTAGCTCCCACCCCGCTGTAAGGGTCGGTCAGTGTGGCGGACGTGCGAAAGCGCCTGCATGAATCGTCACACTAGTTCAGCTCCCGATTTCGGCGGCGGTCGCTTCCTGTGCCTTCTGATGGAACCACTCGATGTGCTCTTGCAGGAGTCGGGCTGCGAGCTCTCCTTCGTGTGACTGGACGGCGTCGAAGATGCCGTGATGCTGGTTTCGAAGTGTGGAGATTACGTCGGGCCAGGCGTCCATGGCGTCCATTGCGCCTTTAACGTAGCCAACAATGGCGCCGCTGAGTGATTCCATCATGGTTGCGACCACAGCGTTCCCTGCCAGGGAGCTCAGGGCGACATGGAACCTGGCGTCCAGTTCATGGAACGTTTCACGACTGATGCCGGGATTGTCCATGGCTTGCAGGAGCTGGGCTGCCTGTTCTAGGTCCTCGTCGCCTCCTGTACGGTTCGCGCCGGCCCGGGCGGTCCAGGTTTCGAGCAGGATGCGGGTCTCGACAATGTCTTCGACCGGCAGTGTGCTGCTGGCGACGTGCAGTCGTAGGGCCGATGACAGGCCCGCGGAGGGGTCGGAGACGACGATTGCCCCGGAGGAGGGTCCGGATCCGACCGAGCTGCGCAGTATTCCCATGGCGTCCAGTACCCGGATGGCCTCCCGCACCGACGCCCTGGAAATCCCGTAGCTTTCGGCGAGGGTGCGTTCTCCCGGGAGCCGGTCCCCGACTTTGATTTTGCCCGAGCGGAGGTCCGCCTCGATGTCCTTCAGGAGCGCGTCATGGGTACGACGGCGGGGTGTTGCTCCTGCTTCGGCGGTGATCACGGGCGGTTCCTTACGGGCGGGCAGTGTGCGGGCCAGGGGGCGGCCCGCACACTGCGTCTTGAGTAGGCTGGACGCTAAGGCAGCATCCAGCCGAGGATGGGAGTGGACTGGAGGTAGGAGAGGGTGCACAGCACCAGCAGCAGCGCCACGCTCCACCCGACTACTTTACGCAGGATCACCGATTCCTTGCCTTCAAGGTTGACCGCGGACGCCGCGATGGCGAGGTTCTGTGGGCTGATCAGCTTGCCCACAACACCACCGGAGGTATTGCCGGCCACGAGAAGGTTCGGATCGATTCCTGCTTTCATGCCGGCGGTCTGCTGCAGCTTGGCGAACAGGGCATTCGCGGAGGTGTCGGAGCCGGTGACGGCCGTGCCGATCCAGCCGAGGACGGGTGAGAGGAAGGCGAAGAAGGTTCCGGTGCCGGCCAGCCAGGTGCCGATGGAAATGGTCTGTCCGGAGAAGTTCATGACGTAGGCCAGTGCCAGGACGGTGATGATGGTCAGGCCTGCCCAGCGCATCCGGTAGATGGTGTTCCAGATTTCTTTCACGGCGTTGCCGACGGTGATGTTGTAGCGGCCGTTTTCGTTGTACTTGGAGTACACGGCGGCGACGATCAGGCCGGTGAGCAGGAGAAGGGTGCCGGGGGTGGAGAGCCAGTGGAAGGAGTAGATGGTGGAGGAGACGGGCTTGCCTGCTGCGTCAACGAGTGCGTCGTGCAGGATCGGCCACGGGATCTTGATGTCGGTGGAGGCCAGGAACGCGGGGACGTTTACACCGAGTTTCCAGAGTTTGGCGATGCCGAAGACGACGATGACCAGGAAGTAGGGGAACAGGGCGAGCCAGGTCCGCATCGGGGTCAGGCGGTCCGCTGCGGTGTCGGGGGTGCTGGTGAGGGTGGTGGCCCGGTGTGAGCCGCCGCCTGTGATGGCGGATTCCTTTTCAACGGCTGCGGCGGCCACACCGAGGCGGTCGCGTGCTTCGGAGCTGCCCTTCGGGGTCCAGACGCGGAAGAACAGTACGGCAGCGCCGAGGCCGGCGAGGGATGCGACGATGTCGGTGAGTTCGTAGGAGAAGTAGTTCGAGCACAGGAACTGCGCGATGGCGAAGGCGAAGCCGACGGCGAGTGCGGCGGGCCAGCAGTCTTTCAGGCCCTTGCGGCCATCGAGGATGAAGAGCAGGATCAGCGGCACGATGGTGGCCAGCAGCGGTGCCTGGCGCCCGACGATCGAGGCGATGTCCGTGGCGTGGAGTCCGGTGAGTCCCGCGGCGGTGGTGATGGGGATGGCCATGGCGCCGAAAGCGACCGGGGCGGTGTTGGCGACCAGGACGGCTGCCGCGGCGCGCAGCGGCGGCAGTCCGAGGGCGAGGAGCATGGTGGCGGTGATCGCGACAGGTGCGCCGAATCCGGCGAGGGCTTCGAGCAGGCCGCCGAAGCAGAAGGCGATCAGGACAGCCTGGAGCCGGACGTCGCCTTTACCGATCACGTCGAAGACGCGGCGGAGGTCCTCGAAGCGTCCGCTGAGGACAGTGACCTGGTAGAGCCAGACGGCCATGATGACGATCCACAGGACAGGGAAGGCGCCGAAGACGCCGCCCTGGGTCGCGGAGAGCAGTGCAAGGCCGGCTGGCATCTGGAATGCCACGATGCCAACGAGCAGGGCCATCAGCAGGGCGAAGGCCCCGGCGACATGGGCTCTGGTCTTGACGACGGCGAGCAGGATGAAGAACGTCAGTAGCGGCAGCAGGGCGACGATGGCCGACCACATGACGCTGTTGAGCACCGGGTCGGTGCTGGGTGTGAACTGGTCCACGGAGTTCCTCCACATTGAGGGGGGTGACAGGGGATATGGTCAGACCTCTGTGGTCGGACCATCAGAGTGTAGCGTAAATTTTCCTGAAAGTGTGAGCGGCTTCACTTGGATTCGCCGGTTGCCAGTGGCGTCGGTCACGTGATCTACTATGGTCAGACCACAAACCCTTAGCCCGAAAGGCTGCCATGCGAATCGCTTTGTTCGCTACGTGCATCGTGGATGCGATGTACCCCGCCACAGCGCGTGCCACCGTGAAAATCCTGGAACGGCTGGGACACGAAGTTGTGTTCCCGTCCGGCCAGGCCTGCTGCGGGCAGATGCACGTCAACAGCGGCTACCTCAAGGAAGCTGTCCCCGTGATCGCCAACCACGTCGCCGCCTTCGACACCGAGGACTACGACGTCGCCGTCGCACCGTCCGGTTCCTGCGTCGCCTCCGTGAAGCACCAGCACCCCATGGTCGCCCGCTCGTGCGGCGACAAGGATCTGGAAACACGTGCCACCGCAGTCGGTGCCAAAACCTATGAGCTCTCCGAACTGCTCGTGGACGTTCTCGGCGTGACCGATGCTGGCGCGCAGCTCGGTTCCTACTTCCCGCACCGCGTCACCTACCACCCGAGCTGCCATGGCATGCGCCTGCTCCGGCTCGGGGACCGGCAGGCGCGGTTGCTGGGCAGTGTCGCAGGGATCGACATGGCCGAACTGCCGGAAGCTGACCAGTGCTGTGGCTTCGGCGGCACGTTCTCGATGAAGAACGCCGACGTCTCCTCCGCCATGCTTGAGGACAAGACGGCGAATATCACGGCAACAGGGGCAAGCCTGTGCGCCGGAGGGGACGCGTCCTGCCTCATGCACATCGGCGGCGGCCTCTCCCGCCAGGGCAGCGACATCACCACCCTGCACCTGGCCGAAATCCTTGCCAGCACCCTCGAGGAGCCCGCGTCCGTCACCGGCGAAGTGCGCATCTCCACCGGAAAGGCCACGCGATGAGCACTTACCTCGGCATGCCCTCCATACCTGTCTATGGCACGGGCAACCTGCACGCCTCCGAGTCCTTCCCGAAGGCCGCCCACCGCGAACTCGGGAACGCCCAGCTCCGGGCCAACCTCGGCCACGCCACCCACACCATCCGTGACAAGCGGATCGCTGTGGTCTCCGAACTGCCGGACTGGGAACAGCTGCGCGATGCCGGTTCCGCGATCAAGGAATCTGTGATGGCACGGCTGCCCGAGCTCTTGGAACAGTTCGAGAAGACCTTCACGGCCCGCGGCGGCGTCATTCACTGGGCCCGCGACGCCACGGAGGCCAACGAGATCGTGGCCGGGCTGATCCGGGAGACCGGTGAAACTGAAGTGGTCAAGATCAAGTCCATGGCCACGCAGGAAATCGGCCTGAACGAGTACCTCGAAGAGCAGGGCATCGCAGCGTTCGAGACCGACCTCGCCGAGCTGATCGTCCAGCTGGACCATGACAAGCCCAGCCACATTCTGGTCCCGGCGATCCATAAGAACCGCAGCCAGGTCCGGGACATTTTCCTGCGCGAAATGGAGGGCGTGGACCCTGATCTGACCAACGAACCGGCCCGCCTCGCCGGTGCCGCCAGGGCGCACCTGCGCCGGAAGTTCCTTACCGCCAAGGTCGCCGTTTCCGGGGCCAACTTCGCACTGGCAGATTCGGGCACCCTCGCTGTTGTTGAATCTGAAGGTAACGGCCGGATGTGTCTGACACTGCCCGAGACACTGATTACGGTGATGGGCGTGGAGAAGCTTCTCCCCACCTGGCAGGACCTTGAAGTGTTCATGCAGCTGCTGCCGCGTTCCTCCACCGGGGAACGGATGAACCCCTATACCTCGCTCTGGACCGGCGTCACCGAAGGCGACGGGCCGCAGAACGTGCACCTGGTGCTTTTGGATAACGGCCGCAGCGCCGCGCTGGCAGATGAAATGGGCCGGTCCGCGCTGCACTGCATCCGCTGCAGCGCCTGCATGAACGTCTGCCCGGTTTATGAGCGCACGGGCGGCCACGCCTACGGCTCCACCTACCCCGGGCCTATCGGGGCGATTCTCTCACCGCTGATGACCGGCATCCAGGCCGAGGAGAACAACTCGCTGCCCTACGCGTCCTCACTCTGCGGGGCCTGCTATGACGCCTGCCCGGTAAAGATCAACATCCCCGACATCCTGGTGCACCTGCGCAGCGTCGATGTGGACAGCAAACGCGGCAAGAAGAAGATCCCCACCCAGATGGATGTCGGCATGAACGCCGCCTCCTGGGCGCTGTCCTCAGGAAAACGTCTCGGCCTTCTCGAAAAGGGGCTGCCGCTGGGACGCCTGGCCGCCGGCCCGGACAAGAAGATCACCAAGCTGCCCGGCATCGCCGCCGGCTGGACCCAAAGCCGCGACATCCCGGCACCCCCCTCGCAGTCCTTCCGGGACTGGTGGAAAAAGGAACACCGGACACCAGAGCCAGACGCTGCCCCCGCCGCGTCCCAAGATCAGGAAAACCAGCCATGAGCGCACGCGAAGAAATCCTCGAGCGGATCCGCACCGCCCTGAAAGACAGCCCCGTGGCGCCCGAGATCCCGCGGGAGTACCGGGCGGCATCCCAGCTGGATGAGGAGGCACTGATCGAGCTGCTGGTGGACCGCCTGATCGACTACAAAGCACAGGTCTCGGTCGTGGACAACGCAGAGGTCCCGGCGCGGATCGCGGAACTCCTCGCCGACGCCGGCAGCTACGTCGTGCCCACAGGGCTCGACGCCGGCTGGCTCACAGGACTCGAACTCGAACACGACAGCCGGCGCCGCCAGGACTCGGCCGCAGCGCCGCTGTCCGTCGCCGAGCTCGACGGCATCGACGCCGTCGTGACCGGCAGCGCCGTCGCCGTCGCCGAGACCGGGACCATCATCCTGGACGGCAGCCCCAACCAGGGCCGCCGCGCGATCACCCTGGTCCCGGACCACCACATCTGCATCGTCAAAACCACTGATATAACCGGGATCCTGCCCGAAGCGCTGCGCCGGATCGACGGCACTCGGCCCCTGACCATGATCAGCGGCCCGAGTGCCACCAGCGACATCGAACTTGAACGCGTCGAGGGAGTCCACGGCCCCCGCAAGCTCGACGTCATTATCGCCCGGTAGGATCCGGGCCGAAAGGCACCAACGCAGTTTCCGTTCCCCTCCGCAGTTGAACGAAAGGTACCCGCATGACTTTCTACCGCCATGACCTCTGGCACACCCTTCTCGGCGCCCTCGTGGAAGTCCGGAAAAACGGCACGGTCGTTCGGGAAGGACTCGTTGAGGATGTCATGCCCGATTCCTCGGCGCTCTGGATCGCCGCCGACGGGCTCACCGGCCGTGTTCTGATCGAAGCCGCTGAAGGACACGAGGTGTGGGTCGAGCCCAGAAAGCTTGAGGGTCAGCGCTCCTACCGGATGACATCGCTAGCACTTCAGGACGGGAGCGGACATCGGGCACGCAGGAACGCCGGCCATGGACGGCACCGCTACCGCGTCAGAACTGCAGTGACGGACAAGGCGTCGTAGACACCTTGCTCCGGCTTTCCAATACCTTCGCCACGAAATGACCGCCTGACCGTAACTAGGGCAGTTATGGCAACAGCCACGGCAGCACGGACAGGGGATCTATCCGCGTTGCCGTGGCCGCACCCCGCGCCGGGACGGCAGACACGCGTCTAGCCAGTCATCTTCTATGAATCAACGCGACTGGTTGTGACGGAACCCTGACGGGAGCACCATGATCTTATGGATCCTCAAACAGCTAATGGCGGAGAGCTGAGCCTTCCACAGGCGTTCCTCCTGCTGGCAACGAACGATATCGACGGCGAACCGGAGCTGCCGTCTTACGTACTCAGGACCACGGTGGCGGGGGCAATCCTGGCCGAACTGGACCTGCTTGGCGCAATCGAACTGCAGGGCAAGAATGTCCGGGCCACCGGTACAGAGCCACAAACACACCTCCAGCACGAACTGGAGATCATCCGCCACAAATCCCGTCCGCACCCACCTAAAAAGTGGGTCTCCATGCTCGAGGGCCGTGCCGAGGTGCAGCGCGTCTACGAGAGCATGGCCTCCCGAGGCATCCTGGATCAAGTCGGCGAAAAGCACCTCGGCGTGTTCAAGAGCGTGCGGTACCCGGAGAAGGACCATACTCCAGAAGCGGCGCTCCTGAAGAGGATCGAGTCGGCGCTGAGCGGTGGCCGCGCCGAATCGGCGTCCGGTTCCCGTGCCGAGCAGTTGGAGCCTTCAGAAACTGCCCGCGCGGAAACAGATCCCAGGAACCGGGCGCTGATCGCACTCCTGCACGCAGCGCGCTTGCTTGAGAAGCTATTCCCGGCAGCCGATCGGAACCGGATTCAGGACCTGACGCATGACCACTGGCCGGCCCGTGCGGTGGAGGACGAACTTCGCGAGCTCAGGGTGGCTGCTGAACCGCTCGTCTAGGAGACCGTGCTACAGCTTGTAACGGCAGGCCCTCCCTCCCGGGAATATCTTGTCTGTGCCTTCGTGGGCCCGGCCAGTTACTGACGAATGGGAGCCGGAGCGCGACAGGACAGCTTGTTCCCTCGGCCCGAGTCCAGACCAGAAGAGGTAGCTGCAACCGAAGCTGTAAGACTGAAGTTTAGGTCGGCCGGGGCGGGTTCGTTCTGGGCGGTTTAGTTCGGTCATCAGGGAACGGTTAACGCTGTGGGCTGCTTGCAGGTCTGATGAGAGTGCTGCGACTTGCTGCTGAGCGTGATGAAGCTCTTGGGTTCTCTCGCTGGTTTGTTTGGAGAGGATGGCGTTTTGATCTGTCAGTTCCTGGACGCGAAGGCTTTGGGAGTGGGCGTCCGTGCCGTCGATTTGGTCCCCGAGCAGTTCGGAGATGCGTCGCTGGTGCCTCTGTAGTTCGTGCCTGAGCCGTTGGTTCTCCTGGCGCAGAAGATCACGTTCGACTTGGAGCGAGCCCGTCGTTGATTTTGTTGTTTCCGGGGATGTCACGGAGCCCGTGGCATGTCGTTTCTGTGCTTTCCTGACCTCGTCCAGGAGGGGTTCCTGTCGGACGAGCCACGGGCTGACACCGGCGAGGCGTGCAACCTCGGCTACCGTGATGGGGCTGCGCGTACGTTCCATGGCCTCAAGGGTTGCCAGAACCGCACCTCGTTGTTATTGCTGTCCTTCTTTCGTTGCCGGACCATGGCGGCCGCGTTGCCCGGATGTTTGCTCACTCGATCTCCTTGCCGTTATCGGTCCTGAGTCTGAGGCTTCCGACCGGGATGAAGGGCTTCTCGACGGCGGTCGGGACGCTGGCGCGGACCCGGCGGAGCACAGCGGAGGCCTCGGCCAGTGACTCCCGCTCGATGGAAGGCAGGTCGGCAAGGCGTGATTCCTGTGCCTGGATAAGGCCCGTGAACGCTTCTATTTCATTCTTGGTGTCCGTGATTAACGAGGGGCGCAGGTTCTGGGCGATCTGCCACGCGAGGTCTTCTTTCATGCGTTCCAGATGCGCCTTGAGGTCAGGCAGGTGGGAAGGATCCGATCTGAAGAACGTACAGCCGCCGCATTGGAAGCGGGCGGGGCACGCCTTGCCTCCTGCTTTGATGTTGGTCGGTTCGGTGCAGTTGCCGAACGGGACGGCCACGGCGGCCATTGAGTAGAGCTCTTCAGCGACGGGGGCGTGGGTGCCGTGGGTGTCGAAGGAGAGTCTTTTGACGGATTCGATGGCTTTACGTTTTCGTGCGTTGGTCACCGTGTAGTACCTGGCTGTGGTGTCCGCGGATCGGTGGTCCATGAGGCGGCGGAGGGTTTCCTGGGCGACTCCTGCGTCGGCCAGCCGTTGGCAGTAGGAGTGGCGGAATGCATAGGCGAAGACGGAGGTTTTGCCGAAAGGAGTCCCCGTTCCGGGGCCGTTTGCCGGGCCGGGCAGGTCCGGGAGCCGGTTATCGATCCAGTCACGGAGCCGGCGGTTGAACCAGGCCGTTTTGAGGTGTTTGTCCCGGGCGCGGGAGCGGAACGTGGGAAACAGCCAGTCCTGCTGCCCGGCAGGCATCGCCTCGATGTGGCGGTCGCGGATGATGAACCACGACTCCAGGGCGTGGGCGGTTTCTGCCCAGATGGGGAGGCGCCTGCCCCTGCGTCTGCCTTTGTCGTTGTGCCACAGCAGGGTGGCTTGACCGGTCCTGTCGTAGCTCAGGCATTCCCTTCGGAGGCTTGCCGTCTCGTTCGGCCGCCTCCCGGCGTCGCGCAGCAGGGTCATGTAGCAGGTGAAGGCTGCTTTATAGACGTCATTGGGGACCGCGGCCGAGGTCGGACTGGCGACACGGGCCGTGGGTAACTGTTTGAAGAGGTACTCGATGACGGGTTCGGGGATTGCCCGTCCGGTCTCGTCGTCAGCGTCTGTCCCTGGGGCGTCTTCTAGCGGGATTTGCAGGTCGTAGTCGAGGGAGAAGGAGAGCGTGGTGTGTTCGAACAGGTCAGAGTTCTTCCGGGTGTAGTCGATCATGCCCGCCACGGTTGACCCGAGAAAGCGTTTGTAGGCGTTGGTCAGGGGTTTTCCGTCGAGCCGCGTCAGGCCGGCCAGTGCATGTGCGAGCACCTTGCCATGCTCGCGGGTCAGTCCGGATGCGTTGGTCGGCGCGGGAAGGCGTCGCGCCGAGCATTGGACGATGAAGTCGGTGCATAGTCTTGCGACGTGAGTGATGAGGGTCGTCGAGGAGGTTTCGGTGGTGGACCGCTCCAGGATCCAGAGCTTGGTCATGTGCCGGGCCCAGTCCAGAGGGATCGGGCGGAAATCCAGGGCAGCCATGGATCGTGCGGAGCCGGATCTGTTTGAAGAGGTCATGAGCAGACCGAACGGGATGAGGTCCGATTGCAGCAGATCACCGTCCGTGGACCACGGGACGTAGCGTTCCAGCAACCTCGCCCGCACCACCCGGAACATGGACCAGGCATTTACGGAACACAGCATATTGCCCTCAGCAAGTGCGTGGGTGTCGGCGTTCAGGAAGGACTTCGTGGCCTGAGGGAATTCCAGCGCCGACTTGATGAGGGCCTTGGTCGTGGTGATGTTGATCGGGAAGCCAATGCGGTCCTGATGCTGAAGGGACCACAGCAGTTCCGTGGCCAGTCCCGGGTGCCGGCGGCGTAGAGGGGCCAGGTTGAGTTCGTACCCGTCGGTTCTCGCCGGCGGCGCGTGGATTTCCCGGTAGCCGTCAGGTTCCAGAGAGACGACAGCTTCGCGTTCAAGATGCAGCGCAAGCTCACTCGGGTCGTGGATCAGCTTGGCGTGCATTCTGCAGATGCCCGTCTGGTTGGCGTGGTGACGTTTGTAGCCGCACCACGGAACTGCGCAATACTCTGGCGCTGCTACCGGATTGGCGGCTTGGGACGCGATCCATTCCTTGATGTCTTCGACTGTGTGGCGTGGTTGGTGGCCCAGACACAGGGGAGGGAGCCGGTCTTTTTGCTGGTGCCATCGTTTGGGGTTCCCCTCCGTCGGGGTCATCAAGGGCACACCAAGTCCCTTGCTACGGTTTGTGCAGTTCGTCACCGAACACAGGATCGGGACGACGCGGGATGCCCAGTTGGTGTCCTGCAGCTGGACTGCCCTTTCGACCCAGGCCTCGGCGGTCATGGCGCCGAGGCGTCTGGTGTGCCGGAGGTAGCGGCCGGTGCAGACGTTGCACAGCCCGCTGCGGCGTGTAAATGAGGGGCCATGGCAGCCAGGGAACCTGCACTGGTTGACGAGCGTGCCCAAGTGGCCAGGAACTCCGGTGAAGACCCAGGCCTCGCTGTCCCATTCCTCCGGCCGCCAATCGTCCCGGATTTCCTGGGCAAGCATGTGCTGGAAGCCTGCAAGGTCCGCGGCCGGGTCGACTGGTTCCGGCCGCGGTAGGACCGGAGAAACATCGAAGATGACTGATTGTCCGCCGCTCATGTGGGCTCCGACGAACGGAACCGGACACGTTCGATGGCCTCGCGCAGGTCCTGGTCGGAGGAGTGCTCATACACGAGCTGGGATGAGGGACTGCGGTGCCCGAGCAGTGCCTGAACGTCCCGCGTCGGCACTCCTGCCCTCTTCCAGCGGGTCGCCGCGGTGTGCCGTGTCATGTGCGGGTTTACCCGGAGCCCAGCACGGCCTGAAGAGCGGTAGAACATCTTCACGGCGTTGGAGTACTTCAACGCTTCCCCGACATGGGACCGGGAATACAGGTTGACGAAGACCATCGGGTTGGAATCCTGGGCCAACCGGTCGATGCGGTCCTCAAGGTACAGGTAATACAGGGTGCAGACCGCTTCAGTGACCGGGACTGTGCGTGGGTTCGAGGATTTGGACAGCGCAGCGTTGGGATTCTGTCGCCGCCGGACGTGGATATGTGGCCCAACGGACACACAACCGACGGCACGCGAGTCATGGAAAAGGTGCAGATCCTCTGTCCGCAGCCCCAAGGCCTCACCGATCCGGACGCCCGTTTCGACCATCAGTGCCACCAGGAAACGGTCACGGTGGTTGGAGACCGCCTCCAGCAACGACTCCGCACCGGTTTCATTCAGCAACTTCGGGGCTTCTTCGATTTCCTTGACGCGAACTGCCCGGGACCTCAACACCTGGCCCGGCAGGAGTCTGTCACCGGAATAGCCGTAGGCGATTCTGGTTTCGTAGAAGCCTGCGGCCGTCTTCTCACTGACCAGATCACTGCGCGCGGCCCACATGTAGAACTGGGTTATTGCCGCGGCATACTGGTTCATTGTTTTCCCGCTCCGGTAGCGCGGCTCACGATATTCCGCGTTTCCCTCCGGGGCGTTCAACGCGGTGACGGCGAGCTCCCGGATGAACCGGGAAACGACAGGAACACCGTCAGTCCAGTCCAACCTCGCCGGACCGAGCCAGGTGAAGAAAGCGGCCAGGCGCTGCGCGTAGGCCCGGATGGTGTTGGCGGACCGGGCAGAACCCAGAAGGTAGTGAAGGTAGGCGCTGGCCTCAGAATGCAACTCGTAGGTGGAGGAGTCCACTACTGCCCAGGACGGGCCTCCAGCCTTGTGGATGACGCTGAACGCGATCCAGCGCCGTGAAATCGGGACGATCGGGTGGGTGGTCGACGGAAACGGAATCAGGGACTGCGGCATACGAACGTACCTCGTCAGGGTAGATAATCCGTGCGTTCCGAGACGACCCTAATGCAGAACCTACATCGCTGTGAACCCCACTTGAGGGCAGATAAACAGTACCTGGACCTGCTGATGCTGCAGAAGTGGAAGAACTTACGTCGTCAACGATGTGAGTAGTCGGGCTTGCGCTGTTGTCGGCTAACCGTGCCCGCCAAGGGTCGAAATACGGCTGTGGACATTGTCCACACTTTCAGCTTCAGATTGTGTCGTACTTCCCTCGAACTGCTTCGGATTGCGCATGTTTCCACGGGCGTCCAGTGTTTGCAGGGCGGGAATGTAGTTCGAGTCCCACCTCGGGCACGACATATCGCCTCGTCAGAGGCGATTTTGCTTTGACGTGTGTACAAAGCTTGATTCTCGTCGCTCTGACGGGTTGGTTCGCGGGCTGTGGCCTGGCCGCCGCGGTGGCCTGTGCAGGTGTGTGGGGTGGCGGGTTCAAGGCCCTTGCTGGTGGGCCTTCCGCCTGCTGTGGCTGCGGTTATGCGGTACCTCGTGTTGGTTGTCTCGGGTTGGCCGGGGGTGGCCTACACCTGTTCATGGACCGGGGGAGCGGGCACAACATGACTTCGCCGATTGCGGTGCGAAACTTCCTTGGACGGCCCCGCTTTTTGGGCGCGGGAACTGGGGAACCGCTGTTTTGTCCTGCCAAAGGAGGTGTGGACAGTGTCAACACTTACTTCTGCCTTAAGGGCCGCTGGGGCCGACTTGTGGGCGTTGCAGCAGATTCCAGATTGCCGGCCGAGCATACCGCCTCGATTCCGCAGGGGAGTGGCCCCATCCAGGTGCTGGAAATGACAGACAGCGACGCTGGATCTGGTTGTACAAAAAGTGCAGGGAGGGGCCTGGCCGCTCTGAGTTCTTGGGGCACTAGCTGGCGGCGCGGCAGCCCTGGCAGTGTGAATTTGTTTGCCTTCCTATGTGCCCATTGACCGGCTGCAGTACGTCCGGACGGGCATGAAACCGTCGAATGACCTGACCGTGTCCTTTTGAGTGGCGTGGCGGTTTGAGCGGAGTCAGAAGTGTCCGGTTTGGGTCTACGAGTTTCTTGAGCCATCGCCACAAAAATGGAGGAGGGGCCCTACTCTGACACCTGGCACACGCCAGCCTGACGTGTGCCTCATCTTGGAGCCGGCCCCGGCCGGGAAGGGGAAAGCCCTCGACCGGAGCGGGTCGAGGGCCTTCTTCATGTGCAGTGCTGGGGAGGAGATGGAGGTCTACGCCTTGGAACCGTTCGCCTGGGTCCCGCCGTGTGGAGTCTCGAAGAGCAGGTGCTCTCCTTCCAGTACTTCGGGGTCTGCCGGTGCGACGGTGGCACGCCCGCCCTTGCTGCCGGTCTCGGGGAGCGTGAAGTAGACGATGAGGGAAAGGGTGACAATGGCGATCATGTAGTACGCAACGAACATGGGCTGTCCGGCGCCGACGAATGCAGCCGCGATAAGTGGTGCGGTGCCACCGAAGACGGCGATGACGATCTGGTGTGCGAAACCGATGCCTGCTACCCGGACTGAGGCCGGGAACAGCTCGGCCTGGATTGTCGGGTAGACGGCCTGCCAAATACCGAGGACTACCCACCCGGATGCCGAAACCAGAACGTATACCCAGAAGCCTGGCTGGTTCAGAAGCAGAAGCAGCGGGTAGAAGAGCACGATCATGCCGATGGCGCCGATGATGGGGAAGATCTTGCGTCGGCCGAGGCGGTCGGAAAGGTATCCGCAGACCGGCACGATGACCACGAGCAATACCAGCCCGATAACGCTCCCGGCCAGGGTGGAGGACAGGTCCCGGCCGGTGGTCAGCTTGGCATAGGTGGGGAGGAAGGTGGCCCAGGTGTAGTAGGCCACTGCCGGGGCAGAGAGTGCCGCTGCCTGGAGCAGAGCCTTCGGGTGTTCGCGGATCAGGTCCTTCAGGCGCGCCCAGGCGGACTTTTGATCGACGAGGGCAGCTGCCTCAAACTCAGGGGTCTCATCCGAGCGGGCCCGCAGGATGAGACCGGCGACGCCGAGAACGCCGCCGATGACGAACGGGATTCGCCAACCCCAGGCTGCGAGTTCGGCGGGAGCAAAGGATGATGTCACGATTGCGGCGGAACCGGTCGCTGCGAGGGTTGCGAGGCCGCTTGCCATGTTGGAGAACGAGCCGAACAGGCCCCTCCGGTTCGCGGGAGCGTGTTCGACCATGAACGCGATGGCGCTTTGCTGCTCGGTGCCGGCCGAGATTCCCTGGAGGATGCGTGCAACCAGGAAGAGAACAGGTGCTGCGTAGCCGATCGTCGCGAATGAGGGGGTGAGGCCGATGATGAGAGAGCCGAGCGCCATTCCGGAGATGGACAGCGTCAGGATGAGCCGGCGGCCGTAACGGTCGGCCAGTGGCGAGATGATGATTCCGCTGAGCGGGCGTATAACAAAACCGACGGCGTAGGTGAGCAGCGCTGCTACAAGGGACGCGAAGGGGTTCTCGCTTGGGAATATCTGTCCCGCGAACACCGCTGCCAGCAGCCCGTAGATGTACCAGTCGTACCACTCCACAAAGTGGCCGATCGTGCCTGCCACCATGTTGACGGAGCGCCGGGGCGGCTCCGGCACTTCCAAAAATTCAGAAGGGCCCGAGCTGTCGAGCGCATCTTTTGAGGTCTTCATTGAACTCTCCATACTTTCACGTTTGCTGAGGAGGGGTTGGGGATTGCACCGGAGGCAATCGGTCCTCCGGCTTTTCACCGGAACCAATAAGATCGATTGCTGAGATCGGTTGCAGAGATCGGTTGCAACAACACTAAGGGTGGCAAAAGAGACTTGTCAACGTCTTTTTGTGAGTCGCGTCGCAGATTCTGGCATTGCCGCCTCCGGAGGACAGCAACCACTTTGTGCACTGGAGGCAGTCGTGCTGCCTCGGTCGATTTAGGGGTGGTGTGGCCAATTCATGCTGCAGGCTGAAAGAGCGGCCAGCGTAGAACTGGCCGAAATGAGCGGCTCTGGCGGCTGAGCCGTCACCCCTCTGCCGGAAGGGGTGTCTCGTTGTTGAAGTCCAGGTACTGCACGCCTGACCACGCGCATTCCAAACTCCCGTAGACGGACCAGTACTCATCCCAATGGGAAAGCTTCCACTGGTCCCGTTCCAGGCCGCGGCGGGTCAGCCGGTCCCGCAGAAGGTCCTGGGGGACCCTCACCCGCACCACCGTGGTCTCAGAAGGTGGCCAATGGAACTTTTCTGCCGCGCGCGTCAGAAAATCCGGTTCGTCAAAGTAGGCTCCGAAAGGGGCATCGAGCACGACGGACCGGCCCAGACGCAGGTTGGCTCCGGCCACGTCCATGAGTGTCTCGTACTCGAGGGGCAGCAGGTTGTCGCGATAGTAGTCGTTGGATTCCCGGTCGGTGGGGTCGTGTCCAGTTGCCTTCAGCGCGAACTCGACGAAGCGTCCGCATATCCGGTCTTTGTCCAGGTATGCCGCGTTGTTTTCTTGTGCTGTTCTCTGCGCGATCGTGGTTTTCCCGGAGCCCGCCGGGCCGATGACAATAAAGACGCTGGGGACTGTCATCGGCGGGCCTCTGCCACTGCGGAAAGGAACTCTTCGGCGGCTTTGGTGACGCGGCCAAAGTCGCCATCGGGCTGCCAAGCTTTGGTCACATAGCTGCCGACGCCGACACCTGCAACGCCCGCGGCAAACCAATCGCTGACGTTCTCCAGCGTTACGCCGCCTGCCGGCATGATCGGCAGGTGTGCCAGCGGAGCGAGCACGGACTTGGCATAGGGGATGCCGCCAGCCTCGGTGGGGAAGAGCTTGAGGATGTCAGCGCCCGCCTCTGCGGAGTTGACAAGCTCAGTTGGCGTGTAGGCCCCGCTGATTGTTGGTACCTGGTACCTGTTCGCTGTCCGGATCATGGCCGGGTTCAGCTGGGGACTAACCAGGAATTCAGCGCCGGCGCGGATGCACTCGTAGGCCGAGTGTTCGTCCAGCACCGTTCCGGCGCCCACGGCTACACCACTGGACCCATGCCTGGCGGAGAGTTTGCGGATGACATCGACGGCGCCGGGGATTGAAAGTGTGATTTCAAGGGCGCGGAAACCTCCGGCGATGGCAGCTTCGGCAACGCGTTCTGCCACGTCGGCGTTCTCCAGGCGGACGATGAGGACGGCGCCTGATTGGTCGATGGTCTGCAGGGTGCGAAGTTTCTTATACATGGTGGCCTTTCTTGGGCCCAAGCGGGTTTGGTTTTGCTTATCGTCTGGGCCGCTGTTGTGGTGTCGTTGACAAACTCTCCCACCATCCATAGTGTTATTGCAACCGATCTCAGCAACCGATCTCATACAAGGGGGTATCGCGGTTGACTCACGAACGCACAATCATTCTTGGTGCTTCCCACTGGCACGTTCCGCTGTACGCACAGGCGATTGCCGAAATGCATCAGGTCGTCGGCGTCAGTGACGACGACGTGTCCCTCGTCCAGGGCCTGGCCGATGGCTGGGGAGCGCCGGTGGAAGCTGACTGGCGGAAGCTGGTTGACCTTCCCGACATTGGGCTCGCCTACGTTTTTGGCCCCCATTCCGACATGGCGGAGAAGTGTCACGCCCTGATCGAACGCGGTATTCCCTTCGTGGTGGAGAAGCCGCTGGGAACTTCCCTTGCCGAACTCTCTGCTGTGCGCAAGGCCGCCGATGCAGCCGGCGTCCCTGCCACCGTCCCGCTGGTCCAGCGGGACGGTCCAACCGACCGATGGCTTGCTAAGGCAGGGCGGCCGACGTACCAGCGAACGTCATTCATTGCCGGACCGCCGTCCCGCTACCTCGACAACGCCAATCCCTGGATGCTCGATCCTGTCAGCGCAGGCGGGGGATGCCTGGCGAACCTGGGCCCCCACTTTGTCGACCTGTTCCTGCAGGGCTGCGCAGAACCGGCGGCACATGTCGACTCGCGGCTTTCGTCGGTTCTGCACGGCGGAGCCGTTGAGGACCACGCCAGCCTCATCATCTCCACGCCGGAGGGGCGGGAAGCCATCGTGGAGGTCGGTTACGCATTTCCCGGCTCCCCGCTTAAGCGCTACTGCAGCTACACCTCGGTCGGTGAAGCAGGATTCGCCTCCGTTGACTCCGATGGCTCTGCTACCTTCACCGCCGTGGACGGGACCACGGAGTCCGCCAAAATCGACGTGGACAGCGACCCGTTGTACGTTCCGTTCGTACGGCGTGTGGCCCAGACACTGGAAGATGGATTCCGGGGCCTGCCGACGCTGGCCCAGCTCGAAAACGTCATGCGCCCCATTTGGCAGGCATATGACGACCAGCACGGAGGAAAAGAACATGCCTGACCTGAGTATTGACGTTGTCGCGAAAGCCGCCGGTGTCCACCGGTCCACCGTCTCCCGGGCATTCTCCCGCCCGGAAGCTGTGAAAAGCGAAACACGCGAGCACATCCTCCGGGTCGCCGAGGGGCTGGGCTACACGATGAGTCCACTCGCCCAGGCGCTTCGACGAAAAACCAGCACCTTCATCCCGCTGATCGTCCCTGACATCACCAACCCGTTCTTTGCAGAACTTGCCAAGACGATGACGCAGGCGGCGGACGAGCGCGGCTACCAGCTGCTGCTCTGCGTAACCAATGGTGACCCTGCCAAAACTGAGGGTTACTTCACCGCCATGCAGGCCATGTATGCCCCGTTCGGGATTGTCGCGCCCTCCACAAAGGTCGATACCGAGGCCTTGAAACGCTTCGACTTCGGACACAAGGTGGTCGTGATCGACCGGGTGGAAGGCGACGATGCGGTCCCAACGGTCACCGTCGACAGCCGCCGCGGAATCATGCTCGCCCTGGACCATCTGCATTCACTGGGGCACACCTCGATCGGCTACGTCTCCGGTATCGCCGGTACACACACCGCCCAGGACCGGATAGAGGCGTACCTGGAGCTGTCAGCGGAGAGCGGCAGCACGCCCGTCGTTTTGGACAGTGGATCGGACTTGGATGCTGGCACGCGTGGGGCAGAGCATTTCCTCGAAATGGACAACCCGCCGACGGCGATCATCGCGGCCAATGACATGGTGGCCTTTGCGGTCATCTCGGCCCTCGGCAAGAGCGGCGTGCGTGTTCCGGAGGACGTGTCGGTCATCGGTTTCGATGGTCTGGCCCTAGGAGCCCGGTTCAACCCTCCTCTGACAACGGTGCGGCAGCCGATCGCCGACATGGGCCACATCGCCATCGAACTGGCTGAGAAGCAGAATATCGACGGCTCCGTGGGCCACATCGTCCTCGAGCCTGAGCTTCTGGTCCGTGGCTCCACCTCGGGACCGCGCGCATGACCGCGCAAATGGATGGCGCCCCGGCAGAAACACTGCGGCGGCTGCCGGGGCTCCAGCACACGGACCACGTCGGCCTGACCGTCCCCAACCTTGAGGAAGGTATCCGGTTCTTCGTCGACGTGCTCGGGGCCGAGGAACTGTACCGCTCAGAGCGGGGTCCCGACGAAGAATTCATGCCCACGAACTTTGACGTCCCGGCAGACGCGAAACTCACGCTGGCCATGCTGCGACTGCCCCCGAACCTCAATATTGAACTCTTCGAATGGAGCAGTGCTGAGCGGCGCGAAACCCCGCCGCGGCATTGTGATGCCGGCGGACACCACCTGTGCTTCGTCGTGGACGATGTCGATGAAGCGCTCGCCGTGCTCCGGGAAATACCTGGGGTACGGGTGCTCGGTGAGCGCAAAGAAGTCGCAGGCGATAGCCCGCGCGTAGCCGGCAACCGCTGGACTTACTTCCTTACCCCCTGGGGCCTGCTGATGGAGATCGTCGACCGGTCCCGCGTCGCAGCCCCACCGCGGCTGGTCGGTCCCGCGGACTGGGCAGCGGCTCCAAACACTTCCAGAAAGGACACTCAATGATGCGGCTTGCAGGTCACACACTCGGAACCCCGGACCACACGGTTCCCCAGGCACTGGCGCTCTTCAAAGCCGCCGGCCTCGACGCCGCGGAGGTTATCTACCAAGACGACTACCTGTCAGGGCTGCCTCTGGGAGATCGGCGCGCCGCGATGGAGGCGTTGAAGGCTTCCGACAGTGAAGGCGTGCCGATCGTAGGCCTGACGCCATACACGACAGCCATCAACTCCCTTGAGGACGTGGAGTGGCGCGGCGCGGTCGATGAATTTCGGGGTGCCATTGAAACCGCGCATATGGTCGGGGCCGATCGGGTCCGTGTCTACGCCGGGTCCTGGCATGCCGGGGACTCCGACCATGCCCGGCGGTGGGCAAAGCTCGTGCATGCGTTGCAGACCCTTGCGCCTGACGCTGAACAGGCAGGCGTACGGCTGTGCGTTGAGAACCACTTCGGCACAATGACCCAGTCAGCGGCCGAAACCGCAGCCCTGGTCCGCGAAGTCGCGCACCCGGCCATCCGCGTTCTGTACGATCAGGCGAACCTGACGTTCACCCACGACGAAAAGTTCGAACAGGCCCTCGCCGTCCAGGGCGACTTGATCGGCCACGTGCACGTGAAGGACCTCGTCTTCACCGATCCCAACGCAGCATTCCGCGCAACCGAAACAGCGCGTGTCAACGCTTCCGAGCGGGCCGTACGGTCCCGCGTCGTAGGAAGCGGCGTCGTTCCCTGGCCCCAAATTCTCGCCGGGCTGGTGCAGCACGGCTACAACGACGTGCTCAGCATCGAACTTGAATACCGCTGGCACCGGCAAGACCTTCCCAAGCCCGAGGACGGATTCAGGGAATCAGCCGACGTCCTGCGCGCCATGCTCTCCGATCCCGCCCATGTAAGGAACGCCCGATGAACACCAACCGCCTCCGCGTCGGCGTCATCGGCGCCGGAAACATCGCCACCATTGCCCAATTGCCCACACTCGTACAGCGGCATGACGTTGAGCTTGCCGCCCTGGTATCACGCCGTGAGGATCCGAGCAGCCTGGTCCGACGCTGGGGCTTCGGCTCCGCCTACAAGTCGGTCGAGGACATGCTGGACTCACAGGATCTGGACGCAGTGTTCGTCCTCACACCCCGGTCCGAACACGCACACGCGGTCCAACTGTGCCTGAACCGCGACGTCGACGTGTTCTGCGAAAAGCCTCTGGCCCCGGCAACCGAGGAGGCAGAACGTCTGGCAGACCTCGCCGACGAGCGCGGCCGCATCCTGATGGTCGACTTCAACCGCCGCTATGCCCCCGTTTACACCGCCGGCCGGGAGCTGTTTGGCACGAAGGGCGCTGCCTTCTGCGTGGCCCAGAAGAACCGCCCCGGATCGGAATACCGCGCAACCTTCGAGAACGCCATCCACATGGTCGATCTGCTCCGCTGGTACTGCGGTGGCGAACCTGTTGACGTGGCGGCGCACGCAGCGGGCGACGACCCGTGGGAGGAAGACGGCGTCGCGGCCATGATCCGCTTCAGCACCGGCAACACCGGCGTGCTCATGGCAGCCCGGACAGCCGGTGCCTGGAGCGAAAAACTCGATGCCTACGGCGACGGCAAGACCGTAGAAGTCAGGGCCCCGGAAACCGTCTCGACCACTGTCCAGGGAGTCACCACATTACGCGAGCTCAGCGCCGAGGCGTACGGCTGGGCAACGGCCACCGACACGCTCGGATTCTCCGCCGCCGTCCATCACTTCCTGGACCGCGTCGCCGACAGGGCCCAGCCGCTGACCTCCGGGCGGGAAGCTGTCCATACCCAGAGGCTGCTTGACCAAGTCCTCGCCGCCTCGGGACTGCCCACAGAAGAACAAGAAGGCCGGGAATGGGCCAGCCACGCCACCAGCGGCAACAGCTAGGCAGCACGGGCACCTGCGCCATTCTGGACCGGGGTCGGCAGAGAACCTGGGCTTCAACAGTGCGGCAGCAGGTCAGGGCGCGGAGCGGCGCTCACTGAAGCAGCCGCGCCCGGAGCGGGGACACCCGTTGAAACACCTCAACTAAGGAGCTGGAAAGATGAAACGAGCAGCCCACCAGCCAGTCGCTGGGCAGCAACGGACAAGCGGAGTTATCAGATGAGCCTTAAAGACCAAGTTGTTCTGGTAACCGGATCAAGCGGCGGAATCGGCGACGCAGTCGTCGACGCCCTCACAGCCGAAGGGGCCATCGTCATAGGTGCCGACCGCGGCGCGAAGGAGGGCCAAGAACTAGCCGGCTTCTTCACGCTCGACATCACCTCCGAAGAACAATGCGCCACCGTCGTCCGTGATGTCACAACCAGGTACGGGCGCATCGACGCGCTTGTCCATGCAGCTGGAGTCCTGGGTGCCACGCCGGACATCATGAAAACAACGACCGAAGAATTCGACTCCATCATGCGGATCAACGGTTCGGGCACCTTCTCCATGGTCCGGGAAACCGCGCAATCAATGATTGGGACCGGAACTGCCGGCGCGATCGTGATCCTCTCCTCCGTTGCAGCTAAAGAGGCACGACTCAACTATTTGCCGTACAACGCAAGCAAACTCGCAGTGCTCCACATCATGTGGTCCTTCGCCGAGCTGCTCGGCCCCAACGGCATCTCGGTCAACGCCATCGCGCCGGGCCCGGTAAACACTCCCATGTGGGCACAATTCGCGAAGGACTCGGGCCCGGATGCAGCCGCCAACCGGGCCAAGCGCGCCGCCCAGCTTCCCATGCGCCGGTTCGCCGAACCAGACGAAGTCGCCCGCGCCATCCTTTTCCTTGCCGATCCGGACAACCGTTACATCACCGGCGTATCCCTTGATGTTGCAGGCGGAGCACATCTGGGAATGGGAACCTGATCCAGGAATCCACCGAAGGACGATGCAGGGCTCCAGGCTGGCTTTGCCTGGCGCAGGAACTGGTAGCGTCTCCCTGCTAATCCCGGAGACCTGAGTGAAGCAACCTTTGATACTCCGTTGCGTGCTTTCTGGACGAACCTCGGTGCCGGTTCCCGCCCGTTGTTAGCGCCGCGCTGTTTTGCAGATGCGATGTCGCCCAAGGACCCCCGCGCTCTTCTCGACCTGATCTACGAACGGACCAAAGGCGCCGGCAAGACCCCCGACAGTGAAGCCTTCGTGACCATTGCGGACGGCCTGCGGACCGGTGCCGTTCCAGCCGAACTTCGCGCCGCCCTCTACAAGGTCGCCGCCCTCATTCCAGGTGTCACACTCAGTGACCGGCAAGCAACCATTGACGGCAGGACGGGCACCGCTATCGGCATTCCATCACCTGATGGTGCGGCAAGGACCGACATCATCATCGACCCGGATTCGGGTCTGGTCATCGGCGAACAAAATGTTCTCCTGAAGGACTACCCAGGCTCTCCTGCTGGCACCGTCACCGGCTGGACCTCGGTACGCACATCCGTGGTGGACTCCGCGCCCTAGCGAACTGGGCGCATGAACACCCCGGAACGGTCGGTCATCATTGGGGGTGACCGGCCGTTCCGGCATCTCCTCGGCTCTTCATTGCGTCTAATGCATCAGAGTACGCACTAAAAGGCCACGCTCAGATCGCGTTCCGGTGAAGGATCCTTTACCCGGCTCCCCACGTGGGGAAGCCGGGTGCTAGGACTCATTGAGGAGTGGTCGTCCCGTCTTAGTAGTAAAGGAACGGTTTCTGAGACAGCCTAAGCGGCCTTGGCCGGAAGGACGGTTCCTTTGATATGTGGAGTTTCCCGATAAATGGCGGCGTTTTGTGATCCCTCTTGTCGCACCATTGCGCGCCGGCTCTCTTGAATCTCTAGGGATTCGAGGCGCAGAGGTTTCGAGACAGATCCTTAGTGTGCTGCAAACCTCAGGCGTTATCCCATGTTGGGAAGATGAACTGTTGCCTCGATCTGCACCTTCGCACCCAGCGGCAAACCAGCCGCTTGGACGGTGGTCCTGGCCGGAAACGGTGGGGTCAGTCGTTGGGCATAGACGGTATTGATGGCGTCGAAATCCTGGTAGTCAGTGAGGTAGATCGTCATGCGGATAATGTGGCTCATCCCCAGTCCCAGTTCATTGAGCAGCGACTCCAGATTGGCCAGCATTGCTGCGCATTGTTCGGTGACGTCACTGGAGACCAAGGCACCGCTTGAAGGGTCTTGGCCGATGATGCCCGCCGTGTAGCCGGTGTCTCCATGCCGTACGAAGTGCGAGAACGGCGCAGTGGACTGATATAGCTGGCTGCTGAAGTGGTGACTGATCGCTGTATCAGACTGCCTGATCAAAATGCGCTCCTTCCCGCGCAAGGGTCAGGGACGGCCGCTGAAGGCGGGCCAGGGCTGTGGCAGTTTCGCTTCCCGGTTCTGCGGTGTAGGTGAGGACGCGGTGGCCGGAATCGTCCGGCATGGTCAGGACCTCGAACCCCAGCTCCAGTGATCCGATCTGGGGGTGGTTGAGTGTCTTGTGTCCCGACATGCAGTTCTCCACGGGGTGTTCGGCCCACATGTTCGCGAAATCCGGGCTTTTGAGGGTCAGTTCTCCAACGAGGGCAGCCAGCTCGGTGTCATCGGCGAACCGTCCGGAGAGCAGCCGCAGGGATGCCACCGCACGCCCGGCTTCGGTGCGCCAGTGCGGGTACAGGCTGCGTGTGGCCTCGTCGAGGAAGAGCATCCGGGTCATGTTCGGGCGTTCAGATGGCGTGTCCGGGGCGTCGAAGCCCAGGTGGGAGGCGACCAGCCGGTGTCCGGCCCGGTTCCAGGCCAGGACTTCAGTGCGCTTGCCCAGCACCACCGACGGGACATTGCCCATGGACTCAACCAGGCGCTTAGTTCCGGGCCGGACGCGATCCGGCCTGCTCCGCGTGGTCTTGGCTGTGCGGCGCTTGGCCCCGGACAGATCCACAAGGTGTTTCCGTTCGACCTCCGTCATAGCCAGGGCGCGGGCCAGCGAGTCGATGACAGCGTCGGAGGCGTTGACGTGCTGGCCCTGTTCCAGCCGGGCGTAGTACGTCACGCTCATGCCCGCCAGCATGGCCACTTCTTCCCGGCGCAGCCCCGGCACCCGGCGCGTGCCGTAATCCATCAGGCCCACATCCGCCGGCGTCAGAGCCGCCCGGCGCTTGCGCAGGAAGTCGCCCATCGCTGATTCGTTCATATCCCCGAGTATTCACGATCAATCGAGAACCTGGGTAGCACTGCCCGTGCTACCCACAACACGGCGTAGCTGTTACTGCCGGCCGTCGGCAAGGTGGAGAGGAAAACCCGCTCACGCCCCCCACGGATTGGATACTCGCGCGATGACAACCAAAGACACCACGCCCCTCCCTCAATTCACCGCACCACCGGAACCACCGATCCAAGACACCCCTGTCCGGATGACGGGGCGGCAACGGCTGATCATGGTCCTGCTGCTGACCGCGAGCTTCACCCTCGCAGTGGACTTCTCTATTCTCAATGTCGCCCTGCCGCGGATCGGGGCAGACGTGGGGTTCTCCCTGGAGCACCTGCAATGGATCGCCACGTCCTTCGCGCTGTGCGCCGCAGGGTTCACCCTGTTCTTCGGTCGGGTCGCTGACCTGTTCGGCCGCAAACGGCTCTTCATCGCCGGCATGGCCCTGCTCGGCATCGGATCACTGGTCGGCGGCCTCGCCACCGACCTCGGCCTCCTGCTCGCCGCCCGCGTCGCCCAGGGCCTCGCGACCGCCGCTGTCACGCCGGCTGCACTATCGCTGCTGACCACGTCCTTCCCGGAAGGCCCGCTGCGGGACAAGGCCCTGGGCCTGAATGGGTCACTGATGGCTGCCGGGTTCACCGCCGGTGCGATCCTCGGCGGGCTCCTGACTGATCTACTGTCGTGGCGGTGGGCGTTCTTCATCAACGTCCCCATCGCCGTCTTCGTCCTAGTGCTTGCAGCCAAGCTTCTCACCGAGTCGGCCCGCGGCAACAGAACGAAGCTCGACGTCCCTGGAGCGGTCACTGTGACACTGGCGCTGCTGCTGCTCGTCTTCGGCCTGACCACTGCCGGCGAAAAGGGCTGGGCCAACAGCCTGGCCTGGGGACCCCTCGCCGGGGGCCTGTTCCTGTTCGTCGTGTTCTTCTTCATCGAGAAAAACACAGCACACGCGCTGGTGCCCGTGGCCATCCTGCGGAGGAACAACATCGCCTGGGGCAACATCGCCGGAATCCTGGCGTTCGCGACTGAAACGTCCCTGGTGTTTGTCCTGACCCTCTACCTTCAACAGGTCCTCGGCTACACACCGCTCGGCGCCGGGCTGGCGTTCGCCGTCCTCGGGGTCGGCACCGTGGTGGGTGGCGTCATCGCCCCGAAACTGATCGGCAAACTCGGCAACAAGAACACCATCATCACCGGCCTGACCATCCAGGCTGCAGCCACCGGCTCACTGCTCTTCATCAACACCGACCAGGCTTCGCTAGTGATCGTGCTGATCGCCACGTTCGTCGGCGGCGTCGCGAACCTTGCAGCGATCGTCGGGTTCATGGTCACCGCCACCACCGGGCTCCCCGACACTGAACAGGGCCTCGCCACGGGGCTGACGACCATGAGCCAGCAGATCGGCATCACGATGGGCATCCCCGTCATGAGCACCATCATCGCCGCGTCCCTGCTCCAGCACGGTACCAGCGACGCCGCCCCGGGACGGGTCCTGAGCGCGGTGCTCCCGGCGATTGGCATCAATGCAGCCCTCTGCCTGGCAGCGGCCGTGATGGTTGCCCTGTTCCTCCGGAAGCCCGCACCCGTCACGGCTTAAACCCCCATCCCGGCGTCCGGCTGGTTGAGGCTTTCGCCTGGCCGGCCGGGCACCACTACCCGGCAGAAAGAAGCGACACAATGCCCCTAGGCTTGATAGCCCTCGCAGCCGGCGGATTCGGGATCGGGCTCACCGAATTCGTCATCCTCGGGCTCCTTCCCGAAGTCGCCTCTGACTTCAATGTCAGCATCCCGGTCGCGGGCTACCTCGTGTCCGTCTACGCGCTCAGCGTCGCCTTCGGCGGAATCTTCGTCACAGCGGTCGCGGCCGGACGGAATCCGAAAAATACCCTCGCCTTGCTCATGGTCTTGTTCATCACGGGGAACCTCATCTCGGCACTCTCCCCCGACTACACCGTGATGCTCATCGGCCGAATCGTGGCCGCGCTGTGCCACGGGGCGTTCTTCGGGGTCGGGGCCGTGCTTGCAGCGAACCTCGTGGAACCGCACCGGAAGGCCGCCGCGGTCTCCATTATGTTTGCCGGGCTCACTACCGCGAACGTCCTCGGCGTCCCGTTCGGTACCTTCCTCGGGCAGAACTTCGGCTGGCGGTCCACGTTCTGGGCCATTACCGGCATCGGGATCATCGCCCTGATCGGGATGCTCGCGTTCATCAGAACCCAGCCCGCCAACCAACCGGCTAATCTCCGGCTGGAGCTCAGTGCGTTCACCAACGTCCAGGTGTGGCTGTCCATCCTTGTCACCGTTTTTGGTTTCGGCGCATTCACCTATATCACCCCGATGCTCACGCAGGTCGCCGGCTTCCCGGAAACAGCCGTGCCGTGGATGCTTGTCCTCTTCGGCGTTGGTCTGTTCGCCGGCAACATTTTCGGCGGCCAAGCAGCGGACAGGAACCTGGACAAGAGCCTGGACAAGAGCCTCCTCGTGCTCCTGTGCGCCCTGGCTGTCATCCTGTTCAGCTTCACGGTGGCCCTGGAGACCCAGTGGACGGCGGCCATCGCTTTGTTCCTGCTCGGGGTCTTCGGGTTCGCAGCCGTGCCCGGCATGCAGGTCCGCGTCCTGCACTTTGCGCAGGAGGCACCCACCCTCGCATCGGGGGTAAACATCTCCGCGTTCAACGTGGGAAACGCCCTCGGCGCACACCTGGGCGGGATCACCATCACCGCGGGAATGGGCTACGCGTCCCCGACCTGGGTAGGTGGCTGCCTAGCCATCACCGCAATCATCTTTATGGTGTCCTCCATACAGCGCCTGAAGTCACGCGGTGCCCGCCACGGAAACCTGAAGAACCGGCTTCGCCGAGCCAGACCATCTCAAGGTAACGCACCGCTAAATCGCGCGCCGCCGTGGAGCAGCAGGTTGGAAGCGGATCAACCAGTAGTGCCTGGTTGGTCTGCTTCCTGGAATCAGGGGCGTTTGAAACCGGATCTGGTGCTGCGTTCCTGAAGGGATTCGACTTCCTGGAACAGTGTGACCTGAAGACCCGCAGGTGCCGCGAGCCTGGAATTCAGCGACTTCCATGGGGTTTCTCTCGGTTCAGCGATCAAGGTGCCGCCGGCTTCAACCAGTTCCTTGGTCTTAGCGGCAGAATCGTCCACTTCGAAGGCGACCCGGATTTTCGCGCTGGGCTGACCATCGGCTTCTACCTGGTCAATCATTTTTACCTGCGAGGGGTTGGAGAGTTCGAGCGTTGCCCTGCCTGCTTCGAGGATCGTGACGCGTGCATCTCCGTCGCCTTCAAAGACCGCCTGCTCTGTCAGTCCCAGCACATCGCGATAGAACGTCAAAGCCGCTTCGTAGTCCTCGGCTTCAACGATGAGTCGCAGCTGCCGGACGGCTGGTTTGGGGCTAGTTTCAGTAGTCATGTCTGTACCGTAAAACCTGACACCAATGTGAGGGGCAAATCCCAATGCGAATCGGCGATCTGGCGGCGGTGACCGGCGTGAGTGTGCGCTCTCTCCGCTACTACGAAGAACAGGGCCTTCTAACCACTGAACGTTCATCTTCGGGCCAACGGACTTACTCACCCGACGCAATTCAGCTCATCGGGTTGATCCGGCAACTCTTCAACGCCGGACTGTGCAGTAAGGCCATCGCGGAACTTCTGCCCTGCATCAATGACCCCTCATCGCGAACACCTGAATTGCGCTCACGGCTCCTGCGCGAGCGTCTAAGACTCAGTAGCGATATCTCCAAAATTTCGCGGAACAGAGATTCCTTGGACCACCTGATCAGCTCACTGGAAGCGAAGTGACTTGGCCTCACCGGAAAGTCCGAGCATAAGCACCGTGCGCGGCTTCACGCCTATTCACCAATGTATAGACGTGCCTCGAGACCTAGCTGTACTGGGCCCGGCCCCGTGGGCTAGCTCTTTCACCCGCAGACGCTGCTCTTCCCACTGACCGGGCGTGAGGTCTGGAATGTTCGGCGCGGATGGGCGCAAACCGATGAACCCGTCCAACTGCTCGCGCACGATGTCCAAGTGTCCAGCATGACGATGACACTCGGCGATCATATGCACCAGGAGGCGTTCCACCGTAGTGTGACGATGCTTTATCCACCAAGGCACCACGGCCGGTGAATCCAGTTCCAATTCGTCGAGCACTGCATCGGCTGCGACGGTTGTCTCCCGATAGATTTCAAGAGCATCGACCAGCGTCATATTCGGCGGCGGGAGGAAGTCTGCCTGCGACTCCTCGGCTTCGATAACGCCCCGGATAGTGGGGTTCTCAATTTCCCGTCCAAGACATGAAATGAAGTACTGGGATTCGGTGACGGCCAGGTGGAGCAGTAGGCCCATGACATGGGTGCCTGTCGGAGTCAGAGGAGTACGCGCTTGGGCATCACTCAAGCCCTCACATTTCCACAAGATTGCTTCGCGGGCATCGTTCAGATACTCACGAAGCTGTGCCCCTCTGTCATTTTCTTCGTTTGGCATGAACTGAACGCTACACGCTAGTTTGTCTCGTATCCCTTGAGATACGAGGCGTCTCGTCCAGAGGAAAGCAACGCGACCTAGGGCTGTGGAGTTTGCCGCTAAATGGCGGCGTTCGGTGCTCGCATGACTGCCCACGCACTGACTTGTACCGCTAGCGTTTCAACACAGGCTGCTCACGTTCCGGCACATTCAGTGTTCGGATCCGCGCTCCTTCATATCCGGTAGAGTGCGTCCATGACATTGGGGGATGCCACGCCCAACACCGACCGCCGTCCGTGGGCTTTCGCCGCAGTCTGCGTCATGGTCGCCTCGCTGACCCTTCTGAGGTTCGGCATGACCCAGGTGCCCGTGATTGAGCTATTACCCGGGTACGTGGGCGCCCACATACTGATCGGAGCATGTATCTTCGGCCCGACCGGCAAACTCCCGTCACTGCGGCAGGCCGTGGTTTTCCTGTTTCCCGGTGCCCTGCTCGTGGTCTTGGCGCTGCTGGACCTGGGTTTTTGGTGTGGCGGCTGGCTGCTGGGGCTCCCGGCCTGGGGGCTGATGCTGAGCCGCTGGGCATCAGTGAAGGCGCTCCGGGCCGCGGACGTGTTGAAATTCCTTGGGCTGCTGGTGTTGGGCCTGGCGGTCTTCGCGTTCAACATCATCTGGGTGATTTTCAGCCTCGGCCTTTTCCTGCTTCCGATCATCCCTCTGGTCCGGCTGGCCTACCCTGAGTACCGGGCCAGGCCTCTGCAGGCGGCCGTGGAGGTCGTTCTGGCCGTGGCTGCCGTCATGGTTGCCTTTGCTATTCCCACACCCGAAGGGGCATGGTCCTCGCCTTGGGTGTACGCGGGTGGGGCCGCGACGGCTGGACTCATGATTGCGTATTGGGCGTGGAGGCTCCCCGGCCGTTCCCAGCGCCGGCAGCTCAATAACGGAGCCATCGTCTAGTAGGGAATGGTCTGAGGCTCTGTCTTATAACTTCCCTGTCTCGAATCCCTAGGGTTTCGAGGCGGTTAAGTTTCGAGACACCCGGCTGGCTGAGAGAAGGGGCCGGTCCGTCAACAAAACCGGGGCAGTCCCGTGTGCCAAGGAGCTTACTCGCTGATGCTAATGGGATCCGGTGCTGGGCCTGCGATTCCTGAGCCACAACGTTACTCCAACAACTACTAGCAGCACTCCGATCGCTGCCAGTGCAAACACCCAACCTCCCGTTGTCTCGGAAAACAAAAGCTATTCAACACACTGCCTCCGCTCTAAATAGCCCAGTTGGAGTGGCGTCTGGACAGGTGTCTTGATGTCTTGGAAAGTTGTCTCGCCGTTTCTTGTCTTAGATAGATGCCCGAGAGGGTTTTCTGAGGCATGATGCCTTCAGGCGAGGTCCGATCCGTATCGGCCACTGAGGTCCAAGGTCTGTCTACCCGACATGGCGTCCAGCAGCACGTGGGTACCGGTTTGGTACCATAGGGGGATGGCTATGAATCTCCGTGTCCCTGAAGACCTCGATCGGCGGCTGGAGAAGTTGGCTGCTGAGGAACATACGTCCAAGTCCGCGCTTCTGTTGCAGGGCGCAGAGTTGGTTCTGCAGCGCCACGCGCACCGGCGTGAAATCAGCGCAGGTCTTGATTTTGTTATGGGTCATGACGCTGATCTGCTGAAGCGCCTTGAAGACGCGTGACAGCGTACCTGGACATTGAGGATGCCCTTCAGGTAGTTGATCGGTACGGCTTCCATATCCGTGATGTCGGGTTGTTGGCCTCAGCATTGGTCAGGCCGGCTACGACTGTCCTGGGCGCGGAAGCCTATCCGGAGCTCGTGGTGAAGGCGGCAGCCTTGTTGGAGTCGGTCGCCCGGTTCCGTCCACTCGTTGACGGCAACAAACGGACGGCTTGGACGCTCATGGTGCTGCTGCTGTGGATCAACGGTCACCGGCATGACTTCACCACGGATGAAGGCTTCGACCTCGTCGTCGGAGTCGCCGCGGGCGCTATCGACCTGCCGAACGCTGCCGCCGAGATTTCCAGGCATCTGGTGCCCCGATAGTCAGATTGCTCGCCTGTTCCCCGGGTATCCCGGGGGGCTATGGCTATGAGCAGGCCCAATTTCCGCCGAGACGCGTTGTATGGGTGTTCCGCTTGGCCACGTGGCATTGTGACCAGGTCTAACCAGTGCTTCGCCCACAACGGTGTCGTTCAGCTTGGCCAGGCGCCCCGAACAGCTTTGAGGTATGTAATGGCTATCTCGAATCGAAGGTGATTGTGAGCGTGTCCTGGCAGGTCTTTCTGCGGACCATGAGCGCGGTCTACGGAAAGACCTGCCGGACAGTCAGGACCTGGACTAATGCGTTGCCTTGATTTCGTGAATGGTCAGGTCCCGGAAAGTGGCGGCTCCTTCGTGGGCGTAGAGGCGGATTGCGTTGTCGCCTTTAAGGGGGAACACCCGGTGCGAGTGCACCACCCGTCCTTCTCCGAGGAACATCTCCACGCTTGTGCTGTCCACGAGGATTCGGATTGTGAGCCGTCCTGCCGAGGGGTCGATCGGGGTCTGGGTTTCGCCTCCTGTTGGGTTGATCGTTGGACGCCTGTTGAGGTAGGCGAAGGGGCCCCGCAGGAATGCACCGGCGGCAACGTGCCTGCCGCCGCCCTCTGCCCGGCATACTTCAAGGCCCACGTTGGCAGGTGGGGAAGCGGGGTCCCACACGAGCTCGCAGGTGAGGTCGTAAGCGGTCGCACGGACGTCGAGGTCACGGGTGCCCTTTACAACTATGTCGCCCAGGAGGTGGGTGCGCTTCACGTGGTTTTCCAGTGCTGACGTGGGCGTGGAGACCAGGTAGTACCCACCGTCCGCCTGTTTGAGGCGGATGTCGCGCACAATCATGTCATCGCCGTTGTACGCGTCCGTCTCAAGGGTCGGTGTGTTGTGGGGGTAGTCCCAGAAGTTCGCCCACCCGATTGCCCGGCGGAGCGTCTCATCTTCCGCACCCGAGGCGTCGTGATGTGGATAGGTGACTGCCCCGTAAAAGTCGTAGCCGTGGTCGAGCCATTCGGGCTCGGGCTGATCAGGCTTGAACGATGTTCCGTCGAAGGCGCCAGTCCAGTACGCGTAGGTGGCGGGCAGGCCACGGGCTTTGCCGTTGGCACTCGTACCGAGGATCCAGCGGGAGGTGCCGTCGTCAGCGGTCATGCGGAAGATGTCAGGGCATTCCAGAAGCCCAAGATCGGTGCGTACAAACTCGCCAACGCGCCGCCAGGACCGCAGGTCGGCGGATGTGTAGAAGCCGAGCTTCTGCCCCTCGGCGTTCGCCATGAACCAGCGTCCGCGGTCATCGTCCCAGATGACTTTGGGATCGCGGAAGTCGTGCACTCCGGGGTTGGGCAGCACCGGGGCCGGACCGGCGGCCCGGAACGAGCGCCCCCGGTCCGTCGAGTACCAGAGGTACTGGGCCTGGCGGCCTTCGGGCGCCTGCGTCACGAGGGCAATCACCGCACCCTCGCCGTATCCGGCGGTATTCCGCTCGTCCACCACCAGAGACCCTGACCAGCAGTCGCCGTTGCCATCGCTGAACTTCGGGATCGCGACGCCGTGGTCAGTGAACGCGACGTGATCCGTAGTGGTCGCGCGGCGCCACGACGTGCCTCCGCCGCCGCGCAGATAGTCGGCATTGTACAGGTAGTAGTAGTGGTATTCCCCGTCTATGTAGACGGGGCGCTGGGGGTCGTTCTTCCAGTTGTCCGGGACGCTGAAGTGAAAGGCGGGACGCATCCGGCGTGATCCTTTCGAAATTGAGCCGTTTGATGCTGGATCTGGTGTCCTGGCCGGTGCGGCTGCGGCGGGTCCGGCGAACGCCGCAGACAGTGCGAGTGATCCGCTGAGTGCAGCCGCGCCGCTTCCGGTGAGGAGTGACCGACGGGAGACCGCGGGTGAATCTTGCATGGGTTCCTTCTTCTTGCTGGGCAGCTTCGATGCTGCTGTAAAAGTTGGTGGTGGTGTACGGCCCCGGTTCAGGGAAGGAGGCTCCGAGCACCGTCAAAAATGTCGGCCATGGTCCATGCGTCGAGGGAGACTACCTGTGCCGTGCCCTCGGCGGCAAGGCTGACATGGTCCCCGCCCAGGGTGGGGTAGACGCGGGCGGTGAGCGGCATTCCGTTGGCAAAAATTTCGACGGCGGACCGGTCCAGGAGGACACGAAGGTGCACCCGTCCTTCGGGCATGGGGACGGGTCCTGACTTGTCTTCCGCATCAACGGCTGGATCAAGGCTGCTGTGGGTGCGGTCCAGGCGGAGCGTGCCATTGACGGTGTCGTCAGCCGCCCTGCGCAGCTCGATGACCGTCTCCTCGCTGGGGCCTCCGGGACTGCCAGGGACAGTGGAGCCCAGTACACCGAGCCGCACCACTGCGCCAAGTGCCAGCTGAAGGTCCAGTTCGAGGTCGAGTTGCCTGCCCGAGACACCGGTTTCCAGGGGCACCAGGTCACCGGTCAGCACCTGCCCGCGCAGACCGGCGTGGTCCCGGCGCAGCTTCTTGATTTCCGGTACGGGTGCGAAACGGAGGGTCCCGTCCTCGGCCGCCGTGACGGTACGCGGCAGGCTCATCACCCCGGACCAGCCGGCCTCCACCATCGCGAGATCACTTCGGCCTTCCTGCAGCCAGCCGAACATGACACGCCGGCCGGACTCATCCTGGAACGACTGCGGTGCGTAGAAGAAACGGCCGCCGTAATCGAGCCGGTGCAGCGCCGCGGGTTCGAAGCTGTCCCCGGCGTACCGGCCGGTCCAGTACAGCGGGTGGCGGGTGTCGCCGTCGTTCCATGCCGAGAAAACCAGCACGTCCGGCGAGCCGGCGGAGGGTGCGGACCCCAGCGAACCCTGTCCCGCCCGGAAAAGGTCCACGCATTCCCACATGGTCCCCGTCCAGTCAGTGTCCGCAGGATCGCCCTGCGAGGCGTCGCCGATGAACAGCGGCCCGATGTAGTCCCATCGCCGCAGGTCCGCTGACTCGTACAGGAACGCTGTACCGCCGCGCTGGCTGATGCCCGAACCCACCAGCTGCCGCCACTTTGTTCCTTCCCGCCAGACGCAGTGATCGCGGTACGCCGTGATGTCTACTCCAGCCGGCGGCGCTGCGATCACGGGATTTCCGGTGTCCTTGGTCCAGTTCAGGAGGTCCGGGGATCCGACGGCGACGCAGGGCAGCTCCTTGCCCTCGGACCGCCCCGAATACACCAGGGTGGGCTTGCCGCCGTCGTTCACCAGGACCCCGGACCAGCAGCCCTCGGCGTCCGGTCCTGGAGACGGTTCCAGGGCAACGGGCTGGTCCTTCCACGTGACCAGGTCCGTGCTGGTGGCGTGGCCCCACTGGATGCGGTGGTGGAACGCGCCCTCCGGGTTGTACTGGTAGAAGAGGTGGTACGTGCCGTCCCATTGGCTGACGCCGTTGGGATCGTTGAGCCAGCCGGCCGGTGAGACGAAATGGAAGCGGGGCCGGAGGGGGTCGGCTTCGGCCCGGGCCACCAGTTCATCCTGTGGAACCGTTGCGAGCGGGTGGGTCAGTTCAGTCATGCGGAAGCCCCTTCGTGAGCGTTCGACGCCGGACGGCTGGGCTGGGTTGGTTCGCCCGCCAGGGCGTGGCCGGCGGCGCCGGCCCACGGCCGGTAGAGGTGGCAGCGCACCCAGTGCCGGTTTTCGGGGTTTCCAACCTGGTGACGCACGGGTTCATCGGCCGAACAGGCCTGGTTCGCGTCGCCGCCGAAAGCGCACGTGGTCGAAGCCATGACGGCCTGCCGCAGTTCGGCCCGGCGGACGGGATCGTACGAGCCTGCGCGTGCGGGGTCCGGGACAGCGGAAACCAGGAGTTGCGTGTAGGGGTGTGCGGGATTGGAAAGCAGGTCCAGGGACTCGCCTTCCTCGACGAGTTCACCGGCGAACATGACTGCCGTGCGGTCCGCCAGGTAGCGTGCGGACGCGAGGTCATGGGTGATGTAGAGCATGGAGATGCCCTGCTCGTCCCGGAGCTTGCGCATCAGGTTCAGGACACCGATCCGGACCGAAACATCAAGCATGGAGGTGGGCTCGTCGGCCAGGATAACCTGTGGTTCAACGGCGAGGGCCCGGGCAATCGCAACGCGCTGGCGCTGACCTCCCGAGAGCTCGTGCGGATACGAGTTCAGCATGTCAGCCTGGAGGCCAACAGTGGTCATGAGCTTTTCGAGCCGCTGCACGGTCTCCTCCGCGGAACCGCCGCCCTTTCCGTGGATCGCCAGCGAACGCCGCAGGAAATGCTCGATCCTGTGGGCCGGGTTCAGTGAACCGAAGGGGTCCTGGAAGACCATCTGCAGCTGGGACCGGAACGCACGGGACGCCTGGAACCGATCGCGCTTGAGGATGTCGACGCCGTCGATCAGGATCGCGCCGCAGGTCGGCTTCTCGAGCCGGGCAACGCAGCGGGCCAAGGTGCTTTTGCCGGAACCGGACTCTCCCACGAGCGCGACGATTTCGCCGCGGTTGATTGTCAGGTCCACACCGTGCAGGGCGCGGACCGACTCCCGGGAGAACAGCCCTCCAATGGGGAACGACTTGCCCAGGCCACGAATTTCAAGGGCCGGAGTGCGTGTGGCGGACGCAGCCACCGTGGATGTCAGGGAGTGGCTCATCGGGTGGCTCCTGCCAGGTCTTCGGAATCAATCACTGCAGCGTCGGCACCCAGCGGAGCCACGAAGTGGCCCGGTGCCGCCTCGGTGAGGTCCGGGATGTTCCGGAACTTCACGCCGTCGGGCAGTCCCGTCAGCGGAACCCGCGGGCCGGTGAGCGGCGGGAACGCGCCCATCAGCGCCTGGGTGTAGGGGTGGCGGGGGTTGGTGTAGACGTCCTGGGCCCTGGCGGTCTCCACGATCCGGCCGCCGTACATGACAGCCATGCGGTGCGAGAGTTCCACCATGAGTGACATGTCGTGGGTGATAAAGAGGACAGAGAAGCCGAGCTCGCGCTGGAGGTCTTTGATCTGGGCCATGATCTCCTGCTGCACCACCACGTCCAGCGCGGTGGTGGGTTCGTCCAGGATCAGGAGGGATGGCTTGAGCGCCACGGCCATCGCTATCACTGCACGCTGACGCATGCCGCCGGAGAGCTGGTGCGGGTAGGACTTGAGGCGTGCGGGGTCTATCCTCACCAGTTCCAGCAGTTCACCGGCCCGCCGGAGGGACTCCTTGCGGGAGTAGCCGGCGTGGGTGGTGAAGATGTCCACGATCTGTTCGCCGATGGTCAGCACGGGGTTGAGTGAGTTCATGGCTGACTGGAACACCATGGCCACGTCCTGCCAGCGGAAGCGCCGCAGCTCCTCCGGGCTCATGGCCAGGACGTCCTTGCCGCCGAAGGAAATGCTGCCGCCTGCGATCTTCGCGGGATCCTTGAGCAGCCGCATGATCGAGTTGGCAATGGTCGATTTTCCGCAGCCTGATTCCCCTGCGAGCCCGAACACCTCACCGGTGCCGATGCTGAAGGAAACGCGGTCCACGGCGGTGGTGGAGCGGGTGTCGCCGATGTACTTGACGGTGAGATCCTTGACGTCCAGGACGGGTTCGTGGGAGCCGAAGGACACTTGGGAGATGGTCATTTGGAGGCGCTCCTTTCGGTATCTTTCGGGGTTTTGATCTTCCGCAGGCGCGGGTTGGTGACCTCGTCCACGGCGTAGTTGATGAGGGCCAGGGCGAAGGCGACCAGTGCGATGCAGACGCCCGAGGGAACGAACACCCACCAGCTGCCGGTCAACAGGGCGCCTTCGTTGCCTGCCCAGAAGAGGTTGTTGCCCCACGAGACCGTGCTGGCGTCGCCCAGGCCCAGGAACTCCAGGCCTGCTTGGGCACCGATGCCGTAGATGACGCAGGCAAGCAGGGTGCCCATCACGATCGAGGCCATGTTGGGCAGGATTTCGCGGAACATGATACGGCCGGCCCGTTCGCCGGAAACCACGGCCGCGGCCACAAAGTCCTTCGAGCGGATGGACAGGGCCTGGGAGCGCAGGACACGTGCCGACCCAGCCCAGCCCGTCACAACGAGGACCAGGATCACGGTTCCCAAACCCGGCGGCAGGAACGCGGCAAGAATGACAAGGAGCGGAAGCCCGGGCAGGAGCAGGAAGACGTTGGTCACCAGAGACAGGGCTTCGTCAATGAACTTGCCAAAGTACGCCGAGGCAAGTCCCACCAGGATGCCGATGAAGGTGGACGCGAAGCCCACGGTGAGCCCCACGAAGAGGGAACTCCGGGAGCCGTGGACGGTCAGGGCGAGCACGTCCTGTCCCTTGGCTGTAGTTCCCAGCCAGTGCTCGGCTGACGGTTCCAGCGACGCCATCGCGGTGATCCGCGACGGGTCGCCGGGGAAAAGCACCGGTGCCAGCAGGGCCAGTGCGATGAAGACGAGCATCACGGCCATGCCTGCCAGGGCCTTCTTGTTGGTGAGGATGCCGTGGACGAAGCTGCGGTTAGGCTTGCGGGCCGCCGGGGTTTTGGCGGCCGTTGTGCCGGGTTGCTTCAGGATTGCGGTTGTCATGATCGCTCCCTCTAGTTGCTGCGCACGCGCGGGTCGAGGCGGACGTAGAGGATGTCCACCAGGAAGTTGGCCAGCAGCACGGCGGCGGTGATGGTCAGGAACAGGCCTTGCATGAGCGGGTAGTCGAGGCCCTGGACGGCGTTGAGGAGCTGGTATCCGACGCCGGGGTAGGCGAAGACCACTTCGGTGAGCAACGCACCGCCCACCACGAACCCCAGTCCCATGCCGAAGCTTGTGACCGACGGGAGCATGGCGTTGCGGGCTGCGTAGCGGAGCATGATGCGGCCCGGACGGAGCCCCTTGGCTTCGGCCATGGTGATGTAGTCCTCGGAGTTGGTGGCGATCATGGTGTTCCGCATGCCCAGCATCCAGCCGCCGATGGAGACCAGCACGATGGTGAGTGCCGGAAGCACCAGGTGGGCGCCCACGTCGCCGATGAACTCCCACGTGAACCCGGGCTCCAGGCCGGCGGTGAAGGCGTGGCGGATGGGGAACCAGTTCAGTACTACGCCGAAAAGGTACAGGGCGCCCATTGCGAGCCAGAAGTACGGGAACGAGCCGATGAATACGAGCAGCGGTGGAAGCGCGGAGTCGATCGCGCCGCCGCGCCGCCAGGCGGCGAGGACGCCCAGCAGGTTACCCACGACGGCGGCAATCACCAGTGCGGTTCCGCCGAGCAGGAGGGTCCAGCCGATCTGGGACGAGATGACCTCGGTGACCGGGGTGGGGAACCGGGAGATGGAGACGCCCATCTGCCCGGTGAAGATGTTGGTCATGTAGCCGATGTACTGCTCCCAGAGGGGCCGGTCGTCAACACCCAGCAGCTTGCGCAGGGCCTCAATCTGTTCGGGCTGCATTCTGTCCTGGGAGCGGGCGAACATGCGGGAGACGGGGTCCCCGGGCATGAATCGGGGGAGCAGGAAATTCAGGGTGATGGATGCCCAGAAGGCGATCAGGTAGAAACCCAGGCGGCGCAGGATGAAGCGCACGGTTTCCCTCCATTCGGGAATTACGGAAAAGTTTGGGGGCTGGCCGCCGGATGATCCGGCGGCCAGCAGTGGTGCGTGATGGGCCCACGCCGCCCGGGTTCCCTGGCCGAAGCGGAGCGAGGCTAGGGAGGCGGTGGGGAGTTACTTGCGCGGTTCCAGCGTGGTCAGCACAAGCACCGTAGAAGGTGAGCGGACCGAAAGGGTTGCGTAAGGGTTGTCCTCGGTGGGCCAGCCGGTGAAGCGGGTGTCATTGAAGGCGCCCCACTCCGGACCGGAGAACAGCGGCACCAGCGGTGCGGCGTCGTCGTATTCTTCCTGCAGCTTGTTGGCGATGTCCTTCTGCTTGGACTCGTCGGACTCTGCAGCGAACTCTGCCAGCAGGGCGTCAGCCTTGGCATCGCCGAAGCGGTGGTAGTTGTCGAACGTCTTGGTGCCCACAGGCTTGACGGTCGACGTGCCCATTGCGGCGTTGAAATACTTGTACGGGCTGGGGTCGTTGGCGCTCCAGACGATGCCGGAGTCAAAATCGCCCGTCTCGTAGCCGGCAACCACGGCAGCCCAGTCCGGGGACTCCACCTTTGCCGTGACGCCGACTTCTGCCAGGTTCTGTGCGATCACGTTGGCCACGGACAGCCAGTCGGAAGAGGATGCGCCCACGGAGATCTTGAACTCGAACGGCTTGCCGTCCTTGAGCGTGCGCTTGCCGTCGGCACCCTTCGGGTAGCCCGCCTTGTCCAGCAGCTCATTGGCCTTCTGGACGTCCAGCTTGGTCCAGGTGCAATTCTCCTTGACCTCGTTGTTCTTCCAGGTCTCGTAGTTGCCGGAAAGCCCGGTGCAGTCCGCAGGCTCGGCGTAGCCGCTCATGCCGATCGTGGTGACCTGCTCCCGGTCAACGGCCATGCTCAGGGCCTTGCGGACGTCGACATCGTTGAAGGGTGCCTTGGTGGTGTTGAGCTGCCAGTTGATCATGGCGCCGGTGGCCGGGAACCAGTAGTGGCGGTGTTCCTTGTCCTTGGAAACGAACGTCTTTTCGATGTTCGGAATGTACTGCGGGGCCCAGTCCACATCGCCGTTCGCGGCGGCGAGGTTGGCGCCGTCGTTTCCCGCAAAAGCGAGCATCTTGATACCGGCGATCTTCTGCTTGCCCGGCTGCCAGTAGTTGGGGTTCTTTTTCAGCACGAACGACTGGGCCTGGAAACTGTCAACCTCGGTGTAGGGGCCTGTGCCGACGGGTTTGGCGTTGGCGTCCTTCTCCGGATCGGCGAGGGCGGACCAGATGTGCTTGGGCAGGATGGTGAGGTGCCCGACGTCGTACAGGGCCGGCGACCACGGCTTGTTGAAGGTGAAGGTCACCTTGTTGGTGCCTTCGGCGCTCACGGAGTCCAGGTACTCGAAGCCACCCTTGATCTTCTTCTGGAGCTCGAAGGTGTAGGCGACGTCCTCGGCCACGAAGGGCTGGCCGTCGGACCACTTAACGCCGTCGCGCAGGGTGAAGGTGATGGACTTGCCGTCGTCGGCGGCCTTCCATTCAGTGGCCAGCCACGGCACGGTGTCACCCTTGGCCGGGTTGAAGATCAGCAGCGACTCGTAGATGGACTGCTGGACCATCGGGTTGACGGTGGGGGCGAACGGGTTGAAGTTCTGCACGAACGTGCCCATGTCCTCACGCGGAATGGTGAGGAAGGCGCTGGCGTTTGCTGCGGCGTCGGTGCCGGCAGCTTTGTTGCCGTTGGCCGCACAGCCGGTCAGCAGCAGTGCGCCCACCGCCAGCCCGGCCGCCGTGGTGCGGGCAGCCCTCAGGAATCGGGGTTGTGTCATGATGGTTATCTCTTTCCTATCTTCATCAGCAAAGTGAAGGGGTGGGGGAGGGGTTGCTCTTCGAAAGTGATTTCGCGGTCAGACCGAAGAGCGTTCTAGCAGCGGACAGCCGACCAATTGCTGGTCGGCAATAATCGGCTGTCCTGCTGTCAGAGCTGCGAGCGTCTGGACTCCCAGGGCGCCCATTTTTTCAAACGGCAACGCAACCGTGGTCAGCTTGGGCCTGAGGTAGGCCGCAATCAGTTCCTGGTTGTCGAAGCCGATCACGGCGATGTCTCCGGGGATGGTCAGGCCCCGTTCCTTGATGGCGTCGTAAGCGCCCATCGCCATGCGATCGTTGAGGCAGAACAGCGCGGTTGGCCTGTCCTCCTGCGGGTAGCGGTCCAGGATGCAGCACGCGGCCTCATACCCGCCGTCGGCCGTTGCATATCCGGGCACCACGAGCTCGGGGTCCAGCTCGAGTCCGGCATCGGCGAGTGCTTCGCGTGCACCCTCCAAACGCCCGATTGCTGCGGGAATGGCCGGGTCCAGGTTGATGACTCCGATCCGGCGGTGGCCGGCCCGGAGCAAACGTTCGACGGCGGTGCGGCCGCCGGCGCGTTCGTCCGGGACGATCGAGGGCAGCTTCCCGTCGGCGTCGAAGCAGTTGATCAGTACGGTGGGTACTTCCTTGGCGGTTTCGGGCACGTGCACGCCACGGTGGAATGTGGCTGCGTATAGAAGTCCTTCCACGCGCTGCTCCAGCAGCTTTTCGGTTGCTGCGTCCTCCAGGCCCTGGTTGGGTCCTACGGCATCGGCCTGGTCGGAGGGCGCGATGAGCAGGAACTTGCGGTCGAGCCAGGCTTGGTCTTGTGCACCTTTGATGATGTCGACGGCGAACGGTGCCGTGACGATCTCGGTGACAATCCCGTACCAGTCACTGCGCTGGGATGCCAGTGCACGTGCTCCGGCGTTCGGGCGGTAGCCCAAGGCCTGGACAGCTTCGTTGATCCGGGTGCGGGTCTCTTCGGAGATGCTGGCATTTTCGCGGTTGCTTAGCACGAACGAAACCGCAGTCCGGGAAACTCCCGCGTGCTTGGCAACATCATTCATGGTGACACCCCGCTGCCGCGCGGCCCCGGCATGGTTCGAGGTGGTGGTTTTCGCCATTGAATGCTCCGGTGATAATCGGTGGTGCTGCCAGGTGGGTAACGCGCGTTACTTGCGCATAGATAGAGGTTACGCGCGTTACTAGATCTGTGTCAAGGGTTACATTTTCGCGTGCGAGGTGACCGCTGCCGACGATCAGAGCAGCCGCACCGAGGGCTCGTGCTAGGCGTGCGAATGCAGCTGGGACTGATGCTGATGCTGGAGCTGTGTGCGGAGTTCGTCTTCGGTGGGGGGCCGGGCGCCGGCCCGGGATACGGTGATCGCGGCCGCGGCGGCCGCCGTGCATCCCAGCTGGTCGAGGACGGAAGGGGCCAGGCCGCCGGTTCCGCGGGTGAGGAGTCCCAGGATCAGGGCCGACATATAGGAGTCGCCGGCGCCGATGGTGTCGACCACGGGGGTCTTCACGGCTGGAATGCTGAGGGCGGTGGTGGGTGTGGCGAGCAAGGAGCCTGATGAGCCCCGGGTGATGACAGCCAGCTCTGCTCCGAGACCCAGGATGTGTGTGGCGGTTTCCTGCAACGCTTTTTCCGGGTAAAGCCATTTGGCGTCCTCATCGCTGAGTTTGACGACGCTGGTGAGCTGCACCAGTTCTTCGAAGGTGTGCCGTGCTTCGGCTTGGGTTTCGAGCAGGGCCGGCCTGATGTTGGGATCGTAGGTGATGATGCACTCGCCGCGGAGTTCCTGGAGGATGGCTTTGACGCAGTTGGCGCCCGGTGACAGGAAGCTTGCGATCGAACCGGTGTGGACGATTCTGGGCGGAGTATGTGCAAGATCCGGTGGTTCGATATCCCAGGTGATGTCGAAGGCGTAGCTCGCTGAGCCGTCGTGGCCGATGGTGGCGGTCGCCGTCGATGTTCTCTCCAGTGAGCGCGAGCCGGGCAGGAGCGCCACGTCGGCGCCGGTGAGGTGCTCTTCAAGTGCATCGCCACGGCGGTCCGCGCCGATTGAGGTGAGCAGTCCGGTGCTGACTCCCAGGCGGGCCAGGCCGTAGGCGACATTGGCCGGTGATCCGCCGGGGTGTTCTGTGGTGCCGTCGGGGGTGGTGACGACGTCGATCAGGGCTTCGCCGATGACGACGACGTCCGGCACCTGCCCGGGAGGGTGGGGCTTGCCGTTGTTGTGCATGTCTTGTTCCTTGCTTTGGGTGCTGCCTTACGCGAGCTGAGTGACCTGAAGGCTGTTGATGGTTGCCCCGCTGCCGACGGCGTAGATGGCGAGGTCGGTGCTGGTCTCGGCCGGGAAGATCAGTTCGGTCATGGTGACCTGGCCGTCCTGGGCAAAGACTTCAACGGAGCAGCGGTCCACGTAGATCGTGAGCTCGTAGGACCCCTGCCTGGGCTGGATGGGGGCGGTGTCAATGGAGCTGAAAGATGCGTGGAAGTCTGTCCTGCCGGATTCGCGCCGGTCCACGAGGAGTGTGGCCTGCCCGGGCCGGATGCCCACACGGGTTCCCTTCCGGCCGTCCCCACGCAGGATGAGGCCGAATTCCTCTGCGCCTCCGGGCGTGAAGCTGACGTCAATCCGCTGGACGGTGCCGGCCGCGTCCGCCAGGACCTGGGCGCCGTCGTGGATGGTGGTGTCGGCGAGGCGGAACAGTTCAGTGTCAGCCAGGGCGGTCCAGTCGGCTGCGGGCTGTTGGACCAGGTGTAGGTTTCCGTCGTTGGTCTGGAGGGCGATTTCGCGGGCGAGGCTCATGGGGCTGCGCCAGGGTGTGGTGGGGATGTGGTTGGCGTATTCCCAGTTGTTCATCCAGGCGATCATGATGCGGCGGTTGTCCGGGGCGTCGCTGAAGGAAACGGCGGCATAGTAGTCCCGGCCCCAGTCCAGCCAACGGTATTCGCCCAGTCGGGCCGGGTCCTGCGGGCCTTCGGTCACGGTGCTGGCGGAGGTGAAGGTGGTGCCGTCGAAGTCACCGATGAAGTATTGGCCGGCGGAGCCGTTGTTGGGCCCGCCGGGATTGAGGTTGACGGTGAGGACCCATTTGACGTTGTCCGGGTCGCCGTCCACGGGCAGGGGAAACAGGTCCGGGCATTCCCAGACCCCGCCGGTGGCATTAGCCGGCCCGAAGGTGCTCAGCAGTTCCCAGCTCTTCAGGTCGCGGGACTTGTAAAGCACCACCTGGAAGTCTGTGGCTTCGACGGCGACCATCACCCAGTAACTGTCCGCGCCGCCGTCGTACCGGATGACCTTGGGGTCACGGAACTCGGCGGATGCGCGGTTAAGAACAGGGTTGCCTCCGTGTTTTGTCCAGCTGTAGCCCCCGTCCAGGCTGTAGGCCAGGGACTGGGCCTGGACGCCCTCGTGCACGGAGCCCGGTTTGAAGGCGCTGGTATAGATCGCCACCAGGGGCGCAGTGGATCCGTTGCCGAATCCGCTGGTGTTGTGACGGTCATGGACGATGCTTCCGGAGAAGATGTCTTCGTTCTCGTCGCAGGCGATGGCGACGGGGTGTTCGGTCCAGGTCAGCAGGTCGGTGGAGGTTGCGTGTCCCCAGGACATGTTGCCCCAGACGTTTCCCAGCGGGTTGTTCTGGTAGTAGAGGTGGTAAACGCCGTTGTGAAAGATCAGGCCGTTGGGGTCATTGAGCCAGGTGTCCTTCGCCGTGTAGTGCAGGGCCGGGCGGTAGCTGTCTGTTGTGGCTGCCGTACTGGCCGAGGTGAGTGTATCCATGAGGTTCCTTTTGGAAGTGCGTGCTATTTGCTCGCGCCGGCTGTGAGGCCTTCGCGCAGGGTGCGTTGGCCGAAGATAAAGACGACCAGGGCGGGCAGCATGGACAGGATCACTCCGGCGAGGACCACCGATATGCTCCCGGTGCCGAGGTTGCCTTGGAGTGTGACCAGGCCGAGGGGGAGGGTGAAATTCTGTTCGCTGATAGTGAGGATCAGTGGCCGGAAGAACTCGTTCCAGTGGAAGTTGAAGGCAAGGATCCCGACGATGGCCATGCCCGGAACGGCCAGCGGCACGTAGACGGAACGGAAGATCCGCCACGGTCCGGCACCATCCAGGGCGGCCGCTTCCGCAAAATCATTTGGCAAGCCAAGGAAATACTGACGCATCAGGAACGTGCCGAAGGCGGTGGGAATGGCCGGCAGGATCAGTGCCAGCAAGGTATCGGACAGACCCATCCCACGGATGAGCATAAAGACGGGGACGATGGTGACCTGCACTGGAACCATCATCGTGGCCAGCACCAGCGAGAAGATGGCGTTCTTGCCCCGGAAGTCCAGGCGGGCGAAGGCGTAGCCGGCCAGAGTGGCGGAGGCCATCTGGCCAAGCGCGATCAGCCCGGTCACCAGGGCGCTGTTCAGGACCAGGAGGCCGACATTGATCTGCTTGAACACCTCCCGGTAGGCGGTGAAGTCAGGGTTGATGGGCAGGAAGGACGGGGGCAGGTTGAACGACTCCGACGGCGTTCGCAGCGAGGTGGACAGGGTCCACAGGACGGGGCCGAGCGTCAGCGCCGCAGCCACCGCCAGCGCGGCGTATCTGCCGACGGTTCCTGCGGCGGGCAGGCGGCGGTTGCGGTAGGGCTGTGGGGTGGCCGGTGTGCCGGCGGTGGAACCCGGATGCTCGTTGGTCCCTGTGTTCAGGGTCTGGCTGGACATAAGGAACCTCACTGGTAGAAGACGAAGCGGCGGCTGAGGCGGAATTGCAGGGCGGTGACGGCCAGGATCAGCACGGTCAGTACGAGGCCGATGGCCGAGGCTTCGCCGAATTCCAGTTGCTGGAAGGCGGATTCAAAGATCACCATGACTGCGGTGCGGGTGGAATCCCCTGGACCGCCGTTGGTCAGTACGTAGGGCTGGTCGAAGACCTGCAGTGCGCTGATGATCGCCATGACGGAGGCGACGAGCACGGTGGGGCTGATCAGCGGAAGGGTGACGTTGCTGAACTGTTTCCAGCCCGTGGCGCCGTCCAGGTTTGCTGCTTCGTGCAGTTCTTTCGGAATGTTGCTCAGGGCGCCGAGGAAGAGGAGGAAGGAGAACCCGAAGTTCTGCCAGACGTACACCAGGACGACGACGGCGGCGGAGGCCACGGGACTGGTCAGCCAGGGTACTGCGGGAATGCCGATGAGGGACAGGAGCCAGTTCACCACGCCAAACTGTTCGTTGAACATATACCGCATGAAGATGGACACCGACGCGGCAGACAGCACCAGGGGAAAGAAGAAGGTGGAACGGAGGAATACCCTGAGCCAGGACGGCATCCTGCCCTGGAGCATGGAAGCCAGGCTGAGTGCAATGCCGAGTTGAAGGATTACTGCGACGACCACGAACACGATGGTGTTGAGGAAGGACACGCGGACGGTGGGGTCCTGTGCCAGGGAAGCGAAGTTGGCGAAACCGACGAATTGGGGTGCCGAAATGATGTCCCAGCGGAAGAAGGCCAGGACCAGCGAGCCGATGATCGGCAGGAAGGTGAACAGGGCCATCCCCAGCAGCGTCGGGGCAAGGAAAATCATCGCCAACCGTCGCTCGACGAACGAGCGGCGCGTGGCCGGTGGTTTTACGGTGTGGCGTGGGGTAGTAGAAGTGGTGGTCATGCGTTCCTCCTGAGGGCCAGTTCGAGATCGCGCTGCAGGGTGCCCATCGCTGTCCGTACGCCGGCGGAGCTGCCGCTGACAGCGGTGGAAACGTTTTTCATCAGGGCAGTTTCGACGGCGGCCTGCTGCGGCGGCGCGGGTATCGGGCCGGACGTGGGGAACCTGTCGAGGGTGTCGTAAAAGACCTTCCAATGCCGGGGCCCGGTGGCGGCGTAAAAGGACTCATTTACCATCGAACGGCGGGTTGGAGTGGTGTTCGGCTTGGGAATGGCCAGCTGCATCGCTTCGCGGCTGGAGCAGAACTTCACCCATTCCCAGGCTGCGTCCTTATCTTTCGCCGTACGCATGATCGCATAGCCGGCAGCGCCGAACTGGTGCCGCTGCGTCCGCCAGCGGGGGAAGAACTGCACATCGAACTGATCGGCCGTCATGCCTGCATCATGCAGACCTTGCGCCCAGTAGCCACCCGCTGGCGTGGTGCCGATGCGGTTGTTCCCGAACAAGCCAACGAGGGCGTTGCCGCCCCCCGATTCAGGCCGCACGCCCAGTCCTTCGGACACGAGTTCGCGCAGGTAGTCGAAGGTCTCGATAACCCGGCCGTCCTCGGCGTTGGGAGCCAGCCATTGATACCCGCCGCCGCGGGTCGCCCGGGCAGGGTCCTTGGGATAAAAGCGGTCCCAGAGCCACTCCCCGCCGGGGGCCTTGCTCTCGGTTAGGAAGCTGGTGTCGTTGGCGTACAGCCATGGCACGACTCCGCCAAAAAGCCGGTTGGTCCAGTAGTACGGGGTGAAGTCGGCCGGGCGCGCTTTCCGCAGGGCGCGGAGGGTGGCGCTGAAGTCATCCTGTGTCCAGTCGTCCTTTGGCCGGTCAAGGCCGGCCTGGGCGAAGGTGGTGGTATTCAAATACATGTTCGCCGCGTTCCAGTCCAGCGGAAGCTGGTACAGGCTTCCCTGGTACATGAAGGCTTCCAGCAGGCTCGGATGAACATCATCGAAGTAGTCGCTCATGTCCCCAGCGTCCCGGCGGACATAATCATCCAGCGGCTCGGCGAGCTTGTCGGCGAACAGCTGGGCGCCCTCGGTGGCTACGTAGACGACGTCCGGCGGTGTTCCGGCGGCTGCCATGGTGAGGATCTTGGAAAAGAAATCCTTCCAGTCCGCGCCTTGGATCGCCTGCAAGCGGACCGGAATATCTGGGTGGGCGGCGGTAAAGGCGTTAACCAGGCCCTGCCGGGCCGCGGCATCTGCTGCCGTTCCAAGGATGGCGATGTTCAGTGCCTTGCTCCCGCGGCCCGGAATGTCACTCCCGGTCAGTCGGGGCCAGGCGCCCACCGTGGCTCCCGCAACAGCGAGGCCAGTAAGGCCCAGCACGGAACGACGCGTGAGCTGCGAAAGTCCGCTGCCGGACCGCGGCGCATACGAGGGGGGTGTGTTCCCCGGTGTCTTTTCAGACGTCATTGTCGGCTCCTCCTAACACGTGTTAAGTAGGGTAAATAGAGCACCTAACACGTGTCAAGTGAGACTTTTGCTGGAGCTTAGATGAACTTGAATTACGAGCGTGAGCTGCTTGACGAAGCGCGGACAGTGGGCTCCCGCGGAGGCTGGGCGAGTCATCCCTGGCATAACTTTTCCGCAGCCAGGCGCTGCGGAAACGGTCCGCCAGGTTAGCCGGCCGGGACCGCTGCAGTGGACGCCCGCGGTATGACCCGGCAGGGCATGTAAAGAGTGCCTGCTTCAACTTGCTCAGCTGCCGGGGCTTTTCCTTCGACCGCATCCAACAGCAGGGACATGGCCGCTGCTCCGATTTCGGCGTGCGGAAGTGCCACCGTGGTAAGGGCGGGAACAAGGTTGGCAGCGAGGTTCTGCTGGTCGTCGTAGCCCACTACGGACAGATCCTGCGGTACGCGCAGTCCTGCGGTCGCCGCGTAGAGCAAAACGCCGGTGGCAACCCGGTCGTTGGAGCAAATGATCGCCGTCGGCCGGTCTCTGCCGCCCAGGACGGAGGAAGCGGCCCGGTAGCCCTCGTCGATGTCCCATCCGGTCGCGTGGACATGCTGTTGTTCGAGGCCCAGCCCCGCTTCGGCCATAGCCTCACGGTAACCCTGTTCACGCTGCGGGGCGGCGGGGGAGCTGAGAGTTCCGGTCAACAAGGTGATGCGGCGGTGGCCCAGGTCAAGCAGCAACTGCGCCGCCGCGCGTCCGCCGTCGATCTCTGCCGGTATCACCGAATGGAGCTGCGAGCCGGTATCAGTGCAATTGGCCAGAACGGCGGGCACGGTGAGCATCGCCGGCGGGGCCGTAATTTCGCGCAGGCTGCCGGTGGCGTACATGATCCCGTCGACCTGTCGGTGCACGAGTTGCTGCGCCGCAGCGCCATCACGGGCCGTGTCATGTTCTGTGTCGACCACCAGGACCATGTATCCGCGGGCCAAGGCCGTGCGTGAGGCGCCGCTGATCAAACGACCGGCGAAAGGGCTGGTAACGATGTCATCCGTGATGATGCCGATCGTCGATGTCTGCTGGTTACGCAGGCTGACGGCAACGGAGTTGGGCGTGTAATTTAGCTCCGCCGCAGCGCGGAGCACCCTCTCCTGGCGTTCGGCGGTGACGTTGCCGTCTGCCCTGCCGTTTAGTACCAGTGACACTGCACTGCGGGACACCCCCGCCCGTCGTGCCACATCCAGTGCTGTTGCTTTACGTTTGGCCATGCCGATCCATCCCCTGCCTTTCGGCCCAGCATACCTAACTCGTGTGAGGTTGAGAGATGCCGTGTTTGGGTCTGCTTTCTGGCGAAGACGAAACGGATGAACGTCTTGTTCGGAGGAGCCGCCGGTAATGGAATTCGATGCGCACTGGAGGAGTAGGTGCTGCGGAACTTAGAAGTACTGCTCCGCTCGTGCCCCAGAGTCGCATCCCTGACCAGGTCACTGTCGTCTTAGCGGCCATGATCTCCTTTAGGTGCCTTCGTCGTAGACGTATGACAGGGGGCCGAAATTGGGTGTGGACATTGTCCACAGTCTTCGTCTCGGATCGGGTTGTACACTGGTCCGGGGTAACGTGGGAACGCCGCGGCAAGTTTTCGAAGTTCCGACCGAGCGTACGATTTGGTTGCGCAGGGGAGCGACGCCAGGACCGAGAAGTACTGACGAGCGACCGGGTCGATGAACGTTGAAGTGGCGCTGAGTTTGAGCAAATCATGAGTCGCATTTCCGAACTTAAAGCTGCTCCGACTTCTCAGTAGTGGAGGATAAGCGAACCTCAGTCTGACTATCCCCGGCGGTTTCGTGACGTCAGGTTTGGGTGTTTCAGCCTCATACCAGCCATTCGGGTTCCGGTTGCTCGGATCACGTCTTCGCGGATTCCCAGTGTTTGGTAGGACTCGAGTGCAGTTCCATGCTTCCGCTGCGTTTATGGAGAAGTGTCCGAAGCCGCCGCCGCCAATGGTGTCGGCGCCGGCCAACCTCCCGAATCGGGACTCCCAAGGGGTAGGGTATGCCCTAGCCGACGAAGGAGTCACGATGAGCTACAAATATCGAACTGTTCGGATTCGTGGTACCGAGCTGGTTGGAACAATTGCCAGGAAGCACGGGAGTTCGGCTGAAATCTACGAAACGTCCAAAGACCTGAGCACATCAGTAGTTCCGGTGTTCTTCGAGGCAACGGGCGAGATCCGTTTCTTCGACAGGTCAGTGTTGGAGGACGTTGTGGCACCAGCTAATTAAGCCGTCTGGGCATACCGGGGCAGTCCCTGGCGGGTGGACCCCTTCTAGGGCAAACGGGGGTGTGGACAATGATGCTCCTATTGGTGTCAATGGTCCCGAGCGCCCCCGTGCCGCGAAGGTTACCGGGGCCGGCCACTCCGGCCTCAAGGGTCTGCGATCGCTGCGCGACGGCCTGCGGCCGCCCTTGACCCGGGAGCCTCTGCCGCCCCCCGGTCGGGTATGCATAGGCCTGGGCGCGACCGAACAGACGGTCGCCCCCCGTGGTGGGTGGCCGCTGGGCCGAAGCTTGGGGTCTACCCGCGGGGCGTAGCTTGAGTTGTAGGGGATTGCCTGTCGAGCCAGGTTTCGTAGCGGTGGTGGGAAGTCTTCGCCGAGATGAAGGCCCTCGGGTATGCGGCCGTGTCCAGCCCAGTTACGCCAACGTCCGGCCCTAACGCAGGGGGCCTGCTGGTCTACCTACTCGATCCGGACGGCAACCCTTGGAAGGATGCCTCCTGCGCCCAGAAGTGCCCGCAGGTCCTGGCGGACACTGTCCACGCCGCTTCGAACTTCACCGGCTCCGCGTCAGTGCCAAAGGCCGGGATGAAGGCCATGCGGGGGGAGTTCGCCGATGGCGCGGTCGATGACTACCTCCTTCAGCTCTGGCTGGCACCTTGGAAGCCCGATGCCATACTCCGGACCGGGACTCCAGGTACTGGCACCAGTCGGTCGGCAACCATCGTCGAGTGTGCGATCCGATGTCTTGGATCGTGGGCACCAAGGTTCACCGGTGCGTCGCCGAACGTATTGCTACCGGGCGACCCCAGGACGAAGGCTAGACCGGGGAACCGGAGTAGCTAGTCCGGGGCCATGCGGGCCCTGATGTTCAGGCCGACTTTCTGAGGTTCCCCCGGGCCGGGGCCGGCGACAGAGAGCCAGTAGTTGAATTCGCCGTCCTTTCCCGCCGGATGCAGATGGTGCTGTTCCCGATGACGTTGGACTGTCGCTTGCACGGTCCGTCGGCAGTCATCTCGACACCAACCCCGAGACTACTGCCGCGACGTCGTTATCGGTGAGCTCTTTTCCGGTCTCCCAGCGGCGCGAAAGACTCGGGCACGGGTTGGTGCTGATGCAGATGAACCGTTCGGGCCGGACAATCTCATCGGTCAGCTTCCAGTCGGCCGGGATGGCGAACCGGCCGGCGCGGGACAGCATGTCAGCGGTTACCTTGTCCTCGGCGGAGCGGACCACGAAGTGCACCGTGACCCCCAGCGCCAGGACCACGGCGAAGACCAAGCAGATCCTGCGCTTTACTGGATCCCCCAATCCGTCCCTATTCCGGTCAGCCTAACCCGCGACTGCGCCTGCTCCCAGGACACGCCCGCCGTCGTCCACCAGACTGTCGGTGCCCGGGAGCACCATGGTCCTATGACGGCTCCAACTGTTGAGGCGGCAATCCACGAACTGATGGATCTGGCCTGGAATGTTGTCTACGACCTGCTCGAGCAGCGGGGACTGCTCGGTGACGGATTGTTCGTCGATGAGTACACCGGGATCCGTTCCTGGGTCGAAGACCTGACTCGCTACACCGTGGTCCACTCCAGGGATGTGGCGATTCTGTTCGTTGACACCCGGCCCGTGGACGCCATTGCCTTCCATCATGACCTGCTGGGTACCGATGATCCGAAGGCCTATTTCAGGCTCCCATGGGCTTAGTGCCGGTATGCCGTATTCTTGCTTGCCCATGCAATGAGTCGGCGCCACAGGCGGGATCGCCTATCGCATCAGCTGGTCACTTGCCGGACCTGAACACGATGGAGTCGAAGACGGCGCGTGCCTCTCTCGTCAGCTCCGGGTTGATCGATTCGTGGAGTTGGCTCACCGCGATCACAGCGCGCTGGCCGTTCAAGTCGACCACCCGGTAGGTTTCGCGTTCAGCCACGCTTGAGTACCAGCGTGAGCATTCGTATGAGGATCCTGAGTGGATGCATAACTTGCCGCCGTCGCAGGCTGTGATGTCCGCGTCGCCCTCGACGGAGTGGTCGAACTCGAAGCCGGAGTAATTGCCCACCATGACCTCGACGGCAGGGGTGCTTGCCGTTGACGTCTGCGACGCCATCGCATCGACGAAGGCCTTAGGCGACGGTTCGACCTCGGCGAGCTTGCCCACCCACGTGCATGCGTCCGTCGCCACATAGTCGGCGGGCCAAAAAGTGAGGTAAACGGCCCATTCATCCGGGTGATCCGGGTCGTCCTTGATCACGCTGTCGCCGTCGAAGGACTTCCAGCCGTCTGGGACGGTGATCTCGAAAGGCTCCGTGTAGCCGGGGACGAGGACGAGGTATGTGCCGGCGTCGATGTCGCCATTCTTCGGCAGAGGTGGGACCGTGCCAGTGTCGCCGCCGTTCGGCAGCGGTGGGGGCGTGCGAACCTCCGTAGTCGGAGTACTGGCGGACGGGAGGGAGACGTCGTCGGACTCATACTGGCACCCGCCGAGACATCCAATCAGTGCGATAGCCACCAGGGGCAGGAGATGGCGCGGCCGCTGAGCGGCCAGTTCGAGGGGTGTCATGGAACTCATCGATCCACCAAGCCGCTACAGGGGTGCTGTGAGGCCCTGCAGCCGGGTGGCCCCCGCGGGCGGTCCGGGATGGGATGCCGTCGCCTCAAGTCTCCTCCGGCACAGAACCCGTGACAATGAAGAGTTGTACGGAGATCAGTTTCGACTCAAGCAATCCCCGAAATGACAGGAACGCGCTGAGGCAGTGTTGAGGAAACGCCAAATATTGGGCAGCTTTTCGCTGCGCGGGTCTAAGTAGCCCGAGACGTCTAGGCGCGGAAGCAAACAGAATCTCACCTGTGGCCGAAAACCCAGGGTGTGCTCCATAAAGCTGAGGACCTGGTGGTGTTCTCATCGTAAGCTTTTCCATAATCCCGTTGATTCCCCTCACCTGGTGTTGCCGGGCTTTTCTCCGGTTAGTGGTTGTGGGTGTCGTTCTGGTAGGGGACCACGCGCTGGGTTGAGGGGCCGAAGTGCAACTTGGGAAACCTGTGTCGGGAGCGAAAACTTCGTTTCGAAGCCATTCCCCTCCGGTCTGGCAAGTTTTCGGTCTTGGGGTCGGCGCGGTAGCGCCCTGGTTGCGCGGAGGACCCGCCCAGCGATCGTGGGGCATATCAGAATGACAAGCAGTTCGTACTTCTGCTCATTCATCTGGGTGCGGATAACAGGCAGCATGACTTCTACGGTGGTTTGATTGGTTGGTGCTTCGTCTCAGACGCCTCGTGGTTCTAATCGTGTTTGCAGTTTGTGTCACAACCGCTTCATTGTCCTGGGCCCTTGGGCAAGCTGGCGTTGAAGCGCGGCGTGCCTTTTCTCCACCGCCGCGAGCGGAGGCTGAGCTTGAGATGCTGCCTGGCGGCATGACCACCGCCGTGAATGTCACCAGAAACCCGGATGCTGACTGGGTTGTCCGGGCTGCTGGGCAGACCGGGATCCCTGAACGCGCGCTGCGGGCGTATGTTGCCGCGGCCGCGACCGTGAATGTTGCTGCTCCGACGTGCGGGATCGGTTGGAACACTGTGGCGGCCGTTGGTTTCGTCGAAACAGCACACGGGACGTACGGCGGCGGCAGCCTGACCGCCGCGGGGGAGGTGAGCCGACCGGTTGTGGGCCCGGTTCTCGACGGTGCCGGTTTCGCCGCTATCGCTGACACAGATGCGGGTGCCCTGGACGGGGATTCCCGTTGGGACCGTGCTGTGGGACCGATGCAGTTCATTCCTTCCACGTGGCAGCTCGTCGGGCGGGACGGGAACGGGGATGGCACGGCGGATCCATTCAATATCGATGATGCCGCCCTCAGTGCGGCGACGTATCTGTGTCCCGGCGGCCGTGACCTCACCACTACGGACGGGTGGACCGAGGCGATCTACGCCTACAACCAGTCCGACGCCTACATCCGTCAAGTACGTCACCAAGCGACTGAATACGCCTCGAAGACTGGCACCAGGGGATGAGCAGGAGTGTGGAGAGCCCATCCCCTCCTTCGTATGAAGAAAACGTCGGACGTGCCTATATGGCGTCCTGGCGGGACCCGAAGAGTCGCGAGCAGCAGGGCCTAACAGTTGCCTCCGAAACTGAGGCTGAAACTCTCAAACGGCTGCTGGACGCGAATGGTCAGTCCTACGAGATCGCCCAGCATGCGATCCTGTCAAACGAGACCCGCGTTCCCACAGTTGCCGAGGTCGTCCAGGAACACATCGATCTTTTGACCCGTCCGTCCAGTGGAACCACCAGGACGTACCAGGTAATGCTGGACCTGCACATCCGGAACATCATTGGTCGACAAAATCGACTACCGGCTCCTCAATCACTGGGCCAAATCGATGATGGCCTAGGAAAAGGCGCCCAAGACTATCCCCAGCGTTCACGGCAGCCATGAATACCGCGGAGATGCTCGGCTATATCGCGCGGAACCCTTGCCATGAGGTGCAGCTTCCGGGCCACTGTGGCGGACGGTGATCTGCTGCCTTGTCCAGTGTCCTAGCGGACGATCTTGAAGTTGAAGGCAGGTGTGCCGAGTGCGCCCCAAAGGCGGAGCCAGACGGGGAGGAGCATTTCGGTGCCCCGCGCTGTCGTGATGTCGCCGAGGTCGATGACATCCTGATGGCCGAACTCCTTTAGCAGTTCCGTGACGGTTTGCTTGGCGGCAGAATCATTCCCGGAGACAAAGACCGTGCTGGCTTCGGGAAGGCTACCCGGACGGGCCATGAGATCGGCGTTGAGGGTGTTGAGCGACTTCACGACTCGGGCGGCGGGGAAAGCGCGCTGGATCTGCTCGCCGAGTGAATCAGTGTCCTTGACGAACAGGGTCGGCGGCATGCCCTGGCTGAAGTCGAGGGGGTTGGCGATGTCCAGAATGACCTTGCCGTCGAGGTGTTCCACCCCGGCCTGGGCCAGGACGTCCAGGGAGGCGGCGCCATTCGTGGCATTGACAATGAGTTCAGCCCCTGCTGCGGCGTCCGCGAAGCCGGCCAGGGCGACGCCGGGGTTCTCCGCTGCCCAGTCGGCGAAAGGTGCGTTGCCCATGGCGTCGGCGTCCGTGCGAGCAAGTGTGGCCTCACGATCGCGGGTGCCGATAGTGACACCGTGTCCGAGTTCGACCAGCCGTGCGGCGATAATGCGGCCTACGGTGCCGGTTCCGAGAATGGCGGTCTTCATGGGCTGTCTCCCGTTGTCGATGACTGGATCCGATGTGACGGATCGTTCTCCCACAGTTTGTGACGGATCGATCCGTCTGTCAAACTTGAAGCAGCAAGACCTCTGGTGAGAGTTCAAATAGGAGTGGGATTTCCGTGGCACGCAAGACCGGCGAAGAGAACCGGCGCAACGTTCTCGAAGTGGCGACCCGCCTGTTCTACCAGCGCGGCATCCGGGCCGTCGGGATGGACACGGTGGTCAAGGAATGCGGCGTCGGCAACGCCACCATTTACCGCCAGTTTCCCACCAAGGACGCTCTCGCCACCGCCTACGTGCAGAGCCGCGCGGAAGCCTGGTTCGAACGGATGCGGCAGGCTGCCGAGGAATTCCCGGACCCCCGCGACAAGCTCGTAGCCGTCTTTGAGGTACTCGCCGGTGACACAGCCGGAGCCTCCTATCGCGGGTGCCCGATGCTGAACACGAACACCGAGTTCCCGGAGGGGGAGCACCCGGCGCATTTGGTGGCCGTGGAGCACAAGCAGAAGGTACGGGACTGGTTCCATTCCCTCGCCGCCGAGGCCGACGCCAACGACTCCGACCAGCTCGCGGATGAACTTCTTCTTATCCTCAACGGCGCCTATGCCACAGGCTCCGTACTCGACGGCGCTGCCTACGGGACACGCGCCCTGGGCCTGGCCCGACGCATCGTCCACGATGCCTGTCCCCGCCCCTAAATCCCGGACTGCTGCTCTGCTGGCCACCCCGGTCGACGCTGGCCGTCTCCAGCAAATCGGCACGGATTTCGTAGCTTTGAACCTGATTGTGAAAGAACACAACCCTTCATGAACCCCGCATCGCACCCTCGTCGTCGTTGCCCGCCCTGATCTGGAAAATTCGCGGATCACCGCACAGCTCACCGCAGCCACCACGGAAATGGATCACGTCACCGTCTGTGTTCTCTCCGCTGCCTATCCGGCGACTGCGTGAAGTGAAATCAAAATGATCCAGGACGAAAGTATGGTCCGGAGCCTAGCGGAAAGTGCCGCAGAGGGTTCCGCTAACGGGCACGAACGGTGCGGTGATCCATGGGCGTGTGACTCGCAGCGAAGTGGAAATCCCTCGACCAGGCATGTGGGGCGGGTTCCGCGCCGTGGAACCGGGCCGCTTAGGGTCGGGGGTCATGAGGCGCATGCCCCGGCCGGGATGCTAGCAGCGCGGAGCCATTTCAAAGCCTCCTGCTCGTCTGTGAAATACCTGCTCGGGCACTTTGGCAGGGGCAGTCCGCGCCGCCCGTGGGCGATGACCCGGTCCACTGACGTGCTGCCGAGGATTGCAAAGGCTGTGACGGTTACGGCTTCACTGAAGACACGGACGGCATCGCGGCTGACATGCTCAACGCCCGTGACCTGCAGTAAGACCGCGCAGCCCGCGCCTCCGGTCAGGGTCAGGAAGCGCTCCCGCACGGAGGTTCCGTCCGCGGCAGTAATCTGACTTCCGGGACGCAACGTAATCCGGAGAATCCGTTCGCTTTCAACGGTGAGGGTGAAGTTCGTCGAGCCGGGCTCTGAGGCTGCGGGTCCGTCCCCGGAGCTTTCGTCTGCCAGAGAACGCTGTTCGTCTTCGGCATGGACCGGTGTGGTCATCGAATCCCCCCGGATGCGGTTCAACGGCGTCCCCGCCGGCGCAGTGAGCCCGGTTTTACCCCAGAGCTTTGCAGGCCAGAGTACCTCGGGGCGGGCCCAGGGTCCATGAAAGACCGGATACTGGTCCGAAGCGCGATCTGGGACCTTGCTCACGGCGACGTCGTGCTGCTCATCGGCTCGCTCCTGGCAATCTGCCCTATGACGATGAGGGTACTAGGCAAACGTGAGAAGAACTTGTCTATGAACGATACTCCGTGACGCTAGAGTTCGCTCCATGATCGTTTGGCTCAACGGCACCCACGGGGCGGGAAAGACGACGACAAGCGCGCTCTTGCAGCCAATGCTGCCCGACGCGCGCGCCCTCGACGCTGAGAAGGTCGGCGAGGTGCTCATGGACATCACACCGGGGCTCCCCGCGACAGATAACTTCCAACACTGGGAGCCATGGCGGCCGCTCGTTGTCGAAACTGCGCGGCGCGTGCTTGAGTTCACTGGAGGCACACTAGTGATGCCGATGACAGTTCTGGTTGAGAGCTACTGGCGGGAGATCAGCGACGGTCTTACTAAGCACGGCATACCGATCCGGCATTTCGTGCTCCATGCCGACCAAGCGACTCTGCGCGAACGCATACAGAACGACAAAGTTCTCGGCCCCTCAACGTTTCGCTTCGCGTATCTGGAACCATACGCTGACGCAGCCCGCACCTGGCTGCACAATGAAGCAGAGGTCATCGACACCACCGACATCACACCGGGACAGGCCGCACAGCAGATCGCAGCTTCGGTGCTTGGCCGCTGAGAAAGCCAAACGTCCGGGATTGTAGAGTCCGCTGAAGTGTCCTTCAGATGGGTCTCCAATAGTTCCTTCACGTCTGATGCCGGCCTTCCGGTGAGTGCCGCCCACAGCTGCGCGGCACTCACAGGGCTCTATATTTAGCTTTATTGAGTCACGGCCGTACATTTCCGGCGACCGTGGCCCAAGTATTGACATACTTACTGCCGGAGCCGGGGCTACTTCACTTCGAATTCCGGGCCAGTATATTCGGTCCTTACGGTAATCTCGTCAGCAGCGATTTTCTTGGCGAGATCATTTATTTTTGCCCTTACCTCCTGTGGAATGTCCTCGCTAAGCGTCAGCCTGACTGCGTCAGGGTTTTCAAGGCCTATGTGGTGGCTGGAGCCTGCCTGGAACGTACCGCCCACCAAGTCTTTTACTGCAGCGAATGCTGCTGCCCCGGAATCAGCAACGGCAGAACCGGCAAATACCTTTGCGTCATCTTGGGTGAAGTCCCGGACGTTTCCAAACTGTCGGGCTCTTCCTGTCTCCTGAATAGCCTGGGTTACTCCTGGGCGCCCAGCGTTGAGCATCGTGAAGATGTAGTCAGCGCCTTCCTCTATCTCCGCGACGGCTATCTTTCATGAGAGCTCAATATCATCCTGATCCCCCGAAAAGTTTGATAGGACGGTCGCTTGAGGGTTTGTGTGAGCTACTCCGTCGACGAACGCCGCCCTACCTTTGAGTCCAGGAATTGGCCGGATGCCCGACATGTGGCCGACGACGTTGGTTTCCGTCAGGAGTCCAGCGGCTGCCCCTGCCAACCACGCAGACTCTTCTTGGAGGACCTCGTAACTTGATAGATTCGGACCGGTGACGTTTGCCTGGGTGACGACAAACATGGTTTCCGGGAAACGTTGTGCTACTGTCTTCGCGGCTTCTGCGTTCTGGCCGCCGTGTGCGATGACCATGTCCACGCCTGAGCTGGCGAGCTCGTCTAGCGCGCTCTCCAAAGCAGCTTTTTCCGGCTCAACGCCTTCCTTGTAGCTGATTTCAACTCCCAGCTGATCGTGGGCGCGCTGAAGTCCGTTGAACCCTGACTTTGAGGCCGAGGACGATGCTGCGTTCTCGCCGGTCTTCGGGGCCACACTCTGGGCACTGCAACCAGTCAAGGCAATCCCAATAACGGCAAGTACTGCTAACTCTCGCTTCATCTTTCTCCTTTGATAGATGTTCTGCATCCAGACGGTCGGTCAACAAAAAAGAGCTGGCATCAATTGATGCCAGCTCATTACGACCCTGCCTGCTGCTCTCAGGTCACGTGACTCGCGCCTCGTTGTTTCAGAAGGATACAGCGACTCATTCAAGGGGTGACGGGTTTATCAGTGTTTATCGAATGTGACCGTGAGCATCCTGCTCCACCCGCCGCCGACGGCAAATACGGCTGGGAAAACTAACCCCATCAAATATGAACCAATCAACCCGCCCGCGCTCACAGCGGCCTAAGATTCCGGCTCAACTAAAACCGGGCAGTCCCTTGTCGTGCACGTACGATTAATTCGAAATTGAAATGCACCTATGCCAGCAATTGGTTCAAGACTGCGGTCATTTCCCAATTGGAGCGCTGAGTGAGAGCAAGGTTTGTGCAGCAAACGGCCGGATAGTCATCGACGCCAAACGGGCAAGTTTCATTCCGCTCAATTCACGACCCGCCCGGCTTTCCGTCGGCACGCGGCCAGCCTGAGGCTTAGCCTGAATCCACCGGTCTGATTCCGTTAACACTTCGGATCCCGCCAGAGAGCGGACCACCGGCAGATAGATTCGGCAGGCATGGTTCGCGCGCGGGTCTTTGTGGACAGCGTGGCCACGGCCAAGGCCTAATCGGGCGCGTGATCATCCCTGTGACCGAGGGCGTCATGGGCGTTGAGGACATCGAAGCCGAACACGGCACCCACGTGGGAGCTGACTTCGCGCCCGGTTCACGGCTTAGGGAACGCGAGCTGTCACAGGCTCTGGACGTTTCCCGCGTGCCCTTCCGCGAAGCCCTTCAGCAGCTTGAAACAGAAGGCTTCACTCAGACCTCCCCGCGGCGTGGAGCCACCGTCAAGCAGACCACCCTGCGGGACGTTAAAGAACTATTCGACGTCCGGCTCAGCCTCGAAGTCGTCGCCGCGCGCCTCGCGGCCCAGGCCGCGGCACGGGGCGAGTCGTCGTCGCGTCTGCAGCAGATGATGGGCAAGGCAGAAGAAGTAACCCTGCACCATGACCATGCGCAGATGCCACTCAAAAACACCGCCCTGCATGCAAAATCGTTTCGATGGGGGGGGGGGGGCCAACTCCCTGCTGGAGTACTCAATGAAGCCTCTGTTGGGCAGGACGCAGTGGCTTTTCACCCTGACCGGGCGCCGCAACCCGCAGGTTCAGTGTGCGGAGCACCTAAGCCTGTGCCAGCCATCTGTAACGGCAAAGCGGACCTAGCGGCAGCCCTGGGCTTTGCCCACGTGGAGCTGGGCCTCGCTCCATCGCTCCAAGGTCTGGCTGGATGTCTTCCAGAGGTCTGACCAATCACCGAAAGAGCGGGCGTTCGGGGTTTCCTGATTGGCTTACGAGGACGTCCTCACGTCGATTCAGCCCTAGACCTGACTGGCGGCGCCGAACGCGCGTTCTTAGCCTAGTGCGCCGAGAGGAAAGGGGACATCGTTGATGAAGTGGCAGTCGTTACTTATAGGGCTGTCCAGCTGGCACAACACCTTTAGCCGGGCCTGACTCACCACTGCCGGGAGTCGCCATCGAAGCCCAGCGCCAGGAATGGCCGGCATGCTGATCGACGCAATTGAGGACAGATCACTGAGCCGCCTGGATTTGCTCCCGCACCTGAATGTGTGGGATTCCCCGCTGCTACATAAGCAGGCGTTCCCGCGTTAGGCCGTAGGGAACCTCGTCGCTGAGTACCACAGTGCACAAGTTCGGCTTATGACGGGTGACCATAATGCCTTTGGTGCCGTCGACGACGGCGCGGGCTATGGCGATGCGTTCGGCTTCGGCGATTTGATGGTCCATAGCCGCTTTGTTCTCCGCAGTGATGGTCATGATCAATTCAAACGCTGCCATTGCTGTCCTTCTTTGTCGGTGCCGGTGTACGGATGCCGGCCATCTGGCCCGTGCTTTTCCGCGTCCCACGGGAAGTCGCTGTTTTGGGGGAATCTCTGATGCCGCCAGAGACGTCTCCCCGGATGGCACGTTGCGGCGCCATGCACGACCCGCTGCATCTACGTTGTTACCAACGCGTGGAGTCCAAAACCCTCGACTACACTTTGGTATACCAAGTCTACAGGAGGGCCCGATGTTGCACCAAGCGGAAGATGTATCAGTGGGCTGCCGTCGGGTGATGATGTTCCGGAATTGGTGGCTGCTTGTCGCCATCACGCTCGTCGCCTTCAACCTTCGTCCAGCAATCACATCTGTGGCAGCAGTTTTAGAAGAACTCAGATCTGTACTGGGCTTGGACCCGCGGGCAATTCCCCTTCTCGTGGCGCTTCCGGTACTGGCTTTCGGACTTTCTGCCCCTTGTGGACCGTGGCTCGCTCGCCGTGTCGGCCCTGGACGCGCCATTGCAGTCGCAATGCTTGTTCTCGCTGCCGCTTTGAGCGGGCGTGTTCTAGGTCCCGTTGTCATGCTCCCCGGCACCTTTCTGGCCGGCGTTGCCATCATGGCGGCGAGCGTCCTGGTGCCCCAGGTACTAAGGGCAAACCGCGGCACAGCATGGTCAACCGGACTGTGGACCATGGGTATCGGTCTCGGTGCGGCGTTGGGGGCAGGATTGACACAGCCTTTGCAGTACCTGTTTGGAGGCAGCGTGACGTGGGCCCTTGCCGTCTGGGCAATACCTGCTTTGGTGGGTGCTCTTCTGATCCAATGGCATGGCGAGCCCGGCCCTTCACCGACGGGCACGGGTGGCATGTCGCCGCTGACCCTGGCAGAGTCCGAAGATCCGCAGGAGGCCGGAGGTGTTCCACGACATAACTGCATCGGCATTTTGGCGCCTCTGCCGTTGCGGAAACAGACGACGGCCTGGGCTGTGACTGCCTTCTTTGGCCTGCAAGCCATGCTCTATTTCTCGCTCACATCAAGCTTGGCTGCTTTCCTCATCTATAAGGGCATGACACCGCTCGCAGCCGCTGCCTTTCTGGGGTGGTTCAACGTGGCCGGGCTCCCCGCCGGTCTGTTGGCCCCCGTGTTAGCGGGCCGCCGCAATCTCCTTGCATTCATGTCATCCGGTTTAGGCATTCTGATGGCCGCAGTCCTGCTAACTATGCTCGCAGCACCGGGGGACCTGCAGTTCGTTCTTGTGGGTCTTTTGGGCGTTGCCCAGGGCGCAGGATTCGGAGTTGCGATGACACTGATCGTTATTCGTTCGGCCGGGCCTCTGACCGCAGGAAAATTATCGGCCATGAGCCAGGGAATCGGATTCGCTTTGGCGGCCATGGGTCCCATAGGTGCCGCCCTGCTTCTCGAGTGGACTCAACGCTGGGAAGCCACCATTTGGGCGCTGGCCGCGGAAGCAATACTTCTTGCGGTAGCCGGACACCTCGCAGTAAAAGGACGCCTCATCTCCGTGGAGGTGAGCGACGAAAGTCTTCCGGGGCCGAGCCGGGCTTCCTCGGCACGAAGTGGCCCGGGTTAGGAAGACGGCCCTTCCCCTCAGGTTCATCGTCTCATCAGCATGCCCGGATCCGGATTGTTCACCCCACGCTTCCCGCCCCTATGCTCGTGGCCTATCGGAGAAGTGCCGGGTGTCCGGGATGCCGGCGGGGGAGGCTATCCAGCGGCTGGAGCAAAATGGATTCGTTGCCGTCCTTCAGCGGCGCAGTGGTGCACCGCGGGACGCTGGCTCTGTCTTAGGGCCGTCGCTGCGAGAGCGGCAGCAATGCGAGTTGCCGACGGCTGTGCAGGGCGCCTGCGGGAGCCCCTTGCGGCCTCGCGTTCGGCGATTGAAGGGGTTCGACCGCATCAGGCCTTGCTGTTCTGCAGTGAAATACATTCGAGAATCGTCCGGCTCCAGGTCGCCGCCGTCTGACGGATTCCATGACGCCGCTTCTTGGACGGACGCGCTGGACCCTCGGGCTGGCGCAGAACCGGAGCAATGAGCCGCAACACGAAGAGCACGCGGCCCTGTGCAGCCCAGTCGGCGAAGGCCGCCCCCTATGCGCTTGTATACGCACACATTAAGTTGAGCCGCGAGTCGCTGCCTGCCCAGCTCAGCAAGACGGTGGACCCTTAGGCCACTCCCATGGCAACTGGCTCCTGTCAGGGGACGTTAACTGGCCCTGTCTCGAATGGTATACCAGAACTAATGTTGGCTCCACTTGAGATAACGGACTCAAACAACAGGCGGGTCAACAGTGCTTCTCGTTCAGTTTGTGCTTCCGCTCATAATCCAACCATCCGAATTTAGGAGTAACTGTGATCGGAAGTCGCTGGTCCTTGGGCGTTGCGATGGGAATCCCTGCCCTGGCCATACTTGTCGGACTCCCGCTAGTTAGTAACAACCCTCATACCGTCATCGGGATACCAATGGTGTTTGCCTGGTTGTTTGCCTGGCTACCTCTGACGTCCCTGTGCTTCTGGATCTCATGGCGCTACTTGGAAAGCGCCGCATATCGTCGACTGGAAGGAGAAACCGAATGATTGCGGTTGTTTTTTTCAGTATCATCGCTCTCTCGATCGGCGTGGCCTTGGCAGCGCGACGCGGCGTGACAACCCGCGGACCCTTGGGCACGTTGATTGCAGGCCGCTCTCTGCCTGGCTGGCTGATCTTTTTCCTCGCGGTAGGCGAGATATACAGCGTCGGAACGATGCTCGGTTTTCCGGGCGGTATCTACGCGAAGGGAGCCTCATACGGAGTCTGGTTCATTGGGTACATTCTCTTGGGCTATGTCTTCGGGTACTTCCTGGCACCTCTGGTCTGGCGCGCCGGCAAGGTTTACAACGCGGTAACCGTGCCGGACGTCATGTATGGCCACTACAAAAACCGGCTTCTCGAAAAGCTGGCCGCGTTCACTTTCGTTCTGGCTCTCATACCTTGGGCTGTGTTCCAGTTCGTTGGACTGCAAACAGTTCTGAGCGGTCTCGGACTGCCGTTGAGCCGGCTCGGCATCATCGTCGGGTCTGCGGTGATTGCCTTCCTGTATGTAGCCATTTCCGGAATGCGCTCGACCGCTTTCGTCGCCATTGTCAAGGACTTGTTTATGTTCTTGGGAATAACCCTTGCTGGAATTGTTGCCGTAATTGCCGCCAAGGGAATCCCCGGGATCTTTGAAGAGGTAGCCACGAGGCCGGACATGACCACGGTTACTGGCGGTGCTCTTATCTTTGCGATGTCGACCATATTCGTACAGTCGATTCAGTTTTACCTGACCTTTCCCGCGCAGTTCCTCTTCGCCGCAAAATCGGAAAGTTCTATCAAGAAATCCGTTATTTGGATGCCCTTGTATATGCTCATGTACCCGCTCTTGGTATTCGCCGCGTATTACGGCATCAGCCACGCGCCCAACCTGTCGAACCCGGACGATGTCTTCCTGGCGGTCACCCGGGATCTCGCGCCCGAATGGATTGTCGGCTTGGTAGCCGCCGGCGCCGGGTTGTCTGCCCTGATTGTCCTTGCGGGGAACTCATTGATGTTCGGCGGAGTCCTTACCCGCAACCTCGTCCCGACACTCTCTAAATCCAAGTCTTCCCATAGCGTGAAACTGGTCATGGGACTTTTTCTGGTCTTCACAGCCACGCTGTCTACTTTCACTTCCTCAATCATGCTCACCTTCTTAAATCTGGCACTGGCTTTGACGGCCCAGCTCGTCCCCGCATGGTTCGGTGTCATGTTCTTCAGGAAGTTCAAGGCGCCCGCTCTCTCTGCGGGAATCGTGGTCGGTTGTACCCTCGTGACGTTCTTCTACGTCACAAAGCTTGTGCCCGGCAACCTCAATACCGGACTTATTGCGCTGGCGGCTAATCTATCGGTTGTCATCCTCCTCAGCCTCATCTTCAAGGGGGGCACGTCCCAACACATGCCGGTTGCTATGCGGGCAAAAGACATCCTCGGCAAAGCCGCTGAGAGTCAGAAACCTGTCCACGAAGGTAGCGACGAGGTCCCTGTTGCACCCGCCGCGGTCACTGTTTCAGGTGCCGGCAGAGCCATCAATGAGGAGGGCTGATGCAGCCAAACACCAACTTGCTTCTCCGGAACGTCCGTCGTCCATCAGACGCCCGGCTGGTTGACATACAGGTCACGGATGGACACATTGTGGCAGTCGGAAGGCTGCATCCCGGACAGACCCAGGGAGAAGTAATCGACTGTCAGGGCGCGCTCTTGCTACCCGGGCTCGTGGACAGCCATTGCCATATCGATAAGACGCTCTGGAGCGGCCCATGGATTCCGCACACTGCAGGTCCCAGTGTCGCCGAGCGTATAGCGGATGAAAGGCTCCGCCGCCTTGATGTTGGCTATCCTTCCTTGGACCGCATCACGGCACTGTTGGAGCAAATGTCCGTGGGCGGAACGACAAGCATCCGAACGCATACGGATGTTGACCCGGAAGTCGGGCTCGCCGGAATAGAGGCTGTGCAGAAGGCAGCATTGTCCCTTAGGGAACGCATCGATGTTCAGCAGGTCGCCTTCCCGCAGCAGGGGGTGGTAACGCGCCCGGGAACAGCGTCGTTACTGAAGGATGCCCTTGATATGGGAGCTACGGCCATTGGCGGCGTCGATCCGGCAGGCTTTGACGGCGACCCTAATGGCCACCTTGATGCCATATTCAACATTGGCAGCAACTCCGGGTGTGACATTGATATCCACCTTCACGACCCAGGGGAACTTGGCGTCTGGCAGGTACTCCAGATCATTCAGCGGACCAAGGGGATGGGTATGGAGGACAGGGTCACGATCAGCCACGCATTCTGCCTTGCTGATATGCCCGCTCCTGTGCAATCCAAAGTATTTGATGGCTTGGCTGAAGCGCGCATTTCATTGACTACGGCAGCCGTGTTCAGCCGCCCGGTGCTGCCGCTGAAGATACTTGCGGAGTACGGAATAAACGTCGGATGCGGGAACGACGGCATTCGGGACCTGTGGTCTCCCTATGGGAACGGCGACATGCTCGAACGTGCCATGTTCGTTGCCTATCGCGGAGACTTTCGCCGTGATCAGGACATTGAGATGGCCCTGGACACGGCTACATATAACGGCGCGAAGATCCTGGGGCTCGAGAAGTATGGTTTGGACGTCGGATGCAAGGCGGACCTTGTTGTGGTCCCGGCGCGCAACGTAGCTGAAGCTGTGGTGAGCCGTCCTTTGCGGAACTTGGTGGTCAAGAACGGACAGATTGCCATGAACCGGGGGTTCGGCGATTGAAGATTTGGAAAGCGTTTACGCCCACCGACGGAAGGACCTATAAATGACCCTCATTCTCACAGCGTCCGAGCTCCACACGTTAGCCGACATGCCCAGAACCATCAAAGCGGTAGAAAGTGCCTTTGCGGACATATCAGCAGGCCTAGCGCATCAGCCGGCACCGGCTTCCCTTAGCCTTCCCCCATCCGGGGGCCGGTTCATTCCGATGTCGGCTTTATCTGCAGCCGACGGACTTGCATCTGTGAAGTTGCTCGCCGATATTCCTGCGAATTCCGATCGTGGGTTGCCAACGCAGCGGTCAACAATCGTACTCGTTTCCCGGTCCACGGGGGAGACGCTGGCGATCCTTGACGGCCGCATACCCACTCGAGTCCGCACGGCTGCAGCCAGCGCCGTTGCCAGCAAAGTGCTGGCGCGGTCTGACAGTTCGGTCCTCGGGCTCGTGGGCGCGGGCGCCCTGGCAGTCGCGCACGTCCATGCAATGCTTGCAGTTCTTCCTATAAAAACAGTCGTGGTGTGGTCCCGCACAGCTGAAACCACCGACGCGTTCCAGCGTCAGGTCGCCGACCTCGAGTTGACGGTGGTGGTCGCAGCCTCTGCGCAGGATGTTGTGGAATCGGCCGATGTTCTGTGCACCCTCACTCCGGCTTCGGAACCGGTGGTTTTCGGCAAATGGTTCAAGCCTGGGCTGCACGTCAACGCGGTAGGGGCCCGTCCCCGCCCGGAAGATCGTGAAATAGATTCTGCTGGGATGGTTCGTTCCCGAGTATTTGTGGACAGCTTGCCGACGGCGACGACGAAGTCTGGTGACCTGATGATTCCTGTAAATGAGGGGGTCATGAGCGTCGGCGATGTGAGGGGTGAGCTCGGTGACGTCATCACGGGGAAGGTGCTCGGCCGGACCTCGAGGGACGACATCACGCTCTTCAACTCGGTCGGAATTGGAGTGCTGGACTTGGCCATCGGCCGAATTCTTTACGACAGTGCCGTGGAGCAATCAATGGGACTTGAGTTGGACCTGAGTCGCTGAATTTGGCGGACCGGCTGCACCGTCGGACTGTGCCACATGCCTTCAGTCCTTATCGAAGGCGGAGTCCCGGCTCCGACGGGAGACTTCACGTCGGAGCCGGGGGTTCTTGGTCCTGGCGTCCTTCTTCGGTTGGCTTTGCTCCGGACTACGAAGCCAAGGAGGCCGTTGTGCTGCTTGGTGGAAGAACGCCCGCCTGGTCGAGCAAAGGCCAGAAGCCGGGACCCGCTCTGGCCGACTACTTCGACGCCGCGACCATCGGCGGCGCGCAGGCTCTGGGACGTGGTGACCCGGGAAGTCCTTGCCCTCAGGCATGGAGGCCGACATCACGATAGCCTTTTTGGGGCATCTCGGGGACAGTGCCATCGAAGACCCGTTACGCACGCTCGTGTTCAACGGCACGGTGCGGCAGGTGCCGATACGTTCGTGGCCGGACGCCCCGTCGTCGTTGGAGGCCTTCTGCCCGGAGTTGACCTGGATGCGTTGCGGGCTGAAGGACAGCGGCTGGATGTCCAGATGCGGGCAGCTTACTCCCTACGGGACGCCCAACACCGGGAGGCCGACGAGCTCTTCCCGCCCACCTTTGCCGCGGAAGTCGGCGTAGTTGCCGCCAAGTCCAGCCATGATCGTTTTAACTCTATGCAGTCACTGCATAGATATCGAAGGCCGGCTAAGGGGGTTGCCCGCCAACTCTGGCAGGAAAGTCGCGTCTTGCTGTGAAAGGGGATCCAGTTCACAACCGCTTGCCTCTCACCTAACAGTCGTGGTGGGAGGTCTTTACGACCCGAGAAGATCTAGGCGAAGCGCTGAGCTGCGCAAATTGCGGCAGCGACACCAGAAGGACGATTGGCCCATCGGCGCGGTTCGGCCACTATCAGCAGCAGCGATCTGGGCGGAAAATAGGTCTCTGGCGGCCTGCAGATACTTCTGCCGACGGAAACCACGCCGCTATTGCAGACCCCTGCAGCGTGTTGCGCGCCCAACACCACAGTCGCCCTACTTGGGGTCGCCTGAAATGTGAAATGGGATCGTTGTGATCTTGGATGCGACTCCGATGGCTTCGAGATCTTGTGCATCAATCGTGCCGTCACCGTTGGCGTCCGCCACGACGCCCGGGGCATCGTTGTAGATACCGTCGTGGTTGAGGTCGGCGATCACAGCAACGGTCAGGGTGCTGTCCACGTCCCGACCGGCAATTGGGGCGCCGACGATCCAGGAATCCCAAATTTCAGCGCCCTTTTTCGAGCGGTCAGTCACACCGGTGAGATTGAACAGGTTGGCCAGGTTTGTGCCGGGACCAGAGAAACCCTTGATGGTGCTGCTGGTGGTGGAGACGAGTACAACGAGGCCCGGCAAACGATCATCCTGACCAGTGGAAAACGAGCCGGGAAAGGGCGCGGTGTTCGCATGCGCGGCGGGCCCAGTGAGCTGTAGATCGGAGAAGCCTGCTGCGGCCAGGCCGCCGTCGTATCGCACGCTCAGATCTACCAGCCATCCAGCACCAGAAATTCCGGCGGTGCCCCCTTTGCGAGGAGCAAACACCTCGATTTCCACGGGATGTTTCTCCGATGCGGCAAGGGCACGCGTCTCCGGGCTCGGACCCGCAGCGCCAGCCACGATCGCGCCCAACACCCCCACAGAGCCGGCAACGGCGGTAATTCGACGATTACTGATTCTTATCATGATTCTTCCTCGGCTCGACTTACATATGGAGTAGTGACTATTGCGGCGCCAACCGGTCATAACGACGAAACTCACGCGTATGGAGGTTGGAACTGAATTGCGCTCACCGCGGTCTAGCCCCGAGCCAACATAAGCCAGGGCAGCCCGCTCTAAATTTCGGTGGGTTGGATTAACCAAGTTGTCAGCAGGGGACTCCAAGGAGGATGGTTTCTCGGCGATTGCCGGCAAAGCAGGCTTCGTCGTGTGCAGCCAGCCCAGCCCCGGCTTTCGGGGTCCTGTTGCGATTGGGCTGTTGCACTGACCAGCTTTGCTTTTCTCCTACGCTGCCGCGAGTTCTTCGGCGGTGGCCTTTTCGCGGGCTTCGGTGAGGTAGCGGGCGTAGGCGGGGAGGGTGAGGAAGGACGGGAAGTCCTGGGCCAGGGTGACTTCTTCGAAGATGTCGCGGGCGTCTTCGAAGCGGTCGCCGTCGAAGCGTTCGAGCCGGGCGAATTCCTCGTCGAGGAGTTCCTCGATCCAGTGGTGGGTGACGATTTCGCCGTGGTCGGTGATGGCGCGGGCGTAGATCCATTGCCAGAGCTGGGAGCGGGAGATTTCGGCGGTGGCGGCGTCTTCCATGAGGTTGTGGATGGCTACTGCGCCGTTGCCGCGGAGCCAGGATTCGATGTAGCGGATGCCTACTTCGATGTTGTTCCGGATGCCTTGTTCGGTGATGGTGCCGGTGGTAGCGGCGACGTTGATGAGGGCTGCGTCGTCGGGGGTGATGTCCTCGCGGGTGCGGTCCAGCTGGTTGGGCTTGTCACCGAGGATGCTGTCGAACACGTCGCGGCAGACGGGCACCAGGTCGGGGTGGGCCACCCAGGAGCCGTCGAAGCCGTCGTTGGCTTCGCGGGTCTTGTCCGCGCGGACTTTTTCGAGGGCGTTGGTGTTCGCTTCGGGGTCTTTGCGGTTGGGGACGGCTGCGGCCATGCCGCCGATGGCCATGGCGCCGCGTTTGTGGCAGGCGCGGACGAGCTGTTCGGTGTAGGCGCGCATGAAGGGCTGGGTCATGGTGACCTGGCTGCGGTCCGGGAGGACGAAGCGGGGGCCGCGGGTGCGGAAGTTCTTGATGAGGGAGAAGATGTAGTCCCAGCGGCCGGCGTTGAGTCCTGCTGCGTGGTCGCGCAGTTCGTAGAGGATTTCTTCCATTTCGAAGGCGGCGGTGATGGTTTCGATGAGCACGGTGGCGCGGATGGTGCCCTGGGGGATGCCGAGGAGGTCCTGGGCGAGGATGAAGATGTCGTTCCAGAGCCGGGCTTCGAGGTGGTTCTCGATTTTCGGCAGGTAGAAGTAGGGGCCTTTGCCCTGGGCGAGGAGGCGGCGGGCGTTGTGGAAGAAGAACAGGCCGAAGTCCACGATGCCGCCGGCGACGGGTTCGCCGTCGATGAGCATGTGCTTTCGGGCAGGTGCCAGCCGCGGGGGCGGACCACGATGGTGGGCAGGTCACCGGCGGGGCGGAGCTTGTATTCCTTGCCCTCGGGGGAGGTGAAGTCGATGCGCCGTTCCAGGGCGTCGGTGAGGTTCAGCTGGCCCTTGATGACGTTGCGCCAGGTGGGGGTGGAGGAGTCTTCCATGTCAGCGAGCCAGACCTTGGCCCCGGAATTCAGGGCGTTGATGGTCATCTTCTGGTCCACCGGTCCGGTGATTTCCACGCGGCGGTCCTCCAGGCCGGGGGCCGGGGGAGCGACGCGCCAGGAGGGGTCGTTGCGGATGTGCTCGGTTTCGCGGAGGAACCTAGGGTCCTGCCCGGCAGCGATCTCCGCCCGCCGGGTCCGGCGTGCCTGCAGCAGTTCCTGCCGCCGGGCCGCCGTCGCCCGGTGCAGCCTGGCCACGAACGCCAGGGCGTCCGGGGTGAGCACCTCGTTCTGCCGGCAGATCGGCTGGGCGGTCAGGGTGATGCCATTGATCGTAAAAGAGTCGGTGAAGCTGTTCATTTCAGTCTCCTTAAAGACGAAAGGGAAGTTCGACGGCGGGTAGCGGCAGGGTGGCGACTGAGGCACGAGGCCGAAGAGCCGGCAAAGCCGATGGAGCGGTGATGCGGCAGCCTGCGTAAAGGGGCCCTATGCCCGCCCCCGACCGAGTTCTACGAGGTCATTGGGGCGGGCATGGGGATAGCAGGCAGAGCGACGCCGGTCCGAAGGCGAAGGCGACCGAACCGCCGTCGAACGCTAAGTTTTAGTGGAACTGGCCCTCTTCGGTCGATCCGACCAGGGCGAGGGTGGATGCGTTCGGGTTGAGCGCAGTGGCGATGTCGTCGAAGTAGCCGGTGCCGACTTCGCGCTGGTGCTTGGTTGCGGTGTAGCCGCGGGATTCGGAGGCGAATTCCTTTTCCTGGAGCTCGACGTAGGCGCTCATGCCTTCGCGGGCGTAACCGTGGGCGAGGTCGAACATCGAGTAGTTCAGGGCGTGGAAGCCGGCCAGGGTGATGAACTGGAACGTGAAGCCCATGGCGCCGAGTTCACGCTGGAATTTCGCGATCGTGGCGTCGTCCAGGTGCTTGCGCCAGTTGAACGACGGCGAGCAGTTGTAGGAGAGCATCCGGTCGGGGAACTCGGCCTTGACGGCTTCGGCGAACTTGCGGGCCAGTTCCAGGTCCGGGGTGCCGGTTTCCATCCAGATCAGGTCCGAGTAGGGGGCGTAGGCCTTGGCGCGGGCGATGCAGGGTTCGATGCCGTTGCGGACCTTGTAGAAGCCTTCCGGGGTGCGGACCGGCTGTCCGCCTTCGCGGAGGATGAATTCCTGGTCGCGTTCGTCGACGTCGGAGGTGATCAGGGTGGCGGCCTCGGCGTCGGTGCGGGCGATGACCACCGACGGGGTGCCGGCGACGTCCGCGGCGAGGCGGGCCGCGTTCAGGGTGCGGACGTGCTGCTGGGTCGGGATCAGGACCTTGCCGCCGAGGTGGCCGCACTTCTTTTCCGAGGCGAGCTGGTCCTCGCAGTGAACACCCGCGGCGCCGGCCTGGATCATGGACTTCATCAGCTCGTAGGCGTTCAGCGGGCCGCCGAAACCGGCCTCCGCGTCCGCAACGATCGGGACCAGCCAGTCCTCGACCGTCCGGATGCCCTCGGAGAACTCGATCTGGTCGGCCCGGAGCAGGGCGTTGTTGATCCGGCGCACCACCGTCGGAACCGAGTTGGCCGGGTAAAGCGACTGGTCCGGGTAGGTGTGGCCGGAGTTGTTCGCGTCCGCTGCGACCTGCCAGCCGGAAAGGTAGATGGCCCGCAACCCGGCCTTGACCTGCTGCACGGCCTGGTTGCCGGTCAACGCGCCGAGCGCGTTGGTGTAGCCGCCGGTCTTGTGCTCCTCGGTGAGCTGCTTCCACAGCTTCTCCGAACCGCGGCGGGCCAGGGTGTGCTCCTCGGAGACGCGGCCGCGGAGACGGACGACGTCGGAAGCTGAGTAGTCCCGGGTCACACCTTCCCAGCGCGGGTTGGCGGCCCACTCGAGCTCCAGGGCGGCGGCCTGCTCTGTTGTGTCCTGGCCGGGCGTCTGCTGGTTGGGCTCAAATGCTGCAGTCATCGTTGATCTCCTCGTTGGATTTTGTGTGGTCCTGGGCCGCCGTAGGTGCTCGTTGGCAGTGGCGGTCTGGTGTTTTTCTGTAACCGTGACTTCTCCGCCACGTCCAGGGCGCCTTATTGGAATGAGCCCAAAAAGTACATGCGCGCGTTCCATGTCCAAGAAAAGCAGCGAAAATATCCGGAGGGGGTGTCGTTGGAAACCACTTGGAGGAACGGGGGGCGAATGCTTTGAACTAGATGAGCTGGACGCCTACGTAAGCCACGACGGCTATCAGTGCCCATGACAACATCGCCGCGGCGACTGCCCTTCCGCCGGTTTTCAGCAGGGAGCGGACTTGCACCGACGCTCCCAGTCCGTAGAGTGCGGCGGCTAGAAAAAGATCCTGGGCCACCCCGGCGACTTGGAGTGCCGCAGGCGGCAGGATCCCTACTGTGCGTAGAACTATTGCGGCCATAAACCCGGCAACGAAGAGCGGAATCAGCGGCGGAAGCTTGGCGTCACCTTCGTCAGCGTTGGTCCCGGCCCGCCGTCGGCGGTGTCTTTCCACGAATGCGGCTCCCGTTACCATGGGCGCAAGCATGAGCACGCGGGTCAGCTTAATGATCAAGGCCCCGGCCAAGGCGGCTGTGCCTGCGGTTTGGGCCGTAGCTACAACCTGTCCAACGTCATGGACGCTCGCTCCCACCCAATGGCCGAATTCAATGTTGTCCAACCCGAGCGGTCCCTTGAGTGCCGGCAGGACACCGATTGCCAGAGTGCCGCAGAGGGTCACCAGGGCAATGGGGACAACGGTGTCCCGGTGGTCGGTCTTGGTCGCTCCGCCCATCGCTCCGATGGCGGACGCACCACAAATGGAGAACCCGGTTGCCAGCAGCAGGGGCTGATTGCCCGGAAGTTTCAGTGCTTTGCCCAGCAGCAGTGTTCCGACAAAGGTTAGGAAGACGATGCCGATGACGATCCCTACTGTTGTCCAGCCCAGCGCGACCACATCGACGAGGCTGAGCTTGAGGCCAAGTAGGACGATGCCCATCCGCATGAGCCGTCTTGCGGAGAGTGCCAGCCCAGGCTGGAGAACTCCTTCAACTGCCGTACTTATCCCTGGAAGATTTGCGGAAAGAATTCCCAGGATGACGGACACGGTGAGGAAGGGCAGCATCGGGACCGCCGAGTGAATCAGCCAGGCGATGGCCACGGCCGCGGCAGCCGCCGCCAGCCCCGGTAGCGTCTTCTGCTGCAGAGCCCGCATGAGGAAGGAGTCATGTCGTCCGCTTTTTGCCGATGTGGCCACGTCTTGGGTCATGGTTCTCTAGAATTCGGCCCGGGCCTGCAGATACAGGATCGGATCGAATCTCCTTTCTTGAGGACAGAAAATGGATGAGCGCCGGAGGCATCTACGGCTCCGGGGGCTCGAGGAGGATGGCTGGAAGTCAGGACGTGGAGGTGGATGACGCTTTGTTATGGCGGTTCGGAAGTGATTGGACGGCGCTCAACAGACCGAGGAAGATGATGTCTTCTGCCCTGCATCCCCGGGACAGGTCGTTCATGGGGGCATTTAGGCCCTGCAGTATCGGTCCCACCGCCACAGCACCGCCGAGTCGCTCCGCGATCTTGTATCCGATATTTCCTGCATCCAGGGTGGGGAAAATCAGCACGTTTGCGCGGCCTGCGACTTCTGACTGCGGCGCCTTCGATGCCCCAATGTGGGGAACCAGGGCAGCATCAAACTGTAATTCCCCGTCGACTTGAAGCAGCGGGTGCCGGTCGCGCAGGATCTTCATTGCATCCTTAACCTTTTCCACGTCCGGATGGGCAGCACTGCCTTGGGTGCTGAAGGACAACATGGCCACTTTCGGGTCCTGCCCTGTCAGCACGTGATGGGTGTGGGCTGCGGATGCCGCTATGTCTGCCAGTTGTTCTGCAGAAGGGTTGGGTACGACGGCGCAGTCGCCGAAAGAAAGTTCTCTTTCGTCCGGAAGTAACATCAGGAAGGAGCCGCTCAATGTTGTGCACGCAGGAGCGAGGCCCACAACGCGGAGAGCTGCCCGTAGGACGTGTGCCGTGGGGCTTCCTGCTCCGGCGACGGAGGCGTCCACGAACCCGGCCCGCAATGCAGCAGCGGCGAGATGAACTGATTCATGCCGCGCCATGGCCAGCTGTTCGGGCCTGCTGGCGTAGGCCTCCTCCAGGCATGACCTGATGGTGGTGTCGTGGGCGAGGCTGCAGCAGTCGAGGATTGTGTTTTCCGGCAGGACACAGCCGACGTCCTTGGCCGCCTGCCTGATCCGGGCACTTCTGCCGATCAACCGGGGTTGAATGATTCCTTCGGCCGCCAGTGCGCTGGCGGCAAAGACGGCCCGTGGATCCTCTCCATCGGCGAATGCGACAACCTTCGCCTGGCCGGACAGTTCCTGGCGCCAACGTTCAGAGGTCGCGATGCCTGGAAGAGCCGCTGCCTGCGCCCGATTCCGATCAATTAGAGCGATTCCCATGGCTCCCCTTCTTGAATTGATCCGTGGGGGTCCGCGACGGCGGACCCCCACCTCTTAAACCGGAGGCACGGCCTAAGGCTGAATGGCCTTTTCGATGTCATTGAGCATTCCATCCACACCATGGAGGAGTTCGGACAGCACATCGCTGTCGGCGACCAATGGCGGGGAGATCATGATCATGGTTGCGCCCCGGTCATCGCCTCGCAGGATCACCTTCGTCCGTTTGAAGGATTCGGGCAGCACTTCGCGTAGTACGGTCAGCGATTCAGTCTCAGTCAGTTCCCGGCCGCTGAAACTGTCAGCCATGAGTTCGATTGCGTAGAAGAAGCCCGTACCCCGGATGGCCTTGACACAGCGGTGTGAACTCTTCAGGGACTCGAGCGCCTCCATTATTTTCGGCCCGTTTTCCTGGACGTTGCCCAGGACGTTTTCGTCACGCATGGCCGTGATGTTGGCGACTGCGACTGCCGTTGATACCGGGTGTCCGCCCCACGTGGCGCCATGAGTGAAGACGCCTCCCTTGGAGGAGTTGAACAGCTCCTGGACCAGCTTTTCCCGGACAATCATGCCGCCGAGGGGCGCGTAACCCGAGGTGGATCCCTTCGCAAACGTAACCAGGTCCGGAACGACGCCTGTCAGGCCGTAGCCGAAGAAATGTCCAAGACGCCCAAAGGAGCAGATCACCTCGTCAGATACCAGCAGGATTCCGTACTTGTCACACAACGCACGCAGCGCCGGCCAGTAGCCAGTGGGCGCCACCAGTGCACCGCGGCCGTTCTGCACGGGCTCGGCGAAGATGGCCGCGATTGTCTCGGGACCCTCTTCGAGAATGGTCCGTTCGATGGCTTGGAAGCATTCCAGTTCTGTGACTGGGCCACAGTCCCCGGTGTAACCGAGCGTGTTCGGAACGCTACGGATGCCCGGAAGGAGTTCGCCGAAGGGGTCCTTGATCTTCGGTAGCTGGGTGATGGAGAGCGCGCCCATGGTAGTGCCGTGGTAGGCCATGTTCCGGCTGATGACCTTGGTCCGCTGCGGCTGGCCTTGGCTACGGAAGTACTGGCGGGCGAATTTCAGCGCCGTCTCAACGGCCTCTGAGCCGGAGTTTACGAAAAAGGTGGTGCCCAGATCACCCGGAGCCAACTCAGCGATAAGAGCAGCAGCTTCGATTGCCGGCGGGTGCGCGGCTCCCCAATTGGAGGCGTATGCGAGGGTATTGATCTGTTCGCTGGCTGCCTTGGCTATGTCTGCTCGCCCGTGGCCCATATTGACGCAGAAAAGCCCCGCCAAACCATCCAGGTAACGATCGCCCTCGGTGTCGATGAGGTAGCTTCCTTCTCCGCGGACAAAAATGGGGAACTCACTGTCCCACGTGTCCTTGCGTGTGAAATGGGGTCCGAGGTGTCGTCGGGCCTGGGCCCGTAGCGTGGTTGCGTCCACGACCATCTCCTTCTTTCGAGGTGAATAGCAATGAGCGAAAGCCTAGGCCGGGTTTCTTTGGCGCGTCAGGGCCAAATGCCTCCTGACTGATGGGTCCAGTCTGGTTCCATAGGTTGGCGCCGTTCTGGACCTTCTGGACCTAATCACGCAGGGCCATACTTCGATAATGCTGTGCAGTCGGCACGGCGAGTGTTGAGAACACCCAACTACCGCACGGAGGTCCCCACATGAAAATCGGCGTCCCGAAAGAAGTAAAGTCCCACGAATACCGCGTGGCCGTCACTCCCGCGGGAGTACACGAACTCCTGAGCCATGGGCACGAAGTGTTCATCGAAGCCGGCGCGGGAGCTGGCTCCTCGATTTCCGACGATGCCTTTACGCTGGCGGGAGCCGTCATTGTGGACACAGCGGATGAGGTGTGGGCCATGGCCGATCTGCTGCTGAAGGTGAAGGAGCCGATCGCCGAGGAATACCATCGGATGCGGCCGGATCTGACGATCTTTACGTATCTTCACTTGGCCGCTGACCAGGCCTGCACCTGGGCGTTGCTGGACGCCGGCAGTACTTCGATAGCCTATGAGACCGTTCAGCTTGAAGACGGTTCTCTGCCGTTGTTGTTTCCGATGAGTGAAGTCGCCGGCCGACTCGCGCCGCTCGTTGGTGCTCAGTGCCTGACCCGACCCGAGGGCGGCCGGGGCATCCTGATCGGCGGGGTCTCTGGAGTGGCACCCGCACGGGTAGTGGTTATCGGCGCTGGCGTATCCGGTATGAATGCTGTTTCGGTGGCCGCCGGGCTGTGGGCAGACGTAGTCCTCTTCGACAAGAACGTTGACAAGTTGCGCGCCGCGGACCGCATGTACCAGGGCCGCGTCCGAACGCTGGCCGCGAACCAGATGGCCATCGAACACGAAGTGCTTCAAGCGGATCTGGTGATTGGTGCGGTTTTGGTCCCCGGCGCCAAGGCCCCCAAGATTATCTCCAACGAGCTGGTCTCCCGAATGAAGCCTGGCAGCGTTCTTGTAGACATCGCCATCGACCAAGGCGGATGCTTTGAGGATTCACGGCCCACTACGCACCAGGAACCGACCTTCCGCGTCCACGGTTCAGTTTTCTATTGCGTGGCAAACATGCCGGGCGCTGTTCCCCATACCTCCACCTATGCTCTGACAAACGTGACGCTGCCCTATGTTCTGCAGCTCGCCGACAAGGGCATCGAACGTGCTCTCGCAGAGAACGCAGCGCTCCGGGCCGGCTTGAGCACCGTGGGCGGAAGCCTCACCAACGCGGCGGTAGGGGCAGCCCATGGGATTGCCGTAATTGATTCATCGAAAGCAATGGCACGTAGCTAGAGTAATAACGAGGTCATGGGCGGGGGAAGTTCAGCGCCGAACTCCCCCCGCCCCTTCCAGTTCCGATACCTCAGCTACCAATCTGGAGGCAGTCGTGGCACGGACGCTAATTGAGATTGATCGCGGTTCAAACGAGCCCCTTTACCGGCAGGTCCGGCGCGTGGTTGAGCACGGCATCGCTGTCGGCATATTCGACTCACGCCGTAGACTCCCCAGTTCCCGTGAACTGGCCGCCGAACTCAAGGTCTCACGCAACACCATCAATCTCGCGTATCAGGAGTTACTCACGGAGGGACTCGTGCTGAGCCACGAGCGCCGCGGTATTTTCGTAAATCCTGAGATGGTCGCCGCCGCTGAGGCTGACGTCCAGACGACGGATTCGATGATCGATTGGTCTTCCAGAATGCGCCGGTATGCCGACGAGGGTGTGCCGGAGGTGGAAAAGACGCCCGACTGGCATAAATATCCATACCCTTTCGTGGCCGGTCAGGTCGATGTCCAGAGCTTTCCAGCAACGGCTTGGGTGCGCAGCCTCCGGGAGGCGCTTTACCAGCCCCATCGCTTCGCCAGCCTCCAGGACAGTGTCGGAGCGGACGATCCCATGCTGATTGACATGATCCGGCGCCAGATACTGCCGGCCCGCGGGATCGAGGCCGACGCAGACGAAATACTTATCACCGTTGGGTCTCAGCAGGGATTGGACCTGCTGGCCCGGACGCTGCTCGGATCACATCAGCGTGTAGCGATCGAGAATCCCGGCTACCTCGACGCCCGCCATATCTTCCTGCGCACCGGCGCGCAGGTCTACGGAATCGATGTCGACAAAGACGGCCTTTGTCTGCCGACCACCCTCAACGGAACTGCCTTGGTATATGTCACTCCCAGCCATCACCATCCCACTAATGTGACACTGAGCATGGAGCGTCGCCATCGGCTTCTCAAGCTTGCGGCAGCCTCTGCAACGGTGGTTATCGAGGATGACTACGATAGCGAGTTCCGCTATGAAGGCAGCCCTAGTCCGGCGCTAAAAGCCTTGGATTCCACAGGAGATGTCCTGTATTTAGGGACGTTTTCCAAGTTCTTGTCGCCCGGTCTGCGCTTGGGTTTCCTCGTCGGCCCGGCCGAACTCATCCGTGAGTTGAAGAAGGTGCGCCGTTACCAGGTCCGTCACCCGCCAGGACATTTGCAGCGTGCGCTCGCTTTGATGATTGACAGCGGGGATTACCACCGGGCACTTCGGCGCCACCGCCGGCAGATGAAATCCCGTTGGGAAATGGTCAGCAATTTCTCAGCACAATACCTGCCTTGGGAGCAGAGCAGCTATCCGCCAGGGGGCGTCAGTCTTTGGGTTACCGGGCCGCCCGCATTGGATGCCTTGGAGCTGGTAAGGAGGGTGGAGCGACGGGGAGTCCTCATTGAGCGCGGGGACATCTATTTCATCCAACCAGATGCGCCCCGGAACTGCTTCAGAGTTGGCTTCGGCGCCATCCCCACGCGCTCAATAGGGGAAGGACTCGCGTTGGTCGGCGAGACAGCGAAAATCCTGCTTGCCGGCGGAGATTCAGCGGATAAAACAGCTGGCTAGCAGACCTCTCACGGCCGGCTGCAGCTGGCGCAGGACGTAGTTGACCGGTGTTTCCGCGCCGGGCGCGGAACGGGTCTCGGTCCCGGCCCCTGGGCGCCGGGCCGGGCACTGCCGCAGCATGGCCCAGAAGCAATGGAGGAATGCTCCAGCCGCCCGCACTCTTCGGCCCGGCGGACTGCAAAGCGTACCGAAGGGATGATCCGCCGCTGCGAACGTGACAAGCCCGGGGGTCAGCCGCCGGCCCGCCTACGATGTGCCGTGTCGTCGTGGATGGCCATTCCCGCCCGACCTGCACTAACATCCTCGCCGCCGGGACAAATGGACCATGCAGCCTTCTCGCTGCATGCGAACGCCTGGTTTCACCGAGCCCACACTGCTCACAGACGGGGAATGGCCATGTACTTGATCTCGAGGAATTCCTCGAGGCCAAGTCGTCCGCCTTCGCGGCCGAGGCCGGAGGCTTTGATGCCGCCGAAGGGTGCCGCGGGGTTGGAGACAAGGCCCGTGTTCAGTCCTACCATGCCGACCTCCAGTTCCTCGCCCACGCGGAAGGCGCGGTCCAGGTCCTGTGTAAAGACGTAGCTGGCCAGGCCCCATTGGGTGTCGTTGGCCATGCGGATTACTTCCTCTTCGGTGTCGAAGGGAATTATCGGGGCAACCGGGCCGAAGATCTCCTCGCTCATCAGTGCGGCGTCCGGGGTGACGTCCGAAAGAACTGTGGGGGAGTAGAAGTACCCTCTGCCTTCAGGACGGGAGCCGCCGCAGACTACTGTGGCGCCCTTGGCAACGGCATCGTCCACCAGTTCCTGGACCTTGTTCAGGGCCTTCTCCTCCACCAACGGGCCGACTTCGGTGCCTTCCTCCGCGCCGTCGCCAATCTTGAGGGCTCCGAGACGCTTGGCGAGCCGCGCCGAGAAGTCGGCGGCCACTGCGCGCTGGACGAAAATCCGGTTGGCGGCAGTGCAGGCCTCGCCCATGTTCCGCATTTTGGCAGTGAAGGCGCCTTCCACGGCCCGATCCAGGTCGGCATCCTCAAACACGATCAGGGGTGCGTTTCCACCGAGTTCCATTGAGGAGCGCATGACGTTCTTTGCCGCCTGTTCAAGGAGGCGGACGCCCACTCCCGTGGAGCCGGTGAAGCTGATCTTACGGGCGATGCCGCTTTCCATCCATTGGGTGACCACCTCGGAGGCTTTGGTGGTGGTGACGACGTTGAGAGCGCCCTTGGGCAGGCCGGCTTCGATGAGGATGTCCACCAGTGCCAGCGAGGACAGTGGGGTGAGGTTGGCAGGCTTGAAAACCATGGTGCACCCGGCTGCGATCGCCGGGCCGATCTTTCGTGTAGCCATGGCCAGCGGGAAGTTCCAGGGCGTCACCAGTACGCACGGGCCCACCGGCTCCTTCGAGACGAGAATCCGGTTCTTGCCGTCACCGGTGGTAGTCAGGTCACCGCCGATGCGGACGGCCTCCTCGGAGAACCAGCGAAAGAATTCTGCAGCGTAGGCCACTTCTCCCTTGGCTTCAGCGAACGGCTTGCCCATCTCGGTCGTCATGATGAGGGCCAGCTCGTCCTGCCGGGCAATGATCAGTTCGAAGGCACGCCGCAGGATTTCGCTCCGCTCGCGGGGCGGAGTCTTGGCCCACGCCTTCTGCTCCCGGCCGGCCGTTTCGATCGCCCGGCGGGCGTCTTCGGGACCGCCGTCGGCCACCGTCGCGATGACCTCCTCCGTGGCGGGGTTGACGACGGCGAAACGGGCACCGGTAGAGGACTCTGCCCACTCGCCGTCTATGTACAGGCCGGTGTTGACTTTCGCAATCACATTAAGGACCTGGTGGGAGGCCGGGACTTTCAGGGTGGGGTGGGGTGTCATGTTGAGAAGTCCTTTTCTGTGGGGAGGCCGAAAAGCGGTCGGGCGGCGGTGGGTTTGGAAATGAATGAAGGGCTGAACCAGCAAGCGAAGATCAGGGGAAGTACGTCATTTCTGAGCAGGGGCATCTGATTTCCCGCCTCCTTGCACTGCTTGACGCGGGACTGCAAATACCTCGTGGAAAGACCTGTGGAGGCCTTCCAGGGAAGACCTCCACAGCGACCACAGGACTGGCTTCTGGCTTAGACGTAGTCCTTGTACTTCTCGAGCAGGCGGACCGGCTTCGCCAGCGCATCACGGCGGAAGGGGTCGCCAAGCTCTCGCGTGCACATGATCTCGATGACCGTGGTTTTTCCCTCGTTCATCTGCGCAGCGAGGGCACGCTGGAGGGCGGGGCCTACCTCTTCGAGCTGATCGACAACTACGCCTTCGGCCCCCATCGTCTGCGCCATGGCAGCGAAGCTCTCGTTCTCATTGTCGAGTTCACCGGCAACGAAACGCCGGTTATAGAACTCGACCTGGTTTTTCTTTTCCGCGCCCCATTGCCGGTTGCGGAACACGATCGCGGTGACAGGAATGTCGTGGCGGACAGCAGTGAGGACTTCTCCCATGCTCATCGCCCATGCCCCGTCGCCTGCGTAGGCAACCGCCGGCCTGTGCATGGCGGCCGCCTTGGCGCCGATCATGGTGGGCAGCGCGTAGCCGCAGTTGCCGAAGCTCATCGGCGCGAAGAAGCTGCGCGGCTTCTCGAAGCGGAGGTAGCTGTGAGCAACCGAGTTGATGTTTCCGATGTCGGTGGAGACCATGACGTCTTCCGGCATGGCCTTTTCCAGTTCGCGCAGCACCTGACGCGGGGACAGCCAATTGCCCTCCTCGTGCTTGTGCTCTTCGAGCATGTCAAGGCTGTAGTCATCCGTTTCATGGGTCCATGCTGACAGTTCTTGCTCCCAGCTTTCCTTCTCGGCCTTGATGGTGGCGGCGCGCTCTGCCTTGGTGGCATCGCATGCGAGGGTGAGCTGCTCCAGGCGGTTGCGCAGTTCGAGCGCCACGGCCTTGGCATCACCGCAAATTCCGACACTGATCTTCTTGACCAGGCCCAGCATGGTGTGGTCGGCATCGATCTGGATGATTTTGGCATTTGTGGGCCAGTAAGCCTGGCCATACTGGGGCAGGGTACCGAAGGGGCCGAGGCGGGTGCCGAGGGCGACAACGACGTCGGCCTGGGAGATGAGCTTCATGCCCGCCTTTGATCCCTGGTAGCCGAGCGGCCCCGCCCAGAGCGGATGGCTGGCCGGGAAGGAGTCGTTGTGCTGATAGCTGTTGACGACGGGAGCGCCCAGACGTTCGGCGAGAGCCTTGCATTCCTCGACTCCGTCGGCCATGACCACGCCTCCGCCTGAGACGATTACTGGAAATTTGGCCGTTGCCAGCAGCGCTGCGGCTTCGTCCAGGCTCTTCGTGCCGCCGGCACCACGGTCCACCCGGCGCGGTTGCGGGATTTCGGCTGTGATCTCGCCGTAGAAGTAGTCGCGCGGAATGTTCAGCTGAGTCGGCCCGTTTTCGGACATTGCCCGATCGAAGCAGCGGCCAGTGAATTCGGCCATACGGGCGGGGTGAGTCACGTGGCCCTGGTACTTCGTGAACTCCTGGAACATGGGCAACTGCTTGGCTTCCTGGAATCCGCCGAGACCCATGCCCATGGTGCCGGCCTCCGGCGTAACGATGACCACGGGGCTGTGGGCCCAGAAGGCAGCAGCGATGCCGGTGACGCAGTTGCTGATGCCAGGTCCATTTTGACCGATGACGACGCCGTGCCGGCCACTGGCGCGGGCATAGCCATCTGCCATATGGGCAGCGCCCTGCTCATGGACGACCGGAACCAGACGAATTCCTGCAGGCGCGAAGATGTCCATGGCGTCCATGAATGCAGACCCCATGATGCCGAAGATGTCAGTGACGTCGTTTGCCACCAAAGTCTCCACGAATGCTTCTGACGGAGTCATCTTTTGAGCACCTTGAACCACTGACCGGGGTGCCGTGGCAGAGGCCTCGCTGGCCGGCAGGTCATTTGTGGACGGACCCGTTCCGGCGTCGGTGACGTCAGAGATGTCGATTGTGTCTTGGCTCATATTGCTTCTCCTCCTACAGGGCTGGCTAGCCCTACAGGACTGGCCGTGCTCGTTGAAATATCAAAAACCGGAACATATCGTTCCTTTTTTTGGTGGTCAACCTGAGATTAGGCGAAAAGCATCTACCGGTCAATGCCTATTCGAGAATATGGAACGTGGCGTACAATAAAACGACGAAGGCGCCGAGGATACATCGGGTGGAGGAGACGGTAATGGCTGAGATTCGCAGGCTAAACAACAATCAGGACGGTCAAACGCTGACTGAGCTGGCGGGGGAGACACCTACTATGCGTCTGTTCTCCCTGCTCGAACTGATCGCCACCAAGGACCAGCTCTTCACGCTTCAGGGGCTAGCGGAGGAGACCGGCACTCCTAAGCCAACCCTCCACCGCATGCTGCACCAGCTGGAAAGCTCCGGACTGCTGATTCGGGAGAACAACGGCAGGCACTACGGCACCGGAAGCCGCCTGCGGCGCATGGCCGAGGATCTCCTGATTAATGACATCCACCACGGGGCACGTCACGCGGTGCTCCGCAATCTGGTGAATGAACTGGGGGAGAGCTGCAATGTCACTGCTGTATCTGGCAGTGAAGTGCTATATCTGGACCGGATCGAAACCTCCGAGCCATTGCGGATCACGCTTCAGCCGGGTTCCCGGGTGCCTGTTCACTGCTCGGCAAGTGGAAAAATGATCCTCTCGCAGCTCAGTCCAGCCCAGCGGAAGCGGCTCATTGCATCCGCTCCGCTTGGCCGCTATACGAACAAGACTGTGACCGATCCGGACTTGATCGAGGCCGAGCTGCAGCGCGTCCGGAGGGATGGTTATGCCATCGATGACGAGGAGTTCCTTCCGGGGTTGGTCTGCGTCGCAGTGCTGGTCCCCACGACGAATGCCGTGTCCAATTTGTGTGTCGCGGTGCAGGCTCCCGTCATGCGGTTGACGCCGGAAAAAGGTCTGAAACTGCTCCCCGCGCTCCAGCGTGCGGCCGCCGAGATAGGTCGAATTGAAGCAGAGTCCTATACAGGCAGGACCGACGGCGGGGATGCGACCGAAGGATCGGCCAGCGATATTGAGGGGGAGCTATGGAGCAGCTGACAAGACTGATGCCGGATCATATGGTTTCTGTCCGGGACCTGTTCAACATCGACTCGGATCTCAAGGTAGCCGCCTTCCGTGAGCCCGATGACCATGTCCCTGAGGCTGACCCGGCCTACCGGTTCAACCATGATGTAACGCTGGCCATCCTGGCGGCCTTTACCCGGAACCGGCGAATGCTGCTTCAGGGACTCCACGGAACGGGTAAGTCCACACACATTGAGCAGGTGGCCGCCCGGCTGAACTGGCCGTGCGTACGTGTCAACCTGGACGGGCATATCAGCCGACTGGATCTGGTGGGGCGCGACACTGTTGTCCTTAAGGACGGCAAACAGATCACTGAGTTCCAGGAGGGAATCGTCCCCTGGGCCATCCAACGGCCGGTGGCACTTATTCTCGATGAGTACGATGCAGGGAGGCCGGACGTGATGTTCGTAATCCAGCGGCTTTTGGAGCGTGACGGCAAACTCACACTGCTCGATCAGAACCGGGTCCTGGACGTGCATCCAGGCTTCCGCCTCTTTGCCACGGCCAACACTGTAGGACTTGGCAATCTTAACGGTATGTACCACGGCGTCCAGCGTCTCAATCACGCCCAGATCGACCGCTGGAACATCGTCGCCGCCCTCAACCATCCTCCGGCCGAGGACGAGCTGGAAATCGTGATGGCACGGGTCCCGGAGATGGACCATCCGGCCGGGCGAGAACTGGTGGCTTCCATGGTGGCTGTGGCAAAACTGACCCGGGACGGCTTTAAGGTGGGCGACCTGTCTACGCTGATGTCCCCACGCACCGTGATCACCTGGGCCGAGAATATTGGGATCTTCGGCGATCCCGGCAAGGCCTTCCTGCTGTCTTTCGTCAACAAGTGCGACGAAGCCGAACACGCAATCATCGCTGAATATTTTCAGCGCTGCTTCGACCGTGAACTGGACGGACTCAGTTCTGCGGCTCATGTGCCGGACAGCGCCTTCGCTGCCGCCGGGTAAAGCCGCCCATGGCCTCGCTGACGGAAGATAAGGAACAGACGGACCGGTACGGGGCGGCAGCCGCATCCCGGGAGACCGCTGCCGTATTGCTGCGACGCCGCAAGCAGACCATGGAACTGGGGGCCGCTGCGCTGCGCGCGCTCAGCGGCCGGCGCGGCCTGCACTTCCGCGGCCCGGTCCTGTATCACGGGGAGAAGCCGGTGGCAATGCCGGCGCCGCATCTTCACCCGCAAACCTGCGATTCCAGGCCCGCGTCATTCCGTGGTGCGGCCGACGGCATGGCGCTGCGCCTGAAGAAGAGTGATGCCGTCCTGCATCAACGACTTTGCCCGGACACACCCGCCCGAGTCTTGGTGTTCGAGATGCTTGAGCAGTTCCGCGCCGAGTCGCTCGTCGATCCTGCCATGCCCGGGGTCAGGGCCAATCTCCACGAACGTTTCCAGCAGTGGTCCCGGGAGTTCGAGGCTTCCCCTCTGATCGACAGCGCGTTGGGAATCATCCTGTTCACCGTGGCCCAGGTTTGCCGCGCACGAATCACCACGGAGCCAATGCCTCCGGACATCGAAGACCGAATTGAATCAACCCGGATGGACCTTGCCCCGTACATCGGCGCCCACCTTGCCGCCCTGCGCCGCGAACGCTTCTCGCAGTCAGGTTTCGCCCCTCATGCCCTTGCCATCGCCGAGACCGTCGGGGCCCTAAGTGAGCAGCTGGAATCCAGGGAAACGGGACCCGCGCGCCCCAGCGGCCGATTGACTCAGTTCCAGCTGCTATTCGACCAGGACACGAACGACGACCATATTCCCATCGCAGGATACGGGCGCAGCGACGCCCTTCAGATTGGCCAGGGCATCTATCGGCAGTACACCACCTCCTACGACCAGCAATTCCAGGTCGCAGGTCTGGTCCGCGCCGAGCTGCTGCGCGGCTACCGCAAACAGCTCGACGACGACATAGCCCGGCAGGGCATCAACGTGCCCCGGCTGGGGCGGGCCTTGGCCGCGATCCTGTCCGCAGACGACGAGGATGGATGGGACGGCGACGCCTTGGAGGGCCGCCTTGATGGCAGCAGGCTAGCCCGGCTCGTCACCTCCTCAGGGGACCGCAGGGTTTTCAGGACTGAACGCATCGAACGCCGTGCAGAGGCCAAAGTGACGTTCCTCGTGGACTGCTCCGGGTCCATGAAGGAGTACGGTGCCGCCGTCGCCGCGCTCGTGGACGTCTACGCCCGCGCATTGGAACTGGCAGGTGCGCGGTGCGAGATCCTGGGCTTTACTACCGGCGCATGGAACGGCGGCCGTGCCGGGAAAGACTGGATCCGGGCGGGAAGACCAGCGTATCCAGGACGGCTCAATGAGGTGCGGCACCTGGTTTTCAAAGATGGTGATACACCTTGGCGCCGGGCACGCTCCGGAATCGCCGGGCTGATGAAAAAGGACTTGTTCCGCGAGGGGGTCGACGGCGAAGCCGTGGACTGGGCATGCGCCCGGCTCGCGGAAGATGGCACCGGAATCGGTGCCTCGGGACGCCGGATCCTGCTCGTGATTTCCGACGGCAGCCCGATGGATGGTGCCACGGGGCTGGCCAACGACAGCCATTACTTGGAGCAGCACCTGCAGAATGTGGTGACCGCCCATGAGGTTTCCGGCAGCACAGAGATTTTTGGACTGGGGGTAGGGCTGGATTTGTCCCCTTACTACCGGAGGAACCTCGCGTTGGATTTGAGCCAGGGAACCACGCCTGCCGTCGTCAACCAGGTGCTCGGGATGCTGCTCAAAAGCCGCTAACGGCTGTCACGGTGACGGGACGATGCCGGCGTGCGCGGCCAAGTCTTGATGCCAACTCCCGGCATGCACATCAAGACCTGGGAAAGAGGGAAGTCATCGAAAGCCTTTCGACTTCCCCGGACACGGTGACGCGTCGGCGTTCGAGCTCCTCGAGCTGTGCGCGACGCGGGGGAATGACCCGCTCGACGGCTTCGGTGCCGACGGCGCTCACGCCCTGCTCATGTGCTCGTCCAGCGCCGAAAAGACCCCGTCCATAATGTCCAACAGGTCTTACGGCTGTGGGTCCTACCCCGGGCAGCACGTTGCCACGCCCTGGGGCCCCAGCCAGGTGCGCCAGGAGCCTGCTCCAGCACCGGGGATCGGGTCAGCACGGTTCCTGGGAAGACCTGCTCCAGGGCAGGAAAATCTGCACCCGCCCTGTGCTGCTGCAGGCCCGTGAACAGGTCGTGCAGCCGCGCCTCGCCCTGAGGAAACGGCTTGTCTAAGATGCCTTCACCCGCAGTAGACCTCAGGGCAAAAAAGGTCATGCCGGACCCAGCGACCAAATCCCCGACCCGGCGGCAGGGCCCTCCGATCCACGGAGAACCAGGGGATCCTACACAGCCGCCGGCACGCAGAAACCCGCTGTGAGTAGCTCCATTGCCAATTCCCACAGCGGGTTTCCTGCAACGCTTCAAGGGCGGATTAGTGCGGATTAGTGCAGCGTCCTTGTCAGGTCTGTCTCCATTTTTCCGGGCTGCTCTGCATCTTCTTCGTTAGCTTGGGCATCACCGGCCGCGTCCGCCCGGGTTGGATGTGCTTGGTCGCTTTCCGGACGTTTTCCGTACCGTCTGCGCATTTCGTAGCCAAGCAGGATCACAATCAGTGTGAGGCCGCTCATCAGGAACTGTGACTGGGTGCTGGGAAGGATGGCCATTGCAGCTATGACGCTGAGCATGAGCGCTATGGTCGCGTAGCTTAGCCATGGGAACAACCACATCTTGAGTTTCAGGGCTGCCGGATCTTCCCGATCGAGTCGTTTACGCAGCACTACCTGGGAAATGGCAATCACCAGATAAACGAACAGAGCCACGGCGCCGTAGGAGTTCACCAGGAACGTGAAAACCACTTCTCCCCACAAATAGACGCATATAACCGAAATATAGCCAACCGTCGTTCCGAGCAGAATCGCACGGCGCGGCACGCCGCCTTTGGAGAGTTTGGTAAAGAACTTGGGGGCATCGCCGTTGCGCGTTAGAGCGAAAAGCATGCGCGAAGTGGTGTAGAGCGCAGAGTTCAGGCAGGAAAGGACCGCTGTCAGCACAATTCCGTTCATGATGACGGATACGGCAGGGATACCCATGACATCAAGTACTGCCGCGTAGGGGCTGATCCCGACGCTCTCGGCATCCCACCTTTGGATGCAAACGACCACAAAGATAGAACCCACATAGAAAGTCACGATTCTGGCGACGATAGAACGCATTGCCCGCTTCACGGAACGTTCCGGGTCTTCGGCTTCGGCTGCTGCAATGGTGACAATTTCCGCCCCGGTGTAGAAGGCGACACAAGGCACTACGGCGGCCATGACGGCTCCCCAGCCCAGGGGCGTGAAGCCCCCATGGTCAAAGAGGTTGCCGAATCCCGGCGTTGAATCAGGCCAGACGCCGGTTATCCAGAGGATCCCCAGGCACAGGAAAACAACGATGGCTACCACTTTGATGGAGGAGAACCAGTATTCGAACTCACCAAAGGACCGGGCTGAAACCATGTTCGTGGCGCTCAAAATGATCATCAGGCCCAGGCTGAGTATCCACAGTGGGATATCGGGAAACCAGAGTTGGATTATCCGGCCGCCAGCTATCGCTTCAATAGCAACAACGATCACGAAAAAGTACCAGTACATCCATCCGGTAGCGAACCCTGCCCGTTGTCCCAGGGCCTGCCGTGCATAGACGTAAAAAGATCCGACCACCGGGCGGGCCACTGCCATTTCGGCCAGCATGCGCATTAGAAGCAAGGTGATAAGGCCTGCAATGGAGAAGGAGACGATTGCGGCTGGGCCAGTGCTGCTGATAACCACGCCGCTGCCGACGAAGAGGCCGGCCCCAATGACGCCTCCGATGGCAATCAGGTTCATGTGTCTGTTTTTCAGGCCCTTGCTAAGGCTTGGGCTCTCGGCTTGCCGAGGTTCGGCGCTGTCCACGTTTCCTCCAATGATTGACGGAACCAGCTAAAGTGCGCTTTTCGCCTGGGCTAAGAGGCGGAAGACCAGAGGGCGCCGTGAGATCTGCCCGCACAGTCTAGCTGTGAGTGATCCAGCCCACTTCATTTGGTGTAGCCCAAACCTACGTAGCCGATGTTGTGGTTCACAGAACCAGATGGAACTGAAACGAAGGAGCCAGCCCATTCCCTGCATCTACTCCGGCTCGCAACCTCGATGACAGGTCATGCGCATTTGGCCGTTGCCCAAAGTATCCGCCCGCAGGGCTCCGCGGGATGCCGGCATTGCGGTTCAGTCGTGCTCGCCGGTTCACGCGTTCCCATCAATGCATTCCGGAATTCGGAACGTGGAGTCATATATACTGGAATCCGGCCGAGTGTTTCTCCAGCGAAAGGATGTGTCCGTGCAGCAGGCGTATGAGAAGAGCCTCGCATCCTTCCGTGGTCGATGTATGCGGCAAACGTCCGCAGGCAAGTCGGAAAAGGACCGCATGACTGCTGCCTTGGCCGGTAAGCGGCATGGCGCGGGAACTGAAAGTGATTGACGCGGTAGCCCTGGATCCGATTCCGGTGAATGCCGACTACGTGTGGGCCCTGGCAGCGCTGGGAGGAGCAACCTTCCTTGGCGCGTCCACGCAACGCATCACGGGTGTTGGATTCGCGCTCGTTGCCGCACCGTTCCTGAGCATGCTCCTCGGACCATTTAACGGCGTGCTGCTGGTAAATGCGTTGGGCACTCTCACGTCATTGCTGGTCTTGGTCCAAGTCTTCAGGGAAGTGGAGTTCCGCCGGGTGCTCCTCATGCTGGGGCCCGCCATCGTGGCCATTGTCCCCGGCTCGTGGGTTGCCATCCACATGCCGTCTTCTCTGCTTTCAATCATTGTCGGCGCCATGATCATAGTTGCCCTGGCCGCAAGCCTTACCGTACGCACGCCACCTGTACTTCTCCGCGGCAGGCTGGGGGCAGGGATCGCTGGATTTATCTCGGGCTTCATGAATGTAACGGCAGGGGTCGGGGGACCGGCTGTGGCGGCGTACGCACAGGCCAGCCAATGGCAGCACAGAGCATTTGCGGCCAGCGCACAGCTTTACTTCTTAGGGGTGGGGCTTGCCTCCCTCGCCGCGAAACGCGAGATGCCAGCTCTTGATGGCCTCCAATGGTTGTCCTGTGGTCTGGCCCTCACGGGCGGAATAGTGCTTGGAAATGTACTCGGGCCACGGGTTCCGCCCAGGGCGAGCATGACCGCCGTCCTGGTGCTGGCGTTCACCGGCGCCGTTCTAATCCTTTTCAGGGGCGTTGCCATGCTCGCCTGACTATCGCAGGGAGGAGTGCCTCCGTTCGGGCTCTGGGTGATTCGCCTAGAGCTTCCAAAGTCCATTACCAGAAGCTGAAGTTCAGCTACTTCCGATAGGAGTACTCATTGTCAACACAAGGGAAAGCTTTCAGTTCCGGAAACTTCATCAAGAATCCAACGGGCAGCAACCGCGTCAAGCGCGGTATGGCTGAGATGCTCAAGGGCGGCGTCATCATGGACGTCGTCAACGTCGAACAGGCCCGCATCGCCGAGGACGCCGGTGCCGTTGCTGTGATGGCGCTGGAACGCGTTCCGGCCGATATCCGGGCCCAGGGCGGCGTGTCCCGCATGTCGGATCCGGACATGATCGACCAGATCATTGATGCCGTGTCCATCCCGGTCATGGCCAAGGCCCGGATCGGCCACTTCGTAGAGGCCCAGGTCCTGCAGTCCCTGGGCGTGGACTACATTGACGAGTCCGAGGTCCTGACCCCGGCCGACTATGTCAACCACATCGACAAGTGGAACTTCAAGGTTCCCTTCGTTTGCGGTGCCACCAACCTTGGTGAGGCCCTGCGCCGCATCAACGAGGGTGCGGCCATGATCCGTTCCAAGGGCGAGGCCGGCACCGGCGACGTCTCGAACGCCACCGGGCACATGCGCCAGATCCGTTCCGAGATCGCCAAGCTTGCGGCCCTGCCCGAGGACGAGCTGTACGTTGCGGCGAAGGAACTGCAGGCACCGTACGAACTGGTCAAGGAAGTTGCCGCCGCCGGCAAGCTTCCGGTGGTGCTGTTCACCGCCGGCGGCATCGCCACCCCCGCTGACGCGGCCATGATGATGCAGCTCGGTGCTGACGGCGTGTTCGTCGGCTCGGGCATCTTCAAGTCCGGCAACCCGGCCCAGCGCGCCGCCGCCGTCGTGAAGGCCACCACCTTCTTCGATGACCCCGACGTCATCGCCAAGGCCTCCCGGGGCCTCGGCGAAGCCATGGTGGGCATCAACGTCGACGAAATCCCCCAGCCACACCGCCTCGCCGAACGCGGCTGGTAACGCGGGAGTTCCCCACAACAGGTTGACCGGAAGCCTGCTCGTGTCCAGAACAAGGTTCGGCGCCAAGACCGCGGCTTTCTTCATCAATTAGGAGCACTAATGGCAATTGAAACCGCTTCATCCGAACTGCCCCCTCAATCCCTGGTGAGGCCTGACTGGCGATCAGTCTCACGGGAGGCGCTGGCGGAGGGCCAAGATGTGCGGATTACAGACGGCGGAGGGTACGTGACGTACGGAACGATAGACTGCGCCACACCCGATGGATCACTTGTCTGGATAGTGCTCAAGGATCTTGGTGAACGCCGAATTTTCCATAGGAACGATGGTGTCACACTGGAAATCAGCGCCTAGCAGCGCAGGAATGTTCGCGGCATTCACTCACCCTTGGATAACCACTCCAGCTGCTTGGGGATCCCTTGCTCACTACCGGCAAGGCTGGAATCGGCTGGGCGCTTCGTGCGCTCCTAATCTCCTGAACGGTGGAAGAACGTATCATGCCTGTTGTCACCCGGAACGCCCCGGATCGCACTGTCAGGTTTGGCCTGGCCTTCATCGGGGTTCTGCTCATCGCGGTTAACCTTCGGGTGTCCTTTGTCAGTGTGGGATCGGTACTCGCGAACATCAGCAGTGATCTTGAGCTTTCAAGCGCCGCAGCAGGGTTCCTCACAGGCCTTCCGCTCTTTGCTTTCGCAGTCTTCTCACCTGTGGCGCCCGGCTTCGCTTCCCGTCTGGGTCTCGACCGGGCGCTGTGGATGTCCCTGCTGATCCTTGCCTTGGGCATCGTGCTTCGCTCCTTGCCGGTGCCCGGCTTCATCTGGGCGGGCACCGCACTGATCGGCATGGCTATCGCGTTTCTCAATGTTTTGGTGCCTTCCCTCGTGAAGCGGGACTTTCCGACGAGGGTCAGCCAGGTCACCGGAAGCTACACCGCCACACAGGCGGCCTTCGCCGCGATCGGGGCCGCCGTCGTCGTTCCCGTGGCAGAAACGTCCCCGGGGGGCTGGCGGCTTGCCCTCGGAATCTGGGTGGGACTTGCCCTTATCGCCATGGCCGTGCTCCTGCCGTGGCTGCGCCGGCACAGGGCAGGCACCGCACACGTCATCACGCCAGACGACTCGTACCTGTCGCCCTGGGTTTCGGCCTTGGGCTGGCAGGTGACGATCTTCATGGGGCTGCAATCGATCGCCTTCTACGTCCTGATGGCATGGTTGCCCACTATCGAGCAAAGCCAAGGGGTCCCCGCGACTACTGCGGGCATCCATCTGTCCGTTTTCCTGCTCATCAGCGTGTTCGCGAGCCTTGCCGCAGGGGGAATCCTTCACCGGGGTTCGGACCAACGGCTCGTATCCTTTACGAGCGGCGCGCTTATGTTCGTGACGTTTCTCGGGCTGGCCCTTGCGCCGGACCTCATACTGCTGTGGATCTTTCTCGGGGCAATCGGGTGCGGGAGCCTCATTGTCATCGCTCTGTCGCTGTTTAGCCTCCGGACCGTGAATTACCCGCAGGCCGCATCCCTGTCCGGCATGGCGCAATCTGTCGGGTACGGTCTCGGTGCGGTGGGGCCGGTAATGTTCGGCGGTCTTCGCGACGTAAGCGGAGACTGGACGCTTGCGCTCCTCGTCACCGCGGGCATCATGGCAGCGCTTACCGTGACGGGCGTTTTTGCAGGGCGTGATCGGGTGATCAGCGCTTCAAATTGACATGATGTCGCTACTGGCACGAGACGCAGCGACGGGATGGCGGAGCGGCCTATGCCGAGAAGCCCGGCGCTTGCATGAAACAGCCTGACAACCTGGGGTCCGGTCGACGCTGGTGCGAGTATGCATGGTGGAGCAGTTGCTGTGCCCGCCCGATGCGTGACCACTTGGGTGCCTGGTCGGTTTGGGCGAACAGGATCAGCTCCATCGGTTCGTCCAGGCCGGGAAAGTCTGCGTTGAGCCGGTCGCGGATTCCCTGGAATTGCAGGCTGGCGAGAAGTGCGGGCAGTCTTCATCGCTCGGGAAGGTTCTGGAATCGGGCACGTGTGCCCAGAGGTGCCTGCCTTGCCGGAGCGTCGCATCAGCTGGCTGGGATGCGATGGTTTCCATGGGGTGTTCGACGGCGGCCGCTTTGGCTGGTTCCTGACGGGTGGTCGGGAGCGTGATGCGGTCGGTGGGTTCGAGGAAGCTGCCGCGGCAGAAGAATTCGGCGTTGATCGCGCTGGTTTGGGTGGAGCCGACGGGCAGGGCGAGGCTGGTGCCGGGTTCGCCGTCGTAGGGGAGAAGGTTTCGTCTCCGACGATAGTGACGCCCTGTGCGGCGAGCACTCCGGTGAGCGCCGCCATGGTGCCGGCATGAGGTAGGGCCTGTCCGCGGACGGCGGTTTCGCTGGTGTGGATGGTGGATGGCGGATGGAGGTGGCGGTGGTGTCACTGGTGAGGTAGTGGGCGACGGTGCGCGCGTAGGGGAGTTCCTGGCCGGGTTGACGCCGGCGCGGTAGCGCCCTGGTTGCGCGGAGGACGCGCCCGGCGATTATGGGGGCATATCAGAATGACAAGCAGCGATGGAACTTCTGCTCATTCATCGGGGCACTGAGATCGGGCAGCATGACTTCGGGGGGAATTATCACGCGTCAAGCATCCTGGCGGAACTTCGCGCCCTGGTACGGACAGAAAGATATGGTCCCGGCTGGCAACTTGCGGGAAATGGACGCAAGCTGAGTAGGGGGTCATGAGGGTGTGCCTGATCGCACTCCCGTTGCACAGGAAGGACCTGGGATTCCACAGTCAAAAAGGCAACGCAGTCCGTTGTTGCGCAAGTACCTTAATGCGGGCCGCCCCGCCGACGCGAGAGCCGGTGACCTCGGCGTGCCCAAGCCGATCGAGCCGGCCGCCTGGCGGGAGGGGATGCCCCTCCTCGGCGATGATCAGGTCTACGTGATGAAGTACGGGAACGAGTACCACCCGGCGTGGTGCCACATTGTGGCCGACAAGTGGGCTCACGCACCCAGGGGACTGCTGGTGACCATGGTGGCCGACGTCGGGAGGCGCACCCGTTGCCCGGAATGCGACCGGGTCTTGAAGGCAGCCAGGACGTCGTCTGCCCGGCACTATCAGGTGCAAGCTCCGCCCTCTCCCGCACACCCGCCGCGTGACATGGTGATTCCCCTGCGCGTCGTTGGGGCCGCCCATGGAATCCTCTTCCTGGCGGCCACGGCGGAATTTCAGAACCGCCTGAGGGAGACCGCGGTAGAGCCGGCCACACCGCTGCTCGTGGACGGCCGGCGGGAGGGGATGGTGTTGCGGGTGGACGCGGCCCGCGAAGAGCCGCTCCTGGTTGTCCAGTTGGATCCCCGCGTCACGTTCCGCGATGGTTTGTACCAGGTCCGCCTTCGTCGTCCCCTGCAGCGCTCGGCAGCCAAGCCATTTGCGGTGGACTCGGTTGAATCGGTCCCGTGGGCGTAGCAGGCGCACACCAGTGTCAGTGAACTCGCCACGTCGCTTCAGGTCTCTCTCTGTCCGAGTTCTCGGCGTTCGTGTGTCTGGCCGAAGGGCACGTCGGGGCTGACGGCGACGGTGTAGCGGGTATGTCCGTGCTGGGTGACCAGGATGCCATGGCGGCCCTCCTGCATGGCGTGCTGGCGGACGATCTCCACTGCGGCATTGAGGTCATTTTCAACCGTGTCCGCGTCATGCGCAGTGATTTCCAGGACTAGGTCAGAGTGGCTCTTGATCATGGTGGCTTCTTTCTCTGGGCCAGGCCGCACGTTCGGCAGGGGGTGCTCCACAATGGCTGGGCACGTCCGGCGAGGCTGAAGGCTGTGATTCGAGAGGGAGGGCCCGGCATTCTTTTGATGGGGCGGTGGCCGGCAAGGGGCCGGCGGTCTGGATCGGCGGAGATATTTCCTGCGGATCCGTAGCCAGTGTGGATGATCAATGGCTCGCGGCGCAAGGTATTGCCCGTGAATGTTTGGTGTTGGCGATTTTTCTTGCGGCCGCTCGACGGATAACTCAGTTGTCGTCAGGACTCATTTGCGTCATTCTCCGAACCCGACGGCACGTCGCTGCTGCGAGGAATCTCCCGCGGCTCAGCGGGTCGAAGTGTCCAGGGGCCGGGGAAGGGTTTGGATTCACAGAACAGCCTATGCGGCACGTTCGGTTCTCTGTCGTTTCCACCGCCATTTGTGGGGCACGGACCAGTTGTTCCCGGCGTTCACTCCTGCCGGCGCCACCTCCGTGAGGACAGAGCTGAGAGCGTGAAGACAAGCACCGCCGCAGCCAAGGCGAGGCCGTAGGTGACCATCGAGCCTTCTGCCCGGAGGTCCTTGGGCGTCTGATCTGAGTTGCTGGCGCCAGCATGAATCGTTGGTGGTGGAGTTGAGGCTTCAATGGCGGGCTGAGATGGCGAACGCTGTGCCAAGGAAAGATTCGGATCGGTGTCCATGGCCGCCGGGGCTGGGATATCCAGGGTTGCAATAGCGTCATCCGTGACACGAGGACGCACCGTAACTATGTCCACCACCGGCTCCTCTGCGACAATCTGGTCATCCAGCAAGGAATCCACGCCGGCCGTGACTGGCATCGAATCCTGAGCCGTGCCCTCGGGGTGCGTGGATGTGACAGGAGCCGGAGCCACCGAAGTTGCACCTGTATGGACCGCCGGTTCGGAAGGCTGTGTCCAGTCGCCCCAGCCAAGCTCATTTCTAGCTCGCACACGCGCCGTATAGATGCTGGCAGGCAAATCGTCTAAGGAAGCCTCCGTGCCGATCGTCCGGAGAGCGCGGACGTTATGGGCGTCAGCAAACTCGACTTCGTATTCCAACACTCCCAGCAGATCGCGGTTTGCAGGCCAAGCTGCAGTAACGGTTCGGTCGCTGATGTGCAGTTGCGGCGGCCGCGCATCGGGCATCGGCCTGGTAGCCACTATGAGCCGGCCGACCGTGAGCCTGCCAACACTGTTGCCGTTGGCATCTGCAATGGGGCCAACCAAATACGTGTATACCCCTCGATAGTCGAGGTCATACCACTCACGGGGTTCCCGGTGGATGTACTGAGGGTATGTGAAGCTTGTACTAAACGCCGCTCGCTTCGGCTCGGTGGACGAATTGGCGACGTGGGATCCCCAGCTGCCTCCAGAGATTGCAGCGGTGGAATCGACGCCGAAGCCGATTCCGTCGTCGAACGCGGTGGCGGTAACCTCCACTGTGGCCGGCCCATCGGTGATGTCGAGGATGCCCGAGCCGACTGTCCTCGAACTTCTGAGCGAGGCCGTCATCGTCGGAGCCTCCTTGTCCTCCAGGGAGACCACCAAAACTTCGGCTCCCGCCGGAGTTAGCTGCTCCCAGTTTCCCGCACGGTCACGAACGTACGGCCGTATGTACCAGTTGCCGCCTGTGACGAGCTCGGGGAAGGTGAAGGTACTTTCGTAGGTTCCATGGAAACGGTCGCCGGAAACCAAAGTCATCACTTGACCAGGGACAGCATCCTGGCCCGATACGTTACCGGGATTCACCCACGGTGATTCCGAGTCCAGGCCCGACCCCTGATCCTCGACGTCAAGCCGCACGGTCACCTGCACGGGACCGCCAGTAACGTCAACAGTCGGGTGTGATACATCCATGCTGAGTATGACGGGAGCCTCTGTGTCTGAGGCGGCTGCTGCCGCAGGCACGACTCCGGCGAAAGCAGTAACCATGGTGGCAGCAAGGACGGCAGCAGAACTTCGTTTCCGGGTCGAATCTGTCCTGGCACAGCCAGACAAAGCCACATATCCCCCCAACAGTTACGAAAATGCGGTTGCCGACAAGCGAAAGCTATCCCACGACACAAGCAATGGCAACGACTGCCGCTCGCATCGGCCAGTTACGCTGGCACTTGGAGCGTCCTGCTCGGTGAAACTGGTCAGGTCGGCCTCATCGCCAGGGTGCCGCCGGCCTCCGCGTTTGCTCACGCTACTCCTACCGGCGGACCGGCAGCCGCAGGCACCCCTCTACGCGCGCATCTTCTATGTCAACGCGCATCTGGACATCGAAGAAGTGCAAAAGCTCATTCTCGGCGGCACTCAGGAGGGCTGGGATGCCACTATCGATCGGGTTAAGGACAGCACTGCCATGACGCCCAAAAACCATGGGCGCATGGAGGGGCCCCAAGTCTATGTCTACTTTCCCGGAACGGCGCGGGAAGCCTTGAACTTTTACGCAGATGTTTTTGGCGGTGAGCTGTCTCTACACACCTATGAGGACTTCGGCAGGAGCGACGGCCCGCCAGAAGCCGTAGCTCATGGAGTGCTCAACGGTGTCGTTGCCCTGGCAGGATCGGACGCAGCCGAAGGCCAAACAACGGTCCGGCTCGAAGGCATCATGCTCTCGCTGCTGGGAACCGCCGAACCGAAAGTCCTCCATGAATGGTTCGACAAACTCTCCGTTGACGGGTCCGTGCTCGATCCTCTCTCGCCAAAGCCCTGGGGCGCGTCCGATGGCCAGGTCATTGATCGTCACGGACTTCACTGGCTCGTCGGATACGAGCCCGCGACGTGAGCGACGCACTGCTGCTTGCTCGGCCCGCGAGGGACCGAAGCCATGTTCTTCGGACAGGCGAGGGACTCGAGGACGATGCGATGCGGCGAACTTTAGTCCCGTCGGGCTGGACGATGGCACAGCTACTCAACCACCTGGCCTTCGACGACGAGATGTTCTGAATATCGGCTGCTCTCGGTGGTGATGAGAGGGCAATCGCCGGCAAGCGTGAAATTGCTCGAGGTGATGAGGTCCTTGCGAAGATCGATTTGGATGCCCCTCCCCGCTGGCGGCCGCCAACCCGCGTGTTCGACGCTCCACCGATGCACAATGGGCGTGAGGTCCTGTTTCGCGTGCTCGCTGAGACGTCCGTCCACGCGGGCCACCTCGACATCGTCCGGGAGCTAATCGACGGGCATCAGAATCTCGTAGTGGAATAGTTCCGGCTTCAGGCCTCGGTCCGCTTCGGGAACACCGGCATATCGTGGCATTCTTGACGCTTGGGCTAGCCGCTTGCTGGGCCACCGTATGGGCGAGCCGGTAGGAGTCTGTGCCCGTTTCGGTGATAGTCCTTTGAAGGGCAGCCGGTCCACAATCGCGGCCCACAGACGTGGATCTGTGAAGGTTTTGGTCCAGCCGGAGAAGGTTTCGTACTCCCTATCTGAGGAATACGAGATCACCGCCTTGTGCTCATCCACCAGCCGGTCAAAGATCCTTTGCGCGGTAGGCGTTGCTTCCGTGGCGCGTCCAGACCAGTCAAAAGCATCGCATCAATGACACCCTTCAACGGGCCGAGTTTCGGTGTCCCGCGGGCGGGCACCCTGCGCGGCAGCCGCTCCGCGGCAGCCAACGCCTGCCTCACCGTCCGGCGGAAACTCGATGCTCGCGGGCAAGGGACCGAATCGATAAGCCCCTGCCCCTGGCATCACGGCGGATTCTTGCGAATAGCTCCACTCTCGACTCCATCACTGCCTTCCACTGTTGGGTAAAACATCTCGATGGAAAGCGGCGAGGGCTCTACGCTGCCTCGCCATCAGCCGTTTGGGCCTCTGCGTGGACTGCGTGCCTGATTTCAGCCGGAGGACGGCGCCGGGCTTTGGCCAGGGCAATCAACAAGGTCAGGATGGTGACCATCCAGGCAAGCCCTGTGAGGAACACCAGGCCGATTGCCGCTAAGGGGTGCATGCCGAAAGTCTAGGACGGCATGACCGGAGACCCGGGCGCAACTCCGTAACGCTTGGGCGCGAAAAAGCGCGCCCCGTTCGCTGAGCGCGCCCTTCTCGATTCTCCGTGCCGTTCGTATTCGGCTGCACGTCATAAGCATGATTACGATACGGTTCGCAAGTGGTGGCCTTGATTCGTAGCGCAAGCCCTAACCGCAAACTATGACTACCCGGCGCTGGGTGGATGTGGCCGCCATGCCCGGGACCGGCCGTCCCGGGAACTTGGGCACCTGCCCTGCCGGGAGCGGATAAAACATTTCCCGAAAACGAAGGAGGGACGTCCTATCTCCTGTACACTTATTAAAAGAGGAAGGCCGCCGACAGAGTGCGGTCGAAGGAGATGACGTGACAGTAACACCCGCAGCGGTATCGTCGGCAAGGTTTAGCGCGCAAATCCGTTCCCAGGCACTTCAAACGCGCATCATGGAACTGATCCTGGAACGTGGCCTCGATGTTGGGGACGCGCTTCCCACCGAGAGCGAACTGTCCGCTGAGCTGGGTGTAGGCCGGAACACTGTCCGCGAGTCCCTCAAGGTTCTGCAGGCGCTCGGCGTTATAGAAATCAGGCACGGGTTCGGTATGTTCGTTGCCCCCAACAACTTCAGTGCCCTGGTGTCCGGACTGACCTTCCGCGGCAGGCTCTCGCTCAGGCACAAGGGCGAAGAAGCAATGGAACTCATTGATGTGCGGCAGGCACTTGAATCGGGTCTCATCGGTTCGGCCATCGACCTTTTGACAGAGGACCATCTTGCAGACCTCCGGTCCACCATGCAGGCGATGCAGGATGCCGCCGCAAAAGGCGAACCCCTCGCGGAGCATGACGCGGAGTTCCACCGCCGTCTCTACGCACCCCTGAACAACGAACTGCTCATCAACCTGATGGACGTGTTCTGGCAGGTGTACCGCCAAATACATGAGGCGCTCGGTTCCGGGCCGGTCAACCTTGAAGAACAGGTCCAGATCCACTGGGACATCTACGAGGCCGTAGCCGGCAGGGACAAGACCCTGGCATCAGAGCGCCTCCAGCGCCACTTCGACGGCATCCGCCTGAAACTCAAGGACGTCGCGGCCTCCTGACGGACGCCCGCCGACTCCCTGCCTGGACTTCCTTCAACGCCCGCGCTCCGGGCGGCCTCACCCGTGCCCGGTTCCGTTTTTCGTAGAGAGTGCTTTGCCGTGGAAATTTTCGTAGTGCCTACCGCCCCAGCCACAGGCGCCGTCGCGGCCGGGATCCTGGCAGCCGTCATCCGCAGTAAGCCGAACGCCGTGCTGGGTGTGGCAACGGGAGGATCGCCCCTTCCGATCTATAAAGCTCTGGCCAGGCACCGGCTTGATGTGACGCGTACCAGGGCCTTCGCGCTGGACGAATATGTGGGCCTGCCGGCAGGACATCCTGAAAGCTACGCTGAAGTTGTCCGGCGCGAAGTGACTGAAAGGCTGAACCTTGACCCCGCGAAGGTTGCGGTGCCGGACGGGAGTGCCCCGGACCCCCAACGCGCGGCGGCTGACTACGAGGCTGCCATCGCCGACGCGGGCGGCATTGACGTGCAGATCCTCGGGATCGGCCACAATGGCCACCTGGCCTTCAATGAACCGGGCTCGGCACTGGATTCCCGGACCCGGGTTGAAATGCTCACAGAACGAACCCGGCAGGCCAACGCGCGCTACTTCGACTCGCCGTCGGACGTGCCCCTGCTCTGCATCACCCAGGGACTGGGCACCATTCTTGAAGCCCGGCATCTCCTGCTGGTGGTCAACGGCGCGGACAAGGCAGGCATCCTTGCTGCCGCCCTCAACGGACCTGTGACATCGGACTGCCCTGCATCGGTCCTGCAGCTGCACCCTCACGTGACGGTGGTGGCTGACGAAGCCGCTGCTGCGCAATTGCCTCCAGGCAGCGGACAGGTAGCCGTGCGCGTGGGCGGTGCATCCGCCGCAGTGTAGGGCCGCTGCACAAGGAGCCGGAGACGGCAGGTTCAGGGCCGGGCTGCGGGGCGGCACAGGATGCGGCCAGCGCGCATGACCAGGACGCGGTGGAAGTCCCGGTCCACCACAACGACGTCGGCGCGGCGGCCCGCGCGGAGGCTCCCAAGGTCACCGGCCCGGCCGATAATCGCCGCCGGAACGGCCGTAGCTGACTTAACGGAGGCAGCCGGATCCACACCTGCTTCGATGGTGCGGCGGACAACGTCAAGGAGGGTCGCGGTGCCGCCGGCCAGGGACCCGTTGCCGGTCAGTCGCGCCTCGGAATTCCTGACCGAGACGGAAGCAGGCCCCAGACGATAGTCACCGTCAGGCAGGCCTGTGGCGGCCATGGAATCGGTCACGAGAACAATGTTGTCCGCGCCCACCAGTTCGAAAACCATCCGAACGGTATCCGGGTCAAGATGCGCGCCGTCGGCGATAAGTTCGACGGCCACCCTGCCGGCGCCGGCCAGCCGAAGGCAAGCAGCAACAGGGCCCGGGCTGCGGTGGTGAAGCGGAGGCATCCCGTTAAACAAGTGTGTGACCGTGGGGCGCGAGATCGGTTCGCGGCCGGAGGCGGCAAGCAGTTCCGCGGCCTCGGTGAGGGAAGCCGCCGCAGTCCGTGCGTCAGAATCCGTGTGGCCCAGCGACGGAACCACGCCGTGCTCCGCAAGCTTTCGGACCAGGGCCTCCGCGCCGGCCAGTTCCGGCGCATAAGTCATGGTCCGCAGGTGGCCGCCGGCGGCGGCCTGCAACTCGTCCAGCAGGTCCAGGTCGGGGTCCAGCAGGAACCGCGGGTCCTGCGCCCCGCAGCGGGCGTCGGACAGGAACGGGCCCTCGGCATGTATGCCCGCGATGAGCCCGTCGTCACTAAGCAGCCGCAGGGCCATCATGCCCTTCAGCAGGTCTTCGCGCGACGCGGTCACCAGGCTGGCCAGCAGGGTAGTGGTACCGCTGCGGTGGATGAAGTCTATGGCAGTGCGGGCCGCGGCCAGGTTGCCGCTTGGGAAGTCACCGCCGGCCGCGCCATGGCAGTGCAAATCCACCAGGCCTGGCAGGATCATGCTTCCGGCCGGAGGTTCGAGCGGTTCAAGTTCAGGCAGGACGGAGCGGTCAAGATCGGCCAAGGGCCCCACGTAGGCAATGATGCCGTCAACTACGGCGACCGCGGAATTCGCGGCAGAATGCCCGTCCGTCACAACTGTGCCCGAGAGGAGGTAGTTGCCGGGCGGCGCGGCCGGCGGCGTCATTTCAGGGCCTCGGCGAACCAGCCGGCGATGGTGGCCGGGTGCGTGATCGCTGTCCCGACGACGACGGCGAAGGCGCCGGCGTCGAGGGCCTGCCGTGCCTGGGCGGGAGTATGGATGCGGCCTTCGGCGAGGACTGGCACCCCAAAGTCCGCTCCCGCGATATGCCGAAGGAGGTCCAGGTCGGGGCCGGAGGTTTTGGGACGCTCGCCGGTGTAGCCGGACAGCGTGGTGCCCACAAGGTCTGCTCCGGCTTCGACCGCTGCCGCGGCGTCGTCGAAGGAACCACAGTCCGCCATCACGAGGGCGTGGGATTCAGCATGGATGCCGGCCACCGTCTGCGCCAGGGTGAGGCCGTCCGGCCGGCTCCGGCGGGTGCCGTCGATTGCCACAACATGGGCGCCGGCGTTGGCGACCGCCAGTGCGTGCCGAAGGGTGGGAGTAATGAAGACGCCGTCATGGCCGTCCTTCCAGAGCCCGATCACCGGGACCTCTACCGCGGAACGCGTGTGCTGCACGTCGGCCAGGCCCTGGACCCGCACGGCGCCAGCGCCTCCAATAACCGCGGAGGCGGCTACCTGCCCCGTGGTCCGGGGATCGCGCATTGGCTCCCCGGGATAGGCCTGGCAGGACACAATGAGGTGCCCGCGCAGGGCCTCGAGTGCTTCGGAAGTCAGGATCACTGGTCGGTTCCTTCGGAGGGGTTTGTGTGCGGCAGGACAAGGCGCGCAGCGCCCGCGATAGCCGCTGCGTTGCCGAGCTTGGCGGGCAGGACCGGAAGCCCGGACAAGGCGGGGAGGAGCTCGGCCCGCAGCGCCCGCTCCATGGGTTCCCACCAGGGGGCGCCGGCATCGGTGAGTCCGCCGGAAACAACAACCACCGCCGGGTCGAGGACGTTGGCCAGTCCGCCAACAGCCTGGCCGGCGGCAGACGCGCCGAGCCTTACGGCTCTGATGGCCGTAGTGTCGCCCGCTCCCGCCAGCGCGAAAACGGCGCGCGTGTCAGCCGCCTCCCCCTCCCGGCCGCCGAGCCTCAGGTAGGTGTCGTGGATGGCGGGCCCGGAGGCTATGGCCTCGACATGGCCGGAACCGCCGCAAACGCAGGGAACCGGAGTGCCGCCGTCGTACGCGTAGGGTGACGCGAAATGGCCCACATGGCCGCCCACGAACCGGTGGCCCAGAACCGGGTGCCCGGAGAGCACAAAGCTTCCGCCGACGCCGGTGCCGAAAGCCACCAGGAGCGAACTGGCGGTTCCAGCGGCGGCACCTGCCCAGGATTCGCCCAGGGCGTGCGCGTGGACATCGTTCACGGCCTTGATGGACGACGGCGGCAGGCCCAGCCGCGTTGCCAACCCGCCGGTGAGTGCCGTCCCGGTCCAGCCGAAGATCGCGTCCGTCGCCGACACCACCACGCCGCGCCCGGCATCAATCACCCCGGCAGAGCCTACCCCGACACCTGCAACATCCAGGCCTTCAGCCCGGGCCCGGCCAAGGAGGGATGAAACCAGTCCAGCGGTGGCATCGAGGATTGCATCACTGCCGGCCCGGTTCAGAGTAGGAATCGTCTCCGGGAACAGGACCTCGCCGGCGGAGGAAACAACGCCCGCAGCAGTCTTGGTGCCGCCAAGATCAACACCGATCGCGTACTGCATCTGCTCTCTTTCTTGGGCGGTGCTAGAGCAGCCCGTTGCGTTCCAGGATCACCTTGATGGCCGTGGTCTCGGTTTCGTTGAGGGAAAGCATCGGCACGCTCATGGTGTTGGATTCGATGATGCCCATGAGCTGCAGGGCCGTCTTGAAGGCACCGAGGCCTGCCGCCCCGCCGGAGACGCGGCCATTGGGGGTGTACACAATCTCGAAGAGGTCTGCGAGGCGGTCCTGTTCGGATGCGGCCTTTGCCCAGTCGCCTGCCTGGGCGGCGTCGACGAGGTTGCGGTAGCCGCGCGGGTCCACGTTGCCCAGGCCGGGCACCACGCCTTGTGCACCGCCCAGGAGGGCGCCGTCGACAACGACTTCGTGGCCGGTGAAGATGTCGAAGTTCGGGATGTCCTTCGCCGCCAGCAGCAGTTGGCGGAAGGAGACGTCGTCGCCGGAGGAATCCTTGACGCCGGCAATCACGCCGTCACGGCCCAGCCGGACCAGCAGGTCGGTGGGGAGCTTGAAGTGCGTGCGGACCGGAACATCGTAGGCGAAGATCGGCTTGTCGACGGCGGCGTGGACGGCGCGGAAGTGCGTTTCAGTTTCTGCGGCGTTGCCGATCGCGTAGTACATGGAGGTCACCACGATGGCGTCGGCGCCGAGGTCGATGACCTTTTTCGCTTCCTCGATGACGCGGTTGGTGGTCTGCTCGTTTGCGCCGACGATCAGCGGCACGGCGTCAGCACCAGCAGACGCGTTGGCTTCGGCGATGGTGCTGACCACCAGCTCACGCTCGGCGTTGGTCATGTACGGAACCTCGGCGGAGGAGCCCAGGACGAACAGTCCGGCCACGCCGCCGTCGAGCAGGTGCTTGGTGACGTTGGTCAGCGACGCCGTGTCGATGCTGCCGTCGGCGTGGCGGGGGGTGACGACGGGCGGGATGACGCCCTGGAACTGGGTGGACACGTAGGTTCTCCGATGATTGGTGCTGATGGGGGGATCTAGATGTGGAGAAGGCTCGGGGCAGCGCCCAAGAGCTTCTTGGTGTAGTCGTTGGTGGGGTTGTCGAACACCTGGGCTGCGCTGCCTTGCTCGACGATCTTGCCGAAGTACATGACGCAGATGCGGTCGGAGACATACCGGACGGTCTGGATGTCGTGCGAGATGAACACCATGCCGAGGTTCAGTTCGGTCTTCAGGTCAGAGAGCAGGTTCAGCACCTGGGCACGGACGGACACGTCGAGTGCCGAGGTGGGCTCATCGGCCACAATGATGTCCGGGTCCAGTGCCAGTGCCCGGGCGATCGCCACGCGCTGCCGCTGGCCGCCCGAGACCTGCGACGGCGTCACTTCGGCTGCGGACTGCGGCAGTCCCACCAGCGACAGCAGTTCCTTGACCTTCGCTGCACGGGAAGCGGCGGTACCGATCCCGTGGATCTGCAAGGGATCAGTGAGGATGTCCTGGACCGTCATGCGCGGGTTCAGTGCAGTGGCCGGATCCTGGAAGACCACCGACACCGAGCGGCCGAACTCCTTGCGCAGCGCGGCGTTCCGCTTGATGGCGGGCCTGCCGTGGAACAGCACCTGGCCCGACGTCGGGGGCTGGAGCCCCACGAGCACTGACGCAAGCGTGGACTTGCCACAGCCGGACTCACCGACGATACCCACGGTTTCGCCGCGGCTGATGGTGAAGTCCACGCCGTCCACTGCTTTGACGATGTTGGGCCGGAAGAGTTTGCCGCCCCGCGCCTGGTGGTAGACCTTGACGTCCTTGAGTTCGATGACCGGCTTGCCGGTTGATTCACTCATTTCGCATCCTCCTTCAGGTGGCTTGCCCAGTAGTGGTCGGCATCGCCGCCGCCCGCGGCTCCAACCGGGGTCAGGACCAGCTTCTGGTCGGGATCGGCGTCGGACCGCAGGGAACGCGGCGCGAAGCGGTCGCCCGGTGCGAAGTCGCGCGGTGAGGGAACGGTGCCGGGGATCTGGTGCAGGCGGACGGCGTCGGCCTCAATGGAGAGGACAGCGCCGAGCAGGCCGCGGGTGTACTCATGTTTGGGATTGCGCAAAAGCTCGGATGCCTGGGCGGATTCCACCACCTGGCCGGCGTACATCACGGTGATCCGGTGCGCCAGGGACGCCACCAGGGCGAGGTCGTGGCTGACGAACACCATGGCGAATCCGAGCTGCTCGCGCAGCTCGTTGAGCAGGTCGACCACCTGTTTCTGGACGGTCACATCCAGGGCGGTGGTGGGTTCATCGGCCACCACGATCTTGGGGGAGCGCGACAGGGCCATGGCGATCAGCACGCGCTGGCGCTGCCCGCCGGAAAGCTCGTGCGGGTAGCTGGCCAGGGTCCGTACCGGATCGAGCTTGACCATTTCCAGCAGCTCGGCGGGGGTCTTGCGGCCGCCGCGCCTGGTCAGCTGCTCCATCTGGTCCTTGATCTTCATGGACGGGTTGAGGGAGCTCAGGGCGTCCTGGTAGACCATGGCGATCTGTTCACCACGGAGGCCTTCGTAGGCCTTGATGCTGCTGTGCTTCGTGGCGGGATCCAGCAGTTCCTTGCCGTCGAACTTGATGGACCCGGTGACCTCTGCCGTTTTGGGCAGAAGCCCCATGACCGCCAGGGACGTGATGGACTTGCCGCAGCCCGACTCGCCCACCAGGCCCATGGTCTCGCCTTCGCGGACTGTGAACGAGACGTTGTCCACGATTGCGATGTCACCAAAGCGGGCCGGGAAACGGATGGACAGGTTCTTCACTTCCAGCACGTTGCGGGCGCCCGGTTCCACTTGGGGGAGCCTGTCGGTGCGCCTGGCTTCGATGGCGGCCAGCAGTTCCAGTTCCTTATCCAACAGCAGGTGCGGGTTCGCCGCAGCAAGCTTCGGGTCGGACAGGACGGCGGCCTGGTTGTAGTCCTCCTCGGTAAGGACGCCGCCGGGAGCCGCCTGGACGCCGTCGAGCTCGTGCTGTTCCACGACGGAGGACTGGGCCACGGACGTGCCAACTTCCGTGTCCACCGCAACTGCAGCGCCAATAGCCGCAGCTGATCCGTCGTCGTCCTTTACGGCCGCCGCCTTGCGCAGCCTGGGGTTCACCATGGCGTCGGTAAGGCCCTCGGCGAGGATGTTCAGCGACAGAACCGTGAGCAGGATGGTGGCACCGGCGAAGGTTGTGGCCCACCAGCCGCCGGAGAGCACCAGGTTGCGTCCGTAGGAGATCACGTTGCCCCACGATGGCGCGGGGTCCTGCACGCCGGCGCCCAGGAAGGAGAGCGACGCTTCGAGGATGATGGCGTCGGCCACCATGACCGTGGCGAACACCAGCACGGGGGCGGCCGTGTTGCGGACGATGTGCTTGAGGAGGATGTAGAACCGGCCGGCGCCGATGACGCGTTCGGCGCGGACGTAGTCCTCGCCGTACTGGGACAGCACGTTGGCGCGGACCACGCGGGCCAGTTGCGGGGTGTAGATGATGGCGATCGCAATGATGATGGTGGGAACCGAGTTGCCGAACGCTGCCAGCAGTACCGCCGCCAGGGCGATGCCGGGGAAGGCCATCAGGATGTCCATGAGGCGCATGATCAGTTCGTTCACGGCCTTGCTGGACGTCGCTGCGAAGGAGCCCAGCAGGGCGCCCACCAGGATGGCCAGGCCAACGGCGCCGAGGCCGATCAGCAGCGAGGACTGGGCGCCGAAGAGCAGGCGGGAAAAGATGTCGCGTCCCAGCCGGTCGGTGCCGAAGAAATGCTCGGCGCCGGGCGGGGTGGCCGGGATGAAGGTCTCAAGCGGATCGTGCGGGGCGAGGACCGGCGCGAGGATGGCGGCCAGGACGACCGTGATGAGGAAGAGGAGGGCGATGCGGGAGCCCCAGGGCAGGGCTTTGAACCGGAGGCCCGGGGCGCTCAGCCGTTCAGCGAGTTTGCTGCGCATGGGCTATACCGTCCTGATTCGGGGGTTGATGAGCAAGTACAGGAGATCCACCACGATGTTCACCAGAACGAAGGTGACGGAGATGGTGAGCACCACGCCCTGGACGAGGTTGACGTCCAGGTTGGTGATGCCGTTCAGGATGAGCTGGCCCATGCCGGGCAGGGCAAAAATCATTTCAATCACGACGGCGCCGCCCAGCAGGTAGCCGACGCGGAGTCCCAGCACGGTCACCGGAGTCACCAGTGCGTTGCGCAGCACGTTCCGGGAGACCACCTCACGGTAGGGAACACCGTTGCCGATGGCTGTGCGCACGTAGTCCCGGTCCAGTTCCTCCACCATTGAGGTGCGGACCACGCGGATCAGTGATGCCGAGACGGGAATGCCGAGGGCGAGGGCCGGGAGGGCCATGGAGTTCAGCCATCCGCCAAAACCTGATTCCGGCGTCGCAATTCCGCCTGAGGGGAACAGGGGACTGGAGCCCAAGGCGAACCACTGGATGAGCAGGATGCCCAGCCAGAACGACGGTGTGGCGATGGCGGCTATGGAGAAGACCCGGACCAGCTGGTCCGGCCACTTATCACGGTAAAGTGCGCCGAGGATTCCGAATACCAGGGATACGACCACCGCGATAATGACGCCCAGGAACGTCAGCTGGAGCGTGAGCGGGAACGCTGAGCCGATCATCGACGCCACGGACTTGGCGGGCGGTGTGGTGACCCCGAGGTCGAATTGCAGCAGCTTTGCAAGGAAAGCGAAGTATTGGACGACCAGCGGATCGTCCAGCCCATTCTCCTGGCGGTACTGTTGCTTTGCTTCTTCGCTGGCGCCTTCGCCCAGTGCCGAGCTTGCCTGATCGCCCGGTGCGGCCTGCAGTACGAGGAAGACCAGCAGGGTGATGCCCAGGATCATCAATGGCAATGCTGCGAGCCTGCGGCCCAGCAGGCGCAATATCGTGACCAATTTATTCTCCGGTGTGTTTGGATGCTGCAGTTCAATAAGTTGCGAGGCCTGCCCTGGCTGCTCCCGAGGGGATCAGGTGCGCGGGGCCGGCCTCGCAACGCAAGGGGCTGCCTAGGACGTGCGGCCGACGTCGATGAACGACATGCCAGTGGTGGGCAGCGGCTTGAAGCCGTTGAGCTTCTTGTCGTCCCACGCGCTGGGCAGCTGGCGGTGGAAGATCGGGTACAGGGGAAGTTCCTCTGAGACGAGGTCCACAATTTCGCCGGTGATCTTCTTGGCATCTGCCGCAGCTGCCTGCGAACCCTTATTCATGAGTTCCTGCAGTTTGGCGCGTTCAGGCGCGGTCCAGTAGGCACGCTTTTCCATCCAGGTAGCGCCCGAGTAGAACCAGCTCAGGAGCAGGTCCGCGTCATTACCGAAGACTGACGGATCGCCCGGAGCCGCGACGACGGAGTAGTCACCGGCGCCAACGCGGTCCGCGTACAGCGCGCCGGACTGGATGCTCTTCACTGTGACCTTCACGCCCGGGATCTTGTTCCAGGACTCGAGGATCAGCGGCGCGACATCCTTGACCCAGGCGGTGTCCGTGGTGAGCAGTTCGAACTCAAGGCTGGTGACGCCGGCTTCCTTGAGCAGCTGTTCAGCTTTACCGGCATCGTAGCCATAGACGTTCTTGGCCTTGACGTAGTCCGGGTGGCCTTCCTGGAAGTAGGAACTGGCCGGCTTGGCGTTGCCGAAGAGGGCCTTCTTGATGATGGCGTCTTTGTCCAGCCCGTAGTGCAGCGCCTGGCGGACGAGCTTGTTGTTGAAGGGCGCTTTTGCGCAGTTGAACATCAGGAACATCAGGCCAAAGGACTGGACGGATTCAACCTTGACCTTGGACTTGAGTCCTTCCACGTCCAGGTAGGGGACGTCCTCGATGGCCTGGACACGGCCGGACTGCACGGCGGTGACGCGGGCAGCGGCGTCGGAGAGCAGGTGCCAGGTCATGCCCTTGGCCAGCGCAGGCTTGGGGCCGTTATAGTCGGCGAACGCCTCGAAAACGATCTTGTCGTCCTTGACGGCGGAGATGAGCTTGTAGGGACCGGAGCCCACCGGCTTGGCATCAAAGGCCTTCAGGTCGCTGGCGAGTGCCTTGGGGACGATCTTCACCACGGAGATGCGGGGGCCGAAGCCGGGGAAGGCGTACTTCAGGGTGAACTCCACCGTCTTTGCGTCGACGGGCTTTACGTCCTGGATGAACGGGATGAACTGCGAGAACAGGGACTTGTTTGCCGGGTCCATGACGCGGGTGAACGAGAAAGCGACGTCCTCGGTGGTGACGGGCGAACCGTCGTGGAACTTGGCACCATCGCGGATGGTCACCTGGTACGTGGTGTCGTTTACCTTCTTGGGGTCCGCGGCTGCCAGGGCGTTATACGGCTCGCGGGTGGCCGGATGCAGCTCCACGAGGCCTTCAAAGATGTGCAGGTTCGCGGCCATGGGCGTGGCTCCGGAGGAACTCAGGGGATCAAAACCGGTGGAGAGTGCGTAGGAGATGCCCGCCTCAATGATGAGGTCCTTGTTGATCGCGGCGGCGCTTGCGGCGCCTCCGCCGGTGGTTGTGGCTGCCGGGCTGCCGCACGCAGCCACTGAAGCGGTGAAAGCCGCGGCGACGCCCATGGCGCCAGTCAGCTTGAGGAAGTTCCGGCGGCTGGCGTCATTGACCAGCGGCAGGTTCTTGGAGGAGATGTTCATGTGGGCCTCGCGATTCCAGAGGGTTTATGGGATGTAGGACGTCCGAGCTCGTGATAAAACTTTAAGTCCCATCACAGCGCATCGTCAAGTGCGTTCGCCATCCACAACGGAGTCCAAATGTCGTCCCTCATCGTTGGTGCCTATCCTGCCCAGCCGGAAGACCTGCCGCAGCGCTTCTACCAGGAGTTGGGCTGTATCCCTTCAATCCGGGGATTGGAGCTGCCCTACGGCCCCCATGGCGGAAGCCCGTGGCCTGCGGGGGCTCCCGAGGGGTGGTCGGCCGTAGTGACCGCAATTCCCGGCACCATGAAGCGAGTGAGCCAGGCCCCCACTTTCGGCTTGGCCTCCAGGGACGATGAAGGGCGGAGGGCGGCGCTGCAGTTTGTTTCAGGCGTGCGGGATTATGCCTCCCGCCTCGCGGGCGAGGGGCACAAGGTGGAGGCAATTGAGCTGCACTCCGCGCCGCCACTGCATTCCTCGCCCCGCTTGTTTGAGGAGTCCCTCAAGGAAGTACTCGACTGGGAATGGGGCAGCACGCGTGTGCTCGTGGAGCACTGCGACGCTCCGCGGCAGGGGAGTAGGCCGGAGAAGGGCTTTCTGACATTCGCTGAGGAGGTCAATGTCGTCGCCTCGCTCCAGGGCCAGGGATGGGATCAGGTTGGAGTCCTGGTCAATTGGGCGCGGTCCGTCATTGAATCAGGGGACACCGGCACCGCAGTTGAGCATTTGCTGCTTGCCCGGGAAGCAGGCGTCCTCGCGGGGATTATGTTTTCCGGATGCTCCCCGGAGCCAACAGAGTTCGGATACCCATGGATTGATGCCCACCTCCCTGCTCTTGAGGTTGATGGTGCCCCGCCGAGCTCGCTGCTGAACCGCGCCGAGGTCCAGCGCTGCCTGGCGGCGGCGGGGCCGGTAGCCATCTCAGGCTTCAAGATCGGGCTTCCCCAGCATGGCCTGTCGGCCGGCGACCGGGCAGGGCGCCTGCGGCAGATGTGCGATCTGGTGGAGGCGCCGATCTGACCGGGATGGAGTGCCGTAACTGCAGATCAGTGACGGTCCGGCCCGAAGTCGGTCACGACCAAGGCCTGTGTTCGACGCGGACCGCCCCTGTTGCAGTATCGAAATGAAAGGTCCGGGACGTGCGGTGGCGGGAACCGCCCACGACTCCCTCGACCGTGTACGCCACTTCTACGGACCCTCGCTCTACCTCGGCTTCGGTCACGGTGTGCGTGGGAGTGAAGTAGAGCGCTTCCGCCCCGGGCAGGAGATCCGCAGCGGGGAACGCATCCGCGCCCGGGCCGTCCAGGCGCATCTCGGTCACTGGGAGAGTGCCGCGATTGCGTGCCCTGCCGGTGAAAGCCAGGATGTCACCGGCCCTGTAACCGGGTGTGACAGGGCCGTAGTTCAGGTCCTGTGCCTCCCGGGTGCCGATAACTTGCGCTGATTCGTCGGAGTAGCCCTGGCCGATCTCCTTCCAGGTATGGACGTTCCAGGCTCCCGTATTGGCAGGCATGACGTGGAAATCACCCGCGTTGAGCCAGGCTGCCGGGCGTCCGGGGGTGATGGAACGGAGTTCCATATCGAATACCAGTCCTGGTTCCTCCCAGGGCGAAGTCTCGGGAGGCGCAGCACGTTGTTGCGTGAGCTGCTCCGGCGGCACGGAGGCGAATACGATCTCCCGGTAACCCTGCCGCTCATACAGGACGCCGATATTGCCGTCGGGGAGACGCGCTGCCGTCGAGTACGCGGAGCTTCCCGGGCACAGGACCAGTTTCGTTGGCCAGGTGCGGCCGTTGTCCGGCGACAGGCTGAGTACAGTGTTCCGCCGCAGGGCCGTGTCGTGGTTGTTGGTGGCCAGCAGCCACGAGTCGGTGGCGCCGTCCGCCCGGCCGGCCACATTGGGCAGGCCGTCGAAACGGACAAGGGAACCGTTGTCGCTCGGATCCGGAAGCTCCTCAACGGGACTAAGCGCACTCCAGGTGGCCCCGCCGTCGTCTGATGTTGCTGCCAGGCGGCGCGGCGTGCCGCGGCTGTGCAGCAGGAGGCGGCCGTCCGCCAGTGCAACCACCTTGTTTTCGTTGGGGCTGAAGCCGTGCGTACACTCACCAACAGGCTGGCCGAGGGTCCAGGAGTCTCCGTGGTCATCGCTGTACGCGGAGGCGGCCATGATGGTGCCCTCGCAGAGGACAACGAACTGCTGCACCAGCCGGCCCGTAAAAGGTCCTGAATGGATTTGGATGCCCTGGCCGGCAGCAGCAAAGATTCCCGTGACCGGGCGGTCAGTACTGTTCTTCAGTTGGCTGGTGATCCTGCGGTGCTGCCAGGTCAGGCCGTCGTCGTCGGAGAAGCTGAGATCGCAGTGCTGGACGTACTCATCGTCCGGATCGTGGCCTGCGGTGGCTTCGAAGAATCCCGCCCGGGTGCCCGCCGCATGGAAGAGAAAGATGCGCTGCGTTTCCATGTCCACCAGCAGGCTCGGATCCCCGAAACCCTCGAGGCCTTTTCCCGTGCGGACCACGGCCTGCTTGCCCCATGTACGGCCGCTGTCCGTGCTGCGGCGGAGCAGCAGGTCAATGGGGCTTGGCAGGTCATCAAGGTTGGGCCGGCCATCGTAGGCGGCCAGCAGGGTTCCTTGTGCGGTGACGGCGAGCGCCGGGATGCGGTACTGCCGGTAGCCGCCGGTGCCGCGGGTGGCGAGGACGTGCTCCACGGCCGGGACGGCATCTGGGAGTCGGGGGACATGAGGGAAGATGTAGGACGTCACCCCTTAAGTCTAGCAATGTGAAGCCGACCACTATACGGTGGTAGGACGTCGTATGTAGAAGGTGCGTATTTTTGACCTTCCCGACGGTCACCTCACCAGGCCCGCAAATGCAGCGGGCCCCCCGAAAGGACATCTAATTTGGGTTCCACCAAAAGAAGAACCAGACGCGCAGCAGTGGTGGCAAGGAGTGCAGGAACAGCGGCCTTGGCCCTTGCCCTGCTGGCCGGAGCCGTTCCTGCCGGAGCCGCCCCCATCCCGCCGAACAGCCCCACGGCACCTCCCGGGACCTTTTCGGAAATGAACCTGGCGGCAGACCGGACCGCCAGCAACTTCTTCTACCGGATCCCGGCCATGACATACCTGGGAAACGGGGTTGTCCTGGCCTCCTGGGACGGCAGGCCGGGAAGCGCCGCCGACGCCCCGAACCCCAACTCGATCGTGCAGCGGCGCAGCACCGACGGCGGCCGCACCTGGGGTCCCGTGCAGGTCATCGCTGCGGGCCACACCGGCAATGCCACCACCCCCAAGTACGGCTACAGTGACCCCTCCTACATTTTTGATGCCGAGACCGGCAAGGTGTTCACCTTCTTCGTCTACTCCAAGGACCAGGGCTTCTTCGGCAGCCAGTACGGAAACGACGATGCCGACCGCACTGTCATATCCTCCGCCGTGATCGAGTCCTCCGACGGCGGCGTCACCTGGAGCCAACCGCGGCTGATTACCAGCGTCACGAAGCCGGGCACCAACAAGACGAACCCCGCAGCAGGTGACATCCGATCCAACTTTGCGTCTTCCGGAGAGGGGATCCAGCTCAAGTACGGCCAGTACAAGGGCCGCCTGATCCAGCAGTACGCCGGGGATGTCAGGCAAGCTGACGGCACCAATAAGATCCAGGCCTACAGCGTCTTCTCGGATGACCACGGGGCCACCTGGCACAAGGGTGCCAACGTGGGTGACCGCATGGATGAAAACAAAACCGTGGAACTTTCGGACGGCCGGGTCCTCTTGAACTCCCGCGACAACGCCAACCAGGGCTACCGCAAGGTGGCGATCTCCACCGACGGGGGCGCCACTTACGGCCCGGTAACGCAGGACACGGAACTTCCGGACCCGGCCAACAACGGAGCCATCGCCCGGATGTATCCTGCGGCAGCGGAAGGATCCGCTGAGGCCAGGAAACTGATCTTCACCAACTCCAATTCCAAGACCGGCCGGGAGAACGTATCGGCAAGGATTTCGTGTGACGACGGAGCGACCTGGCCGGGGGTCCGCACCATCCGTCCGGGCTTCTCAGCCTATTCCACCGTGACCCGGCTGGAAGACGGGCAGTTCGGGGTCCTTTACGAGGGCAACTACACGGACAACATCACGTTCTCCAAGTTCGACGACGCGTGGTTGAACTACGCCTGCGCTCCGCTGTCAGTGCCGGCTGTCACCACCGCACCCGGTGCCACCCAGCAGGTCCCTGTCACCATCACCAACCAGGAAGCCGCCACGCTCTCGGGCGCGAACGCCACGGTCTACACCCCCAGCGGCTGGTCCGCCTCCACGGTTCCCGTGCCCGACGTCGCGCCCGGCGCCTCGGTGACCGTCAACGTCGACCTGACCGCCTCAACCAGCGCCAGCGGTCCGCAAAACCTCAACGCGGCCATTACGACGTCGGACGGCCGGGTCTCGCAGCACACCTTCACGGCCACCGTTCCGGTGGCGCCGCAGGTAGGCCTCTCCGTCACAGGATCCGCACCTGCCAGGGACGTCATCGCCAACCCTTACCGTGAGGGCGAGGCGCTGGGCTACTCGTTCAACGTCAGGAGCACGGCCAACGTCACGGCGAACTCGGTGCCCGTATCCGGCACCTTCGACGCCGGCTTCCTTCCGCCGTCGGCTCCGAACTGCCGGTACAACAACCTTGCCGCCGGTTCAAGCTACAACTGCACCACGGCAAAGCACACGTTGACGGCCGAGGACATCGCACGCGGCTACTTTGTTCCCCAGGCGAGCTTCACCATCACGGCCAGCTCGACGCCATCCCTCACCAAGACGGTCACGTTCACCGGTGCGGCCGTTGCGTTACGGGACGGACTGGTTGCAGCGGACATCAGCGGCGCCCGGAACGATGCCGGCCGTGACCTGGCCACCCAGCCCTACACCGCCGGGGAAGCCTTTCCCTACACATTCAATGTGACCAACACCAGCCCGCTGACGGAGAAGGTCGTTCCCACGGCCGGAAATTTCAGCCCCTTTGTCCCTGAAGGCCCCGGCAACTGCCGCTACGGTGTGCTGCCCGCCGGCCAGAGCTACGCCTGCACCACCCCGCGGCATGAAGTCACCGCGGCGGAAGCCGAGCAGGGCTTCTTTGTTCCGGCCACCACGTGGGAGGTCAGTTCTGCCGGCCAGTCTGCGCGGACCTACGCCGTTGATGGCGGGGAAGTGGACCTCAAGGTCCGTGATGCACGGCTTGAGGGCACCGTAGCAACGGAGTGGAAGGACACCGACGGGGACCGGTATGCCTCCGCAGGCGACACCGTCACCTACACCTACACCCTGGGCAACGCCGGAAATGTCTCCCTGACGGAACTGAGTGCCCCTGACGCTGCCATCTACGAACCGGGCCTGGGGGTGGGCGCCACCGTAACGACAACCCGCGACTACGTCCTGACCGCTGCCGACATCGCCGCCGGACGGCTGGAGGCTGTGGAGTTCGAGGTCACCGCCGCCAACGGTGCACAGCAGATCTCCGCAATGCTGGCCGGCGGCGAAACCGTCCTGGACCTGCAGCCGGCGCGCCCGGAAACCGTTCCGGCGCTGACCGTGCAGGACCTTGAGGAACAGCTTCCGCCGTTCGATCTGGGCACCGCGGAGAAGTACCGCAACGGCCAGAAAGTGGTCCTCAACGGCCTCGAATACGGCCAGTGGTACTACGTCTACCTCAACAAGCACAGCCAGCGCATCGGTTGGTTTTTCCCCACTACGGACAACACTGTGGAGTTCATCCTGCCGGCTGACGTCCAGAACGGACGCGACGACGTCGTGGTCCTCGACCAGGACGGCAAACAGGCCTCCTTCGACAGGCTGCAGGTGACCCCGAAGGGATAACCGGCCAGAATTCAAGGAGAACAGAGTGGACAGGAACGGCCGGCGGTCACTCCGGCCGTTCCTGTCCAGAACGATGAGAAAAGATGGGACAACCGACATAACAACCCGGACCTTCGGCTGGAAATGTAGCCGGATTGTCGATCCTCCTGGCCCTATTCGTCAGGTTCTGCGGTCTCGGCTGGCTTGTTCTACGAGCTCGGTGATCCAGGGACGGTGCCCTCGGTGGAAGGTTATTCCTTCGGGCAGGCCCTCCATGCTGGGGACTGCGTTTGTGATGTTGATGGTGACGTGGTTGCTGCCCAGCGGCGCGTTGGTGATCTGAAGGTCGCCGTAGGATTTCGGCAGTACGGGGTCCAGCCAGACTCCGCCGCGGGAGACGTGGGCGTCGTAGCGCATCAGGCTGGTTAGCAGCAGGATCGGTGAGGTCGCTGCCCATGCCTGGGGCGAGCACGCGGTGGGATAGGGGACGGGTTCGGTGAACTGGTCGCGGCTGAACCCGCAGAAAAGTTCCGGCAATCGGCCGCCGGAAAAGTCGGCAGCTTCCAGGAGCGCCGTGGAGATCCGCTGTGCCTCTTCCACGAACCCGTACCGGACCAGGCCCGCCTGGATGATCGCGTTGTCGTGCGGCCACACGGAACCGTTGTGGTAGCTGGCGGGGTTATAGGCGCCCATGTCGCTTGCGAGCGTGCGGATACCCCAGCCACTGAACATCTCCGGGGACATCAGGTGCCCGGCCACCTGCGCGGCCTTGTCCTCGTCCACTAGTCCCAACCACAGGCAATGGCCCATGTTGGAGGCACATGCGTCGACTTTTTGCTTTTTCCCGTCGAGGGCGACGGCGTAGTAGCCGCGTTCGGGTATCCAAAACTCCTCGTTGAACCGCTTCTTCAGGACGGCTGCGCGGTCAGCGTAAGTGTCTCCGACCTCATAGTCGCCAGCGTCGTATGCCATCCATGCCCGGGCCAAGTATGCAGCGAAGACATAGGCCTGGACTTCGCAGAGCGCGATAGGCGGCTCCGCCAGCCGCCCGTCGGCGAAATTTATGCCGTCCCACGAGTCTTTCCACCCTTGGTTGATCAGGCCATTGGGGTTGAGCCGCTGGTATTCGACGAAACCGTCGCCGTCTTTGTCGCCGTAGTCGCGGATCCATTCCAGTGCCCGGTCCGCATGGGGCAGCAATGCGTTGATGGTTTCCTTGGCAAATCCCCAGCGGCTGACGGCCCCCAGGACGTCAACGAACAACGGGGTGGCGTCCACGCTGCCGTAGTAGGTGGATTTTCCGCCCAGGGAGAGCCCGCTTGAGACATCGAGCCTTACTTCGTGGAGGATTTTGCCAGGTTCCTCTTCGCTGACGGGATCAACGACGGTTCCCTGGCGGTCGGCCAATGTCTGCAGCGTGCCCAGCGCCAGGGAGGGGTCCACCGGAAGTGCCATTTCAGAGGCCCAGAGCGAATCTCGGCCGAAAATGGTCATGAACCAGGGCGCTCCGGCGGCCACCACCACGCGGTCCGGATGGTCTGGGTCCTCGATTCGCAGCGCTCCCAGGTCGTCGTAGCTGCGCTGGAGGGTCCGTTCGATTGCGGGATTTCCCATCCGCAGCATCGGGATTCTGGCTACCCACTCCCGGTGGCGCCGATCGCTGGGAGACAACTCCCCGCCCGTGTGGCTGAAGGCTGGCTGGCCGGCCTTTCCCGTGGCGGGCACGGCGATGACAGTCGTGGACCATTCCGACCTTGGCTGGATTATGACCCGGCAGGTAATGGCGTCGGTGGTCACGTCAGCATCGGGAGCATTGATGACGATGTCCTTTTCGACGTCCCTCCACCGGCCGTGGATTCTCAGCACTCCAACGTCAGCGCGCCGGTGCTCCTCCCATTGCCTCTGGTTCCTGGCTTCCTTGACCTCAAACAAATCGGCAAAGTCCGACCCAACCACCAGCTGGATGACGCACTCCATGGGTATCAGGGAAAAATTCCGGACCGTGAGTTGTTCCCGGATGCCCGCACCCACTTCGCGCAGCCGTTCGACAATAAGGGGACTGTCCGCATAACCATCAGAACGCGGGACGCGTCCTGCAAAAAGGGCACGGTAGGGCTCCTTTACCTCGGCCGCGAGCGGCTCCAGCGGCTGCCCATTAACCGTCAGGGCCCACGTGGACACATATCGGGTGTCCTGGACGAAAAGGCCGTGGGGATGCTCCGGATGGATGTCTCCATTCGGCATGGAGATACAGAAGGACGAGCCCTCCACCAATGTGACTGTTCCAGCCCCTAAGGGCCCGGCCGCCGTGTCGGCGTTCCACCTGCCATGCCTGCCTCCTTGGGAGAACCCCATGCTGCCGGACTGGCCAACAGGCCTTGCCCACCGGCCCGGCTGCCCTTGTGATCGACGCTACGCCTGCTGCCCTTTGGCCGCCAGAGCCCCAAACGGGAATTCAGGCGTGAGCCGTCAATGCGAGAACCGGTCCACCTGCGCCAAAGGGCGATGCCCGAGGCGGGCGGAAACGGAAAGGGCAGCTGCCATGACTCGTTTGGAGTGTTCAGCAATCCGGTCTTGTCCCGTGCGTGAGACGGCGTCGGGGCGCGCTCCGGTGGCAAGCGCCATCCTCGTGCTACCGGGCGGAGGACACAAGCGGAGGTTTGTGGCATTGCCGGCCCCTTAATTTGAACCGGGCCGTGATTCGTTGGGGCGGAGCGCCTGGCCCTCCGCATATGCTCTTTAAACACCACGAACGATTGGATGCGCATGAGCCGCCGTTATGTCATCGATGCGATTCCCGGCGACGGCATTGGCGTGGATGTCACCGACGTCGCGATGCAGTGCGTCGACGCCGTCGCCGGAATGTACGGCTTCGACGTCCAGTGGCGGGTCCGGGACTGGAACAGCCACTTTTACCGCAAGGCGGGCCGCATGATGCCTGTTGACGGAATAGAGCAGCTGAGCAGCGGTGATGGCATCTACCTGGGAGCCGTGGGGACACCGGACGTGCCCGACGATGTCACCCTCTGGGGGCTCCTCATCCCTATCCGCCGGGAGTTCGACCAGTACATCAACCTCCGGCCCATGCGGTTGCTGCCCGGCATCGTCGGTGCCATGCCCGGCATCGAGGACCTGGACATCGTGGTGGTACGGGAGAACGTTGAAGGCGAGTATTCCCAGATCGGAGGAAGGTTCGGCGCCGGAACCGAAGGCGAGTTCGCGGTACAGGAGAGCGTCTTCACCAGGCGCGGTATCGCCCGGGCGGCGCGCTATGCCGCTAACGTCGCCACCGAACGCGGCGGCCGGCTCGTCTCCGCAACAAAGTCCAACGGCATCATCCACACCATGCCGTTCTGGGATGAGGTGGTGGCGGAGACAATCACGGCGTTCCCCGGCGTCGTCGTCGAAAAGGTGCTCATTGATGCGCTGGCGGCACGGCTGGTGATGAAGCCGACGAGTATCCGGACCATCGTTGCGTCGAACCTGTTCGGGGACATTCTTTCGGACCTGGTAGCTGGTATTGCCGGGTCCATCGGCATTGCACCCAGCGCCAACCTCAACCCGGAGCGGCGGCACCCGTCGATGTTCGAGCCCGTGCACGGCTCTGCTCCGGATATTGCGGGCAAGGGTATCGCCAACCCGGTGGGCGCTCTGTGGGCCGCTGCAATGATGCTCGACCATCTCGGTGAGGCGGAGGCCGCCCGGTCCCTGACCTCTGCCTTTGAGGGAACGCTGGCGGACGGCATTGCGACGCCGGACCTGAAGGGCACCGCCACCACCGTGGATTTCGCCGCCGCAGTGCTGTCGCGCCTGTCCTAACCAACTAGCTGGTGCGCAATCGCTTCTCCAAACGGAACGCGACCAGCGAGGCAGCCGCCCCGGCACCTGCGACCAGCGCTGCAAGCGTCCATCCAACGGCGGGACTGAACTGGGAGAAAACGATCCCGAACAGCAACGGCCCCAGCGTTCCGCCGATGTAGGTACCGCTCTGAGTGATCCCGGTGGCCTGGATGGTGAACGGATGCGCCGTGCGTGAGACCACGTAATGGGCCAGGCCGTTCCAGCCCCAGCCCAGACCGAACGCGACGACGGCTCCGGCTGCATAGGCGATCGGGAAACCGGACGCCATGCCGAGCAGCCCCAGGCTCCCGGCCCCCATCATCAGGGCCACCGTGGCCATCGAGCCGCCGATCCCCCGGTCCGCGGCAATACCCACCAGCGGGCGGGCCAGAATCCCGGCCACACTGGCGGCGCCCAGCAATAGGCCCGCACCGGCGGCATCGAATCCCGCCTGCACAGCCATGGTCACAGTGAAAGCACCCACTACATTGGCCTGCCCGGCTCCCAGGGCACTGGCCACGGCGGTGGCAAAAAGGAATGGTTTCAGCCTCCGGGGGAGCGGTTCCCTGGCGGCTTTACCGGAGCGCCCTTGGAACGGGGCAGTGCGTGGGAGGGTGCGGAGCAGCGCCGGGATCAGGGCCGCCGCCAGCAGTGCTGCCAGCGCAAAGGTCCAGTTCCACCCCACGGTAAGAGCGAATAGCGGGACGGACAGGCCGGCGGTGAGCGTCGCCGTCGGAATGGCGGCCTGCTTGAGGCCAAACGAGAAGGCGCGGTTGCGTACCGCCACCTGGTCCACGATCAGGCCGTTGGACAGCGGGTGGATCAGGGCGTTTGCGGTACCGGCGAAACTGAGCCAGACGATCAGCCACGCCCAGTGCGGAGTGACGAAGGCGATGCCGGCCAGTGCAACAAAGCCCAGCCCGACGGCGAGCGGGACTCCGCGGCGGAGCCCCAGTCCGCTCGCCACATACCCGGCCGGGGCGGACAGCAGTGCTGAGACAGCCCAGAAGGTGGAGACCGCGACTCCGAGTGCTGACGCCGTCATGCCCAGGTCCTGCTCAAGCTGGACAGCCAGCCCGCCGACGAGGAAGACCGGCAGCACCGCCACCACCGTTGTCAGCGCCGCGATGGCCGTGGCGCGCTGTCCCGGTCGACGCGCCGGTGTTCGAACGGGGCCGACGGCGGCTGGCCTCACCGTGGAGATCGGCTCTGCGAAACGACTGCCGCGTTGTCCTGTACGACGGCGTCGCCGGCCAGCATGGAGCGCCCGCCGGTCCGCACCTGGGCCAGCAGGCCGCCGGCAGTGAGGACGGCACGTTCGGCCGGAGAGAAGTCGAGACCGAGCGTCAACTCGGTGCCTCCGTCCACTCGGGCAGTGACGGAGCGGCGACCATCGGCCAGGGCGTCAGCAAGCCCTTCGATGACCCACCGCTGCCCGGTTGAGCTTTGCGCGTCGGAGGGCAAGATCAGCGGCACGATGCCGGCGGCGATGAGGTTGCGGCGATGGATCCGCGCGTAGCTGCGGGCAGCGACCACCCGGACCCCCAAGTACAACGGGATCAGGGCGGCATGCTCCCGCGACGAACCCTGCCCGTAGTTTTCCCCGCCCGCAATGATTCCGCCGCCCCATTCGAGGGCGCGATCGTGAAAACCGGGGTCCAGGCGGCGGAACATGAAGCGCGCACAGACGGCGATGTTGGACCATACAGACATGGCGATGGCGCCGTCGGGAGCCATGTCACCAGTGGAGATGTCATCACCGACGGCGATCAGCACCCGGGCGTCCAGGTCAGCCGGCAGCGGTGTGGGCTGTGGCGGCGGGACGAGGTTGCTGCCCCGCTCGATCTCGATGTTGCGACGTGCCTCAAGGGGCAGGACACCGGCAATATGCAGGTCATGGACTTCCGGATGCGGAGGAGTGGCAGGGCGGAGCTCGCCGCGGCTGACGGTGGAGGCATCGACGATGGCGCCTTCCAGCGCGCTGGCAGCAGCGGTCGACGGCGAACACAGGTACACGGAGTCCTCGGCTGTACCGCTGCGGCCCGGGAAGTTGCGGTTGAACGTGCGCAACGACGGCGCACCCTCCGTAGGTGCCTGCCCGATGCCCACGCAGGGGCCGCATACCGGCTCGAGCATCCGCGCCCCGGCCCCCATAAGATCCTCATAGACGCCGGAGGCGATGATCGTCTGCAGGATCTGGCGTGATCCCGGCGTCACCGTGAGCTGGACGGACGGATGGACGGTATGTCCCTTGAGGATGGCAGCCACAGTGGCCAGGTCCTCGTACGAACTGTTCACAGAGGAACCCACGCAGACCTGGACCACCTCAGTGCGCGGCAGTTCGGACACGGGACGGACGTTGCCTGGTGAGTGCGGCAGCGCCACGAGCGGAACGAGGCTTGATAGATCAATCTGCTCGTCGTCGTCGTAGCCTGCGCCGGCGTCGGCCGCCAGGGGGACGAACTGATCCTCTCGGCGCTGGGCCCGGAGCCACGCGCGGGTCTGGTCATCGGAGGGAAAGATGGCTGTGGCGGCACCTGTCTCGATGATCATGTTGCAGATGGTCGCGCGCGCCGAGACTGACAGGGAAGCCACACCCTCCCCGTAGAACTCGAACACCTTCCCGCGGCCGCCCCGCACGCCATGGCGGCGCAGCAGCTCCAGCACCACGTCCTTCCCTTCGGCATTGGGTCCGAGCGTGCCCGTCAGTTCCACCCCCACGACGGCGGGGCACACAAAGTCGAACCCGTAGCCCGCCATCGCCACGGCGACCTCCAGCCCGCCGGCGCCGAGGGCGAACATGCCGAGGGCACCCGCCGTTGAGGTGTGGGAGTCCGCGCCCACCAGGACCTGGCCCGGCCTGGAGAATTTCTCAAGGTGGATGTAGTGGGAGATGCCGTGCCCGGCGGGGGAGTAGCGCAGCCCGTAGCGGGCGGAGAAGGTGCGGAGGTAGTGGTGGTCCTGCATGTTCTTTTCATCGATCTGCAGGACGTTGTGATCGACGTACATGACCGCCAGCGGCACGGCGACGGAGTCCATGCCGAGCATTTCGAACTGCATGGCGGTCATGGTTCCGGTTGCGTCCTCGATGAGGATCTGGTCAACGGCGATGGTGATGTCGGCGCCGTGAGTCAGGCCGCCGGACGCGAGATGGCTGGCCAGGATTTTGTGGGTCAGTGTCTCGGGCATTCAGGGCTCTCCTCAAGCAGGAAGGCGGTGATGGCGGCAGAGGCACGCCATCTCTTGCGGATGGCGTGCCTCTGCCGGTTGGTGCTACTTCAGGAATTCGTTCGTGTAGGTGTCCGCCAGCTTGATGTCCTTATCCCCGACCTCCGGGTTGGCCACCCGCTGTGTCTTCAGGACCGCCTGAACGCCGTCCTCGGTAAAGGATCCGTCCTTGCTGAGCGTCTTCTTCAGGTCCTCAATGACCTTGGCGTAGAGCTGCTTGTCTCCGCCGGCGAACTTCTCAGGCATTTTCGCGGCAATCTCCTCGCCGGAGTGGCCGTCGATGAATTCGAGGGTGCGCTTGATCGCCTTGGCGAGTTTGCCTGCGGTTTCCTTGTTCTTGTCCAGCCATTCAGTCTTGGCGTAGAGGGAGGAGGACGGCCAGGAGTCGGTGTCGAATACTTCCTTCAGACCCTCCACGGTCCGGACGTCTTCCAGCAGCACCGGATCGTGGCCTATCCGCTTTGCGAGTACGGAGATGTCAGGTTCGAGCATCACTGCGGCGTCCACCTGGTTCTGCTCCACGGCGGCAACGGCAGAGGACCCGGCGCCGATCGCTGAAACTGCGGCATCTGCCTGCTGCATGCCATTCTTGGCCAGCAGGAACTTTACGAACATGTCGGTGGAGGACCCCGGTGAGGTCACTCCGACGTTCTTGCCCTTGAGGTCCGCAATGGACTTGATCTGGCCCTCATTCTTGGGCGCCACGATGAGGGCAAGCCCCGACGACTCGCCCATGTCGACGAACGCCTTGATGGGCTGGTTCTTGGCCTGCATCTGGATGGTGTGCTCGTAGTATCCGCTGGTGACATTTGTGCTGCCGCCCACCATCGCAGTGAGCGCTTTCGAGCCGCCCTGCAGGTCCTGGAGTTCGACGTTCAGGCCCTCTTCCTTGTAGTAGCCCAGTTCCTGGGCCAGCGTGGTGGGAAGGTAGGTCAGGAGAGTCTGGCCGCCGACGCCGATGATCACCTTGGTGCCTTCCCCGCCGCCGGCAGCACCGGTCCCGCCCTGGCCGGGAGGTGCAGCCGAAGGGGCGCCGCAGGCGGAGAGAGCCAGGGCAACGGAGGCAAGCAGGGTCAGGGGGCGGAAGAGCCTACGGCGCCGGGTTTCTTTCTGGGTCATGAGAGTTCCCTTTCAGGCGGTGATGGTAATAGTTACGAGGACCGGGCCGGGCGCCACCTGAGGAGGTGCCGTTCGAGGCGGTTGACGAGGAGGTCGATGATCAGGACCACAAACATCAGGATGAACATGCCGGCGAAGACTCCCTTGGTATCGAAGACACCCTGGGCCTGAGCTATGGCGTAGCCCACACCGGCGGAAGCTCCGAGGTATTCACCCACCACTGCGCCGGTGATGGCAAAACCTACGCTGATATGCAGGCTGGAGAAGATCCAGGTCAGGGCGCTGGGGATGAAGACGTGGCGGAGGAGCTGCTTCTCCGACGCCCCCAGCATGCGTGCGTTGTCCACGAGGACCCGGTCCACGCTCTTGACGCCCTCGAGGGTGTTGAAGAAGACGATGAAGAACACCAAGGTGAAACCGAAGGCGACCTTTGACCAGATCCCCAGGCCGAACCACAGCAGGAAGATCGGGGCCAGCACCACGCGGGGAAGGGCATTGAACATCTGCAGGAACGGGTCCAGGAGCCGCTCCAGGAAACGGACCCTCGCCAGGAGGAAGCCCAGGACCAGGCCGGCCGCCGCGCCCGTCAGGAAGGCGAGGATCGATTCCTGCAGGGTGATCCACAGGTGCGGGAAGACGAAGCCGCTGGAGATCCAGACCCATACCGTCATCAGGATGTCGGAGGGGAGGGGGAAGAAGAATGGGTCGATAACGCCAACGCGTCCCAACAATTCCCACGCGCCGAGGACAATGACGGCGAGGGCCAGTTGTCCCATCCGGATGGAGAAGTTGGACGCTTCACCCCGTTTGCGCCGGGGGCGCTCAACCATCGCCGGACCCCGCTCCTTCCGGAGGGGAAAGCGCTGTGTCTTCTTGGAAACTGGTGCCACCGTCATGCTGCGTCGCTCTCTTCCTCTTCCCGCGCTGATTCGTAGGTCTTGGATACCTCAACCTTGAGGCGCCCCCAGATTTCTCTATGGAGCTCGACGAACTTGGGATCGTCCCGGATGTCCAGGAGGTCACGGGGGCGGGGGATGTCGATCTCGTAGCTGCCGACGACGGTGCTTCCCGGCCCGGCCCCGAGGATGACCACCTCGTCGGACAGGGCAATTGCCTCGTCCAGGTCGTGGGTGATGAACACGACGGCCTTGTCCGATTCCTGCCAGAGCTGGAGGAGTTCGTTCTCCATGATCTGACGGGTCTGTACGTCGAGTGCGGAGAAAGGCTCGTCCATCAGCAGGATGTCGGGGTTGACGATCCAGGCCTGGGCGACTGCAGTGCGCTTGCGCATGCCGCCGGAGAGCTGGTGGGGGTACCGGTCAGCGAAGTTCTTCAATCCCACCTTCTCGAGCCAGCGGCGTGACTCGTCGTAGGCCTCGGCCTTGGAGACCCCGGCCATGGTGAGCCCGAGACTGACGTTGTCGATGACCGACTTCCAAGGCAGCAGGGCGTCCTGCTGGAACATGTAGGAGGCGCGGCGGTTCACCCCATGTACGGGCTCACCGAAGCTGTGGACAGTGCCCGAGGAAGGATTCAGGAGTCCCGCTGCCATGTTGAGGATCGTGGACTTACCCGATCCCGTCGGCCCAACGATGGAGACAAACCGTCCGGGCTCCACCTTGAGGTCGATGTCCCGGACAGCGAAGTACGATCCACCGCCGGGAGTTGCAAACTCCTTGGTGCATCCGTTGAGCTCAACCGCAAAATTCGATGATTCAGGCTGTGAGGGCTGCGTCATTGCTATTCTCCCGCTAACCACATTGTGAGTTGTTGGCCATATAGTGGGCACTACGCTAACAGTAACGTCTGTCACACTACAAGGGGGCTTCAAATAGGCGCCACCCCGCCCTGACCGAGAAGAAGGAACCTGGAATCGAGCCATGAGCGCAACCGAAAACGCCGCCGCCCCGTTGCTGGTGCTGAAGAAGATCACGGCCATCCTTGATGCCTTCTCCCTGGTGCGGCCAGAATTGAGCCTCGCCGAAATACGCGCGGAGACCGGGTTGCCGCACTCCACGGTGCAGCGCCTGGTCGCGAATATGGTGCATGAGGGAATGCTCGATCGGCGTGATGACCAATTCCGGGTCGGGTTGCGTATGACCCACTGGGCGGCGCCTGCCCGGCAGGGCCTGGACTTCCTGGAATTGCTGACACCGGTAATACGGCGATTGCGGGATGAGCTGGGCGAGACGGTCTGCATCTTCAGGGAATCGCAGGGAAGCAGGGTTTGCGTCGCGTTGGCCGAGACCCGACGGGTTCTTCGAAGGGCGGTCGAGGTCGGCGATATCATGCCGCTCCACGCCGGTTCGGCGGGCCGCGTATTGCTCGCCTGGAACCCCGACCTGGCGGAGAGGGTCTACGGGTCAGGGCTCCGGTCCATCACCGACCAGACCATCACGGACGCAGCAAGCCTTGATGCCGCCGTCTCGAAGACTCGTGCGGACGGTTTTGCCATCACTACCGGGGAGCGGGTTTCCGGGGCCAGCGGCTTGTCTGTTCCGATCTTCGGCCCGCAGGCTGAGCTCTACGGTGCACTCACCGTCATGGGGCCCACCATGAGGATGCCTTACGACGTGTGTGCTTCCTGGATAGAGCCGGTCATCGCCGCGGCAGCTGAAGGTACCCGGCTGATCGGCGGAAGTCTTCCCTCCGAGGTGGAGCCCATATCGTGATTTTATATTCACAATATGAGGCCAGGAGTGCATACTGGTTCCTGTACGACGGGGAGCTCATGAACCTCCGTCCGTGTGTACGGCGCCCACTGGGTCCGCATCAGGAATCAGGAGTTGAGATTTGATGAAGGTTGTCGAAACCGGCACAGCGAAGCTTGGCAAGGACGCAAAGGACGGGGCCGGCCACGGGATCGCTGAAGAAACGCCACCAGCCGTCGCAGGCAGGGCCAAAATCGCGGGCGATGATGCGGGTCCTCTGTCCGGCGTGCGCGTCCTCGAACTGGGATCTCTGATCGCCGGCCCTTTCGCGGGACGGCAGATGGCAGACTTCGGTGCCGAAGTCATCAAGGTCGAATCCCCAAACAGGCCGGATCCCATGCGCGAATGGGGCCGCGCGCGCGTTAATGACCACACCCTGTGGTGGTCGGTGCAGTCCCGCGGCAAAAAGTGCGTCACTATGGACCTGAAAGCCCCCCGCGGCCGGGAGCTCTTTCTTGAGCTCTGCAAGGACGCCGACGTCATCCTCGAGAACTTCCGCCCGGGCACTATGGAAAAGCTTGGCCTCGGCCCTGAAGAGCTGTGGAAGATCAATCCCGGCCTCATCATCGCCCGGGTCTCGGGATATGGACAGACTGGTCCGGAAGCGTCAAAGCCGGGTTATGCCTCCGTCGCCGAAGCGCGGAGCGGATTGCGGCACCTGAACGGCTATCCCGACCAGCCGCCACCCCGCACAGGTATTTCACTGGGGGACAGCCTCGGCTCGCTGTATGCCCTGCAGGGGATCCTGCTGGCGTTGTACTGGCGGGATGCCCGCGGGGGGACCGGCCAGGTGGTCGATGTGTCGCTCGTTGAGGCGTGCTTTTCACTACTGGAGAGCGCGGTGCCGGACTACGCCGCCACCGGTATTGTTCCCGGACCCAGCGGCTCGGGACTGAAGGGGATCGCGCCGTCGAACATCTTCCGCTCCAGCGACGGCAAGTGGGTTGTCATAGCGGCCAACCAGGATTCGGTCTTCGTGCGCCTGGCCACAGCGATGGGCATGCCCGGGCTCGCGGAGGACCCGAAATACCGTGATCATGCGCAGAGGGGCCGCAACCAGGAGGAGCTTGAAAGCATCATCGCCGATTGGGCGGTGCACTACTCCGCCGGCGAGCTGGTCAGCCTGCTCGATAAACATGCTGTTCCGAACAGCACCGTGAGTACCGTTGAAGATATCTTCGAGGATCCGCAGCTCAAAGCCAGGGACATGCTCGTGGAAGTGGCTGACGACGAGCTGGGCGCCGTGGTCCAGCCGGGAATCGTTCCCAAGCTCACGCGCTCCGCCGGCCGGATTAGCTGGAACGGGCCTTTGGTGCATGGATCCCACAATGCCGATGTGTACCAGGGCCTCCTGAACCTCACCGAAGAAGAGTTTCAGAATGCACGTAGCGAAGGAGCAATCTGATGGCGTTTGCCCACGGAACCAGGCCGGTCTCGATCGTGGACGTCAGCCCCCGCGACGGGCTGCAGAACGAGAAGACCCCCGTGAGCACGGAAGATAAGGTCCGGCTCATCGAAGAGCTGATCCGGATGGGTGCGCGGCGGATCGAAGCCGTCAGCTTTGTGAATCCCAAAGCCGTACCCCAGATGGCAGATGCCGACGCCGTGATGGCGTCGGTCCCGCGCACCGACGCCGTGAGTTATATCGGCCTGGTGCTGAACACCAGGGGTGCCCTCCGGGCTGTCGATGCCGGGGTGGACGAGATGAACTATGTACTGCCGGTGACCGACGCATTCGCCGCAGCCAACCAGAACACCACAGTTGCTGCAGCGCTTAGGGCTCTGGAGGAAGTGTCGGACATCGCTGCCGCCGCATCCATTCCACTCAGCGTCACCGCAGCTGTCGCTTTTGGCTGCCCCTACCAGGGAGACGTCCCGATCGAGCAGACCCTCGAAGTCGTCCGCAGTGCAATTGGCCGCGCGAACCTGGCGGAAGTGGCGTTGGCCGACACGATTGGTTGCGCCGTCCCGTGGCAGGTGGGCGAGACTTTCGCCACGCTGCGCGAGGAAACCGACCTGCAGTTGAGGGCCCACCTTCACGAGACCCGCCACACGGCGCTGGCCAATACTTATGCGGCGATGGCATCGGGTGTCGATGTGTTCGACAGTAGCGTCGGTGGTCTCGGAGGATGCCCCTTCGCTCCCGGCGCGGCCGGAAATATCTCCACGGAGGATCTCGCGTGGATGCTCGGGCGTGCAGGCTTCCCGACAGGCATCGACGTGCACAAAGCAACGGAACTGGGCCGCTGGATTTGCGGCCTGGTCGGAACCAATCCGCGTTCCGGACTGGCAGGGGCAGGGGTGTTCCCCGCGGCAGCGTAGGGCGCAGTAGTTTGGCTGCACCTCGCGCCCCGGTCAGCGTGCAGTAGCGTCAGCGCCGATCGGGGAACCCGCCTCGTTCAGTTTGTGTTGCCTGCACACGTGGCCGGGCTCCACAGGCCCCGTTCTGCAGTACGGGCGGCCTGTTCGGCCTCACGGAACCTGTCCTGGTATTTGTAGGGGGTCTCATAGGTGTATTCGTGGGCGAACCCTTCGGCCACCATTTTTTCGTTGACGAGTACGCCTTCAGATTGCCAGACGTAAGCCAGCGTCCGGCCGTAACGGTCGCGGCGACTCTGGCTGGGATCGTATTCCAGCCAGACCTGGGTTTCGTCCATGAGTTCGGTGGCTCGCCGGGATGCTTCGAGTCCGAAGCACTGGACCGTCTTCCTTGGATCGCTGACTTCCGGGGTGTCAATGCCGATGAGGCGGACGCGGGTCGATTTTCCATCGATGGTGACTCGGATCGTGTCCCCGTCAGTGACAGAGGTCACGGGAAAGGGTCCTTCCGCCCGTGTTGGCAGGGTCCGGTCAGGCGCCGCCGTGGTTGGATTCGGGCCGTTTCCCGGTAGGGAGCACCCGGCCAGCGAAACGGCGAAGAGGGCAGCTGTCGCCGTCGTGCGCCAGGCGGCCCGTATTCGGGTGGCCATCGGATGGCACTTTCAGTCGCAACAGTCGGGCCAGATTTGGTCCGCCTCTTGAAGGCCGTTGCCGGAGGTCCATGTCGGCGGAACAGCGGATGGAGCCCGCCGCCCCGTAACGGGGTAACTGATGCGGGTCGACGCATTGGCTTCGCCAGTGCGCGAGGGGCTGCCGAGGGCATTCAACGGTGCGATTCGTTTCACGTCAGGCTCCCGCGGTGAACCGTGCCGCTACCGCCGACGACGGAGGCGACGTCCGGTGTGGGTGCTTGATTCATGGCTACTCCTGTTCCGCCCATCCGGCTGGGTGCCTGCTGGATCAGTGGCTCGGTTCGGCTGGTGCTGCTGCTGGGTTAACCATGCCGCGGCTGGATCAAGACTTCCCATGGTTTTGCCCAGCTCAGGTGAAATTCTTGGGCAGGGACACCCTAGGGGCGCCTTCGCCGGGTACTCGCCGGTCCGCTTTTATGATCCTGCATGGTCCGGACGCTCCAGCAGCCGTGAGGCGGAGTATCCGATGACCAGGCCCCAGAAGGCTGCGTGGATGTTGAACAGATCCAGGCCGGAGATGGTCACCACGAAGGTCACCAGCGCTCCCAGGGTGAAGGTGGTGGAGAAGGCGGTCACGAACGCCTGCTGGAGTGCCCGCAGCATCGCGATTCCGCCCAGGACCAGGACGAATTCCTTGGGCGTGGCCAGCATCAGCCGGGTCAGGGTGGGAGCCAGCGCCGCGCAGGCCAGTGCGAGGCAACCGTAGGTCACCGCTGCTGTGTACTGCCGTCCCTTAACTCCCGACGACGTCAACAGGGCGTTCGTAGGGCCCGTCACGCATGCTGATACCGCGCCTAAGCCGGCGTTCAGCAAGGAAAACGCGCCGGACACGATGGCGAAAGCGTTCACGGGCGGCCGGTGTCCTGCGGCCCGAAGCACGGCGATGCCCTGGCCGTTCTGGACGAACAACACCGTCAAGGCCAGGGGAACCACCAGTTCCAGCTGCGACGCCCACGTGAACACCGGAGGGGTGAAGGCCGGGACAGCCAGGAGCGGTCCCGGCTCCCCGGGAACATACTGCCCGCTGACCGCCACCGCCAGGCAACCGGCCACCAACGTCCCCAGGACCGGGGGAAGGAATTTCCCCAGGGCCGGCACGGCGGTCAGGAGCAGGAAGGCGCCCACCATCGGGGCGGCGACGGCCGGATTGGCCTGGCTTGCGGAGATGATGTCCGTGCCGAAGCGGAGGAACACGGCGGCGACCATGGCCATGACGATCGGCATGGGGATCATCGCCATGATCCGACGGACCACTCCGGTGGCGCCCAGGGCCAGGACGAGCAGGCCGGCTGTGAAGAACGTGCCCACCACCTCCGCGAAAGAAAGATGGTGCAGCGACGGCCCGAGCAGAACCGTGCCTGGAATCGACCAGGCGAACCCCAGCGGCTGCCGGTACAGCAGCGACATGATCAGTGTCGCGGCTCCGCCGGAGAACAGGATGCCGAAAACCCACGAGGCGAGCTGTTCCTGGCTCAGCCCGCCTGCTGCCCCGACGGCGAGGGTGACGGCGATGGGCCCGGAGGCGGTGAAGACCAGGCCGATGGCACCGTTGGACAGGTAGGTCGGCGCCACGTCCCGAAGGAAACGGTGTGGTCCGGCGGGGCGGCGTCCGGGCCGTTCCAGCAGCGGTTGCCGCGCGGGCGGCATCTCCGCGGCCGACAGTCCGGGAGCCGGCCCTCCAGTGACGGGTTCTGCTGCGGCTTCCGGCTGGGCCGCCGGGTCCTGGCGGAAGGTGGGCATCCTGGCTCCTGGCTGCGTGGTTGGAACAGGCAGGCGCCCCGAAGATGCAGCTCCGGGGCGCCATGTGGCCGGGTCCTGGCGCCCGGCTTCAGACAGTAGGGGCAAAGGCCTACTTGGTCTCGCCTTCCTTGGCGAGGACGTAGTTGTACACGGCGTCCTCTCCGGCCCCGCCGTCCGTGCGGGGTTTGGGGTCCAGCATCAGTTCAGGCTTGACGGCCGAGGCGATGTCGTCAGCGTTGTGCGGGTCGCCCGGGAAGTAGAGCTGCTGGGTGACGGGCTGGTAGCCGGGTGCCGATACCTTGATGTGGATGTGGGCCGGACGCCAGGCGTGCCAGCCGGCCGCCTCAATGAGCTGGCCGCAGGCGCCGTCCGTGGGGATCTGGTACGGCGCCGGACGCATGGTGTTGATTTCAAAACGGCCTTCGTCGTCGGCTTTGACCGTGGCCCGGAAGAGCCACTCCGGCAGGCCCGGGGCGTACTGCGAGTAGAAGCCCGCGGCGTCCGCGTGCCAGATCTCCACCTGTGCGCCCTGCAGGGCATTGCCGTTGGTGTCCGTGAACTGGCCGGTGAAACGCAGGGGGGTGCCCTCTTCGCCGTCGCGCATGAGGACGGTGGCCGGCGTCGCAAGCTCCGGCGATCCGGGCACGTAGTACGGGCCTTCAATGGTGCCCCTGGTCCCGGGGCGGTCCTGGGAGTTGACGTCCTCGACCGTGTGCTCGAGCCACACGTCAAGGAACAGCGGCCACTCACCGTCGGTACCCACCTTGATCAGCCAAGCCTTCAGCGCGTTGTACTCCTCGTAAGTGACCTGGTGCTCAACGACGATGTCGTTGGCGGCCTTGATGAGCGCGCCGGCCAGCAGGCTCACGCGCTCCTTGGGCACGCGCAGTTCCGAAAGCTTGCCGGAAGCGGCGAAGCGTTCGGTGGCCTTCGAGCCGGCTTCAACGGCTGTGCCCTCGTTCTCGTTCCGGATGTCCACTTGAGTCTCAGTCATGGCGGTCTCCACCTTCGTCTTTGAAATTGGGGCCCAGAAAGGTCTCCTGGACCCGCCGCAGGACGCCGGTGCAGGAGTGCCTGCCGATCCGTGGCGTCGCGTGATGTCTGTCTCATCGTAGGTCCGAAGATAATGACGAAACAAATATTGATAATGCTGCTTTTTAGTCATGATCGATACATAAAGACACCCTTGGTCGACCCTAGGTGTTTGCCTGATGTGAGACCAGTCACGAGGGGGAAGAATTGCCTCTAACGTCCACCGCCGGCAACGACGCCAGCCCGGACCTCCCGCCCATCCGTCCAGCAATCTCCAATGAGGGAGCACGCCATGACCGAGAACCTGATCCATGCCCGCGAGGTCCTTGCCGACGCCGTGATCGACGACCGTGAGAACGGCATCATCCGGGCCAAGCGCGAAATCTTCACCGACCAGGAGATCTTCGAACTTGAGATGAAGCATATTTTTGAAGGCAACTGGGTGTACCTGGCCCACGAGTCCCAGATTCCCAACGTAGGCGATTACTTCACCACGTACATCGGCCGCACCCCGGTGATGATCACCCGGGACAAGGACGAGAAGCTCAACTGCATCGTCAACGCCTGTTCGCATCGCGGCGCCATGCTGTGCCGCCGCAAGACGGACAACCGCACCACCTTCACCTGCCCGTTCCACGGCTGGACGTTCAAGAACTCCGGCGAGCTGCTGAAGGTCAAGGATTCCCGGAACGCCGGCTACCCCGAGACCTTCAACAAGGAAGGCTCGCACGACCTCACCAAGGTGGCCCGCTTCGAGTCCTACCGCGGCTTCCTGTTCGGCTCGCTGAAGGCTGACGTGCTGCCGCTGGAGGAGCACCTGGGCGACGCCACCAAGGTCATCGATTCGATCGTTGACCAGTCACCCGAAGGGCTGGAGGTGCTGCGCGGTTCCTCCACCTACACCTACGACGGCAACTGGAAGGTCCAGGCCGAAAACGGCGCCGACGGCTACCACGTCACGGCCGTGCACTGGAACTACGCCGCCACCACGGCCCGCCGCAGCGCCGGTGACTCGGCCAACAAAACCAAGGCCATGGATGCCGGCAAGTGGGGCAAGGTCAAGGGCGGCTTCTACTCCTACGACCACGGGCACCTGCTGCTGTGGCAGGAGTGGACCAACCCCGAGGACCGTCCGCTCTGGGACCGCCGGGAGGAACTGGTCCAGAAGTACGGCGAGGAGATGGCCAACTTCATGATCAACATCTCGCGCAACCTGTGCCTGTACCCGAACGTCTACATCATGGACCAGTTCTCCTCGCAGATCCGCCACTTCCGGCCGATTTCCGCGGACCAGACCGAGGTGACGATCTACTGCATCGCACCCAAGGGCGAGTCCCAGGAGAACCGTTCCAAGCGCATCCGCCAGTACGAGGACTTCTTCAACGCCACCGGCATGGCCACCCCGGACGACCTGGAGGAATTCCGCTCCTGCAACAAGACCTACTGGGCCACCAGCGCCCCCTGGAACGACATGACCCGCGGCTCCACCCACGAGATCGCCGGCCCGGACGAGCAGGCCCAGGCCCTGGGCATGACCAAGGTCATCGCCTCCGGAGTGCGCACCGAAGATGAAGGGCTCTACCCCATCCAGCACGGGTACTGGAAGGAAGTCATGGACCGTGCCCTGGCGGAGGAAGAGGAGCGTTCCGCGCTGGCCTCCGTCCCCGCCTCCGCCTGACAGAGCCCACCGGAACCACAGAGAGCGCAGACACAATGACCAGCCTGACCCAAACCGCCCCGGTCCTCAAGGCCGCGGAGGACATTGCAATCCTCGAAACCGTCCGTGCCTTCCTTTACCGGGAAGCCCGCCTGCTGGACGACCGCCAGTTCGATGAGTGGCTCGAGTGCTACCACCCCGACTCCGAATTCTGGATGCCGGCCTGGGACGTGGATGACCAGCTGACGCAGGACCCGCAGAACGAGATCTCCCTGATCTACTACGACAACCGCGGCGGCATCGAGGACCGGGTGTTCCGGATCAAGACCGACAGGTCATCGGCCACCTCCCTCCCCGAGCCGCGCACGGGGCACAACATCACGGACGTTGAGGTTTTGGCGAACGACGGCGGCCGGGTCGAGGTGCGCTTCAACTGGTTCACGCTCTACTTCCGCTACAACACGACGGACACATATTTCGGCACCAGCTACTACACGATCGACCTTTCCGGCCCGGAACCGGTGATCCTGAAGAAGAAGGTAGTCCTGAAGAACGACTACATCCACCACGTGGTGGACGTCTACATGATCTGACCTGCCCGAACCGGCGCCCGGAAGTCCCCGGGTGCCGTGCGGCAGTTCCCATTCCGTGCCCGCCGGGCACGCCAGAATTTTCCCGGGACGCGACGACGCGCCCGCCCAGCCAGGAGGACCCCATGGGCCACAAAGTAGCCCTCAGCTTCGAAGACGGCGTCACCAAAGTCATCAAGGTCGGTGACTATGAGACCGTCATGGACGCGGCCTACAAGGCGCGCATCAACATTCCGTCCGACTGCCGCGACGGCGCCTGCGGCACCTGCAAGGCGTTCTGCGATTCCGGCACCTTCGACCCGGGCGACTACATTGACGACGCCATGACCGAAGAGGAACTCGAAAAGGGCTACCTGCTGACCTGCCAGGCCGTCCCCGAGTCCGACCTTGCCATCCAGATCCCGGCCACGTCGGAGTCGGCCAAGACGGCGGCGGCCACCTTCAGCTCCACCATCAAGGAGCTCAACCGGCACACGGACACCACGGTGTCCTTCACCCTCGAGGTGGACAACCGGGACGCACTGGCCTTCCTTCCCGGCCAGTACGTCAACCTCAGGGTCCCCGGCACCGACGCCGAGCGCTCCTACTCCTTCAGCAGCGGACCCGAAGTGCAGGACGCGTCCTTTATGGTCCGCGTAACCCCACAGGGCGCCATGTCCGAGTACCTGCGGGACCGCGCCGCAGTAGGCGACTCCATCGAGTTCACCGGCCCCTACGGATCGTTCTTCCTGCGCGAGCCCAAGCGGCCCCTGCTGCTCCTGGCCGGCGGCACCGGCCTGGCCCCGCTCCTGTCCATCCTCGAAAAGCTGTCCGAAAACCCGCCGTCCACCCCGGTCCACCTCATTTACGGGCTCACCCGCGAAGCGGACATCGTCGGCCTGGACTGGCTGCGGGCCTACGAAGCGAAGCTGCCCGGTTTCACCTGGGATTACATCGCCTCCGAGCCCGGCACCTCCGCCCCGCACACCGGCTACGTCACACAGATCATCGAACCGAAGCACCTTAACGAAGGCGACGTGGACATCTACCTCTGCGGCCCGCCCCCCATGGTCAACGCCGTCTCCAAGTGGCTGGACGCTGAAGGCATCCAGCCCGCCAACTTCTACTTCGAGCGGTTCGCGCCGAAGGAGACTACCGGAGGCGACGCCGAGACGGGAGCCCCGGCGCCGGCCGGGAAGATCCAGGCCGAAGGCGACACGATGAGCCGCGGCGAGGCCGTGTCCTCGCTGGAGACCGGCCGGCTGGACTTCCGCAAGGAGGACAGCTTCGCCCAGCTCGACGCCCGCATGGGCCTGGAGCTGGCGGTCAGCGAACTGCTGCTGGGCAGGCTCAGCGAGCAACAGCTGCGCCAGTTCCGCCGGCTCGCCCAAGCCACCACGGCGTCAGTGGACGGCGGGAGCATTACGGACCCCGAGGAGTTCGCGCGCACCAACGAGGAATTCCATGAGTACCTCTTCATGATCTGCGACAACCCCATGCTGCTGGAGTCCTACCGCCGCCTGGACGTGCACGCCCAAATGGCCGCGGCCTTCGAAACCGGAACGCCGATCTTCGAGCGGGTCACCCAGGACCACCTCGACATCGTGGACGCCTTTGAGCGCGGGGACAAGGACCGCCTCCGCGCCGTCATCACCGCGCACGCCCACGATGCGAAGGACACCATGGCCGGCGCCATCGACGCGAAGGCCGCCCTCTGATGGCTGAACCGTACGCCGGGCAATTCGTGACCCCAGGCAGGTTCGGCGGCAAGGTCGCCGTCGTCACCGGTGCCGCCCAGGGGATCGGCCGGAAAGTGGCCGAACGCATCGGCGCCGAAGGCGGGGCCGTGGTCCTGGTGGACCGCGCGGAACTGGTACACGATGTGGCCCGCGGCATCGAAGAGGCCGCCAAGTCGTCCGGTTCCGGTGGGTCGGCCACATCCGTCACTGCGGACCTGGAGACCTTCGCCGGCGCCACCCAGGCCGTCAAAGCTGCGCTTGCCGCACACGGACGCGTGGATGTCCTGGTCAATAATGTAGGCGGCACCATCTGGGCACGCCCCTACGAGGAGTACGACGAGGACAAGATCGAAAAGGAGATCCGCCGCTCGCTCTTCCCCACCCTCTGGAGCTGCCGGGCGGTACTGCCGGCGATGCTGGAACAGGAGTCGGGGACCATCGTCAATGTGTCCTCGGTGGCCACCCGCGGCATGCACCGCGTCCCGTATGCCGCTGCGAAGGGCGGCGTCAACGCACTGACCCAGGCCCTCGCCATGGAGGTGGCCGGGCGCGGAATCCGCGTAGTTGCCACGGCGCCGGGCGGTACTGAGGCGCCGCCGCGGAAGGTCAAACGTGGCCCGGAAGCCGAGTCCGCCACCGAGAAGGCCTGGTACCAAGTCATCGTGGACCAGACCGTGGAATCCTCCTTCATGAAGCGCTACGGCACCCTTGACGAGCAGGCCGCGCCCATTGTCTTCCTCGCCTCCGACGAAGCGTCCTACCTCACCGGCAGCATCCTTCCGGTGGCCGGCGGGGACCTGGGATAGCGGTTGGACACCGCCGCAAAGGGCGGGCAGGCCGCTCCGGTAGACTGGCGGCCATGACTGCGGGGTCCGTCCAAGGCGATATCGGTGCGGATTCGCCGCTGGTGGGCCGCGACTCGGTGTTCGAGGAGCTCCTGGACATCCTCCGCGCCGTCCGCAAGGGCAAGGTGGTCACGGCCGTCCTCACCGGACCGGCCGGCTCCGGGAAAACCGCGGTGCTCGAGTCCTTCCTGGAATATTGCCGCACGGGCGTCCGCGGCGTCCGCGTCCTCTCCGCCATGGGCGATGACTGGGAAGCGCAGTTCGCGCTCGCCGGCTACTCCCAGCTCATGCTCACCTCGCCGTTGCGTTCGGCAAAGGCGTACGACGGCGGCCCGCACCTTCCGGCGGGTCCCCTCGCCTCCCTGAGCACGGACCAGGTGGTCAACTACGCTTCGACGCTGGGCACCCACCTCGAAGGGCTGCAGTCGCACGGGAGCGTCGTGGTCGCCGTCGACGACGTCCACAAACTCGACGTGGAAAGCCTGCGCATCCTTACGTTCGTCATGCGCCGGCTGCACGGAAAGCGGATCCTTTTCCTGCTCACCTTGAACCCCGCCGACGCGCCGCGTATCCCCGCCGGCGTCCTGGACTACCTGACCGGGCACCAGGTGGTCCGCATTCCCATGGAGCCGCTCACCCCGCAACAGGTCCAGGAAGTGGCCCGGCGCCTGCACGGCATCGACCTCAGCGTCACCGCGGCGCACGGGCTGGTCCGGCACACGGGCGGCCTGCCGCAGCCAGTGGTGGAACTGTTGCGCGAGCTGCCCCCGGAAACCTGGCTGGCCTGGTTCCCCTCGCTGCCGCCCACCTCCCGGCTGCGCGCCAGGGTGCACAGCGTCCTGGATGCCGCCTCGCCCGGACTCGTTGCCGTCGCCGAAGCCGCGTCCGTGCTGGGCCGCAGCGCGGGCCTGTCGGAAGTAGCCTCCGTCAGCGGAGTGGAGTCCGTCCTCGAAGTCCTGGATGAAGGACACCGCGCCGGCCTCCTGCGGCTGTCCGTCGACCAGGCGCGTTCCGCCGTCGTGTTCGTTGAGCCCGGTACTGCCGAGGCGATTTACGAACAGATTGTTCCCAGCCGCCGCATCGCGCTGCACCGCCTGGCTGCGGAGGCCGTGGAGCCGGAGGGCGAAAAGCTGGGGCATCGGGTCTCGGCAACGCCCGCCGCGGACCAGGCGCTCGCCGAAGAACTCGAGGATTTCGCCGGCCGCCAGGCGGCCGTGGGTGCATGGCAGGACGTGGCGACGGCGTTGTTTTCCGCGTCGCGCCTGTCGTTGGATATCCGGGCCCGCAACGACCGGCTCCTGCGCGCCGTAGACGCACTGGTGGGGGCCGGCAATGTTGCCGAGGCGCAGACCTGGTCCGCCGCCGTGGACGCCCTGCCGCCCTCGCCGCTGCGCTCCTCAGTGCTGGGCTACCTGTCCACCGTGTCCGGCCAGAACGACAGCGCCCAAAGCCAGCTGGAAATGGCGTGGCGCACCAGCAACCCGGACCGCGATCCCAAGGCCGCCGCCCAGGTTGCGCAGCGTTTCGTCCTGCACGGGGTTGCATCCTGGGACGGGCCGATGATCACCGGCTGGGCGGAGCGCGCGATGGCCCTGACTGAACCCGGGACGCCGGCGCACGTCGAGTCGGAAGCCATCTACGGCCTGGGCCTGTACGCGCGGGGCCGGCTGGGGGAGGCGGAGGTTTCCTACCAGCGGGCGTTCGCGCACGCCGCCGAGAACGCGCAGAAGCAGCGTGTGCAAATGGGGGCAGGCTGGCTGGCGCTGCGGATGGACAACGTGGAAGCGGCCCTGGTGAACTTCGAGTCCGCCGCCCCCACCGAGTACCGCGGCGGGTCCCTGCGCATCTCCCTGTGGGCCGAGGCATGGCTGGCCCGCACCCATCTGGTGCTGGGGAACTGGGATGCCGCAGCGGCCACCATCGCCCGCTCCAGCGTCCGCCTTGAAACCTCCCGGATGCCCCTGATCCGGCCCCTGCTGTACTGGACCGCCGCGGAGCTCTGGTCCATGCGCGGCGACTGGGACCGCGCCCGCTATTACGTCTCCCAGGCCGCGGTCCAGCCGGGAACCTACCGGGCCATGCAGGTGCCGGCCAGCCTTGCCCGGGCCCGGTTCCACGAGGCGCGGGCTGATTATGAAAGCGCCCTCGCCGTGCTTCAGCCGCTGACCGAACTGGACCCGTGGACCGAGGACCGGGTGTCCTTCTGGCCCTGGCAGGACACGTACGTTAATGCGCTGGTGATGACCGATCAGCTGGACACCGCTGACGCTTTCCTGACCTCTTTCGAGGGGTTGCGGCGCGAACGCGAAGTGCCTTCCGACATGGCACGGATGGCCTGGGCCCGGGGCCGGCTGCTGGCGGCCCAGGGAGATCCCGACGCTGCCAGGGAGCATTTCGAGGCCGCCTTGGGCCACCTCCGCGGGCTCAACCGGCCTTACCTGCGGGCCCGGATCAGTTTTGCGTTCGGGCAGAGCATGCGCCGCGCCGGCAAACGGCGGCTGGCGTCCTCGGTGCTGCGTGCGGCGCGGGACCTCTACGACTCATTGGGCGCGGCCACCTATGTGGAGCGCTGCGACAGGGAGCTCAAGGCAACCGGCCTCGACGTCGGCAATCTCCCTGACCCTGCCGATTCGGTACTCACCGCCGCCCGGGACCACCACGTCCAGCTCACCGCGCAGGAGCAGGCGGTGGCCGAACTCGTGGCCGGCGGGGCGACCAACAAGGAGGCGGCCCGGGCCCTGTTCCTCGCCGAGAAGACGGTGCAGTACCACCTCACGCGGCTCTACCGGAAGATGGGCATCCGGTCCCGCAGCGAGCTCGCCGCCGCGTTCCGGGCCAGCGACTGACCCGGAACGGCGGGCTGGTACCTACTTAATGTCTGAGGGGTGCTTGGCCAGCGGCACCACCGAGATCTCCATGTACGGGAACAGCGGAAGGTTCTGCAGGATGTCGTGGAGTTCGTCGTTTGAGCCCACGTCAAAGACCGAGTAATTGGCGTATTCACCCACCACGCGCCAGATTTCCGGCCATTTCCCCGAGCGCTGCAGCTCCTGCGAGTAGGCCTTCTCCTTGGCCTTGATCTCAGCAGCCTCGGATGCCGGCAGGTCTGCGGGCAGTTTGACGTCCATATGGACCAGGTACTTCATTGATGTTCCTTTCGTGGAAGGGGTGGCTTAGCGGTCGCTGCGGTAGCGTTCGAGCTTCTCCTCGTTGACCCCGGCGCCCACGCCGGGGCCCTCGGGGACGCGGATGCGCCCTTCGATGATCTGCAAGGGTTCGGCCAGCAGGTCGTCCGCCATGTCCAGGTAGTTGGACAGTTCGGCGGCGCGCTTGGCAGTGTGGGCGAACGCGGCGCCGAACACCACCGAAGCCACCGTGCCCACCTGGGTGTCGATCTGGTTGCCGATGTACACGTCGATGCCCATGCCCTCGGCCATCCCCACGATCTTGGCCGCCTCGGTAAATCCGGAGCGGGCGGTCTTGACCGCCAGCAGGTTGGCCCCGCCGTTGAGGATTTCCCGGGCGGCCTCGCCGAGATTCGGGGCGGATTCGTCCGCCGCGATGGGGATGGGGGAGTTGGCAACGAGCCGACGGCGGCCCAGGACTTCGCGGGCGTCGTCCGGCTCCTCGAGGAACTGCAGGCCCAGGTCCGCGGTGCGGCGCAGCACCTCCGCAGCTTCATTCGCGGACCAGCCCCGGTTGGCGTCCATGTACAGTTCGGCGTCCCCGCCGAGGCCCTCACGCAGCGCGCGGGCCGCCTCGATGTCCAGGTGCAGCGGGCGCCGGCCGGTCTTGAGCTTGAACGTGTTGATGCCGTAGGTCTCGCGGAACTCCAATGCCAGGTCGAGCAGCTCCTGGGCGGGCTTGAAGCCGAGCATGTGGGAAACCCGCAGCGAGTCGGTGTAGCCGCCCAGCAGCTTGGTCACCGGCTGCCCCAGCGTCTTGCCGATGACGTCCCACAGGGCGATGTCCACGGCACCCTTGGCGGTCTGGTTGTGGATGGTGCGGTAAAGGATCTCCTGTATCTTCTCGCGGTCAAAAATGTCGACGCCGATCAGTTGCGGAGCGAACACGTCCTGCACCACCGCGGCGATGGACTTTTGCGTCTCACCGTAGGTGTACGGGCGCGGCGGGGTGTCCGCGAGGCCCACCACGCCGTCGTCCGTGCGGAGGCGGACCAGCACGTGGTCAGCCTCGTGGACGGATCCGGAGGCGAAATGCAGCGGGTGGCGGTAGGGGATCGAGTAAGGAATCGCCTCAATAGCTGCGATTTTCATGACTGGGAAGGCCTTTCATCGGTTGGAAGCGGGACGGGCCCGGAGGCCGGGTCGGGCAGCGGCTGTGCGGCTGTAGCGGCGCCGACGATGTCCAGGAAGTTATGCAGCAGGGTGGAGTGGTTGCCCCGCAGCCAGGCGACAGCGAGTTCCACGGAGGGGACGTTTTCGATCTCCCGGTAGGCAACGCCGTCGAGCTGGAAAGCCCGCACCCGGGACGGCATGACCGCCACGCCGCCGCCGGCGGCAACGAATGCCAGCATGGTGGAGGTCTCGCCGACAACTTGGGTGATGCGCGGTTGAAAGCCGGCCTGGCGGCACAGGTCGGCGGTGATGCGGTAGAGCACGGACTCGGGCGCATATGCGATGAAGTCCTGATCCTGCAGTTCATGCATCGCCACGGACCTGTCCTCCGCCAGCGCGCTGAAGGAGGGAACAGCGACGACGAGCGGCTCCCGGGCGACGACGCGGTAGTCAATCTCCTGGGATGAGACGGGGGGACGCAGCAGTGCTGCGTCCAAAGTTCCGTCGCGGAGACCCGCTTCCATGGACGGGGTGAGCATTTCGCCGTTCAACGCCAGGGACAGGCCGGGAAGGACCTGTTTGGCAAGGCGCGCGATCTGGGGCATGACGCCATAAGTTGCGGACCCTGAAAACCCCACCCGGAGGACGCCGGTGGCGCCCTTGCCGACCTGGTACACGTCCGCCTCCAGCGTTCCTATTTCGTTGACGATCTGCCGTCCCCGATCAAGCAGGAGCTGCCCCGCGGCCGTGAGGTCCACGCGCCGTGTGGTGCGGTTGAGCAGGCGCACCCCCAGCTGCTCCTCAAGCTGGCGGATCTGCTGGGAGAGGGGCGGCTGGGCCATATGGAGGCGCTTGGCCGCCCGGCCGAAATGCCGCTCCTCCGCAACAGCGATGAAGTAGTTCAGCTGCCGGAGCTCCACAGTGTGCCCGCCCTTCCGTTGGCGCACGCCGGGGCTGCCCTGGCCGCGCGATTGATTCACAGAATAACCCTAAAACGCTCTACTGGTTTATTAATGTGACTCAATTACGCCAGAACAGCCTCCGCCGGCTACTTGGGCTGAGGGGCCGCCAGCTTTTCCTCCGTCCGGCTCCCGGCCAGCTCCTCCACCTTGTGCCCGGCCTCCTCAAGCTTCCGCTGGCGGGGGACCAGCACGGTGACCAGGGCGCCCAGGAGCGCCACTGTGCCGTAAATGTAGAACGCCGTGGAGCCGCCGATGCCCGCGGCGGCAAGCCAGCCGCCGATGATCGGACCCAGCACGCCGCCCAGCCGCCCTACGCTGGCGCACCACGCGACACCCGCTGCGCGGGCGTTGGTAGTGAAGTAGTTGGACTGGAACCCGTACACCAAGACCTGGGTGCCGAGGGTTCCCACGCCGGCAACCGCGATGAAGGCAAAGAGCATGGGCAGCGGAAAGCTGAAGGTCATGAGCACGAGCGAGACGGTGGCAAGCCCGAACGTGGAGGCGATGATGCGCTGCGGGCCGCTCTTGTCCGCCAGGCGGGAGGCGACCAGGCCGCCCACGACGGCGCCAAGGTTCAGTGCAAGGGGGAAGAACAGGGCGTAGGTCCGTCCATAGCCGTAACCCTCCATGATCTTGGGCAGCCAGGTGTTGAGGCCGTAGGTCAGCAGCAGGCCGCAGAAGGACATGAGGCCCAGCAGGATGGAAGCCGCGGCGAACTGCCGGGAGAAGACGGCGGCAAAGCCGGACTTCCGGGGCGCTGCGCCCACCTCAAGGATCACGCGTTCCTCGAGGAGGGGTACGCCCGTGCGCTCCGCGACGGCCATGGCGTCCTGGTCGCGACCGCGGGCCAGCAGCCAGCGCGGGGACTCGGGGAGCTTGCGCCATGCAACAGGCAGCAGGATAACCAGCGGCAGGGAACCGATGATGAACAGTCCCCGCCAGCCGAGGGTGTCGTGGAACAGGATGCCCATTATGGACGCGAGGACGCCGCCTGCCGGGACGCCGGAATAGACAATCGCGTTGTAGAACTGGCGCCTTCCTGCCGGCGCGAACTCAGCCATGGTGGCTCCTGCAGTGGCGATAACCACGCCCAAGCCGAGCCCCGTTACGAACCGCATGGCCCCAAATGCAGGCACGCTTGCCGTCAGGGCCGTGACGAACATGCCCATTGAGAACCAGGCGATGCCCAGGAGCATCAGCCGGCGCCTGCCGAAGAAGTCGCCCACGGCGCCGCAGACCAGCGAGCCCACGAGTACCCCGATCAACGCCCAGGAACCGAGGAGGCCCGCTGTGGCCACGTCGAACTTCCCGATCTGGGAGGAATCGGCGAGCAGCCCCGGCAGGACGGTGCCGTAAATGACCAGATCGTAGCCATCGAACACAAGGGCCGCGCAGATGATGAAGGCCACCCAATTGGCGGTGCGTTTTTCTTTTCCTGGATTTTCGGCGATAACGGCATGCGGTTGTGTCATGGTCCCCAAGTTCCTCTCTAGGTGATGGCGGGGGTGGGCATGCGCGTAAAGATGGCATCCGACCCGGTTGTTTCAGCCTGACAGAGGTGTGATGCAGGACATATGAGGCAAATCCCCGGGATTCTGCCCGGGGGGTATTAGGAGCGCAGAACTACTGAAAGGTGCGCTTTAGGTAATAGATCCTACAAATCCGCACGAACGTAGGGACCCCCTGCCGCGCTGCCCTGATCCGCGTGGATACGCCTATCAGTCCAGACGATTCCGGTATGGAAGAGAGCCCTTAAACGGTGGTGTTACTGAGAAGGCCGCGGCTAGGCTGGCCGGATGATCAATACCGCCCGCCTATATTCGGACCTGTCCCGCCTGGGCAGGGAAACCGACATGTTTCTGGCCACAGTAGCGTCCCTCTCCGATGCTGAGATGGCGGCTCCGTCACTGTGCGAAGGGTGGAGCCGGGCTGACGTCATCGCCCACGTGGCATCAAGCGGCCGCGCCTTGGTGAACCTCATCGACGGCGCTGCCTCCGGCGTGGAACGGCAGCTTTATGCCTCACCCGAGGCGCGCTCCCAAGAAATTTCCGCCCTGGCCGCACTGCCGCGCGAGGAGCTCCTGGACGAACTGCGGGAGTCGGCCCGGAGCTTCGCGGAGCAGGCCCAACGGCTCAACGCGGAGCTGGCTGCCCCGGATGTCAACGTGAACGGCAAGGTCATCCCTGCGACGTCCATCGTGGCACTTCGCATCGCTGAAGTTGTCGTGCACCACCATGACCTTGACACGGCGTGGACCATCGAGGAAGCCGACCCTGATTCACTCCTGAACGCCATCGAAGCCGTGGTTCGTTCGCTGCGCGCCAAGGGCGTTCCGGGAATTACCGCGGTCACCGAAGAACGGGATGAATGGGTGATTGGTGACGGCGCCCTGCACGTTAGGTCGGACCGGGAAGGCCTGCTCTTATGGCTTGCCCGTGGGGACAGTGAGCATATAGAGGCCGACGGACTCTTGCCTGTCCTGCCAGCTTGGTAGCCGGGCCGAGAATCAGCAGTGCGGCAAGCCCGGGACGCGGAAGCCATCGGTGCGGGACCACTAGGCGGACGGCTCCAGATTCCTCGGGTTTCGCGGGTTGGCACTGTTTTCACACGCCGCACGCCCTGTTCGGGGAGGGGCGGAAGGAGTATTTCTGCCCGAAGCCCAAGTGGCGCACCTGCATGTCGTGCGCAGGTGCGCGCACGACGGCAGGCCTCTCCCATAGGATTTCATCAACTATGCTCGGGTTGGCCGGCCGGACTTTGCTCCCGGTAGTTCCGGGCTTTGGGGGGATTGTTATGGTGAAAATCGGCGACACTGTCGTGGCACGGAAGCATGGAGGGAAAGCCCGTTGGGCAGTTGCGTGCATGACGCTATTAGCGGTGGGGCTGTCCGCATGCACGCAAACTGAACCCCCCGCCGCATCACACCCGACCACCGCCGCGCCGGAAGTGACAACGGCCAGCGACGAAAAGCCTTCCCTGCGTGGGGAAGCGGTGACCGACTCGTTCGGCAATGTGGATTACTACACCACCGTCTCTGGTGACACCCTTGCTAGCGTGGCTGCCGCTTACAACCTTTCAGAGGCAAAGGTCGCTGAATTCAATGAAATCCAGCCAAGTTCACCGGTGAGTCCGGGTACAAGACTCCGGTTGATTCCCGCTAACCCAGTAACGGGGGCAAAGGGAACGGCCACCATTGACGCCAACGGGATCCCGACCAGTTACAAGGTGGAAACCGGTGACACCTTGAGTGGCATTACGTACCGGTTCAATCTAACCCAGGAGCAATTAGCCGAAGCGAACAAGGTCCCGTTCACCTACGAAAAAGGTGGCACCTACTTCATCCAGTCTGGACACGTTATCCAGCTGCAGAAAAAACCGGTGGACAGCCGATCAGGCACGGGAAAAACAGTCAACAACTCGTTTGGCCAAGCCGTCTATTACACCACCGTGGACGGTGACTCGTTCGACGGCCTCGGATACAAATTCCGCTCCACTACCGAACAGATCCTGCTTTACAACCCGTCACTCGCCGCAAACGAGCCGATCCCGGCGGGAAGCAAACTGCGGTTGATACCCGGCGAACTCAAGATCGAGGGTGCGCAGGGCACGTCCACTGCCGATGCTGAAGGGATTCCACTCACCTACACCACAGCCCCCGGTGACACGGAGCGCCAAGTCTCGTTCCGATTCAGCATCACCGACCTGCGAGCAGCGAACCGCCCGACCACCGGAACAGGCGGAGCATGGTACGAATTTGCTGACCTGCCAACTGTCGAACTAGCGCCCGGACAGACCATAAGCCTCGCGCTGGACAAGCCGATCAACAAACCGGGCCTTTAGGCTGCGGCGGGCATTCACTGCCCGGCAGGTGGCGTATGAGACGGCAAGAAGCACTGCAGCATCCTCGCGGAACCAGGCGGGACGCCGGTCCCTAAGCTTCGCGACCTGGAACGCCAGGACCCGCTTGCCGTTGGGAAGGAGGTTACCCGCGAAGACAATTGCACCGTAGAGGTAGAACAGCGCGATGCTGCAGGCATTCTTTCGACCTCCAGCGGTAGTGCCGTAGTGTCCGTACATCACGAGTCGTCCGCGTCGCGCCATACTGTCTTTCCAGGTTGCTCGGATGAACGTGCCACTCGACAGCGAGCCGCTCGTCGTTCTAGCGGCGGGCTCGCCGATCGGTTTGGGGGTCTTCCTGACCTGGACCAGCCGGACCCGGTCAGCAAAGACTACGCAGACCGGGTTCGCCGTGGCCGTGCCGGGTGCCCTCGTTGGCGCCTGGCTTGGCTTCAACGCCTCGACGGCCCCGTTCGTCGGGATCGGGTTCGCAATCGTGGGTTCCATCGCAGCTGCCAACCTCGCCCTGATTTTCCTCGACATAGCCACCGTCCCCTCCACGGGGTCGATCCCAAGTAAGCTGCGGGGCCCTGCGGACCATTCAGGGAGTGCAAAACGGATCTCTACGAACCGGAGCCCGAAATAGACGATGCACCGATGTGTATCACCCGCGCGTCGGCTACGCCAGCGGAAGCTCCAGGCACCCTTCGCCGGCATTCCAGCTGCTTCCGGTGCCCAGGTCGCCGCAGAGGCGGGCCATCCGGTCCGCGGTACCGCGGGCGCTCCGGACTGCCAGCCGGACCCGGAAGCCGGCGATGATGGTGGGAAACAAGCGCAGGGCCCGCGGCGTTCCGCCGTCGGTTTCCATCAGGAAGATGAAGGACAGGTCGTTGCGTTCCTCAGGGTCCACGGCCTAGTCATCAACGAAGTCCCCGGCGCTGTAGATGATGGGCCGGCCCCGATAGAGCTCGACGCCGCGGAAGACATGCGGTGAATGGCCGAAGACGACGTCGGCGCCCGCCTCGACCAGCTGCCGCGCCAGTGCCCGGTGCTCTGGTGGGGCGTCGGAGCCCCAGTTGCCACCCCAGTGGGCCGATACGATGAGCAGTTGCACACGTGCCTTGGTCCGTCGGAGCAGCGCCAGCAGTTGGTCGACGCGCTGCCCGTGGGTTGTCACGGGGACGTAGTACACGCCAGGGGTGCCGGGAGCCGCCTCCCAATCCGGCTGGTTGTCCGTGAACGCCACGAACCCGACGGCGGTGCCTCCCACGCGGCAGACGGCTGGCCGAGCGGCTGAGGTCAGGTCCGTACCCGCGCCCGCATGCAGGATTCCGTGCCGGTCCAGCGTGGGAAGCATTTCCTGCAGCGCGTCCGTTCCGTAATCGAGCACGTGGTTGTTCGCCAGAGAGACCAGGTCGATCTGCGCCAGGAGCAGGCTGCGTACGTTCTTCAGGTCGGTGCGGAACGTGAAGACCTTGCCCGGCGCGGGTTTGCCGCCGTCGGCCAGCACGCATTCGAGGTTGGCGATCCTCAGGTCCGCCCGCCGCAGGACCGGAAGGGTGTCACCCCAGGGATAGGCGGGGGCAACGGTCTGCAGGTGGTCGTTCACCAGCCGGCCGAGCATGACGTCGCCGAGGAATGCGATCTGCATGGCACCAGCATGGACTGCCTGTCCGGGAAGCGAAAGAGCGACCGTTGGAGCGTCCCGCCCGGCGCGCGGCGGGAATTTTCGGTCGGGGCAGGCGTTAGGTCTGAGTATGAAAGCTATCGTGTACCGTGCCACCGGCGATCCGTCTGTTCTCGAGCTCGTAGACCGCGAGATCCGCGACCCGGGGCCCGGGGAGGTGCGCGTGCGGATCATGGTGTCCGCGGTGAACCCCACCGACTGGAAGTCGCGCCGCGGCTCCAAACCGGGCGAACCCTTGCCTTTCGCGGAGGTCGTCCCGAACCAGGACGGCGCCGGAGTGGTGGACGCCGTGGGACCCGGCGTCGAGCGTTTCCATGTGGGTGACAGGGTTTGGCTGGCGTTGGCCGCCTATCAACGCGCCGACGGCGGGACGGCGCAGGAGTTCACCGTCCTGCCGGCCGAGCGGGTCTTTCCGCTGCCGGAGAACACCGGGTTCGACGTCGGCGCGAGCCTGGGCGTTCCCGCGGTCACCGCCCATCGGGCCCTGACCATCGCCGAAGACGGCCCGCTGCGGCTGCACCCGGGAGCCCTGGACGGCAAAGTGATTCTCGTCGCGGGAGGGGCCGGCGCCGTGGGCCATGCGGCGATCCAGCTGGCCAAGTGGGCCGGCGCCGTCGTGATCACGACCGTGAGCGGACCGGCGAAGGCTGCGCTGGCCACGGCCGCCGGCGCCGATCATGTCATCAATTACCGGGAAACCGACGCGGCCGCGGAGATCCGCCGGATTGCTCCCAACGGCGTCGACCAGATCGTGGAGGTGGCACCGGCGCGGAACGCCGAACTCGACCTGGCAGTGATCCGCAACCGCGGCTCCATCGCCGTCTACGCCAACAACGGCGGCGATCAGATGACCCTGGACGTACGCAGGCATTTCAGCCTCAATGTCCGCTACCAGTTCTTGCTGCTCTACACCGTTGGCACGGCGACGGTGCAGGTCGCCGCCGAGGACATCAATGCGGCCATCGCCGACGGCGCCCTTCCGGTGGGAGAGGCCGCAGGCCTGCCGCTGCATCGCTTTGACCTGGCTGACACGGCTGCGGCCCACTCCGCGGTGGAAGAGAGCATCGTCGGCAAGGTCCTGATCGATGTGTCAGCGGGCTAACAAATAACGCATCGGGAGCCTCGCGCGGGAGCCATCACCCTGCAGCCGGGACCGGGCGGGGTGGCTCTCAGCATGCGACGGTTGTACCGGGCAGGGGCTGCCCGATCCAGGTGTTCCCTCCCACTGTGGGATAAAGTCCTCGAACGTTATAGGGCCTGGGCGCCCTTCCCCCTGAGACTCTCACGGTGATCGGGCTGAGGTCATTTTGGGCCCTGTCCACCACAAACTGCGGCGCCGTGTCGGTGGGGTCACGAAAGATCTCGACACGGAACGCGCTGGCGCGGGGTACGTAACCATAGTTGGTGAAGGTGATCGTCAGGTCCCTGCCGTTGCAGCTGGAGGCAGCCACGGTACCGACAGGCTGGGCCAGGCTTAACGTCGCTGCATTCATCTGGCCCGTGGCCCCGGCTGTAAACGCTGCTTCCGCAATCCCGGGTGCGAGGAGCAGTACCGCGGCCGTTGCCAGGACCCCGGCGGAACGCGCGAAACCGGAGGGCCGGCCTGACTCGGTCTTTCCGCTGGTGCGCACGGCCTGGGCTCTCCTTGTCAGTCTCGGGGTCGGGATCCATTCTTGCCTGTCTACGGCGCCTGGGCCCGCGGGACCCGTTTCGGGCTCAAGGCCTAGACCACTACCGCACGTACGGTACTCATCGCCGGTGGTCCGTGACGGGCGGGGAATTCACTCCAGGTTCTTTCTTCCAAATCGACACCAGGACCATGCAGACCAGGACGGCGGGAGCGCCATACATCAAGCCCTGCAGGAGCACCGGTTCGCGCAGGACCCGGATGGCCGTGCCGAGGTAGGGGATGGTGGCGGCGTGGACATGGACCGTGCCGCCCTGCAGGGCGGCGGTCCATGGGTCGGCACCACTGTTTGCGTCGCCCTTTGTGCGGATGACCGTGGTGCCGTTGTCGTTCCGGCTAATCTCGACGATCCGATGGGTTTCGACGCGGTGGTCCTCGACGGGGATCCCGTAGGTGATGACGTCCCGGGTTTTGAGCTCGCTGACAGGCTTCGGGACCGATACCACGACGTCGCCGGCGTTGATCATGGGGGCCATGGATCCGGTGAGCATCGTGCTGGTCTGGTACCCAAGAACCCTGGGCCCAACGGCCAGGAACAGGAAGAGGGCCGCGGCGCCGATCATCACGGACGTGGTGGCAGCCCTGGTGATGCCCCGGAATGCCTTGGCCCATCGTGTGGTCCGCGCAGTGGCGGGTGAAACCGCCGTCGTTAACCGGGTGCATTGGGTTGGTGATGCCGTCATGGCAGTGTCCGTTCCGGGTGGTATTCCTCCGCCGCCCGGTTTCGGCAGGCGGCGGAGGAAGCTGTGGTTACTTGCTGGCGCCGGAGCGCTGGGTTCCGGTGAAGGACAGGTCGATGGAGCTGCTCTTGGCCTGGAAGCTGTTGTCCGCTGCACCTGGCAGGGACAGGGTCACCCGGAGGTTATCGGTGTTGCCGGCCGCGGTGGAGCTCAGGCCGGCCAGGGCGAGGTCCGCGCCGATGACGGAGCGGGAGGCCAGGACCTGGGTGACGGTGCCCCCCGAGCACGTGTAGGTGTAGGCGGGGGCGGTGCCGGCCTCGGTCCACGGCACGGAGCACTTGTCGATCGCGAGTTGCAGGCCCAATGCCGGGTCCGTGTCCAGCTTGGATGTGGCGGTCGCCAGTGTGGTCAGCGTGATGGCGGACACCGACTGGTTGCCTGTGGCATTGGTGAGCGTTACGGCTCGCTGCACCGTGTCCCCTGGGACAAGACCGGTGGCGGCGACGCTGAGACGGTTGGCTGCGCCCGAGGCGCCCAGCGAGATTGCCACGGTACCGGAGGCAACATCGGTGGAGGCGGAGGTGCTGGAGGTGAACGCGCCGTACGTGCCCAGGCCTGCGACGCCGGCGGCGGTGCCGACCAGGGCCAGGGAGGCGACGACTTTACCGGTGGTGGTGTTCAGGCTGAGACCCATGATGACGAACTCCCATTTCTTTGACGGCGGCCCGCCTTCTTGCGGACCTTGTGGCTGCCGGTTCTCCTGCCGACAACGCCAACAATGCCGGTCCCGTATCAAGTTGCTGGGTCGAATACGGCCAAGATCCCATCAAAAAACGGCCCGCAGGCACAAGGTTCGATCAAGGTCCACACTCTGAACCTTCGCGAGGGAGCCGCGATGCTCGCGGGCGGCATGCGGGTGGGGCTCGCACTATGCTCTGAACATGGCGGTTCGAGATCCGGAAGCTACAACCAGGAACATCAATCAAGAGCTCACGCAACGGCGCGGGTGGATTCTGACCATCGCGGTCGGGTTCGCGCTGCAACTGCTGAGTTTTGTCATCGGCCTGAAACCAGTGGGGCCGCTGTGCGGCAGCCCGCTGCTTCCGAATAGCCGTGCGGCTGAAATTTCCGACGCGCAGGGACAGACTGTCGGGCTGGCGACAGAGTGCTACCGGCAGATCGACTCCGCGTCGGTTTCGGTCTGGATTGTGATGGCGCTGGGGATCGGCCTGGTCCTGACGGGAGTCGCGGTCAGAATCGTGGGAATCCGCCGGTCCGTTGCCCGAGCCGGGAACCTTGGGGAGCCTGTGCAGGGCTAGCGGCACTGCTGCTTTCCGGCCTACTGCTGTTGGCTGAACACCCCGCCGCTGACGCCCCCTGGCAGCGGGGGGATCGCCGATGGCGCGGGCTCTTCCTTCGCTGGCGCTGCCGCCCGCCGGGCCGGCTAAAGCGTTTCGGGGATCGGCCGTCCCGGGAAGAGTGCCGCGTATTGCCTGCGGTACATCCTGCGGCCGATGAGTCGGTAGCCGAGGCGGGCGAGGGCCGGGATCTCCTCGAAGAAGATCGCCCTTCGGTCCTCGGGCGGGTTGGTGGCCAGAATCAGTCCGAGGTACGTGACCAGGAACTTCTTGTCGTGCTGCTTGACGCCGTGCTGCACCATTGCGTTCAATTCCTCCTCCGTCATTACGCGATCGACGGCGGGCATCACCTCGGTGACTTCGCGGCGCAGATGCTCGCTGAGAACGGAGTGAACGTCTTCGTAGCCTTTTGCGAGTTCGTCCCTGGTGCCTGCCTCTGCAGTCTGCATCCAGCGCTTGCGAACGGGCCCGATGCTCTCCACTCGGTCTTTGATCCCTCGGTGTTGTTGGAGCATCTGCTCCACGTGTGACGCGCATGCCGGAGCCCGTTCGGCGAGTTGCGGGTACATGAACAGGTTCTGGCCTTCCTGGTGGACTAGGAGCACCTTGTCGAAGTTGCCGAGCACTTCCCCCACGCGCGCGGCGCGGGCGGTGTCTCCCGCCGCGGTCGAGTGCACCAGGTTGGGCGCCTCCCGGTATGCCCAGAGGAGGAAACGGTGAACGCGCCGAATGCCGGTAGAGCCCGAACTCAGGACCGGTCCCGGGGGCACGGGAGCTACGGTTTCGCCGGGCAGCATCGTGAAGAAGTCAGTCATTTGGATTGCCTCCATTTCGGGAATCGGGCGGGACCGCCCGGGTTGCGGCTGGTGTTTGTCGGCGGGCCCGGTTGCGTTGGGTCCAGTCGGCGTAGGGAGGACGCCGATGTGCACGGCCGCTTCCGCGCCTGAAGGGGAGGGCGTCGCAAGGCGCTCGCTGGTTGTTGCCCTGGGGCGATTGCAGGAATGGGCGCCCAAGTCCGCCGGGATGACGGCTGTGCCGGTCATGCAGATAATCTACTACAAAAGTAGTGAGATGTCACTACGTTTGTAGTAACGAAGCGCCGGAGCGCCTCTTACAACTGCAGGTCCTCGAACGTATGGAGTTCCCTGGCCGGGGTTGGAGTGGCAAGGGCTTCCTGGGCCTTGGGGAGGGGCGTGAACTGGTCGTTCATCGGGTCCCAATCGAACAGGTGGGCAAAGTCCAGGCCCGTGAGTTCGCTGACCCTGCGGATTGGAACCTGGAAGGTTGCCGGGGTGAACGCTTCCCGGAGTATTTCCTCCACGAGTTCATGCTGGCTGATCATGTAGGCACTGGCTGAGTGGCTCCCGTCCGGTCGCCCGAACACCGGAATTTTCCAGAAGGCCAGCGGGATGGGGGTTCCCTGGAAGTCCGGATCGCGCGCGGTGAAGACCGGACCGGTAAACACCGTGAGCCGGAGCCCTTCGGCCTTCGCGGTATCCAGCAGGTAATCTTCCAGGCCGGCCCACAGCGACGCACCCTGGTTGAACTTCTTGTGCTGGGGTGAGCAGTTGGTGAAATGGAAGGTATCGTCATTGGCCGCGCGGGCAACGTCGGCCGGGCCCCAGGCCGGATCGAGGCGGCGGACCAGGTGCCCCCGGTCGAAGTCATTGTCCGTATAGAGCTCGTCGCCCGTCTGCTCAGACCGGTCCAGGCGTGGGTCGAAGTACCACTTGTCCCGCTCACGCTTGGGTGACTGGCTGAGCTGGCCGTCGACGTTCACTGCCGTGTAGAGAGCCAGGCGCCTTGTCCGCTGCATGACGAGGCTGAAATGGTGATAGTTGAGCACCGCTGGATCCTGCCCGGCGGCTGCGCCACGGTTCATCGCAGCGTCGGCACGCTGCCCGGCCGTGAGGACCGGCAAAGGCACAGCCGTGCCCAGGAAGCCGGGGTCGTACCCCTTCCTCCCGGAATAGTCCGGATCTATCGCCACTGCCTCTTCAGCGACTGCACTTCCGGTACCCGGGACCGCATGGCTCGGGTCCGCGGACGTCTGGGCCACTCCCTGAGCTGCCTGCACCGCGCCGAGCCGCACTGTGATGTGCAGGGGAATGGTGAGGGAAACCGCTCCGCCTTCGACTGTGGCGGGCTGGTGCGGTGCGGGTTGCGTCCGGACCTTAGCCCGTTGTTCCGCAGCTGGGACTTGGGGCAGTGCGGGCGGCGGCGGATTGAGCGCCTCCCCGAGCAGGGCGCGTTCGCCCTCGTTCATGCCGTCAGCGCCCTTCTCCAGCCACGTCAGGATGCTGCTGATCCTGACGCCCTCGTTGGCTATCCACCGGATCTTCAGCTCATCCTGCGTTCTGTCCCACACCGTGCCGTCGACGGTCAGGATTTCTCCTGCTTCGTTCCGAGCGGGCACGCCGGAGTGGTGCAGGCCCAGGACCTCCCACTGGTTGTTGAAGAGCGGTGACCCGGAAGAACCCGGCGATGTGTCGGTGTGGTAGTGCAGGAACTGGTCGAACCGGTCGAGGAGTTCGTTTTGCTGCAGGGCAAGCTGCTTCTCCTGGCCTTCGGGGTGCTGGATGATGTTGATGGATTCGCCGAGCAGGATTTTGCCCTGCTCTTTGGTGGTGCGGTTGAAGCCGAAACCCGCCAGCGGCACCGGCGGCGAAGTTCCGTCGGGCCGGGACTGCGCCGCTACGGCCACCACGGTGACGTCAAGGCCGGTATCAGTGCGGAAAAAGGTGTCCGGTTCCAGGTCGAACTGTGATGTGGCCAGGGGAAGGCCGCTGATGCCGTTCTGGAAATTGAACTCCAGCCGGGAGAACCGGGCGGACTGGGCGTCGGGCAGGACGTGGTTGTTCGTCAGGGCAAGGCGGGGCGAGATCATAAAGCCGGTGCCGAAGGAACGGACCTGGAACCGGTCGCGGACGATAACCCTGCCCACAGTGCGTGAGACCGCCGTACCCAGTTCCAGGAAGGCGATGCCAAGCAGGTTGCTTCCGCCGATGATCCGTTCCAGCACCAGGTCTCCCAGCACCTGGTCTTCCCGGACCTGGCCCGGTTGGACAGGGGAGGTATCCGCCGTCGCCTTCAGCGCGTCCATGACCACCGGCTGGCGCAGGACCCGCCGGCTGCGCAGCTCCACCCGTTCGGGGGCATCGACGTCGAGGATACTTCCCTGCGGAGTTTGGGCCGCCGCAATCTTTTCTTCGGTTCCCGCGCGGGGAACCTCCCGCGCTTCGAACCGGGCCTGGGTGGCGGTGAGCACATCTTCCGGTATTACCATCGGTCCGCTCCTTTAGCGCTGTTCGGGCGTGGCATCAACTGCGGTTTCGCCAAGAACGCGGAATCACTTAGTTGGCGTTCGTGGGTGCCTGGACCAAGCCTGCGCCCACGTCCACTGGATCCGTTCCGGCCGCAAGGGGCCGGAACGTTCCCGAGGCGATCAGTTTGGCCTGCAGGAGTACCGGACTGAGGGGGCCTTGAGCAAGGAGCTTTTCAGCCCATAGCGCCGCCACGCCGGCCACGTGGGGTGTTGCCATGCTGGTTCCGCTGATGGTTTTGGTGCCGCCGTTGAGCCAGGCGCTGAAAACCCCGACGCCGGGACCGGCCACGGTCGCCATCGTATTGGAGAAGGGGGCTACAGTGAGCCCGCTGGCGCCGTCAGCGAGGGCGGCCACGGACGTGATTCCGTAGGCCGCGGCCGGCGGGGCAACGTTGATCTCGTATGCGGGATTGCCGTTGCGTTCGCTTTCGTTCCCGGCCGCTGCGACCACCACTGTGGTCTGGGCGACGGAGGCGCGGGCGTTGAGAAGGTTGGCGAGCTGCTCGAAAAGCCTGACGTTGGCGCGGTAGCCCTCAAGGGCTATTGATGTGGCGGCGGGGATGGTCAAGCCGTTCACTTTGACCAGTTCGTCCACCCACCCGGGAAAGTCCATTCCCAGGGACATTGAGATGACCTGGGCACCGTTGTCGGCCGCCCACAGCATCGCCGAGGCAAGTATGTCGCTGCTGCCGCCGTTCGGGCCTCCAAGGACTTTGCCGATTACCGCCTTCTGAACGCCGGGTGCGACGCCGATCCGCTGGCCTGAGAGGTCGCGGCCAAAGATGGTGCCTGCGCAGTGGGTGCCGTGGCCGTTGTCGTCGTCAGCGCTGCCCGCCCCCGTGAAGTCCTTCGTGACCAGGTTGACGCCGGCGAAGGCCGGATGGGTGGCGTCGATGCCGGTGTCAAGGACCGATACGGTCACACCGGCGCCTGTGAACGGCGATTTATCCGCGCCCACGGCCTTGACGCCCCACGTGGCGGCAGCGGCGGGTGCAGCATCGGCCGCGAGGGGCTCAATGAGTTTCATTGGCATGGCAGGGGCGAAGCCAAGGACAGTGGGATCGTTCCGCAGTGCGGTGAGGGTGGCATTTGAGGGGTTCTCCTCCCGATCCACCGTCAGCCCCACGGCGCGTTCAGCGATGTTCTGGGCGGTGCTTTCGAGTCCCGGGGCTGCTCCCGGTCCATCGAAAGGGTCACGGGTAGCGCCCAGAGACGGGGCGCGCAAAATGACGATCTTCTGGTTGGGTAGCTGTGACATCTTGGGCTCCTTGGCCTTTCCACGGACGGGGTTGCGCTTTGGGCGCATCGGCTGCAGCAGTTGTGTTGGCAGTGCCGGGCGGGGAACCGCGCTCCACATGGCGCTAGGTTTACGTCTGGTGGCGTTACTCCGGCGTTACCGGATCGAACCCAGTGCCTTCGGGACGGCAGCCAGGTTCACGATGAGGACATGGAGGTCTCCCGCGTGGATGTTCCCCTCTGCCGGGGACTCGCCGCGCTATCGTTTCCCGTAATGCCTGACGCCCGCCGGCCGGATCGCCCCGGACGAGGGCACGGGCGTGCGAAGGCTGGAATGCGAAGGGGCTCAAAAATGGCTGAGGGACTGACAGTAGGCCAGTTGGAATGCCTGTTTACCGGCTCGGTGTGGGCCGAGGGGCCCGTTTGGGTGCCCCGCTCACGCACTGTGCGCTGGAGCGATATCCCCAACAACCGCATCCTCGAATTCAACGCAGCCACGGGCACCACCAGGGAGTACGCGGTGGGGGTCGAGTTCACCAACGGACGGACGCTCGACGCCGACGGCAGCGTAGTGCAGTGCAGCCATGGCCGCCGCCGGGTCGAGCGCGACCAGGAGGGCACCGTGACTGGCCTGGTGGATTCCTTCCGCGGCCGTCGCCTGAACTCACCCAACGACGTCGTGATTTCGCGTGACTCCAGCATCTGGTTCACCGACCCGCCGTACGGAATTCTTCCGGGCACCACGGAGGGACATGAAGGTGAGCAGGAGTACGGAGGCTGCCATGTGTTCCGCTTCGAGCCTGCTGCCGGCACTCTCACGGCCGTGATCACGGACCTTGTGTACCCGAACGGCCTGGCCTTCTCGCCGGACGAGTCGGTGCTTTACGTTTCCGACACCGCAGGGCCAAGCCATGGAGTACCGCTGAGGATCGTCGCCTATGACGTGAGCGGCAGCGTATGCAGCCGCCGGAAGACCGCCGTCGAGCTTGAAGACGGCCACGCCGCTGACGGCCTGCGCGTTGACGTCCAGGGGAGGATCTGGACCTCTGCCGGACCCGAAGTCCGGGTCTATTCCCCGGGCTTCGAACTCCTGGGGACCCTTGCCGTGCCCGAGACGGTATCGAACCTGTGCTTCGGGGGCCCGGACGGCCAGGACCTTTACATCACCGCGACCACAAGCCTTTACCGGATCCGCACCACCACCCGGGATGCGGCCGCCTTCACGTTTGATCCCACCGCCAACTGATCACGAGGATAACCATGCACTACAGAACCCTGGGCCGCAGCGGCACCGTCGTTTCCAGCTACGCGCTGGGAACCATGACGTTCGGTGCGGAGGCCACCGAGGAGTCGTCCTACGCAATCCTGGACAGCTACTTCGCTGCGGGCGGCAATTTCATCGACACCGCCGACGTCTACAGCAAGGGCGTTTCCGAGGAGATCATCGGCCGCTGGCTTGCCAAGCGGCCGGAGGAGAGGGACAGCGCGGTGGTGGCCACCAAAGGCCGCTTTCCAATGGGGACGTCACCGAACGACGTCGGAACGTCCCGCCGGCGCCTGACCCGCGCCCTGGACGATTCCCTCCGCCGCCTGGGAGTGGAGCAGATCGACCTGTACCAGATGCATGCCTGGGACCCGATCACACCGCTGGAGGAGACGCTGCGCTTCCTGGAAGACTCTGTCAGCCGCGGCAAGATTGCCTACTACGGCTTCTCCAACTTCCTGGGGTGGCAGCTGACCAAAGCCGTCCACGTTGCCAGTGCCCACGGCTGGAACCCGCCGGTCACCCTGCAGCCCCAATACAGCCTCCTGGTCCGTGAGATCGAATCCGAGATTGTTCCGGCTGCGCTTGACGCCGGGGTTGGCCTGCTTCCGTGGTCTCCGCTCGGCGGCGGGTGGTTGTCCGGCAAGTACAAGAAGGACCAGGCCCCCCAAGGAGCCACGCGCCTTGGGGAGAACCCCGAACGCGGCATGGAGGCCTGGAAGGCGCGCAATGACAATCCCCGTACCTGGGCCGTCATTGATGCCGTGGAAGGCATCGCCGCCGCCCGCGGCATCAGCCCTTCCCAGGTGGCGTTGGCCTGGCTGGCGGACAGGCCGGCCGTCACGTCGGTGATCCTGGGTGCGAGGACCACCGAACAGCTCGCGGACAACCTTGCTGCCGCCGACGTGCAGCTCACCCCTGACGAAACCAGGCGGCTGACGCAGGCCAGCGAGCCCCAGACCGGCGTCTATCCGTACGGCCCGCTGGCGCAGGAGCAGCGGAGCCGCAGGATTGAAGGGGGAAGGTAACGCCTAGCGGATCATGCGGTAACGCACGTGAGTAACTAACCGGGTTCCCAGCACTTCCGTCGGTTCCAGCTTCAGGTTCCCGACGCCGTCCAGGAGCCGCTCGCCCGCGCCGAGGGTCAGCGGCGCGATGTGCAGCCGCAATTCGTCGATCAGGCCGGCCGAAAGGTATTGGCGGGCAGTCTCTGCACCGCCGGCAACGGCGACGTCCTTGCCGGCCGCGGCCTCGCGTGCCTGGGCCAGCGCCGCTTCGATGCCGTCACTGACGAAATTGAAGGTGGTGCCACCCTCCATCTCCAGGGGAGCACGCGGATGGTGCGTGAGGACAAAGACAGGAGCGTGGTAGGGAGGCTCCTCGCCCCACCAGCCGCGCCAGTCCTTACCCCACGGTCCGGCTCCGGGACCGGCGAACATGTTGCGGCCCATGATGTAGGCACCCGCGGAGAGGATGCCCTTCAGCGCTTCGGCATTGGCCTCGGCTTCTTCGAACTGCCACCGGTGCAGGTCCTCGCCACCCTCGCCCAACGGGTTGTCCGGGGTCTGGTTCGGACCGGCAAGGAATCCGTCGAGGGATACGGTCAGATCGCACGTGACGCTGCTCATGGTTTCCTTAGGGCACTGGGGGCTTGCGGGGGGTTTTATCGAAAGAGGGCGGCAACTGCTCTGATCCCGATCAACGTGCCGGGCACGGTGAGCCCCTCGGGACGGAGCCGCTGAAGGCGTTCCATCCGCACATGATCTCACGCCGGCCGGCGGAGGGGGAGTCCGGGAGTCTGCCCGAAATGGGGTGGCCGGCAAACCGCCCTGGCCATGTACCCCGGCGCAGGCACTTGAAGGCCCGATTGCAGCAGGGATAGCATGGCCGGCACCTGCCATCAAAGGAGACGGCCATGGGCGAAGCAACCCCGGAGGCGCCATCAGCAGAGCTGATGGTTGACTTCATCATTTCCCTGGACGGGTATGCCTCTGCGGAGGGCTGGCCCGGCTGGTGGGGACTGGAGGGGCCGGAATACCTGGCCTGGCTGGACCAGGAGGGAAAGGAAGACCGTACGTATCTGCTCGGTGCCAATACCTACCGGCTGATGTCCGGCATGTCCGAGGAGGCGGCTGCCGGCGGCTCAGCGTTTTCGGAGGAAGAAGGGGCCAGCCTCACGGGGCTTGCCGCGGTGCCGAAGGTGGTCTTCTCCTCCACGCTCCAGGGGCCGCTGAGCTGGCCGAATTCGGAGTTGGTCAACGGCGACGCCGTCGCGGCAGTGAAGGAGCTGAAACGGACCGGGACCCGGCCCCTGAGCACGCTCGGCAGCCTGCGGCTCTGCCGGTCGCTGCTTGAGGCGGGCCTGGTGGACAGGTTCCGGCTGGTGGTTTTCCCGGTGATTACCGGGCGCACCGGCCGGGAGCGGATCTACGACGGCTATCCGGACATCGCCCTGGAGCTGGTGGAGAGCCGGACGTTTGACGGCAGGCTGCAGCTGCTCGAGTACATTCCCACCGTGCTGGACGGACCGCCGGAGTGAATTACGACGGCGGGACGGTCATAGGTCTTGGGGGTGTCGCCGGCCGCGGCATACCTGCCGGGGACAGGGCACACTTGATGGCATGACTGATTCGGCTGCTGTGACCACCCAAGGCTCAACTGTTGAGGAGTGGACGCGTGCCCTGGCGGAGTCAAAGGGCTCGCCCGGCGGAGGAGCAGGGACGGGAGTGATGCTGGCCATCGCAGCGTCGCTGGCGTCAATGGTCGCCGGCTACACCGAACCCAAGGAGCACCAGGGGCCGGAACTCGCTGCCCTGCACGAGCGGGCCTGCGCCCTTCGCACCGATGCCCTCAAGTTGGCCGACGACGATGCTGCCGCCTCCGAAGCGTTCGGCGCCGCCTTCCGGCTTGAACGCGGCCCGGAACGGGACCGGGCGGTACACCGGGCCTCCGTTGACGCAGCCAAGGCCTCCGCCGTGCTGGGCGAAAGGGCCGTTGCTGCCATTGATGACCTTGGCTGGCTCGCCTCCAACGGGAACCCTGCGCTCATAGCTGATGTCGTCGTCGGATTCGGCGCCTTGAGGGCAGCGGTTGCGGGGGCACGCACGAACGTCAGTTTCGACCTCGCCACCCTGAGGTCTGCCGGTGCCACGCTGGACCAGGTCAGGGAAGAGCATCAGGCGCTGTGGGCGGCCGTGGAGCAGCTTACCTCGGCGCTCGAACGCATCGACCAGCTCACGGCCGCGGTGGATCACCGTGCCGCCCCCACCGACGCCGGCTGAACCGCCGCACTTCCCGCCGCCGTCGTACCTGCAAACGGTCCAGGCGGCGCCGCAGCGGCGCTTCTTCCCGGAACTCAACGCGGCACGTGGTCAGTGTCATGGCCCCGTGGCGGCGGAAGGATGCCCAGCTGGTAAGCGGCCGGGACGAGACGCCTACGGTGAGGGCGGGGTCGTAGATGACCGTCATCCCGGGGCGGAGGCGGTAGGAGATATCGACGTCGTCGTGGACATCCGCGTTGTCCCGCACCACGCTGCGGCTGATCTCCTGCCACACTTCCCGCCGCAGTGCGAAGTTTGAACCGAAGACCGGGGGATGGCCCAGCAACAGCCGGAAGACCCTGAAATAGCCGCTCAGGAACACATGCCTTCCGGCCCAGCGGACCCACGGGCTTCCGCCATAGAAATCGGCCGGCCCGGTCACAAGGGTCATGGGGCCCGCCGCCGCCAGGTCGGCCTCCACCCGTTCCAGCCAGTCGGCCGGGGGCCTGGAGTCCGTGTCCAGCCGGGCGATGATGTCCCCTGCCGCCGCATCAAAGCCGGCGGCGGCCGTGGCAGGAATGCCCTGCAGATCCACGGGGATGCGGCGTACCCCGGCGGCGGTGCAGACGGCGGGCGTGTCGTCGCTGCTGGCGTTGTCCACCACGATGATTTCGTGGGCCGGCCTGGTTTGCCGGGAGAGCAGGTGCAGGCACGTCCTCAGCATTTCCGCGTCGTTCCGGGTGGGGATCACCACCGAAACGGCCGGGGCGTCACCGCCAGCATACCCGCTGTCCACTGCAGCCCCCTCGACCTTCAGCACCCTGTGCATTCGCGGCCTTCGCCCTTGCCCCAATGCTGGCGCAAGAAGGCCCCGGGGGTCCAACTGCCCTACCGCACTGCCTGCGCAACCTACTAGCGTGGCTGGCGTGGCAGGGACTCTGGAAAGGGTAACGGCGTGGCTGCTTGAGGGCGATCCGGCGATCAGGTGGCAGGTGCTGCAGGACCTGCGCGGCGCCGGAGACGACGAGGTCCTCACCGAACGCCGCCGCGTGGCAACGGAAGGGTGGGGCGCCCGGCTCCTGGGCGAACAGGACGGGGCCGGCACCTGGTCCCAGGGGCTCTACCTGCCCAAGTGGACTTCCACCACCTACACGCTTCTGCTCCTGCACCGGCTGGGCCTTCCGGAGGAAAACCCGCAGGCGGTCCGCGGCTGCCACTGCCTGTGGGACGGCGCCAGGTATTACGACGGCGGACCCAGCCTGTGGCGCGGACCCCCGGACACGTGCGTCGTAGGAATGCTTGTCCTCTTGGCCTCCTACTTCCGTTACGGGGAGCCGCGGCTGGACGCGGCCGTGTCCTGGCTGCTCCAGGAACAGCTTCCCGACGGCGGGTGGAACTGCCAGACCAGGCGGACAGGCTCCCGCCACGGTTCTTTCCACACCAGCATCACCGTCCTCGAGGCACTCGATGCCTACGGGCGGTCCGGCGGACCGGCCGAGGTGCGGGCGGCAGCCGCGAAGGGACGCGAATTCTTCCTGGCCCATCACCTGTACCGCTCACACACCACCGGCGAGGTGGCCGACGGGGCATTCACCCGGTTCCCGTTTCCGCCGCAATGGCACTTCGATGTCCTCCGGGGACTCGAATACTTCCGGGCGAGCGGAGCAGCGCCCGATCCCCGGCTCGCGGATGCCGTGGAAAGGGTCCGCGCGGCCCGGAATCCTGACGGCAGCTGGAAGCGGTACGCGCCATACCCGGGCAGGCAGTGGTTCCCGCCAGAACCGCAGGGCCCCAGCCGCATGACCACCATGCGGTGCCTTCGCGTGCTCCGCTGGTGGGACAGTACCGGCAGCGCGGGATGAAATTGGCCTCAGAGCAGCGGCCACGGGCGGCGCATCCCGGTCCGGTCCACCGGCATGACGCGGCCCCGCCCGGGTTCCCGGGGGAAGGGGCAGCCGCCGTGGAACGGGTGTTTGGCGAAAGTCCTCGATTCACGGCACGGGAGGGGGCTACCGTGGAGGGGTGACTGATCGTCCCGATATCTTCACAGTTGGCGAGCTGCGCGCCGCCGGCCACGCCCACAAGGACCTCCGCCAGGAAATCCGAGACAACCTCCTCGCCGCGCTCGCCGCCGGCAGGGATCCGTGGCCAGGTTTGTACGGGTTCAGCCGCACGGTCATTCCCCAGCTGGAGCGCGCCCTGATTGCCGGCCACGACGTGGTGCTGCTCGGCGAGCGCGGGCAGGGCAAGACCCGCCTCCTCCGCACCCTGGCGGGGTTGCTGGATGAATGGTCGCCGGTCATCGAGGGCTCGGAACTGAACGAACACCCCTTCGAGCCCATCACCGAGCACTACCGTGCCCTCGCCCTCACCGAGGGTGACCGGCTGCGGGTGGCGTGGCGCCACCGGTCGGAGCGGTACGTGGAGAAGCTGGCCACGCCGGACACGTCCGTCGCTGACCTGATTGGCGACGTGGACCCGATGCGCGTGGCGGAGGGCCGCCCCCTCGGGGATCCGGAGACCATCCACTACGGCCTGGTTCCGCGTTCCAACCGGGGCATCATCGCCATTAACGAACTGCCGGACCTTGCGGAACGGATCCAGGTGTCCATGCTGAACGTGATGGAGGAGCGCGACATCCAGATCCGGGGCTACGTGCTCCGCCTGCCGCTGGACGTGCTGGTGGTCGCGTCCGCCAACCCGGAGGACTACACCAACCGGGGCCGGATCATCACGCCGCTGAAGGACCGCTTCGGCGCCGAGATCCGGACGCACTACCCAATCGAGCTCGACGACGAGGTGGCCGTCATACGGCAGGAGGGGCAGCTGGTGGCCAACGTCCCGCCGGTCATCCTTGAGATCCTGGCGCGTTACACCCGCGCGCTGCGGCAATCCCCGGCGATCAACCAGACCTCGGGGGTTTCGGCGCGGTTCGCCATCGCGGGAGCCGAAACAGTGGCTGCCGCGGCGCTCCGCCGGGCGAGTGTGCGCGGCGAGGCCGAGGCTGTGGCCCGGATAGTGGACCTTGGGACAGCGGTGGAAGTCCTGACCGGCAAGATCGAGTTCGAGTCGGGTGAGGAAGGCCGCGAGCAAGCCGTCCTTGACCACCTCCTGCGCACAGCCACTGCCGAGGCGGTGCGCGCGCACTACCAGGGCCTCGATCTCGGCCCGCTCGTGGCAGCGCTCGACGGGCACACCACAGTCACCACCGGAGAGCACGTCACGGCGCAGGAGTTCCTGGAGAACCTGCCGTCCCTGAATGGATCGGGCCTTTACGACGAAATCGGCATCCGCCTCGGCGCAAAGTCAAAGGGCGAGCGCGCCGCCGCGATCGAACTCGCCCTGGAAGGCCTTTACCTTGCCCGCCGGATCTCCAAGGAGTCCGACGACGAGGAAACGGTCTACGGCTAGGGGCACCATGGACATCCACCACCACTCCGCCAGGTACGGCCGGTACACGGGCGGACCCGATCCCCTTGCCCCGCCAGTCGACCTGGCGGAGGCGTTGGACGCCGTCGCCGACGACGTGATGGCAGGTTACTCACCCCGCCACGCCCTGCAGGAATTCCTCCGGCGCGGCGGCCGGAGCCGGGAAGGCCTGGACGACCTCGCCCGGCGCGTCCAGCAGCGCCGCAGTGAACTGCTTGGCAGGCACCGGCTGGACGGAACCCTCAGCGAGGTCAGGCAGCTCCTGGATACCGCCCTCCTGGAGGAACGCAAACAACTCGCCCGCGACGCGATGATGGACAACACGGACCGTGCCTTCCGGGAGATGCAGCTCCAGAACCTGCCCCAATCCACCGCGGCGGCCGTCAACGAGCTCGCTTCCTATGATTGGCAGTCCGGCGCCGCCAGGGAAGCCTACGAGCGGATCAAGGACCTGCTGGGCCGCGAGGCCCTGGACCAGCGCTTCGCCGGCATGAAGCAGGCGCTTGAGAACGCCACGGAAGAGGACCGGGCAGCCGTCAGCGGTATGCTCCGGGACCTGAACACGCTGCTGGACAAACACCGCCGCGGGCAGGACACGGAGGCTGACTTCCAGGAGTTCATGGCGCGGCACGGCCACCACTTCCCGGAAGATCCGCAGTCCGTGGAGGAGCTGATTGACGCACTGGCCAAGCGGGCAGCTGCGGCCCAGCGGCTCCTGCAGTCCATGTCGCCGGAGCAGCGGGAGGAACTGATGCGCCTGTCCGCACAGGCTTTCGGGTCGCCGGAACTGATGGCCCAGCTCGACCGGCTCGACGACACCCTTCGGGCACTGCGTCCCGGAGAGGACTGGACCGGGTCGGAGCGGTTCGAGGGGCAGGAGGGGCTGGGCCTCGGCGACGGCACCGGCGTCCTCCAGGACATCGCGGAACTGGACGAACTCGCCGAGCAGCTTTCCCAGTCCTACAACGGATCAACCCTCGGTGACCTGGACCTGGATGCCCTGGCCCGCCAGCTTGGTCAGAACGCGGCCGTCACCGCACGCACGCTGGCGGAGATCGAGCGGGCCATGCAGGACGGCGGGTACCTGCGCCGTGGCGCGGACGGGGACCTTCGGCTTTCGCCCCAGGCCATGCGGCGGCTCGGGAAGTCACTCCTGCGGGATACCGCGAAACAGTTGTCCGGCAGGCAGGGGCGCAGGGACACCCGCGTGGCGGGAGCTGCCGGCGAGCAGACCGGCTCCAGCCGCCAATGGGAGTTCGGGGACGCCGAGCCCTGGGACGTCACGCGCACGCTGACCAACGCGATCAGCCGTACCGCGGCCGACGGCGGGACCCCGGGCGCCGGACTCCGCCTCACCCCCGCGGACATCGAGGTGAGCGAGACAGAGGCCCGCACCCAGGCCGCCGTCGTCCTCCTTGTGGACGTTTCATTCTCGATGGCCGCCGAGGGGCGGTGGGTGCCCATGAAGCGCACTGCCCTGGCGCTGCACCACCTCGTGTCCACGCGCTTCCGCGGGGACAGGCTGGAGCTGATCACGTTCGGCCGCTGTGCCCAGGCGATGGATATAGGCGCGCTCACGGCCATGCCTCCCCGGCGTGAACAAGGAACAAACCTGCACCACGGATTGCTGCTGGCCGGCCGGTTCTTCCGCAAGCATCCCTCCATGCAGCCCGTCCTCCTGGTGGTGACCGACGGCGAGCCCACCGCCCACCTGCTTGCGGAAGGCGAACCGTGGTTCTGCTGGCCACCGGACCCGGAGACCATCCGGGTGACGGTGGCGGAACTGGACCGGCTGGGCCGTGCCGGCACGCAGGCCACGTTCTTCAGGCTGGGCAACGACCCCAGCCTGGAACGGTTCGTGCAGCGCATGGTGCGCCGGGTGGACGGCCGGGTGGTGGCCCCCGAGACCGGGGACCTCGGAGCCGCTGTGGTGGGGGAGTACCTGCGTGCGCACTTCCGCGGACGCGCGTTCGGAGACTCCGACTGGGCCTCCTAGTTACAGCACGGGATGGGTGCCCGGTCGTGGACGCCGGGCATGGAGAACCTCGGAATCGTGGCCCGGGCTGATGGCCGCGCAGGGCTGATCCGTGTGAGGATCGGAGTATGCCTGACCGCCTGATGCTGCTGGACACTGCCTCGCTGTACTTCCGCGCCTTCTACGGAATGCCGGATACGATCCGGCGCGGGGACGGCACACCGGTCAACGCCGTCCGGGGACTGCTGGACATGATTGCGCGACTGACCACTGATTATCAGGCAACGCACCTGATCGCCTGCTGGGACGATGACTGGCGCCCGCAATGGAGGGTGGACCTTCTCCCCACCTACAAGGCGCACCGGGTGGCGGAGGCCGTCGCGGGCGCACCGGACGTCGAGGTGGTTCCGGATGCGCTGGAGGCGCAGCTTCCGATGATCCGCCGGATTCTTGGGCTCGCCGGCATCGCCATCGTGGGCGCGCCTGACCACGAGGCCGACGACGTCGTGGGCACCTACGCGAGCCACGCGGACCTGCCCGTGGACGTGGTGACCGGAGACCGTGACCTCTTCCAGGTCTGCGACGACGAACGTCAGGTCCGGGTGATCTACACCGCCCGCGGCATGAAGAACCTCGAAGTCATCACCGAAGAAGTGGTGGTGGCCAAGTACCGGGTGCTGCCCCGGCAGTACGCCGACTATGCGACCCTGCGCGGCGACGCCTCGGACGGGTTGCCGGGCGTCGCGGGTATCGGCGAAAAGACGGCAGCGTCGCTGCTGCTCAAGCACGGCACCCTGGAGGGGCTCCTGGAAGCGGCCGGGCATTCCGGCAGCGGACTGTCCGCACCGGTGCGGGCCAGGTTGGCCGCCGCCGCGGACTACCTCTCGGTTGCCCCCGCCGTCGTCAGGCTCGTGCGGGACCTGGACCTGCCCAGCCCCGAACAGGCTGGGGCCAAGCTAAGCCCCGTTGCGGGGGAGCCGCGCACCGAACTGGAGCGCCTCGCCAGCGAGTGGAACCTGGGCGGCTCGGTCCGGCGGCTCCTGGCGGCCCTCGACCTGCGGCAGTAGGGACTGCAGTTCCTTTTTGTGGCGCTCCCTCAACGCACCACGCCGCACACTCTCCCTTGCGTAGTCCGGATCGGGTAGTAAGCTTGCTGACCATTAGTAGTAAGCTTGCTGATTAGTCGGAGAAGCGGGAGCAGGTCGAACACATGAGTGCAGTTATTGGTGCCATCTGGTCCCTGGTGGCCGCCGCCGGAGCAGCGCTGGCGGCCAGCGCGCCATTCGGTGCTGCAGGTCATGGCGCCCAGTACCTCGCCGGTCACGTGCTCTTGGGCGTGGGTCTGGGCCAGCTGCTCGCCGCAGTACTTCGTGCAGCCGTGCGCCGGGTTCTCCGGAATGCCCCCCGGACAACGCCGGTACCCCTGGCAGCAGGTCCTGAAGCATCACCTGCTGCGGCCCTGACACTAGCAGCGGCTGTCCCTGCACCGGCAATTGACGCAATCGAAACCACTGCCGTGACGGTCCTGTACCCCCGGCCGGCCGCAGTCCTGCCCCTGCAGGGCAAGCATGCCGCCTGAGATTCCAGGGCCCCGCAACTCGGGGAAGGCTCTCCCGAAGCCCCAGCGGCGGACGGTTTGGCCCGCGCTGGCCGCCGTACTCGCAGCTGCCGCCCTGGTGGCCGGAGCATTCCTTGCCTCCGCAGGTCTTCGCGGCTCCGACTCGGATGAGGCAACCCTTCAGGGCTTGCAGATCCGCGTGCTCAACGTGAGCCAGGCCGCCGCGGAGAACAGGCTGGACGGCGCCCTCGCTGCCTTGGACGCGCTCGAAAATGACCTGGAGGCTGCCGCCGCAGGGGGCCTGGTCTCGGCGTCCAGGTACCGTGGCATCGAAGCCGCATTGTCGTCGGTCCGGGCCGAGATCACCCGCCACATCGAAGCCCAGGCCGCTGCGGCTTCCGCAGCCAAAGCAACGGCTGTCGCAGCCGAAACCCCCACCACGGACGCTTCCGCCACGCAGTCGCAGCCCGTCCCGCCCCAACCGGAATCGCCCGCCGCCGCCCCGGCGCCCGAATCCGCACCCCAGGGACCGGGACTGCCCGAAGCCGCCAAAGATTCCAGGGGTAGGACCAAAGGTACGGGAAAGCCCTGATCCCGGTGTCAGGCCGGGCCTCCGTCACGGCGGCAGCGAAGTTCCGGGCAAAATGGAGGGATGACTTCTCCGAGCGGCCTGAAGGTGCCGCCAGCCGGCAAGGCCTTCAACCTGGCGGCCATCGGCGCCGGACTGCCCTTCGCTGACTCGCTCGCGGCTTTGGCTGAAGCCCTGGGCCGCAGCGGTGCCGGAGGAACAGCAGGTGCCGGAGGAACGGCAGTAGTGCAGGCGCCGCCCGGAACAGGCAAGACCACCCTGGTGCCGCCGCGCCTCGCAAACCTCCTTGCGTCCGCCACCGGCCAGCCGGGCCGGGTGGTCGTGACCCAGCCCCGCCGCGTCGCCGCCCGTGCCGCCGCCCGCAGGCTGTCCGCCCTGGACGGCAGCCGGCTGGGAAGCCGCATCGGGTACACCGTCCGCGGCGAACGCCAGGCAGGACCCGAAACCCTCATCGAGTTCGTCACGCCCGGCATCCTGCTGCGCCGCCTGCTGGCCGCTCCGGACCTCCCCACGGCCGGCGCAGTGGTCCTGGACGAGGTCCACGAACGCGGGCTGGAAACGGATCTGCTCGTCGGCATGCTCGCTGAAGTCCGCCAGCTGCGCGGCGACCTGGCCGTCGTCGCAATGTCCGCCACCCTCGATGCGCCCCGGTTTGCCGCCCTGCTGGGAGACCACGACGGCGGCGGGCCGGCACCCGTCGTTGACTGCCCTTCCGCGCTCCATCCCTTGGGCATAGAGTGGCGGCCGGCTCCCGCCGCCAGGCTGGACGGCCGGGGAGTAACGCCCGCGTTCCTGGAGTTCGTGGCCGGGACGGCCGCGGAAGCCCACCGGCGTGAACTGGCACAGAACAGCGCCGCAGATGCCCTGGTCTTCCTCCCCGGGGCGAGGGAGGTTTCCCAGGTCGCGGCGAGGCTCCGCAGCCTGCTTGGCCCAGGGACGGACGTGCTGGAACTCCATGGCCAGGCAGCGCCGGCGGAACAGGACCGCGCGGTATCCGGCCGTCGCCCGGGCGACAACGCCAGGATCATCGTCTCCACAGACCTCGCCGAGTCCTCACTGACCGTCCCCGGCGTCCGGCTGGTGGTGGATTCAGGGCTTGCCCGTGAGCCGCGGCGTGACGCTGCCCGCGGGATGAACGGACTGGTCACAGTCTCCTGCTCCCGGGCCTCGGCGGACCAGCGTGCCGGGCGGGCAGCCCGCCAGGGGCCGGGGACCGTAGTCCGCTGCTACAGCCAGCAAGCCTTTGGCGCCGCGCCGGCCCACGTGACCCCGGAAATCAACGTGGCGGACCTGACGGGCGCCGCCCTGCTGATGGCGTGCTGGGGGTCCCCAAGGGGGAAGGGCCTCCCCTTGCCTGACGCGCCGCCGCAGCAGGCCATGGATGATGCGATGGAAGTTCTGGCGGAGCTCGGGGCCGTGTCCGGCAGCGGCCAGGCCACCCGCGCAGGCAGGACCCTCGCCGGCATTCCCGCCGATCCGCGGCTGGCCCGTGCCCTGCTCGACGGCGCGGCAGCGGCCGGCTCCAGGGCGGCGGCTGAGGTTGTGGCTGCCGTGGCAGGTGATGGCCGCGCTCCCGGCGCAGACCTGGTGCGGCTCATGTCCCAGTTGCGCAGTGACAGCGGGCCGGCCGGGCGGCGTTGGACGGAGGAGAGCCGCCGCCTCCAGGCGCTGGCCGGGCAGGCAGGCCCGCTGTCCGAAGCTCCCGCGCTTCCTGCCCTCACCGGCGGCACTGAGGTGGTGGGCGCCGTCGTCGCCCTCGCTTTTCCCGACCGTGTGGCACGCAGGGTCCCCGGCGACGGGCCGGAGCGCTATCTGCTGTCATCCGGGACCCGGGCAGGCTTGCCGGCCGGAAGCAGCTTGGCAGGGCAGGAATGGCTGGCCGTTGCCGAGGTGTCCCGCGCCGAAGGCAGGGACTCCGCCGGCACCGGTGCCGTGATCCGCGCCGCGGCTCCGCTCTCGGCCGGCCTTGCCGAGGCGGCGGCGTCACACCTTCTGGCTGAGGCTGTTGAGGCGGCCTTCACGCAGGGCCGCGTCACCGCCCGCAGGGTCCGGCGATTGGGCGCCATTGGGCTCGCGTCCACTCCCGTGCGTCCGTCGCCCGCGGAGGGGAGGGCTGCGGTAGCAGCAGTGCTGCAGAAGGACGGACTTTCCGTCCTCAAATGGTCGACGCCGGCAGCATCCTTGCGCAGCCGCCTCGCCTTCCTGCACCGTGAGCTGGGCGGACCGTGGCCGGACGTGTCGGAGGCCGGGCTCCTTGTCCGGCTGCAGGACTGGCTGGGACCCGAGCTCGAGGCGCTTGCGGGGGGCGCGGACGCCAACACCATTGACCTCACCGGGCCCCTCCGGCGGCTGCTTCCCTGGCCGGAGGCAGCCAGGATGGATGAGCTCGCCCCGGAATGGCTGGAGGTCCCCAGCGGCTCCAGGGTGCGGATTGAGTATCCGGAACCTTCAGCGGGGACGGAACGGCCCGTGGTTGCCGTCAAACTCCAGGAGTGCTTTGGGCTGGCAGAGACGCCCCGCCTGGTCCATGGCCGGGTGCCGGTCCTGTTCCACCTGTTGTCACCGGCCCGGCGGCCGCTCGCCGTCACCGACGACCTGACATCCTTCTGGTCCGGACCCTACGCACAGGTCCGCGCCGAGATGAGGGGGCGCTATCCCAAGCATCCGTGGCCGGAAGATCCCTGGACCGCACCGGCCACCGCACGGACCAAGCAGCGGAAATAGCCCGCTGCCGCGTTCGCCTCCCCGGGCCCGCGGCCCCGCGTGAGATCTCCGATACACGCCCGTTACGTACCGTCGACGCGCTGAAACATGCACGGCATAGGCTCGTTTCCACTTGGACAGTGTTGTCCTCAACAGGAAACGGAAGGACGTAAAGATGTTTCTCTTCACCAGCCTTAACCTCTTGCTCGACGGCCGGCGCAGTGATGACAGCCGGTCACACGGCGGCGGCAGCGGACAAACCGAATTCCCTGAAGGCCAGCTCAGTTCCGCAGCCTGGGAAGGCTGGTGGCACGAGGAAGCCGCCTGACACCCGGACTCCCTGGCGCCTGGTTCCGGGCAGCGGCCCCGTCAAAGGCCGCTGCGAATCAGCCGGAGGCGCGGATGAAGCCAGCCACCGGCTCGGCAAGGGACGCGCCCACTTCCGCGGCTGAACGCTTCACGCCGGCCACCGCAAACGAATGGTCGCCGCCCTCCACCCACTGCAGGACAGCTGAGGGTCCTATCCGGCGCACCACGTCCTCCAGGATGCCGGGAGTAGCGAACGTGTCGCGGCTGCCCTGCAGGAACAGCATCGGTGAAGTGATGCCGTAGAGGTGTTCGTCCCGGACTTTGTCGGGCTTTCCCGGCGGATGCAGGGGATACCCCAGGTAGACCAGTCCTGCAGCGTCCATCCCGTCCGCCACGGCCATCGAGGCCATCCGTCCGCCGAAGGATTTGCCCGCCGCCCAGATGCGGCCGGTGGCGCCATGTTCCGCCGCCTTGCCTGCCGCCGCATCCATGGCTGCCCGCCAGGCTGCGATCGCTGTGGGTGGGCGGTCCGGGAACTTCCTGCCGGCCTCCCGGTAGGGGAAGTTGAAGCGGAGGGTGGCGAGGCCGAGGGAGTTCAGTGCGTCGGTGAACCCGCGCAGGAAGGGATGCTCCATGCCCGCACCCGCACCGTGCGCCAGCACCACCGTGGCGGACGGGCTGTCAGGGCACGCGTAGGTGCCGGAGACCATGACTTCGCCCACCGGGATGCTGAGGGCGGTTTCAGAAGCTGACATGCGTCCATCATGCCGGACCGGCCGCCAAAATCTGCCGGCCTCCTGTTGCAGGGGTGTACGTTGTCCCCATGGCGAGCGAACAGACCACCATCACAGTCCAGGGGCCGAACGGCGAGCGGGAAATGCGCATTTCGAGCCCCAGCCGGGTCATTTGGCCTGAGCCGGGAATCACCAAACTCGACCTGGCGAAGTACATCTGCGATGTAGGGGAAGCGTTCATCGCTGCCAACGGTGGCAGGCCTGTGGCCCTGCAGAGGTTCTCGGGCACCATCGACGGCGAGATGTTCTTCTCCAAGAACCCGCCGAAAGGTGCGCCGGCGTTCGTCCGGTCCACCAAGGTGGTCTTTCCGAGCGCACGCTCCCATCCCATGCTGATCCTTGATGAACCCGCAGCGGCCGTATGGGCGGTGCAGATGAACACCATCGTTTTCCACCCCTGGCCCTCCCGTGCGGAAAACACGGACAATCCCGACCAGCTGCGCATCGACCTCGACCCCCAGCCGGGAACCGATTTCGACGACGCCATCCCTGCCGCGCTGGCGCTGAAGGAGGTCCTGGCCGAGGCGGGCCTAGACTGCTTCATCAAGACCTCGGGGAACCGTGGACTGCACGTTTACGCGCCAGTGGAGCCCACGCGGGAATTCCTTGACGTCCGGCACGCTGTCATCGCTGCGGCCCGGGAACTGGAGCGCCGGATGCCGGAAAAGGTCACCACCGCCTGGTGGAAGGAAGAACGCGGCGAGCGGGTATTCGTGGACTTCAACCAAGCCAACCGGGACCGCACCATCGCCGGCGCCTACAGCCCCCGGCCGCTGCCCCACGCCCCGGTGTCCTGCCCGATCACCTGGGATGAACTGGAAAACGTGGATCCGAAGAACTTCACCGTCCTCACCGTCCCGGACCGGCTCAAGACGCTCGGTGACCCCTGGGCGGACATGGGCAGGAACCCCGGAACCATCGACACGCTCCTTGAGTGGTGGCAGCGTGACCTCAAGGCCGGGCTGGGCGAGCTTCCGTTCCCGCCGGACTACCCCAAGATGCCGGGCGAGCCGCCCAGGGTGCAGCCAAGCCGGGCGCGCAAGCAGGAGTAGCGGAAGCGGAAGGCAGCCTCCGCCGTCGCCCCAAGTCCTTACCCGCGCGCACTTTGCCAGCAGCTATTCGAACCGGGACGGATCCCCGGTACCGCGCCGGACAACCTCCGCCACGCCGCTGGAAAAGTCCACCACTGTGGTGGGTTCTGATCCGCAGTCGCCCGCGTCGATTACGGCGTCCACCTGGTGGTCCAGGCGCTCCTTGATCTCCCACCCCTGGGTCAGCGGGTCCTCCTCGTCAGGGAGCAGCAGGGTGCTCGAAAGCAACGGCTCACCGAGCTCCGCGAGCAGTGCCTGAACCACCCGGTTGTCCGGAATCCTCACGCCAACCGTTTTCTTCTTCGGATGCAGCAGGCGCTTCGGAACCTCCTTGGTGGCCGGCAGGATGAAGGTATAGCCGCCCGGGGTTACGGCCTTGATGCTGCGAAAGACATCGTTCCCGATGTGCACAAACTGGCCCAGCTGCGCGAAGTCACGGCAGACCAGCGTGAAGTGGTGCTTGTCGTCCAGCCGGCGGATGGTCCTGATCCGGTCCAGGGCGTCCCTGTTGCCTATCTGCGCGCCCAGCGCGTAGCAGGAGTCCGTGGGATAGGCGATCAGCCCGCCGTCGAGCACTATCTTGACTGCCTGGGTGATGGCGCGGGGCTGGGGGTCCTGGGGGTGAACGTCAAAGTATCTGGCCATGACCCTGAGCCTACGGCCCAGGCGGTCCCTTGCGCACCACCGTTCGGCATCCCCTACCACCCGCCCTTCGTTTGAGGCAGGATGTTGTCTGGTTCCACCATGTTCCGTCCCCATTCAAGGAGATCCACCATGCCGACCACTCTCAACCCCTACATCAGCTTCCGCGACAACGCCCGCGAGGCGATGACCTTCTACCAGGCGGTCTTCGGCGGTGACCTGGCCCTCAGCACTTTCGGCGAGTTCCAGGCCAGCGACGATCCGGCCGAATCGGACAAGATTATGCACGGCATGCTGACCACCACCCAGGGGATGGTGCTGATGGGGGCGGACACGCCGAACAGCATGGGGTACGCGCCGGGATCATCCATTTCGATCTCGCTCAGCGGTGACGATGAAGCGGAACTGCGCGGGTACTACGAGAAACTCAGTGGCGATGGCGGAACGGTGACCGTTCCCATGGAGCAGGCGCCCTGGGGTGACATCTTCGGCATGTGCACCGACCGGTTCGGTGTGGCCTGGCTGGTCAACGTCAACAACCCCCAAGTTGCCACGGGAACACCCTAGGACGGTAGCTTCTTTCGGGCCGGGAAGCAGGCGCGCTGAACGGTCCTCGCCCAGGCCCAGCAGCCCCGGGTCATTGAGGAGAATCCGGGCCGGTGCGAGGATGTAGGCGTGGAGCCAGACGTCAGATTCACCGGCCCGGAACATGAGCGGCCCGCCACTGCCAGGCCACCGGGCCTCCGGCAGGGCTAGGTTCCCGGTTCGGATCAGGAATGACCCGCACGCTCTATCTCGACGTCGACGGCGTCGTTTGTCCGTTCGGGCCAACCGGAGCCAGCGCTTGGGGATCCGGCTGGAAGTACGCCGATGCGGGCCTCCTGCCCGTGGCCTATGCGCCGGAACTCGTGGACGGGCTGAACGGCATTGCCGCGATGCCGGGGGTGCGCTGCGTCTGGCTCACCAGCTGGGAGGAACTTGCCCCGCAGTACCTGTGCCCGGCCATCGGCCTGGACGGGGCACGGTGGCCTTACCTGACTTCAGGCGGGACAGCCGCGGGGGAGGGCTGGTGGAAGCTTCGCGCCATCCAGGAGGACGTGGAAGCCGCCAGCCCTGAGGCTGTTGCCTGGATCGACGACCAGTTGGCATTCGAGGCGGCGGCCCAGGCCTGGGCCAGGCTCCTCGGCCGGCGCATCCTGGCCGTTTCCCCCGATCCGAGACGCGGCATCTCGCCCATGGAACTGGAGCGGATACGGTCGTTTCTCGGACAGCCGTTGTTTTGACCTGTTGTTGGGTACGCGTACGATCGATAAGGTTTCACGCCGGTCTGGTTACCGCCACAAGTCATTCCAAGCGAACAGCTGGTGAATTATCTGTGCAGGGCAGCCGGCGGAAAAGAAACTGCTGGACGTCGACTCTGCAGATTGGGCAACAGGTGGATATCACCTTCATGGTGGCGCTGGTTATCGCACTGGCACTATTTTTCGATTTCACTAACGGTTTCCACGACACCGCGAATGCCATGGCCACGCCCATCGCAACCGGCGCCATCAAACCAAAAACCGCGGTGGCGCTGGCAGCCATCCTGAACCTCGTGGGCGCATTCCTTTCCACGGAGGTGGCCAAAACGGTGTCCGGCGGAATCATCCGTGAGGGATCGGACGGCGTCCAGATCACGCCGGACATCATCTTTGCCGGACTCATGGGTGCCATCCTTTGGAACATGATCACCTGGCTAAAAGGCCTTCCCTCAAGTTCTTCGCATGCCTTGTTCGGCGGGCTCATCGGTGCAGCCATTGCCGGCATCGGCTTCAACTCCATCAACCTTGAAGGCCTCCTCCAGAAGGTCATCCTCCCGGCGATCTTCGCACCGCTTATTGCCGGCGTCGTTGCCTACATCTGCACGCGCCTCGCCTACGCGCTGACCTCGCGCCACGATCCCGAGACCGGCAGCAAGCTCACCCAGAAGCGCGGCGGCTTCCGGACCGGCCAGATCTTCACGTCCAGCCTGGTTGCACTGGCCCACGGCACCAATGACGCCCAGAAGACCATGGGCATCATCACGCTGGTCCTGATTGCCGCCGGAACCCAGGAGGCCGGCTCAGGACCCCAGTTCTGGGTTATTGCAGCCTGCGCCCTGGCCATCGCCATCGGCACGTACGCCGGCGGGTGGCGCATCATCCGCACCATGGGTGCCGGTCTCACCGAGGTTAAGCCCGCCCAGGGCTTCGCGGCCGAGACCAGCACGGCGTCTGCCATCCTTGCGTCCTCACACCTCGGCTTTGCGCTCTCCACCACCCAGGTTGCTTCCGGTTCCGTCATCGGCTCCGGCATGGGCCGCAAGGGAACCAGCGTGCGCTGGAACATGGTGGGCAAGATCGCGCTGGGCTGGCTGTTCACCCTTCCCGCCGCCGGAATTGTGGGGGCATTGACCGCCCTCCTGGTCAAGACTGGCGTGGTTGGCGTTTTGATTGCCGCCGTTGCCGGCACCGCAGCCGTGCTGCTGATGTTCTTCTACTCACGCAAGTCCGCCGTCGGCCATCACAACGCCATCGAGGTGGAAGAAGCCGGACAAGCCGTCCGTTTTGCCAAGAAGAAGGCCCTGGCACGTGCCCGTGCGCGCGCCAAATCCAAGGCAAACGCCCAGGCCGAGCCAAACACCCAGCCCACTAACAAAACCGAAGCCGGCACCCAGGCGGAAGCCGAAGCCGTCGACACGAAGGATGCCCAACGATGAAGTGGTTGGAACTGCTGACCGTAGCCGGTGCCACCCTGGCGGCCGCTGTGACTGTGGTGGTCCTCTACTCCCTGGGCGTCAGGCTGACCGCCATCGCCGGTGACCCGCAGCAGGTGTCCCCAGGAACCAAGCGTGCGTTCGCATACGTCTGCTTCGGCCTGTGCGGCCTGGCAGTGCTCTTCGGGCTGTACCTGATCATTCCGTACTTTTCCGGCTGACCTGCCTCTGGCAGGCGCTGATGCCGTTGGCTAGGCTGGCTCCATGCCACGTATCCAGTACTTCGTCGCCGCGTCCCTGGACGGCTTTATTGCCACGCCCACCGATGACCTGGGCTGGCTGCTGCAGTTCGACGGTTTTGAGGGCGGCAAGGAAAGCTACGAGTCGTTCATGGCAGATGTCGGCTGCATCGTCATGGGCGGCGGAACCTACGCCTGGCTCCTGGAACACGAGCCGGGCAACTGGCCTTACCCGGGCACACCCTCCTACGTGTTCACCCGGCATGAGTACACGGCTCCGGCAGGTTCCGACATCACCTTCGTCCGCGGCGAAGTCACCGAGTTCCTCGCAGACTTCGAACGGGCCACCGGCGGCAAGAACATCTGGGTGGTGGGCGGCGGGAACCTCGCCGCCCAGTTCGCTTCGGCCGGACTGCTCGACGAACTTATCCTCTCCGTCATCCCGGTGGTACTGGGGGATGGCAAGCGGCTGCTTCCGCTGGCAGGCCCGACGCCGCCACTCGAGTTGGTGGCCTCGCGCACCATGGGCAGGGGAATCGTGGAGCTGCGGTACCGGCTGGACGGAATTGCCGGCTCCTGAGCGGAAGCCCAACCAACGTTCATCCGTCGCGGGCGTGCAGGAACTGCTCGAGGGCTTCTTCGCCGGGGGAGAGCCCGGTGTAGGCGAAGTCCGTACAGCCTGCGATTGATCCTTCCAGGCGTTTCACTTCCGCAGCCCGATCCGGCCACTGGGGTGGTTCCCAGTCCTGGTGTTCGCTTGTGTAGTGGCGGCCGGTGGGTGAGGTCCAGCCGGGTGGTGCGGTTGTGGCGGCGGGGGTGGGTTTCCAGCTGCTGGTGTGGCGGAGTTTGTGGTGTTTCGGGCAGGGCTGGCCGAGGTTCGAGACTCCTGTGGTGCCGCCGTTGTGCCAGGCGAGGAGGTGGTCGGCTTCNGGCGGGGGTGGGTTTCCAGCCGCTGGTGTGGCGGAGTTTGTGGTGTTTCGGGCAGGGCTGGCCGAGGTTCGAGACTCCTGTGGTGCCGCCGTTGTGCCAGGCGAGGAGGTGGTCGGCTTCGTTGTCGAGGGAGTGGTTGTTGCAGCCGGGGAAGGGGCATTTGCCGTCCCTTAGCCTGAGCCAGTTCCGCATGGCTTTGGTGACCCGGTAGCTGGTGCGGCCGATTTCCAGCGGCGCCCCGTCCCGCGGGTCCACGAGGACGCGGTGGAACGAATCCGCCC